>JAVRBV020000044.1:0-64554 GCA_034531095.2 Nostoc sp. CreGUA01 | reverse complement strand
GTCAAGATGACCCCCGCAGTCATGGCAGCCAAGTGGTAAATTAGCAATTGGGTATGGGGAGTTAGGAGTTAAGAGTTAGGAGTTAGGAGTTAGGAGTTAGGAGTTAGGAGTTAGGAGTTAGGAGTTAGGAGTTAGGAGTTAGGAGTTAGGAGTTAGGAGTTAGGAGTTTCATCTCCCTCATCTCCCTCATCCCCCTCATCTCATAGTTAGGGTTGCTGAGAATGTAATTTTTGATTTTGTTTCATCTCCCTCATCTCCCTCATCTCCCTCATCCCCCTCATCTCCCTCATCCCCCTCATCCCCCTCATCCCCCTCATCCCCCTCATCCCCCTCATCCCCCATGCCCCTTTTCAAAACTTTTCCCATACTTTCTCATACTCTTTTTTAATTTCATCAGCTAACTGTTGGGGACTTAAAATTTGAGCATTGGCCCCATATTTTAAGATGCGCTGGCGGAACCAAAACCAATAATCTACTGTTGCTTCGATGTCGCAGAATTTTCCTTCTGGGTCGCTATAAATAATCACTTCATCTTTGCGGCGGGGTTGATAATTAGATAATTGACCACTGGTGCGATAGCGAATTTTCAATGTGGGAAAATCACAGGATACCCAACGAGTATTCGATGCAGCGCCAACACTAGCGATTTTATCTAAGCGAAAAATATGATTTTGGTCAATGTTGTGCCAATGGTCAAATCGCCAAGAACGCCAGTCGGGGATAAATGCAAATAAATAAAAAAGACCGTCATGTAATCGCAATTCTGAACGGTCAATATCCCAAATTCGTCCTTCTGTTCCTGGTTTACTTTGATAGCGAATAGTATAGCGACATTGTTGTTGAAAGCGTTCTTGGAGTTGGCGAACGATGATATCTAATTTGTTCTCGCTATAATCAACCGGCGGACTAAAATCAACTTTAATAAACGCTGGAATATCCGATTCTGTTAAGTTACCAATACGTTGAATTTGGCTTGCTTGGGCCGAAAAACCCATGCCAGCAAGGAAATATGCGGCTGTTGCCAGGGCTTCTCGCTGTTGGGTTGAGAGAAGGACAGGGAAATTTGAATCAAGTAGTTTGTAGGGGCTGTGAGTTCCACTGGCAATTTCAATACCGCAATCTCTGAGTTTGCGAATTGTGCGGGTGATTTTTTGTTTCACATCAGCACTATCAGGAGATTTCCCGTGTTCTTCCAGAAATATTGAGAGTAATTGTGTTAACTCTTCACGCGATCGCGGTTTTTCGGCTAGAAGTCTCAAGATTTCCAGAGCAAAGGCCATTTGGTTGTAATTGCCGTCACTTTTGGAAGACATGCTTTGAGGACGTGTTACCAAGAAATTTTGTAATCAAAATAATGATTATATAGCAATCCTAAAAAATAGAGATTTTTCCTACGGTGAGGTGTTAACAAATGATACAGCCCAATTTTGCAAATCTGACGGATGCTGAGTTACGATCTTACGTATTTAGGACTTACGCAACGGCGATAGTGTCATTGCGACCGGAACGAAGTGTAGGGAAGCAATCCCAGCGTTAGGGGAGATTACTTCGCTATCGCTCGTAATGACGGAGTTACGTTTTTTGGCGTAAGTCCTGGTATTGCAAAATCCGGAAAATACCGAAGCTTTTCATGCTTATGTCGATCGCTTGCACGCGGCTAATCCCAATCCAAGATTAATGTCGATTGAAGAGGCTGAAGCTGAATTGGAAAAGAGAGTTAATCAAGGTCAAAAATAGTAGGTAAATTAAAAATGTTGAGAGTGCTGGGTGAAAATCTAGCGCTCTTTATTTTGTTTCAATCCCGTTGCCGGGTTTCATTTAATAGAAAGGATAAAAATTTTATCAACAAGATGAAGAATGTCGCGTTTCAATCCCGTTGCCGGGTTTCATTTAATAGAAAGAATGAGAACGAATGCGCGATCGCTGCGTTGCTGTTTCAATCCCGTTGCCGGGTTTCATTTAATAGAAAGTAGGAATGCTATGTTTTACTAACACTTTTAGTAGGTTTCAATCCCGTTGCCGGGTTTCATTTAATAGAAAGGCCTAAAAGCTTGCAGTATCAAATAAACTTCACTGTTTCAATCCCGTTGCCGGGTTTCATTTAATAGAAAGTTCAACTTTCCCGATTTGGCGTGTCAAAGGATAAGTTTCAATCCCGTTGCCGGGTTTCATTTAATAGAAAGCGTAATTTTTACGATCACGACAAGCAAACAGTAACGTTTCAATCCCGTTGCCGGGTTTCATTTAATAGAAAGACCGCCAGCCACAACCTAGTTATAGACCAAGTTCTAGAAGCAAATTTGGCGGGACTGTTTTAAAAGTCCATTTCAGCCGTTGCTAACAGGGAACTCAACAACACTCCAAACGCTGAAACTATTGAATTGTCAAGGTTCTGGCGATTTGGCGGGAGGTGGGGGGTTTTCGCCCGTGCTTTCCCCTGCCAAAAATTAACTTGGTTCAGATTATAAGCTTATTTTCCCAATTCCACAAAATCTAACTTTACAAAAGTTATCTACATTCAAGTCAAGAAAAAGCATTGATATCAAATTTTGATGCCAACATTCCCGAAACCAGTACTAAACTGGATGCAAATAACACAGGGTAAGTCAGGTGAAGCTTTTTTTACAACCTCTCTACTCTCAACTCAACCCAGGAGTTGAGGATTGTCCCCTTGGGTGTGCCTCTGAATGTCTTGTTGCTCAAAAGGCTCCCAAGCTTCAGCCACCGTCAGGGTGTGTTTGTCCTCTGTCATCGCATCAAGCTAAGACATATAAAGAAATTATACATGGAGATGCAGATATTATTTGCAATCAAGCTGCAACTGGTGATGGCAAAACGCTGGGTGCAAATTTACCAGGATTAATGAATCCGGATTTTCGGATTATGGGGTTGTATCCCACAATTGAATTAGTGGAAGACCAAGCCGAACAACAAAATCACTACAATAATCTGTTTGGTTTGGATGCTTCTCAACGAGTAGACCGTTTATTTGGTGCCCAATTAAGTAGGCGGGTGAAGCAAGCAACTAAAAGTAACAAGTTTCAAGAATTACTGTTGGCGATTCAACAAAAACCAATTTTGTTGACTAATCCTGATATTTTTCATTACATTACTCACTTTCAATATTTTGACCCGGCTGAAGGTAGAGATAGGCTACCGTTGGTATTGGCGGAATGGCCTGATTTGTGGGTGTTTGATGAGTTTCATATTTTTGGTAGCCATCAAGAAACTGCTGCTTTAAATAGTTTGGCTTTTATTCGCCGCAGTCAAGAAAATCAATGTCGTCCCCGGCGGTTTTTGTTTACTTCTGCAACACCAAAAGCTGATTTTATCGAACAATTACGCAAAGCAGGTTTTAAGGTGGCTGCGGTGGAGGGAGTTTATGCAAGTGAGGAAACCACGGGGTTTCGCCAAATTCTGCAAGCTGTGGAATTAGAGTTTGTGGAATTAGGGAAAGATGCAGACACGCAGACATGGTTGCAGGAGATGATTCCGAAAATTCAGGAAATTTTGAATGCACAGTCAAAAGCTAGGGGATTGATTATCGTCAATTCTGTGGCGAAAGCTGGTCAGGTGACTCGTTTGTTAGATGATTTGTTACCAGGGGTCGTAGTTAGAGAAGTTAGCGGACGTATCGATCGCCAGCAAAGATTACTGGTGCAAAATGATTTGCAGAATGCAGAAACGCCTGTTTTAGTTGTGGGTACGTCTGCGGTTGATGTGGGTGTGGATTTTAAAATTCACTTGTTGATTTTTGAAAGCAGTGATTCGGCGACGGTGATGCAGCGTTTGGGACGTTTGGGTAGACATCCTGGTTTTAGTGCTTACACAGCATATATTTTGATTCCGAGTCATACTCCTTGGGTGATGGCGAGACTGCAAGAAAAACTCAGTCCCGATGCAAAGGTGACGCGAGATAGTTTAGCAGATGCGATCGCTTTTGCGTTTGACCCACCTAAGGAGTTTGAAAATTATCGCAAATGTTGGGGTGCATTGCAAGCGCAAGGAATGTTTTGGCGGATCACCCAAGAGAATGCCAAAGTTAGTAAAATGGTACGCGATCGCATGAGTGAAGATTTGCAGCGCGTATATTCTCAAAATTTTGAATCAGCACGCAAACAATGGTTTGCAATGCAAAATAATCCTATTGGTAAAGCCACCCAAAAACAACTTTTAAGTTTTCGCGGAGGTTCGACGCTGCAAGCTGCGGTTTGGGATGACAAGAATTTTTATACTTACGATCTACTGCGATTATTACCTTATGCGCTGGTGGAAATTATTGACCGCGATACATTCTTAAATGCCGCAAATCAATTAGGACGAGGTGAAGAAGAATTTCCCGAAGATTTTATCAATGTTTATCTTCGCATTCAGCAATGGGTTGAGCAGCGGATTGATAATATTAGTTTGCAATCAAACCGTCAAAGTAGTGAAATTAAGTTCGGCGAATTGTGTTTGATAGATAAATTAAGCTTAATTGGACATCCTCAATCTGATGTGGTTACTTGTTTGCGCCAAAAGAAATTGCTGACTTTTTTAGTCCCAGTTAACAAAAATAAATTGAGTAGTCATTGGGAAGTTAGCCATACTTTGAATCTCAGTCCCTTATTTGGTTTATATCGCTTAGTTGATGCTAGTGAAGAAGCTTATGCTTGTGCGTTTAATCAGGATGCTTTACTTTTAGAAGCTTTAAAGTGGCGTTTAAAGAAATTTACCACTACACGATTTGAATCTTCGATATTTTGAAGAAGAATACAGAATTCAGAATTAAAAACCTCCTCTGCGAAACTCTGCACTTACCTTTGCGTGTCTCTGCGTTAAAAAAAATTCCACACAATTATGTCTACTCTCCTCCAAACACTAATACTTGAAACCCTCTCAGAAGATACAGACCCGATTTTGCGTTTGTACATTGAAAAGTTACTACCATATCTCGAACAAGAATTTTCTTTAATTTCGGCTTTGGGTGGTTCTTATGAAGCACATTATCAGATATTATCTCAGCTTGGCGACTCCTATGCTCAAGAAAAAGCACAAAAATGGTCAAGTCGCGCCGACCAAAATTTATTTGTTCACGTTCTTAATGGCTTATTAACAGCTTGGAACATTAGTAAATATTTACCCCAACCTTTATCGGAAATTGAAAAATATCTACTTTGTTTGGGATTAACTCTGCACGATTACAACAAGTATTGCAATGGCCAAGGAGAAGAGACACCGAAAAATTATGAAGTCGATGACATTATGAATCTTTGTCGTGATTTAGGAGAAAAACTCAAGTTTGAATTATTTTGGTCAGAATGGCAGGAATATTTATCTGAAATTGCTTATTTAGCACAAAATACCCAAAATAAAGTCGGCACAAATATTTATCCAGCTAACTGGCCTGTGACTAAAATTAAAGACCGTCGCCGCTTAGAAACTCCCTTGCGTCATCTGCTTGCTTTTGGCGATATTGCAGTACATTTTAGCGACCCTGGAGATATAGATACTCAAACTGGAGGTGACAGACTGCGGGACAAATTGCGGTATTTAAATATTAATAAAAGTTTGGTTTATCATCGTTTGCGAGATACCGTAGGTATTTTGAGTAATGGCATTCATAACGCTACAATTTTGTTTGCCAAGCAATTGAATTGGGAACCAATTTTATTTTTTGCTCAAGGTGTAATTTATCTAGCGCCAGCAGACAGCCAAACACCAAATATTCACGAACTCCAAGGATTTATTTGGCAACAAATCAGCGGAGTTTTAGGAAGTAAAATGTTGGGTGGAGATATTGGTTTTAAGCGAGATGGTAAGGGTTTAAAAGTTGCACCCCAAACTTTAGAATTATTTTCGCCAGCCGAACTAATTCCCAAACTTCCACGGGTAATTGAAGTCAAAGTAGCAAATCAAAAAGACCCTGCGACTCCGAAACGCTTAGATAAATTAGCTTTATCTGAAACTGAACGAGAATTTCTCAATCAAGGTGCGGATATTCGTGCTGATAGAATTGCCGAATTTATTTTTCTCACTCAGAAGGAGTTTTTTGAAGATTCAACAGAATATATCAATTGGATGCTGAATAAATTAGGAGTGCAAGATAAAATTTCTGCCGAAGAAACACAAATTCAAGCTGGAGGTGTGAATTATGGCTGGTATCATGCAGCAGCATATTATGTTGCTAATCATGGAATTTTAAAACCAGAAGATATTTCAAAACGCATTCAAATTTGGGCTGAAGATTTAGCAAATTGGGCAAGTGAAAATAACTTACTTCCATCACATTCTAGCCCAATACGTGAGATTTTTTCTGAGTACTTAACCCAATATTTAGAAGTCAAAGACTGGGAAAGCAGTTATCTGTCATTTGATGCAGAATTTACAGCTTATGCCAATGCTAAAACCAAGGCGAGTAAACAACCGATTTGTTCTTTAAGTTCGGGTGAATTCGCATCAGAAGACCAAATGGATTCTGTGGTTTTATTTAAGCCACAGCAATATAGTAATAAAAATGCTCTGGGAGGTAGACAAATTAAACGCGGTATTTCCAAAATATATGCTTTGGAAATGTTACTCAGACAAGCTTTTTGGTCAGTTCCAGCCGGAAAATTAGAAGAACAACAGCCAGTATTTTTATATATTTTCCCGGCTTATGTCTATTCTCCACAAACTGCTGCTGCTATCAAATTGTTAGTCAATAATATGAAGTCGATCAATCTTTGGGATGTCCGGAAGCAATGGCTGGATAAAGAAATGAAGATCGGTGCTTTGCAATCAGTTACTTGGTTAAATGATGAAGTTGAATTAGGACGTTTTCATAGTGATAAATACAATAAAGAAAACTTGCCGTTTATGGCAATGAACTACACAACAACCAGAGGCAAAACCCTCACCGATGCGTGGGTACAACCAGCTTTCTTGGCTTTATCGCTTCCCATATTGCTAGGAGTCAAGGTCATAGCTACTAGTAGTTCGGTTCCACTTTATAACAGCGACAACGACTTTAAAGAGTCTGTCATTCTCGATGCACCTGCTTCATTTTGGAACTTACTCGGATTATCTAATGCATTGCGAATTCAAGATTTTGAAAATGCCATGCAGCGGCTTTTAATTGCCTACAGTTTGCATTTAGATACTCGCAGTTCCCCGCCAGATGCCAAATGGCGAGATTTGATTAAAACAGTGCGGGAGGTGACCACAAATGTCCTGAATATTTTTTCTTTAGCAACTGAAAAATTGCGGAGTGATAAACGAGATACACCCAGCCAAGATGAAGTTAAACGTTATTGGCAATATGCAAAAATTTGGTTAAAACAAGATAATTCTAAAACCAATCAAGGAGGCTATCTCATGACCTTAATTGAAAAACTAGTCAAACAATATCGCGTATTTTATCAAGCCAATGTCAGCGAATCCAGCCACACAATTCTACTACCGTTATCGAAAGCATTGGAAATAATTTTATCAGTTCCCCAACAAATTGATGTGGATGATTTAATTTTGCAAGCTTCCGGACAAATCAAAGATGCTGTGGCGCGTCAAGAAGTCTATAAACGTCCTTTAATGATGGATAAATCAATAGATAGAACCACAAGAGAAGAACGAGAATTAACTGCAATTCATGAATTTATGATAACCTGCGTCCGCGAATTATTTCTAGAAGTTTATAAAGGCGATCGCGCTTTATTACAAGAAAACCGCAACCGCATCAAATCAGGTGCAGAATTCGCCTACCGTTGGCTAGCCTTACAAGAAAAATCCACAAAATTATCCTAACTTTCCCCTCTCATCCTCTTTGCGCCTTTGCGCCTTTGCGTGATAAAAACCATCAACCACAAAAAACAAAACCATGATTGTTCTTCCATCCTTAAAACCCCAATTTCAAACCACATTTCCCCGCCTAGCTTCTGGAAAATATATCCACTTCATCATGCTACGTCATAGCCAATCATTCCCCGTATTCCAAACAGATGGAATCCTCAACACTGCACGTACCCAAGCCGGTTTAGCTAATACAAATGAAAGCCAAAAATCAATCAGCCGTTTAGTAATGTTCAAACGCAAACAAACCACCCCCGAACGACTGTCTGGACGCGAATTACTGCGTGGTTTAAATCTTACCAGCGCCGACGACACAAATAAGGATAAATACTGTGAATATAACGGCGAGAAATCTTGCAAAAAATGTCCAGATTGTATTATTTATGGATTTGCGATCGGTGATAGTGGTTCCGAACGTTCTAAAGTATATTCTGACTCCGCTTTTTCTTTGAGTGCTTACGAAGAATCCCATCGCAGTTTTACATTCAATGCACCTTTTGAAGGGGGAACAATGAGTGAAGCTGGAGAAATGCGAAGCAGCATCAACGAATTAGATCATGTGATTCCAGAAGTCACATTTCCCACAGTGGAAACCCTGCGCGACTCCACTTATGAAGGCTTTATCTACGTTTTAGGTAACCTACTACGCACTAAAAGATACGGCGCACAAGAATCGCGCACGGGAACAATGCGAAATTATCTTGCGGGAATTGCATTTTGTGATGGCGAAATCTTTAGTAATTTGCATTTTACCCAAGCACTCCACGATGCTTTAAAAGGTGATATTGATGCACCCATTAGTGATGTTTTACAACAAGTAGAAACTGTGGCAAATAACTTACTCAACGATGAACCTGTACGCAAACATAAATTAATCTTCGGTTCCCAATTAGATGATTTAGTTGGTGAAATAAACGCACTTTATCAAGATGAAGCGCGTTTATTAGAAACCATAACCGCACTTTACGGACAAACTAAAACCTATGCAGAATCCTTTGGAGCCTTAAAAAAGAAAGGAAAAAATAACTCCTAATAATCTCTTAATTGTAGGGTGCGTTATCGCTTTAGCGTAACGCACCATCGATAAATCAAGGTGCGTTATGCCGTAGGCTAACGCACCCTACAAAATCAAGACTTACTTATTATGGCATTATATCACTGCACATTGACGTTACATGATAACGTTTTCTTCGCCACGCGGGAGATGGGAATTCTCTACGAAACTGAAAAGTATTTACATAATTGGGGACTAAGTTTTGCTCTTTTCACTATTAATTACATTCCCCAACCATATCGATTACAAGGTGAATTAGCACAAAAACCAACATATTTAGATGCAACCGCCGAACAAAATCTACTACATCTCAATCAAGCCGGAATTTATATATTCCCTGCTCAACCTATTAGTTGGTCGTATCAAATTAATACTTTCAAAGCGGCTCAAGTCGCGTATTATGGTAAGTCAAAACAATTTGGCGATAAAGGTGCAGAAAAAAATTACCCAATTAATTACGGTAGGGCTAAAGAATTAGCTGTTGGTAGTCAATATCGCACTTATATTATCGCTCCAGACACTATTAAAATACCGCGTTGGATACGTTTAGGTAAATGGGCTTCTAAAGTCAGAGTTGAAGCAATCAAAATTCCTGAGCAAGTGATTCAAAATAAAACTGGTAATTACACTTGCTTGCATCCTTTAAATCCGCTAGATTTGCCAAGCCATACTCGAATTCTACTTTATAACCGCATTGTCATGCCTCCTGTGAGTTTGGTAAGTCAGGCACAATTACGCGGTGAATATTTAACAACCAAAAAAGATGATTGGCAAGATTTTAAATCATTAAAAAATCAACAATTACCAGAAGAAATTCATCTACCAACAGGAGTATTTTATGGAGCCGGAAATGTCGTTGCCACAGCCTAAATTTTCGACATTACATTCAATCGTTGTTGAACTGGCGGCGGCGGATGTGGGAGAAATTCCCCCTACTTTATCTCGTGCATTACACGCCTTAGTACTCAAATGGTTAGCAGCAGCAAATTCATCTTTAGCGGAAACTATTCATGCAAGTCAAAATTCACCATTGACTATTTCACCTTTGTTGGGAAATCGCCGTCAAGGTGGAGTACGTGTAGGAGATTATTTTTATTTTCGCATTGGTTTATTGGATGGTGCTTTAGTTGAACCATTGATGCGCGGATTTGAACAATCAGAAACTCAATCTTTAGTGTTAGCAGATTTCCCCTTTATCTTGCGTCAAATCTATGCATTACCGGGAACGCATCAACTCGCAGGTGCGGCTGATTATGCTTTATTATCAAATCCGCCACAGGTGTTAAATGATATTGAATTGCATTTTTTATCAGCTACAAGTTTTAAACAAAATCAAGTTGTGCAGACATTTCCGCTACCCGAATTAGTGTTTAATTCGCTGCATCGACGATGGAATGTTTTTGCACCGGAACAATATCAGCTTCCGAATTGTGAATGGAATGCTGTGGTGACAGCCTACGAACTGAAAACTTATGCCCTGAAGATGGAAGGAGGAACGGAAGTTGGGGCGCAAGGTTGGGTACGTTACCGATTTAGTGATGCTGAAATGGCAAGGATGGCGACTATTTTGGCCAATTTTGCGTTCTTTGCTGGGGTAGGACGAAAAACAGCTATGGGAATGGGACAGACGCAATTGGGAATTCAAAATTTCAAAAATCAGAATTTGCAAAAGCCTCGTCGGGAGTTACGCAAAGATAATGAAAAATCGAACCACAGAGGACGCAGAGGACACGGAGAAATAAGAAGAGTTTGAGAGGTTTTTTAAGGTTTTGAGGTGAATGTGAAATGAAGGAACAATACTATTTACCCCTGGCTTATTTAAATGCTTGGGAATATTGTCCGCGTCGGTTTTTTCTGGAATACGAACTTGGAGAAAATGCTGAGAATGAACATATCATTATCGGTCGGCATCTGCACCGCAATGTTGATGATGAAGGTAAATATGTTGAGGGTGATAAGGTAATTTATCGACATCAGTGGGTGTGGTGCGATCGCCTCCTCATTAACGGTATCATCGACGCGGTTGAAGCACAAGACAACCAGCTCATCCCTTTGGAATTCAAAAAGGGACGCATGGCCAACCACCTCAACGACCATTTTCAACTCTGCGCTGCGGCTTTGTGTCTGGAAGAACGCACCGGAGATGCCATTCCCTACGGAGAAATTTTTTACTACGCCAACCGCCGCCGCGAACGTGTAAATTTTACACCCGCACTGCGACAAGCCACAGAACAAGCAATTCAGGCGGCGCAGGCTGCAATTGGCAAAGCAATGCCACCACCAATTGAACATCCGAAAAAATGTCGAGATTGCAGTTTGCAGAATATTTGCTTGCCCAAAGAAATCAAAAAATTACGTTTGGAGGTCTAAAACATGTCTATTCTTTATGTAACTCAACCCGATGCTGTTCTCAGTAAAGCTGCGGAAGCTTTTAAAGTTGCCTTAAAACAACAAGATGGCAACTGGGAGAAAAAATCCGTTGCCGCCCAAACCATCGAACAAGTCGTATTGATGGGAAATCCCCAAATTACTGGCGATGCTTTGGTGTATGCTTTGGAATTGGGAATGCCCGTACATTACCTTTCCGGCTTCGGTAAATACTTGGGTTCGGCACTTCCTGGATACTCGCGTAACGGTCAGCTGCGGTTGGCGCAGTATGCTGCTTACTGTGACACAGCCCATCGTTTGGAGATTGTCAAAACCATTGTCATTGGGAAAATCCACAATCAATATAATGTTTTATACCGCCACGACCAAAAAGACAATCCTCTGAAATCTCGCAAGCAGCTAGTCAAAGAACAAACAACCCTCGATGAAATACGCGGTGTTGAAGGGTTAGCGGCGCGAGAATATTTTGCCGCTTGGTCGGTGATGCTTGAGGAACAATGGTCATTTAATGGCAGAAATCGCCGTCCACCTACTGATGCGGTAAACGCGTTATTGGGGTTCGCCTATGGACTTTTGCAAGTCCAGGTAACGGCTGCGGTACACATGGCTGGTTTAGACCCCTACGTTGGTTATTTGCATGAAGCCACCAGAGGGCAACCTGCAATGGTTCTCGATTTAATGGAAGAATTTCGTCCGTTGATAGCCGATAATTTAATTCTTTCGGTTATTACCCACAAAGAAATCAAACCTGATGATTTCACTGATAATCTTGGTGCTTATCGACTTTCCGAAGCCGGACGCAAACAGTTTTTGCAAGCCTGGGAACGCAAAATGAACGACGAGTTTAAGCATCCCACCTTTGGCTACCGTTGCAGTTATCGCCGTGCCATTGAATTGCAAGCACGTTTATTAAGTCGGCATTTACAAGAAGGAGTTCCCTACAAAGCCTTGACATTGCGATGAGTACTTTGTTTTATCTGGTAATTTACGATTTGCCCGATAGTAAAGCGGCCAATAAGCGGCGAACAAAACTACATAAAATGCTTTCTGGTTACGGAACTTGGACGCAATACAGCGTATTTGAATGTTTTTTGACCGCCGTACAATTTGCTAAACTCAAGGTGCAAGTTGAAAAGTTGATTAAACCAGCCGAAGATTCAGTGCGTATCTATGTTTTGGATGCTGGCGCAGTGCGTAAGACTATTACTTACGGTTCCGAACAACCTCGACAAGAAGAGACAATAATATTATGATGTTGATATAATGCTGGTCAAATTATTTTTGGCAGGGGAAAGCACGGGCGAAAACCCCCCACCTCCCGCCAAATCTTCAGAACCTTGACAATTCAATACTTTCAGCGTTTTGAGTGTTGTTTGGTTCGCTGTCAGCAACGGCTGAAATGGACTTTTAAAACACTCCCGCCAAATTTGGTTTTAGAACTTGGTCTATAACTAGGTTCTGGCTGGCGGACTTTCAATTAAATGAAACCCGGCAACGGGATTGAAACATACATTATCCGCCATACAGTCTTGAGCGAGTCTGTACTCTTTCAATTAAATGAAACCCGGCAACGGGATTGAAACCTTTCCGTTCACAGGGGAACTACCAAGCTATGAAGCTTTCAATTAAATGAAACCCGGCAACGGGATTGAAACCTATCTTCACTGGCAATATCGAACGCACTGCAAACTTTCAATTAAATGAAACCCGGCAACGGGATTGAAACCATTAGTTTTTTCTAGAATTGCTAGTGCTGGCTTGGGCTTTCAATTAAATGAAACCCGGCAACGGGATTGAAACGTAACGACTTTCATCATTTCCGATCTCACGTATCTTGGCTTTCAATTAAATGAAACCCGGCAACGGGATTGAAACTCAGCACATTTTGATTGCTGAAAGCGCAAAACGATGCACTTTCAATTAAATGAAACCCGGCAACGGGATTGAAACCAACTAGCTTACGATCGTATCCGCGAAGCTAGCCACTTTCAATTAAATGAAACCCGGCAACGGGATTGAAACGATTAAGGAAAAACTCCGATTAAAATCTTTCTCGGCTTTCAATTAAATGAAACCCGGCAACGGGATTGAAACTCGTTCATCCACCGGACACCATTACCTTCTAGCTTCTTTCAATTAAATGAAACCCGGCAACGGGATTGAAACATATGGGGTTGAGGTTAGGCATAGATTTTAGAAGTATTCTTTCAATTAAATGAAACCCGGCAACGGGATTGAAACATGTCTGAGTTGGATAAACAGCTATTTGGATTAATCTTTCAATTAAATGAAACCCGGCAACGGGATTGAAACCTTATATTACTGCTCGTGGTAGTAGCACCTCAACCCCAACTTTCAATTAAATGAAACCCGGCAACGGGATTGAAACCGAAGAAACCATTTAGCAGGACGACCATTTTTAACTTTCAATTAAATGAAACCCGGCAACGGGATTGAAACTCATAAACATCATCCCCACCTTTATCATGTAAATCTCTTTCAATTAAATGAAACCCGGCAACGGGATTGAAACGATCAATGCCAATTTTAGATTTGATATGAGCCGGGATCTTTCAATTAAATGAAACCCGGCAACGGGATTGAAACTGCAAATCTCGCAACTCGAATCTCTACCCAAAACGTCTTTCAATTAAATGAAACCCGGCAACGGGATTGAAACTTCAATAATGTTTTTAATCCCTCAAATCAGAGTCCGCTTTCAATTAAATGAAACCCGGCAACGGGATTGAAACAGCCAGAGCATCTCCCCTCAAATCTGGGAGGAATATCTTTCAATTAAATGCTCAGTTCTTGCAACACAGCCCTTTGTAGCCCTCATTTGTTTTCTTTTTAGACTTCCACAATATTCCAGCAGCTCCAACTGTTACAATTCCTAGCCAGCTGGTGGGTTCGGGGATAGAGACGGGGACGGACACGAGAGCTAAACCCGATGCTTGTACTCCAGACCTATCAATAAATGTTGTTGTACCATTGGTAGGATTTATTGAATAGAAGTTGCCAAATTCACTAACGGCAAACAACTGACCACTATCGGGATCGAAGTCTAAGCCAAGCACAGATCCCATTGCTGTATTAGTTGAGAACGTTTCGAGGACATTGCCGTTTGACGAATCAACCTTTAACAGATCAGCAATATCACTGGTATTAGTGTTACTGTTAATCACGAAAAGATTGCCCGCATTGTCAAAGGCTAATCCAGAAGGGTCATCCCCTGCCACGGAGCCAATGATTGTTGGCGTACCGTTTGATGTGTTGAGTGTGAATAAACTATTTCCAAAGTTACCGAGGTCATAAAGTCCGTATAGTGTCCCTGTGGTGAGATCGAATCCAATGTCGCCTTCAATGATGGTCAACCCAGTGTTGCCAACAAGCGTTGCGTTTCCAGTAGAAGGATTGATCTTGTAGAGCGAGTTGTCGTTAATAGTGGTCAGACCAAACAATGTTCCGTCCGCCGAAGTGTCGATATCGAGAACCCTACCCCCCAACACGTTTATCGATCGCGGGTTAACTGCTCCACCAGTCCCCGGAGTAAAGTCATATAAGGTATTGTTGAAATCTGAAATTAAAAAATCAGCTGCTGTTCCAGGAGTTGCACTCAAGCTCAAGGCTACGGCTGTAATAGATAGTGCTTGAATCAGGGTTTTCATAAATATTTTTCAACTGTTGTTTTATTACAGTTTTAGTTTACAGTATACTCAAAAACTCACTCCGCAGAGTTTTCGCTATTTAATAGTTTTTGATGTATTTTATTTTATAGGTTATGGATGCGATCCCAGGTTATTACCCACCTGTGTCAACTTCAGCAATAACGAAGGTCATTCGTAGCTATACAAATAGAAGCCCAAAGAGCTGGGTTCACAGAAAATGAAGCATTAAAATCCCAACACCAGGCACAATAGTAGTTGAATTAAAACCCCCATGCTTGAAAGCCAGGGATTATCATATGTAAAAAAATTATTTATATGAATGCTGAAAATTTTTTCAACCAAGGATTCAACAACAATTTGCAAGGGGATTATCAAGCAGCGATCGCAGCTTACACCCAAGCAATTCACCTCAATCCTAATTACGCCGAAGCCTACCACAATCGAGGCATTATTTCAAGTTCTCAACTCAAAGATTATCATGGCGCCATCGCCGATTTTAATCGCGCCATCGAAATCAATGCCAATTTCGCCACAGCCTACTATCACCGCGCCAATACATACTACTTTTTAGGAGATTACGAACAAGCGATCGCCGACCATAATCAAGCCTTAGCCATTGATCCCAATCTCGCCCAATCTTACCACAGTCGGGGAAATGCCTACTTTGCCTTAGCAGACTATGACAAAGCCATCGCCGATTATATCCAAACCATCGAAATCAGCACCCAATTAGCTGATAACATCAATATTGATATCGCCAATGCCTATCATAATCGCGGTGTGGCTCGTTTCGATCGCGGCGATCGTGAAGGAGCGATCGCAGATTTTCACCAAGCTTTACAGTGGTATCCTGATTTTGCCGCCGCTTACAGCAATCGAGGCAACATTCACCAACTTTTAGAAAATTATCACGAAGCGATCGCTGACCACAATCAGGCATTAAAATTAGATCCCAACTTGGCAGAAGCTTATCATAACCGAGGTAATGCCCACTACGCTCTCGCAGATTATGACAGTGCGATGGCAGATTACAACCAAGCTTTAAAAATTAACCCTAATTTTGCCAGCGCATATTACAATCGGGGTTTGGTTCTCTCTCACCTCCAAGATTATCAAGCCGCAATTGAGGATTTTAACCAAGCACTCAAACTAAATCCTGATGATGTGCAAGCTTATTGCGAACGTGGTCTTGTGCGTAGCACTCTTGAAGACTATGAAGGTGCAATTGCAGATTATGACCGCGCATTGCAAGAAAATCCGACCCTAGCTTTAGTATACGGCTTTCGGGCCAATGCTCGTAGGCGATTGGGAGATTATCAAGGTGCAATTGAAGATGGTAATCGCTTATTACAACTTAATCCTAATTTAGCCGAAGGATATTGCGATCGCGCGGCGGCTCGTCGTTCTTTAGGAGATCATAAAGGAGCAATTAAGGATTACGACCGAGCATTGCAGATTAATCATAACTTAGCTTCAGCTTATTATGGTCGGGGTATCGCCCGTGAAGCTTTGCAAGATTTTCCAGGAGCAATTGAAGATCACACAACAGCCATAGAACTGGTTCCTGACTTTTCCCAAGCTTACTGCAATCGCGGCAATGCTCGTCGTCTTTTAGGGGATGAACGCCAAGCCATTGCAGATTATAATAAAGCTCTAGAAATCAATCCTGATTTAATCGAAGCATATTATAACCGAGCTTCTACCCACTATGCTTTAGAAGAATATGAAAGTGCGATCGCTTCTTACACCCAAGCCTTGCAAATCAATCCTCAATCAGCTGCATTTTACAGCGATCGGGCTAATGCTCGCTACGCCCTAGAAGATTATCAAGGTGCAATCAAAGATTACACTCAGGCAATTGCGATCGACCCCAGCTTTGCTGAAGACTGGTACAATCGGGGGCGTAGCTATTCTTTATTAGAAAACTTCAACTTAGCCTTAGCAGACTTAAACCAAGCCCTACAGCGTCAACCTCATTGGGCTTCAGCTTACATCCTGCGAGCAGATGTCTACCGAAATTTGGGTGACTTACAACCAGCAATTGCTGATTTCCAGAAATCCGCAGACTTGTATTATCAAGAAGGAAATATCCAGTATTATCAACAAATTATTCAACTAATTGAACAACTCCAATAATACCAATATTGGGCTTTAAAATATCAGATAATACCAAGGTAAAAAGCATCTAAATTTCAGAATTTAATTACAGCAGTTTTCATCTATTTCAACCACATCCGTCGTAGGGGCGCAAAGCCTTGCGCCCCTACCACCTGGTCTATTTAACAGTTTGTAGTTAGGACTTCAGTCCTGTCTTGAGGACTTTAGTCCTCACTACGAGCAAACATTTTCATTCAGTTTGATTAACCGGACATGATACAAATCAAACTCTTGTGGGGTGGGCATCTTGCCCGCCCTATGCAATTTCAGGAACAGCTTCATCTGATATTCTCAAGCCTACAGCAATTTTCAGGTAAATAGACCACGCGGTAGGGGCGCAAGGCTTTGCGCCCCTACGATAGATGTGGTTCAAATACATGAAAACTGCTGTAATTTATCTTGTTATTAATTGTTCGTATTCGTAGCAGAAATCAACAAAGAATAATTAGTATTACCCGCTTGCGGTTGGATGCGTAGATAGTAAGTACCAGGAGACAAATTAATTCTTTGAATTGTATTTCCTACAATACCAGTGCCAGGATTGAATACGGCGGTATTTCTAGAATTAAGCACATTACCTCCACTATCAAGCACTTCTTCAAGTACACTGTTAAAAACGCTATAGTCTGAGATGTTAACAGTGCTAGCTTGATTCAAATCAAACCGATAGTAATCAAAAGCATCCGATGAACCAACGTTTTCCAGCTGCTGAATAAAACTTGGATTTAGGGAAAGTTGCCGAGCAGTGTTTAGTGTGTTCCCAGCATAATCAGTAGCACCCTGGCGTCCTTCTCCAAAGCCAAAAAAATCAAAATGCTCCACTAAATTAACGCCTTTTAAAGAAGTTAAATCGGCATTGTTATTCTTATAATACCCAGCATCAAAAGAAGGTGAAGATTTTCGCCCTTCATTAATTCCGTAGATTTGAAAATGCTCTAACAACTGTCGGTTATTTAAATTAGCCAAGTCTTGGTAGTTACTCCGATAAAAGTCAAATTCAAAATAGGGTATGAACTTCCTTCCTTCATTTATACCATATACTTGAAAATGATTTAGCAGTTGAGAGTTATTCAAAGAAGCGAGGTCAGAGTTAAAATTTTTGTATGAGAACAAATAAAAAATCGAAGAAAAGTAACGTCCTTCGGAAACCCCAAAGTTTTGCAAATGATTAAATAATTGCTCATTGTTCAAATTTCTGAGATCGCTATTGTTAACACGATAGTAGTTAAGACTAACAATTGGAGAAAAAGTACGTCCTTCAGCTACTCCAAAATTTTGTAAATGATTTAACAGTTGGCTGTTATTCAAGTTTGCCAGATCGGAATTACTAGCTCGGTAGAAATTCAAATTAACCAGTGGCGAAAATAAACGACCTTCATTTAGACCATAGGTTTGGAAATGAGACAAAGCTTGAGCGTTATTGAAACTAGATAAGTCAGCATTAGCCCCACGATAAAAATTGGCATCAAATACATTTGAGATACTTAAAGACATATCATCAATACTCCGAAAATTCCTTTTGCAATTGTTATTTTCTAATAAAATTCAGTATAAAGCAATACGGTTATAATGCAATGCTTGTGGTTTTCGTGAGGTATATCAAAATTGTCATGATGAGGACTAATTATTAGTGAAGAATGAAAAATCGTGAGTCCAACTAATGAGTGATGACGGCAAGCAGTATGTATGTTATTGGCTACTTAATAAACAGTTATATTGGCAATTTTCTTGATTGCGTTAGCATATTCAAATATTGACCATGCATGAAACAATACCCTAGACAAGTAAATTGTTAAAAACTACTCTGAGTATTTTTCTATGTTGACAATAATCACCAATGCTTTTCATGTCATGAGAAATATTTTGCCAACAAATCACAATCAGTTCTCAAAAATATTCCTCAAGATATATGATTTTCTGGAACAGATTAAACAAATTCCACATCTCTCGGCAAAACAACGTTTAAAAATAGCCATTGAACAGTTAGGCAATCACACAATGGAAACCAGTGTCGCTATAATTAATGATTTAGAGCAAATTGCCCATCATCATCCACAGTATCACTGGATAATCATGGACATTCTAACTAGTTTTATTCGCAAAAATGCTGCTTACACACCGCAAAAGGAAGTTATCAGCAACCCCTCAGCAAAAGTTCCTGGAGATATTCAAGCGGCTCTTACCGTTATTGCTAGAAGAGATGTCAACAAAGATCCAGAAAATCAGCAGCTTGATTTGAGTCATACGGATATCAGAGGAGCAAATCTCAATCAAGCTAATTTAGAGCAGATAAATCTTTATCAAGCTAACCTTGCTGGTGCTAATCTCAGAGAAGCCAATTTAGAGGGAGCAATCCTCAGTGCAGCTAATTTAGAAGGAGCTAACCTCTATTCAGCTAACCTCAAAGGTGCAATTCTCAGCGCCAGCAACCTCCAACGCGCAAACCTCCAAAGAGCGAATCTGCATCGTGCCAGCTTATATCTAGCTAATCTGCATGGGGTAATTCTCAATGATGCCATACTTGATGGAGCAAATTTCAGGGAAGCTAAATTTGCTGAGTAATTTGTAATTGGTAATTGCCATCGCCCAAGGGTTTCACTGATTTACAATTGGTGGTTTATTTACACAGGGATATACTAGTATATCCGATGTCATTCCTAAGTTAAATGACTCTTGTAACCATATTATATTTTTTTTGCTAAATGCTATACTATTTTGTCCAAATAACTAAGTAATAATTCTAGGTTGTAAGGAAAATTTTTACCATGTCTTCTAAAAAGAAAGACACTCTGTTGAATTGGTTGATAACTATAACAGTTATATTTGCTTGCTCATTGACTGTCATTTTCTTTGCATTGTCGAGTATTAAAGAATTGTCAATTCAGGAAAAAATCCAGTATAGAAACCAAGCATTAACAACCACTGCAATAGTTTTTCTGGCATCAGCAGCAATGTTCAATGCTTATTATGCAGCCCAGCGTACCCAAGCTTTGCAGAAAAATGCGATCGCTGCGGAGAAAAACCTCGAAATTGACATTCAAAATGCCAAACTCAATCAAGACAGATTGATTGCAGAACGCTTTATGGGAGCAATTGCCCAGTTGGGACATGAAAAAATTGAAACTCGTACAGGCGCAATTTACGCATTAGAAAGAGTTGCTCAAGATTTCCCCAAAGAACACTGGACAATCATGGAAATCCTCACTGCATTTGTGCGAGAAAATACACCAATCCAGCAAGTAAAACCAGAGCCACCAAAGCCAGAATACTCATCAGCTATTTATTCAAGTAAACGCAAAGGTGGGTCACGTTCGACACAGCAGTTGCATCCAAATTTCAATGAAGAAATCACAAAAATACGCACCGATATTCAAGCAGCTTTAACTGTCATCGCCAGACGGAATTTACTCGAAGACCCCAAAGATCAGAAACTTGATTTACGTAATACCAACATCAGGGGAGCAGATTTAGTCGGAGCTAACCTGCAACAAGTAGACTTGCGGGGAGCAGATTTGAGTGGGGCTGATTTGCGAGGAGCAGATTTATCTGAGGCTGACCTGAACGGCGCGAGACTTATTCGCTCTATTCTCTATGAAACCAAACTGCTCAAAACCAGTATGATTGGTGCTGACCTTTGTTGGGCTAACCTCAACCGCGCCAACCTCTGCGGTGCAAATCTGCGTTCAGCTACCCTTGTGGGCGCAAGTCTGCGTGCAGCAAATCTGCAAGGAACAAACCTCTATAAAGCCAACTTGCAACAAGCAACCTTAAAAATTGCCAACCTCTCAGGAGCAAAGCTATTTTTAGCTAACTTGCAAGGAGCAAAACTCGGTAAAGCCAACCTGCACATGACTGGTTTGATTGGTGCTAACCTTTCTGGGGCTAACTTGAATGGTGCTAACCTTTCTGGGGCTAACTTGAATGCAGCCAAACTCCAGCAAACAGAAGTTTATTTTGCCAACCTTTCCGAAGCCAGCTTCACCGAAGCAGACTTGTATCAAGCAAACCTCATTGGAGCCAACCTCCAGAGGGCGACTTTTTATCAAGCCAACCTCACTCAAGCAAATCTCATGGGAGCTAACTTTTCTGGGGCCAACCTCACTGATGTGAAACTTGAAGGAACAATTTTGACAGGAGCCAAAAACCTAGAGTTACAGCAGATTAAAAAAGCACTTGGCGATCGCACCACTCGCCTACCCGATCATATAGAAGCACCGACCCATTGGCGACAATCAGGGTGAGCCAATTTTGGATTTTAGATTTTGGATTGGGAATTGTTTTGTGCATCTGGCTTTGAATTCATTTTTTACAATCATTTAGTTATTCAGGCGCATTCTACCAGTTTCATTTAATTTTTATTTTACCGAAAGTCTACTTAAAATATTTACCCAAGAAAATATTCCCTAAGTAAGAGACAAACACTAGGACAAGTGTCCTATTTTGGTCATACCATAGGAATAGGAAAAGGAGATGTCCGTAACAAAACGACTAGAAATTTTAGATTTAATTCGTGAAGTGCGGCAGCAACTCAATCTTTCTCAAAAACAGTTTGCTGTTAAATTAGGAGTCTCATTCAAAACAGTCAATCGTTGGGAAAATGGCCATACCATGCCGTCACGGTTAGCCTTAAAACTCATAGAAGAAATGATACGGCAAATGGGTGAACCCGGCAAAAGACTCCTAAATCAGTATTTTCCAGAAACAGAATCGAGTTATGACTCATAAGGTGAGGGTTGCTCAAGCCCAAAACATCTTGGTTGCTAAAACAAAAAAAGGCGCACTCATTCGAGAGCAGTTGCTACACTATGCTGTCGCTTTTTTATCTGTTGGTTTAGCACTGGGAGTCACCTTGCTCCTGAATCCATATATCAGGGCGACGCCTGCGGCACCGTTTTTTGCTGCGGTAATGGTGAGTGCTTGGTATGGTGGTTTAGCACCGGGATTATTCGCAACTCTTTTGTCTACTTTGGCACTCGATTACTTGTTATTGAGGCCGCTTTATCCAGAAAATATTACAAATCTGAATATTTTAGTTCCCTTAGTTGTATTCATACTGGCAGCAGGGTTAATCAGCTACCTTAACGAATCACGGCGCACAGCTCAACGCAAAGCTGAGGAAAGTTTGAAATTTCTCCAAGAAAGCGAGGTACAGTTTGATCGCTTTGTAGAGTCTAGTGAAAAAGTACTGCGGCGACGAGAAACACAACTTTACTTAATTACAGATACACTGCCAGTTTTGATTTCCTTTGTAGATTCAGAACAGCGCTACCGCTTCAATAACCGAGCTTATGAAGATTGGTTTGGACAACCAGCTACAGAAGTCTACGGAAAATATCTTTGGGAAGTTTTGGGTGAATCTGCCTATGAAGTAATTCGTCCCCATGTGGAACAAGTACTAACAGGAGTGCAGGTAACTTTTGAAACTGAAATTCCTTATAAAGATGGTGGAACACGCTATGTCAATGCTATTTATGTTCCCCAATTTAATCAACAGGGAATCGTTGAAGGATATGCAGCTTTGATTAGCGATGTAACTGAACAACAAGTAGCATTACGCGATCGCTTTCTAGCACAAGAAGCCTTGCGCGAGAGCGAGGAACGGCTAAGATTTGCCCTGCAATCGGCAGAATTAGGCGACTGGGATTTAGACTTGACCAATGGAATTGCCCACCGTTCCCTGCGACACGACCAAATCTTTGGCTACGACTCTCTTCTACCAAAATGGACTTATGAAATGTTCCTAGAACATATCCTACCTGAGGATCGTCCTTTGGTTGAAGCTAAATTTTTGACCGCCTTAAATAATAACGATATCTGGGATTTTGAATGCCGCATTCGCCGCGCCGATGGAGAGTTACGTTGGATTTGGGGGCGGGGTCATGTATATTCTAACGATCGGGGGGAAGCAACCAGGATACTGGGATTAGTTGGCGATATTAGCGATCGCAAACTTGCCGAAATTAGACTACACCAATTAAACGAAACTCTAGAGCAACGCATTCAAGAGCGCACAGCCCAGTTAGAAGCAGCCAATCAAGAACTAGAATCTTTCTGCTATTCAGTCTCTCACGACTTGCGAGCGCCATTTCGCCACATCGCCGGATTTATAGAATTGCTTGGCAAGCAGCTCAACTCAACAACCTTAGATCGAACCAGCCAGCGCTACTTGCAGATCGTTGCCCAAGCCGCAAAACAAGCAGGAGTACTAATTGATGAGTTGCTGACATTTTCCCGCATGGGGCGCACTGAGATGCGTCATACCATCCTCAATCTTGAGGAACTAGTACAAGAGGTAAAACGGGATTTGCTCACAGAAAGCCAAGGACGCGTCATCCATTGGCACATCCAGTCGTTACCCGAAGTCCAGGGAGACCCCTCCATGCTGCGATTGGTGCTTGGCAACCTCATGGGCAATGCGGTTAAATATACCCAGACTCGCACCATCGCCGAAATCACCGTTGGCAGTATCGACAAGGAAAAGGAAGTCATCTTTTTTGTGCAAGATAACGGTGTTGGCTTTAATATGCAATATGTCCACAAGCTATTCGGAGTATTTCAACGCCTCCATAGCGAGCCAGAATTTGAAGGCACAGGCGTTGGATTGGCAAACGTCCAGCGGATTATTCATCGGCATAATGGTCGAGTTTGGGCAGAAGGTGAAGTTGACAGTGGAGCCACCTTTTATTTCTCACTACCAAAGTTGTCCAAGAAGGAGAGTGAATGACACAACTCAAGAGAATTCTGCTGATTGAAGACAGTGCGAATGATGCAGAATTAATATTGGCTGCCCTGTCAGAAAACCATCTGGCAAATGAAGTGGTGGTGGTACGTGATGGAGAGGAAGCTCTAGATTATCTCTATCGCCGGGGACTGTTCCGGTTGCGGATGGAAGGACATCCGGTTGTGGTACTACTCGATTTGAAATTACCTAAAATTGATGGATTAGAAGTACTAGCACAACTCAAATCTGACCCAGTAATGCAAGTGATTCCGGTGGTAGTGCTAACTTCTTCCCGTGAGGAACCAGATTTAGTTCGATGCTACAAATTAGGCGTTAATGCTTATGTCGTCAAGCCCGTAGATTACCATGATTTTGCCGATGCCATTAAGGGCGTAGGACTGTTTTGGGCAGTGATTAATCAGCCACCTCCTGGCGCTTTACCTCCTGCACCTAATCGTCAACAGGAGAACAAGTCATGAGTGTCCTGCGTTTCCTGCTGTTAGAAGATAGTCTGTTGGATGCAGAACTAACCCAAGCAATGTTAGCCGAAGGAGGAATTGATTGCCAATTGGTAAGAGTCGAAAGCCGCGCCGAGTTTTTGGCTGCTATTTCCACACAAGCCTTCGATTTAATTCTTGCCGATTATGCCTTGCCTTCTTTTGATGGAATTTCTGCCTTGGAAATTGCTCGAAATCAATGTCCAGAGGTGCCTTTCATTTTTGTTTCGGCGGTATTGGGTGAAGAATTAGCCATCGAAGCTTTGAAGAATGGTGCAACAGATTATGTTTTAAAGCAACGCCTGGGGCGGTTAGTTCTCTCGGTGGAACGGGCATTGCGGGAAGCCAAAGAACGGCGCGATCGCCAAATCGTAGAAGAATCTTTACAAAAAAGTGAAGCCAAATATCGCCGAATTGTCGATACCTCTTATGAGGGAATTTGTACCATCGACTCCCAAGGACGAACAGAGTTCGTCAATCAACGGATGTCACAAATGTTAGGCTATACAGCAGCAGAAATGCTGGGTCGCTCTATATTTGATTTTATCGATCGCCTTGATGGCATCACCGCCCCAGAAAAACTCCAATGGCTCCAGAAACAAGACAACGATTTGAAAGAAGGTCGATGTCGCTGCAAAGATGGTTCTTATATCTGGACACTGATTTCTGCCAGAGCTATTTATAGCGAACAGCATGAATTCTTGGGTGCCATCGCCATGTTAACCGACATCACCGATCGCAAACGCACCGAATCAGAACGCGATCGCCTTTTACAATTAGAGAAATTAGCCCGCGCCGAAGCTGAAGCCGCCAACCGCATCAAAGATGAGTTTTTGGCGGTGCTTTCCCATGAATTGCGATCGCCTTTGAATCCAATTCTCGGTTGGGCAAAACTCTTGCAGAGCCGTAAATTTGATGAAACAGCCCTGAAAAAAGCCCTCTTAATCATTGAGCGCAATGCCAAATTACAAGCCCAACTCATCGAAGACTTGCTCGATGTTTCTCGCATCCTCCAAGGTAAACTCAACCTCAACATGGCATCAGTGGATTTGGCATCCACCATTGAAGCAGCAATGGAAACAGTGCGTTTAGCAGCAGAGGCAAAAACTATTCACATTGAAACCATGCTCGATCCCACAGTCGGCAGAGTTTTGGGCGATCCAGCTCGCTTACAGCAAATCGTTTGGAATTTATTATCAAATGCCGTGAAATTCACAGCTACAGGGGGACGAGTAAATGTGCAATTAGAGTGCATAGATGCCCACGCCCAACTTACCGTCAGTGACACAGGTAAAGGCATTACCCCAGACTTCTTGCCTCATGTTTTTGACTATTTCTGCCAGGGCGACAATACAACAACCAGAAAATTTGGTGGACTGGGATTAGGCTTAGCCATCGCTCGTCACCTAGTCGAGATGCACGGCGGCGTCATTTGGGTGCAAAGTCTTGGCGAGGAACAAGGATCTACATTCACAGTTAGATTACCACTAATCAAGAACAACGCCACAAGCAAATATGAAGTAAATGCTAATTCTGCAACTCCCGTTTCTGCCTTCCCTCCCCTCATAGGCGTCAAAGTCTTGATTGTAGATGATAATGCCGACAGCCGCGACTTTTTCAGTTTCGTACTCGAAGAATTTGGAGCCACAGCGATCGCAGTTGCATCAGCAAGTGAAGCGCTAGATATTTTAGCACAATTAAAACCAGATATCTTGCTCAGCGATATTGGAATGCCAGAAATGAACGGCTATATGTTGATAGAACAAATCCGGGCTTTCGAGGCACAAGCAGGGAGAGAAAAAATTCCCGCGATCGCTCTGACTGCTTATGCAGGGGAAATCGATCGGCAAGAAGCATTACAAGCAGGGTTTCAACAGCACATCGTCAAACCCGTGGCGCCAGACGAATTACTCATGGCGATTTCGAGTTTAATTAAAGAAAAGTAAATAAAAGGCAAAAGGCAATTGGCAAGCTCTGGGAATCGCTCCTAAATTCTTTTTTATCCCTAACTATTAATTCTGAATTCTGAATTCTGAATTCTGTTTTAAGTATTCCCGATATTACAACGTATTGTGAAAATATATGTAATTTCGTAATAAATATTACATATATCAATCTGCATGGGCATCTTAAGAATGCTTATCTTACAACAGAAAACAATGACGACAGCTACTTTATCTGGTTATCAACTTCTAGAAACTCTTCACTGTGGCGCTAAAACTATTATTTATCGAGGACGCAGAGAAACAGATAACGCCTCAGTCATTGTCAAAACTCTTGTTGACGAGCATCCACTTCTAGAAGACATTGCGCGACTGCGCCACGAATATCAAATCATTGAACCGCTGCAAATACCTGGAATTGTTAAACCTTATGAGTTAAAGAATTATCAGCATGGTTTAGCTTTAGTTTTGGAAGATATTCCAGGTTCGTTGCTTAAAGAAGCGATCGCAACTCAAACAATGAGCTTAATTACTTTCCTCAAGATAGGGATTAATTTAGCACATACCTTAGGAGAACTGCACGCCCAACAGATTATTCACAAGGATATTAAGCCACATAATATTTTGATTGACATCGAATCTGGGGAAGTTAAACTGATTGACTTCAGTATCTCCTCCCGGCTGGATAAAGAAAATCCAACCTTGAGTAATCCGAATTTGCTCGAAGGTACCCTTGCTTATATGTCGCCTGAGCAAACAGGTAGAATGAACAGAGCGATCGATTATCGCACGGATTTTTATTCTTTGGGTGTGACATTGTATGAAATGTTGACGGGTACTTTACCATTTCATAGTACCGACCCAATGGAATTGGTACACTGTCACATTGCCAAAGTGCCCGCCGTACCTTGTCAAGAAACTGTGTGTCGCGTTTTGGAAGACGTACCAGAGGCGATTAGTGCAATTATTTTAAAGCTGTTGGCGAAAACAGCAGAGGAACGATACCAAAGCGCTTGGGGACTGAAAGCAGATTTAGAAGAATGTCTGTTTCAACTGCAAACGATTGGTAAAATTGAAAACTTCGTACCGGGAAGACGGGACAAATCTGGGCATTTTTTGATTCCCCAAAAGCTGTACGGACGGGAAACAGAAGTGGCAGCATTGATGGCTGCATTTGAGCGAGTCAGTCTTGGTGCAAGCGAAATGATGCTTGTCTCTGGTTATTCGGGGATTGGTAAAACAAGTGTTGTCAATGAAGTTCATAAACCAATTGTGGGGGCTAGGGGTTATTTCATTGCTGGCAAGTTTGACCAGTTCAAGCGCAATATTCCTTATGCATCCTTGATTCAAGCTTTCCAATCTTTGATTGGGCAATTACTCACCGAAAGCGAAACCCAAATCCAGATCTGGAAAGAGAAACTGTTAAGCAAATTGGCAGAAAACGGGCAAATAATTATCGATGTGATTCCCGAAGTCGAACTAATTATTGGGACTCAACCACCTGTGACACAACTGGGTGCGGCGGAATCTCAAAATCGTTTTAATCGTGTTTTTAGGCAATTTATTGGAGTATTTACCACCCAAGACCATCCTTTGGTTGTCTTTCTTGATGACTTACAGTGGGCAGATTCGGCATCATTGAACTTAATTGAGCAATTAATGACAGATAACGATAGCCAATATTTATTATTAATTGGAGCATACCGCGATAACGAAGTTTCGCCCACTCATCCCTTGATGATGAGTTTGGATAAAATTCAAAAAACAGATGCGGTGGTGAATAATATTGTTCTGTCACCGTTGCAATTCAAAGATGTAGAAGCGTTAGTTGCTGATACATTGAATAGCACAGAACAGATTAAGTCACTAGCAGAATTACTGTTTCACAAAACCTGCGGTAACCCTTTCTTTTTAACGCAACTGCTCTTAACTCTACATCAAGAAGACTTTTTAACTTATGAATTCAATTCCGGAATATGGCTGTGGAATATCCAACATATTCAAGCGATTGGTATTACTGACCTGAATGTTGTTGAACTGACAGCAAGAAACATTCGCAAACTATCACTAGAAACGCAAAAAATATTAAAACTAGCTGCTTGTATCGGTAATAATTTTAACTTAGATGTCTTGGCGATCGTTAACGAAGCATCACCGCTAACAACTGCGGGGCAATTGTGGTCTGCTCTACAAGCCGGGTTAATTTTGCCATTAACTCAGGATTACAAAATTCCTTTAGTGTTTGGTCAAGAGGAATCAGGCGAGATTGGCTTAACCGATATCAAGGTTGACTACAAGTTTTTACATGACCGAGTGCAGCAAGCGGCTTATTCTTTAATTCCTGATGACGAGAAAAAAGAAACTCATTTAAAAATCGGTCAATTACTGCTCAAAAATGCGACACCAGAAGCCCGCAAAGACAATATTTTTGCGCTGGTAAATCAACTTAATTACGGTATTGAATTTCTGATATCTGAAGCACAAAAATACGAACTGGCAGAACTTAATTTAATTGCAGGTAAAAGAGCTAAAGCATCCACAGCTCACGATTCTGCTATTAAGTATTTGCAAGTTGCTTTAGGAGTGTTAGCTTCGGATACCTGGGAAAATCACTATCAACTAACATTAACCATCCATGAAGAAGCAGCAGAAGCAGCATTTTTAAGCGGTGATTTTGAAGGAATGCAGAGATTCGTTGAGATAGTCCAAAACCACGCCAAAACGCTGTTGGACAAAATTAAAGTGTATGAAGTCCAGATCCAAGCTTACATGGGGCAGAACAGGCTCCTAGAAGCAGTTAACACGGGGCTACAAGTTTTAAAGCTGTTGGGAGTGGAGTTTCCCCAAGAGCCGAATGTATCAGACATTGGGCAGGCACTAGGGGAAACTGTGGCAATTTTGAGTGCAAGGCGAATTGAGGATTTAGTCGATTTGCCTCACATGTCCGACCCCTATAAACTAGCAGCCATAAGACTTTTGTCAAGTATCTTTTCTGCTGCCTACATTGCTGCTCCTGCACTGTTGCCCTTGACGGTGTGCAAACAAGTACAATTATCCGTCCAATATGGTAATGCTTCTCTATCTCCCTTTGCTTATGCCAATTATGGTTTTCTTCTTTGTGGCATTGTGGGAGAAATTGATTCAGGTTATCAGTTCGGTCAGTTAGCTTTAACTTTGGTGTCAAAGTTAAATGCTCAAGAAATTAAAGCCAAGACAATTTTCATAGTAAATCTATTTATCCGACCTTACAAAGAGCATTTGAAAGAAATCTTAGAGTCTTTTATGTCAACTTACTCTAGCGGAATGGAGACAGGAGATTTAGAATATGCAGCCTATAGTCTACTACAATACTCCTCTTTTTCTTACTTTAGCGGTAAAGAACTGACTGGACTGGAAAAAGAGATAGCAATCAACAGAAATGCTACTTATAAAATTAAACAAGAAACAGCACTGAATTATATAGAAATTTATCGTCAAACTATCTTAAATCTCCTTGGAAGAAATGAAAATCCCCGCCTTCTCAAGGGTGAAGCTTGCGATGAGCAAATAAAGTTGCCATTGTACGAGCAAGCTAAAGATACAGCGGGAGTTGGATACATATATTGGAATAAATTTTTACTTAGTTACTGGTTTGAAAATTATTCAGAAGCGATTGAAAATAGCACCATTACAGAAAAGTATTTGAACGGACTAACAGGAATGCCCATTATTCCTATTTTCCATTTTTACGATTCTTTAGCATGGCTAGCAGTGTATCCCGATAGCCAAGAATTAGAGCAAAATTCCATTGTCGATCGCGTAAAAGTTAATCAAGAAAAAATGCAAAAATTGGCGGATTATGCGCCAATGAATCATCTGCATAAATTCTATTTAGTAGAGGCAGAAAGGCATCGGGTTTTAGGTGAAAAATTAGCAGCGATCGAGATGTATGATAAAGCGATCGCACTTGCTAAAGAAAACGAATACATCAACGAAGAAGCATTAGCTTACGAACTAGCAGCCAAATTTTATTTGTCATGGGGTAAACAAAGCATTGCCAAAACTTACATGATAGATGCTTACTACGCCTATATGCGTTGGGGTGCTGTTGCTAAAGTCAAACATTTAGAATCAAAATACCCGCAATTAATCGTGCGAGGTGCAAACACAGAAAAACTAACAAACAATCACCTAGAACTTAGTCAAACCAGTTCTACTACTACCGGAGGCTCTCATCTTCTTGATTTGATGGCAGTGATGAAAGCTTCACAAGTACTTTCAGGAGAAATGGTGCTAAGTCACCTGCTGGAAAAATTGATGAAAAATGTCATCGAAAATGCTGGCGCTGTCCAAGGTTTATTGATTACCAAGTACGAGAATCAATGGATGTTAGAAGCGGCAGGAATCATTAAAGAAAAAGATGTTAATGTTGTTGTTAATTCGCAGTTTATAGAAAATTCACCTTTACTGCCAATTGCCTTATTCAACTATGTCGAGAGAACCAAAGAAAACCTAATTTTGGATGATGCTATAAAAGACCCCCGCTTTGCTGCTGATGCTTATATTGCCACTCATCAATCGAAGTCAATTTTATGTTTGCCGCTAATTCATTCTGGTAAGTTTACTAGTATTCTTTACCTAGAAAATAATTTAATTACTGGTGCTTTTATCCCAGAACGAGTGAAGGTGCTGAGTTTATTGACGGCACAAATTTCCATCGCCATTGATAACGCCCGTCTCTATACCAATTTGCAAACTTACTCACAAGAACTCGAAGTTAAAAACACAGCTTTGCAAGCATCCGAAACGCGAGAGCGAGAAAAAGCCCTCGAATTAGAGCAATATCTCGACAAACTACAAAAAACCCAGGCTCAACTCGTACAAACTGAGAAAATGTCCAGCTTAGGACAACTGGTGGCTGGCATTGCTCATGAAATCAACAACCCGGTCAATTTTATCTTTGGCAACCTCAATCATGCCAACGAATATACCCAAGATGTGCTAAGACTACTAGAACTCTACCAAAAACATTACCCGTTGCCCAACCCAGAAATTCAAGAAGAAGCCCAAGCAATCGATTTAGAATTTTTGCTAGAAGACTTGCCCAAGCTATTATCCTCTATGAGGGTAGGGGCAGACCGGATTCGTAAAATTGTCGCTTCTCTGCGAACCTTCTCGCGTATGGACGAAGCTGAAAGAAAAGCTGTGAATATTCATGACGGTATTGATAGTACCCTGATGATTTTGCAACATCGCCTGAAACCAAAATCAGAGTATCCAGCGATTGAGATTATCAAAGATTATGGCAACCTGCCCCTAGTAGAATGCTATGCAGGGGAATTAAATCAAGTGTTTATGAATGTGTTAAGTAATGCGATCGATGCTTTAGAGGAGTCATTAGTGAAGAATCCAGAAAAAATGACTAACCCAAGCATCAGCATTAATACTGAACAATTGGATGCTCATCAAGTGGAAATCCGCATTGCAGATAACGGCCTGGGTATGCCAGAATCTGTTCGACGGCGCTTGTTCGATCCTTTCTTCACCACAAAACCCGTGGGTAAAGGTACGGGTATGGGCTTGTCCATTAGCTACCAAATTATTACAGAAAAACACGGTGGCTTACTCTATTGCCAGTCAGAACCGGGTCAAGGTGCAGAATTTATTATTCGGATTCCACTTGCGCTAGAAGGCAGGGAAGTTGAAGCGATCGCATAACAGGCAATAGGCAATAGACCTCCAGCAAAAGTCCTTCTTTTTATCTTCTTCTTTGCGTCTTTGCGCGGCAGTCGCTCATGGGGGAAACCCCCAAGACCGCGCTGCCTTGCCTTTGCGTGAGATAAAAAATTATTTTTGCAAGAGGTCTAATAGGCAATAGGCAAAAATCCAAGCCTATCACCATGACTCAACTAAAAAACTTCTCCACGCATCTGACAAATATCTCCACACCCATTCCCAATGCCGTTTCATCAAAATCAAACCGTGGGTGATGATGTGGATAAGCTAAATCTTTCTCTGCATTGGCAGAACCCAAAAAGAAATAGCAACCAGGCACTTCTTCCAAGAAAAACGACATATCTTCAGCAGCCATAGTTTGGCATTCTGGCACAATTCCCACAGGAGTTTCTACCACTTCTTCTGCTACAGAACGCACCAATTGAGCCATTTTCACATCATTAATTACTGGTGGATAAAGTGACCAATAATCTAACTCATATTTTGCACCCTGACTCTGACAAATTCCGGCAAGAATCTGCTCGACGCGCTGATGGAAAAAGCCTTTAAAACTCGGATTAAAATACCTGACAGTAGCGCTCATTCTCGCTGTGTCAGCAATTACATTCCGCTTGGTTCCAGCATGAAGTTCGCCCACTGTCACCACAGCCGAATCAATAGGATTCACATTCCGAGCAACAATAGTTTGTAAAGCATTGACAATTTGAGCAGCAACCACGACAGAATCGACAGTTTGATGAGGGAGTGCGCCATGTCCACCTTTGCCCAAAATTGTACAGTTAAAGCACTCCACAGCGGCCATCAGGGCACCACTGCGAACACCGACAGTTCCCAAAGGCAAATTATTCCACAAGTGCAAACCGATAATTGCGTCAACATCAGGATTTTTCAGCACCCCAGCTTCAATCATCGGCTTTGCGCCTCCTGGTGATTCTTCTGCTGGCTGGAAGATAATTTTCACTGTGCCTGAGAAGTCTTGACGATGCTGTTGTAGATAGTAAGCTGTACCTAAAGCGATCGCAGTATGTCCATCATGTCCACAAGCGTGCATCACTCCATCATGCTGCGATTTGTAGGGCACTTCGTTAAGTTCTTGAATTGGCAAAGCATCCATATCGGCTCGAATTGCCAAAACTTTCTCAGTGGGGAGTTTGTTACCTTTGATAGTGGCGACAATACCAGTTTGGGCAATGCCGGTTTGATGCTCAATTCCCCATTCTTGCAATTTTTTTGAGACAAATTCAGCAGTCAGTTTTTCCTGAAAACCCAACTCTGGTTGTTGATGTAATCGCCGCCGCCACTCTATCAATTGCGGTTGCAATGAACGAATTGAAAGTCGAATTCGAGATAAGTCAACAGAAGAAGGGTTGGGAAAAGTGGAAACCATTATTAAGACAAGGTAGTTTAAGCAGAGCTAACTGAGGTTATTTTTCCACTTTAACGTGAGTTTGACGAATCGGCTTTACGCATCAAAGCCCAAGTCGATTGATACAGCAGATTTCAATAACCTTGAAGTAGGTACAGAAATTTGTAGGGGCGCATAGCTATGCGCCCCTACTCACCAAAGCGAGTCATGGTATATCTTAATAATCACTGTCAGCTACACAAATTCCTTTACATTTAATACCGTTCGTAGCGGTGCGCTGACAATGAGGACATAGAATTTTTTCGTTTTCTGTTTCTTGATTTGTCTTTATACCAGTGTTTGTCTGTAATTTGTCGTTGTTGCTTTGGAGTTCTACAGTCATAAGAACGAAGGAATTTTTTGCGATTTACATTAGCATTTCTAAATCTAAATCTGATGCTATTTGAGCAAGTTTTTCTAAATCAGTGGGGTTGTCTAAATAAGGTAAGCAGCCTAAAACTGGCGTATTAGTTAACGATCGAATCAATTGGTGTGGTGTCCAGTCGGCTATCTCTTCATCTGAACGGGGTTGTACGCAATTCAAAACAATGCCTACCAGATGTACGCGCGATTGTCTAGCTAATGCTACATTCGCCACAGCAGCAGCGATCGCTCCTAATCTCACGGGTACTACCAATACCGTTGGTAAACGCCATTCTGCGGCTAGATCGGCTACCGTTAATTCGTCGGTGACGGGCGAACCTAAGCCCCCCAAGGCTTCTACCAAGACAAAATCACGCTGCGATCGCAATTTAGACAAAGCTTGCCACACCAGGGCTAAATCTACTCGCCGATTTTCTCGTGCTGCGGCGATGGGAGGAGCTAGAGGTGCCTTAAAATACAACGGTGTAATTTCTTCGGCAGATTGTTCTAGCGCAAATAGATTTTGGTACAATTCGCGATCGCCAATCCCTGATTGAATAGGTTTCATGATTCCCCAGCTACGCTGCGGGTAATATTTTTGCCAATAAGCCGCTAACGCTGTGGTTAAAACAGTCTTACCAGCGTCTGTATCGGTTCCAGTAATTAGTAGTGCGTTAAACAATGATTGTTAAATACTTAATGTTTTTGGTTCTGACAGCAGATTTCAGTTCAGTTAAAAGCCAGACACAGAATTTGTTTTAGTTCTGTTAGCGCAATGGGGTGTAGCCCGTTCTGACTCCTGAATTAAAGAATTTTACTGTAGTTATTAGCGATGGAAAATAAGCACTAACAACTCATAAATCATTTTAGTACAATTTCGACAACTAGATTCATTGGCTGGCAAAAACAGCTACTAAATTTAGGGTGAAATTGTGGGTTCGGGAATTAGTAAAGGTGCGCTATCAATAGGCGGATTATTGTTTTCTGTCTCTGGAGTTGGAGTTGGTGTGGGAAATGGTAATGGTGTTTCTGTGGGAAATGGTAGCGGCGTTTCTGTGGGAATTGGTATTGGTGTTTCTGTGGGAATTGGTATCGGTGTTTCTGTGGGAGTTGGTTGGATGAGTTTTTGTAATCCAACATTGAGATTATAATTGCTTTCGGTAACTTCTGAAGGCAGAGTTAACTCAATAGTGTATAAGCCAGGAACTAGCAATGTACCTTCATAAGATCTAACTCGCACAGCATTATTATCAACTGGTTGTTGATTGGGATTTAATACTGTTAGCAAAACACTGCTTCCTGCTTCAACAAATGTACTTAACTTGTCTCGTTCCTGGGCAAGAAAAGTATAGCGGTTGATTTGATTTGCTTTGAGAGTACTTGCAACTGCGGTGGCGTTAAAAGCTCCCAAATTCAAAGGCCTAGTAGATATAACAGGTTGTTCTTCAGTAGGTGTGGGTGTGGGGGTGGGTGTGGAGGTGAATGTAGTACCACCAGAAATTACTGGGGAAGGAAAATTTTGGGGAAGGGTCTGGTCTGGTTGTGCTTTTGACTGACTGCGAATCGAACTGACCAGTGCCCAAGAACCAAATCCCGCTATGATAACTACAGTACCAGCAATTGCAGCGATCGCTAACGGATTATCCAAGACTGAGCGAGTTTGGGCTGGTGGAATTACGGGAGCAGGTTTTTTTGGCGAAGCTGCTGGTGGCACCAAATCAGGGCGACGGCCAACAGCCATCGTCTGTAATTTGGAAACATCAGGGGTAGGCGCAGGAGGTTGCTGCAAAGATTGTAACGCTTCGGATACATCAGCAGCAGTTTGGTAGCGATCGCTGGGAATAGGATTTAACATTCGATGCAAAACCTGAGCAAATCGTGGATTTACTTGTGCCCACTGTTGCCAATTCCAAGTTAATTGGTTTTCATCAAATAAATCTCTTGCTTCCCTACCAGTGAGCAAAACAATCGCACTCACAGCTAATGCATACAAATCACTACTGGGGTACGCTCCTCCTGTTTGGACTTGTTCGCTCGGAGAATAGCCTAATTTTCCCACACTAGTTACTGGCATTGGGCTATCTGGCGATTGTAAACGCGTTGCGAGTTCTTTTACCACTCCAAAGTCAATTAGCACAGGCTTACCATCGCTATCTCGCAGAATAATATTTTCTGGCGAAATATCCCGGTGGATAATCCCTCGGCTATGAATATGCTCTAAAACAGGTAATAAAGACTCAATTAAATCAAATATTTCTGTTTCTGTGAAAGTTTGACCCACAGCTTGCTTCTCGGCCAGCAAACTTCGGTACGTCTGACCTGCAACGTAGTCCTCGACCAAAAACAAGCGTTGGTCTTGCTCAAATCTTTCCCGGAATTTCGGCACTTGTGGGTGTTCGATTTGATATAAAATAGCAGCCTCTCGGTGAAAAAGCTCTTGTGCCTTCTCCCAAGCCGAACCCGACCTTGCTGTTGAAATCAATTCCTTGATCGCGCAAAGTTCGTTAAAGCGCCTCTGGTCTTCTGCCAGATAAGTTTTACCAAATCCCCCTTGTCCGAGAATTTGAATTATGCGGTAACGGTTTTGCAAGACACTGCCAACTGTGATGGGTGATTGCATGATCGAATAATTGAGTGTAATGGCAACTGAGGAGTAAGTCACCGACAAAGATTAAGTCCAAGTGGCGACGGACAGTTACATGCAGCGATATTTTAACTTACCAAAAGGGCTTTTTCGTTGATTGATGACTGATGGCTGATGACTGATGACTGATGAGTGTTGAGCATCAACCTAATAATTTCGTTAAATACGGGTATTTTCGGTTTTCATTGTGTTAATTAGAACTTAAAATTAAATATGTCAGATGATTTATTTACCGTTAAAATCGTAGAATATCATAAGATACCCCCGAAACACTTAGTCATCAGCCTTCTTCTGCCTTTGAATAAATTTCAATATCACTTAAGTTATAAATGCTTTGCTCTCAGTTATAAATGGGGTAGTTAGAACAATCTATCTATCACACCAATCTTTGAGAGATTAGAGTTATTTACCTAAAAGCCAAAAAATTCAACTAGTATATCTAGTGGGCTGACTTGACTTAATATCAGTTAAGGTATCAATAGTTTGTTGACCAAGAAGATTAGACAATTACCAAATGATAATTTTATGGAAAAATGTTTAAATTTTGTATTGAAGCTTCAATAAAACTCACAGATGTTTTTTTAGGCTATTTCTTGGTTAAATCTATAAAATCTCTAATGATAATATTGCTATGAATGCACATCGAGGATCTGCTGTGCTCAGTTCTGCAACTTTCAAAGTGGAAGCATCTGCAACAGGACTGACTGATAATCATCGCCTGCGGCTGTTTTCTGGTTCTGCCAACCTCCAACTGTCTCAAGAAGTCGCTCGTTACCTGGGTATGGACTTGGGGCCAATGATCCGCAAAAGATTTGCGGATGGAGAACTTTACGTTCAAATCCAAGAATCGATTCGGGGTTGTGATGTCTATTTAATTCAGCCCTGTTGTCAACCCGTGAACGACCACTTGATGGAATTATTGATTATGGTTGACGCTTGTCGTCGAGCTTCTGCACGACAAGTAACGGCTGTAATTCCCTACTACGGCTACGCCCGCGCCGATCGCAAAACGGCAGGACGAGAATCAATAACTGCTAAGCTAGTTGCTAACTTGATCGTCCAAGCAGGTGCTAACCGCGTTCTAGCAATGGATTTGCACTCGGCTCAAATTCAGGGCTACTTCGACATACCCTTTGACCATGTTTACGGTTCGCCAGTATTGTTAGACTATCTAGCAAGCAAACAACTGCCCGACCTTGTGGTTGTTTCCCCAGATGTTGGCGGTGTTGCACGAGCCAGAGCATTTGCCAAAAAACTCAATGATGCCCCACTAGCAATTATTGACAAACGTCGTCAAGCACACAATGTTGCAGAAGTATTAAATGTAATCGGCGATGTCAAAGGCAAAACCGCAGTCTTGGTGGACGATATGATCGACACCGGTGGTACAATCGCTGAAGGAGCGCGACTACTCCGTGAAGAAGGAGCCAGTCAGGTATATGCCTGTGCGACTCATGCAGTATTCTCCCCACCAGCTATAGAGCGATTATCCAGTGGCTTGTTTGAGGAAGTCATCGTTACAAATACGATTCCCTTATCAGAAAGCGATCGCTTTCCCCAACTAGTAGTACTGTCAGTGGCTAATCTCTTAGGAGAAACTATCTGGCGAATTCACGAAGATACTTCAGTCAGTAGTATGTTCCGCTAGTCACTAAAACACTATCATTCTCGTTACACGCATGAAGTATGAAGCATGAAGTATAAAATTTTTTAGCCTTCATTCTTCAGGCTTCATTTTTTTAATGCCAACAAAAATTAGCAAGCTTTAGTTTATCGTCGGGATGGTTCAGTTACTCAATATTACACTTTCAATTTACCAACCCAAAGTTCCACATAAATTATATTCTTATACTTTTAGATAGACAAAATTTACAAGTTTACTACATCGCCAGATAGATAAATTTCTGGTGCAAATTTATTAAATTGACACAAGGATACGACATTTCAGGTAGGAGTTAATTTGATAATCCCAGACAGTCCTGGGTTAGGAAAACAGGCGCTGAATCAAGCGGCAGAAATAGGATTATCTAGCCAGTTAAATGAAGTAGAAAATTTAGATGTAAATATCAAATAATGGAAACTACAGAAACAACCCAAACAAATTCAACACCTTTTCCAAATATTCCACCAGTTATTGAAAGTAACGATAGTGAGTATCGTGATACCGGCGTACCCAGTACAGTTGCGATCGCCGGACATCCCCTCCATCCCCTGAGTGTAATCTTTCCCATTGCCTTTTTAGCCGCTGCCTTGGGAAGCGATTTTGGCTACTGGTTAACTCGTGATTTCTTCTGGGCTAGGGCTTCGCTGTGGTTAATCGGACTCGGATTAGCTGGAGGACTCATTGCAGCTGCGATCGGTCTAAGTGACTTTTTGAAAATCGAACGAGTCCGCAAACGTACCGCCGGTTGGGTACACTTGATACTTAACGTTTCTATCCTGGTTTTAACACTCTTCAACTTCCTCCTACGTTTGGGAGACGCTGAAGCCCAAATACTACCGTGGGGATTGGTTCTCTCGTTGATTGTTGGTACATTGACTAGCGCTTCCGGCTGGTTCGGTGCCGAACTCTCCTATCGCCACAAAATCGGTGTAGTCGGTGCCGGTAGTCGGAGATATCCATAATTCGTAATTCGTAATTAATATTCAATATTACGAATTGTTGAGAAGAGACTGTCCAGAGGCTAAAATTTTGCTTAGTCTATGGGGTTTCAAAAAATGCGCCGGAACCAAAACCAAACAATATATATTGTTCTTTCTATGCTCATCGTTGTGCCGATGGGTTTTTTCTTTAAGTATTACACTGGCCTTGGCTATAAATGGTTTAATGATTATGGAGGAGATATACTTTACGAAATATTTTGGTGTCTGTTTGGATTTTGGTTTTTTAGAAGTCGAGCAGCGGTAATCCAAATTCCAATCTGGGTTTTTGTCATCACCTGTATCATAGAATTTTTGCAACTTTGGCGCCTGCCACTATTAGACGAGATTCGCGCCACCTTCATAGGTAAATTGTTACTTGGTACTACCTTTGTTTGGTGGGATTTTCCTCATTATCTCTTGGGTTGTATCTTAGGTTGGCTCTGGCTACAACAATTACAAAAAATCGGTCATGCAAAAAAAAGTCAAGGTTAAACCTAACTCCAAACAGCAAAAAATTTTAGAACAACCTGATGATAGCCTGATCGTATATTTAAAATCGCCGCCAGTTGATGGCAAGGCTAATGAAGAGTTAATTAAGCTTTTAGCAGAGAAATTTGGTGTAGCTAAATCTGATATCACAATTAAGTCTGGTTTGTCCTCTCGACAAAAGCTGATTGAAATTGACACGGCTATCTAGTGCTGACTATTTTATCTTTACCGATTCACTGCTTGGTAAAACTTCATGTAATGTTATGTATCACTGGATGCGACCAGAAATCGAGAGGCACAGGCTGGCAAAATAGAATTTTTAAAACTCTATATCTTTGTGTATATCCTTAATACCAATATACCTGGGCTGAGCTTTGACTCTTTCTATCCAAGCTTGGATAGCAGGAAATTGTGTTAAATCAAACCCACCTTCATCAGCGACATGAGTATAAGCGAACAAAGCTATGTCAGCGATGGTGTAACGTTCTCCTACAAAAAAAGTTTCATAAGTTAAGTGTTTTTCCATCAAGTTAAGTGCTGCATAACCTGGTTCACGTTTTTGCTTTAAAGCTTCACTATATTCTTCAGCTTTACCTAAAATAGAAATCCAAAATCTTGATGGGGCAATAAAAGGTTGATGGCTATACTGTTCAAAAAATAACCATTGGAGGACTTGCGATCGCAAGAAGCGATCGTAGGGTAAAAATTCTGTACCTTCACTCAGATAAACCAATATAGCATTTGACTCTGCCAGATATTTTCCTGGCTCAATTTCCAGAACTGGAATCTTGCCGTTAGGATTTTTGCTTAAAAATTCTGGCGTTCGAGTCTCGCCTTTTAAGATGTTAACCTCTACCCTCTCAAAAGGCATACCTAGTTGTGTCAATAAAAGACGTATCTTATAAGCATTACCAGAAGGTAAAAAATCGTACAAACGCAGTAGTTCCATGCTAAAATACAGTAATGAATGTGTTGATAACTAAGGGTTCAAAATACAATATCTTACCAAAATATTTTACAAAAACCGGATAGTTTCTTTTATATTTAACTTCTTCCTCCCTAGAGAAAATCATCCCAAAAAATAAAAAAAGTATTATTTATTTCTAGATTGAGATGTTTAATTTAGTCAGCGATCGCAAATAAAACCTATGTGTGGAAGATTTACTCTAAACCAGTCACTAGAAGCTTTGGCTAAAATTTTCGATGTTCACCAAATTCCGGATTTAGCAGCCGAATATAACATTGCACCTACGCAAAAAGTGGCAACAGTGTTACAAAATCCTGAAAGCAAAAAGCGTGAATTTCAGCAGTTGCATTGGGGGTTAATTCCTTCATGGGCAAAAGATCCAGGAATAAGCGCAAAATTAATCAACGCCAGGGCGGAAACTGTTGCCGAAAAACCTGCTTTTCGGTCAGCTTTTAAGCATCGACGCTGTTTAGTGCTAGCTGATGGCTTTTATGAATGGCAGCGTCAACAAGGCAAGAAGCAGCCATTTTATTTTCGTCTCCAAGATGGAAAACCCTTCGCTTTTGCAGGTTTGTGGGAGAGATGGCACTCTCCTGACAACGAAGAAATAATTTCTTGTACAATTTTGACAACAGCAGCCAACGAATTACTCCAACCTATCCACCACCGGATGCCAGTGATTCTAGACCCGCAAGATTACGATTTATGGCTAGATTCCCAAGTGCAAACGCCCGAAACTTTACAACAGCTATTGCGCCCTTATCCAGTCCCAGCCATGACAGCTTATCCAGTCAGCACCCTAGTAAACAACTCTCGGCATAATAGTCCGGAATGCATCATGGCGATTACTGGGGGTTAGGGACTGGGGATTAGGGCTGTATACTATGGACTAGAGAAGAATTTTCCTAATCCCCAATACCCAGTCCCCAGTCCCCAGTCCCCAGTCCCCAATACCCACAGACAGCTATGCCAAGAACGCAAAAAAACGATAACTTTATTGACAAATCCTTTACAGTCATGGCGGATATCATTCTGAAGATCTTGCCAGCCAACAAAAAAGCTAAAGAAGCCTTTGTGTATTACCGAGATGGCATGTCAGCCCAAGCAGAAGGAGAATATGCCGAAGCATTGGAATACTATGAAGAAGCATTAACACTAGAGGAAGATACCAACGATCGCGGCTACATTCTCTACAATATGGGGTTAATCTATGCTAGTAACGGTGACCACGAAAAAGCTTTAGAACTGTATCACCAAGCAATTGAGTTAAACCCACGGATGCCCCAAGCCTTGAATAACATCGCCGTGATTTATCATTATCAAGGCGAAAAAGCCAAAGAAGCTGGAGATAACGACGGTGGCGAAGCACTATTTGACCAAGCCGCCGACTATTGGATTCGAGCTATTCGCATGGCTCCCAATAACTACATTGAAGCCCAAAACTGGTTGAAAACTACAGGGCGATCGCAAATTGACGTATTCTTCTAAAAAAGTGAGGAGTTAGGAGTTAAGAGTTAGGAGTTAGGAGTTAGGAGTTAAGAGTTAAGAGTTAAAAGTTATGAATTATGGCTAATTCACTCCTCACTCCTCACTCCTCACTCCTCACTCCTCACTCCTCACTCCTAACTCCTCACTCCTCACTCCTCACTCCTCACTCCTCACTCCTCACTCCTAACTCCTCACTCCTCACTTCTCACTCCTCACTCCTAAAAAAAACATGATTGACCAAGAACAAGTCCACAAAGTAGCTAATCTTGCTCGTTTAGAGTTAACTCCAGAAGAAGAACAACAATTTACCACTCAATTGGGAAATATTCTCGATTATATTCAACAGCTCAACGAACTTGATGTTACTGATGTGCCCCCAACAACACGGGCAATAGATGTTAGTAATGTCACCAGAGAAGATGAGTTACAGCCCTATCCTGACCGCGAAAGCATCCTCAACAGTGCCCCAGAACAGGAAGGCGAATTTTTCAAAGTACCAAAAATCCTCAACGCTGAATAGTGTATTAGAAGTTCCCCCCTTTTTAAGGGGGGCTAGGGCGTGTTTTCAAACTCGAAATTGGAGAGGGGGAGACGCAAAGACGCGGAGATGTTTTTGAATGAATTTTCGCCGTGTCACCGCGTCTCCTAGTCCCCGTGTCAGCCTTTTTTGGTAATATTTGTTACTTTTAAGACAACAAGGTTAATGACAATATCAGCATTACCCCTGGCGTATTTTGGCTATTCAACCCCGAAGGATTTAGCGCTAATTACACAGCAGTTGTAGGTGTACTCCGTACCACTTTGACTTTCTAGTACCAGCACAGCGTTGGGCATTGGGAGTTACAAGTTAGGAGTTAGGAGTTAAGAATTATTCTCCCCCTGATTCCCCCCAGTGCCCACTCCCCTCAAACTAAACACAAAGGACTTCCGGAATTTCTACGGTTATAACAGAAGCCGACAGTAGGATACACTGGCTTTTAAATACACCAGAAGTTTATCCGCGAGCTGGTTTGCCGCTGGTAGTTACTTCTACCCTAGTATCTATGCTTTTTCTTGTATGAAACTTACTCAAATCTACGGTAAGTCCCCCCAAGAAAGTTTTTTGACATCTACTAAAGACTCCCACTGTTTTGGGTCTATAGCTTTAGAATATTTACAAGCTTTAATTACAAATTAGCTCTCTCTAGAAAAACCGCTGTTTTTGCTGTTTGGGCTGACATCCTGGCTGTTTCTATCCCAATTTGTGTAGCTTAGCCAATCAGCGAATTCAGTTAATATTAAGCCTGTTTTACTATTTAGTTTCTTACCCTGACTATTAGACTCCTAGTGTTCATTTCATTTTGTTCAATAGCTTTTAGCCCTTATCGCTCCCATGCTGACCCATCACCGCAAGCCCGTGTGCTTATCAATTATTTCTACTGACCTACCAATCTGGTCTGTTGTTGAAACTGCCGGGACATTGTATCAAAAGGATACTGACCGATTTCATTTACTATTGACTGCACCACCCCTAATTACTTGCGAAGTCGAGAGTGTCCTCAGTCCAGAGGATGCTTCTCCTCCAAGTAAAAGCAAAGCCTACGCTCCTAGCAGTCCGAGAATTTTGTGGTTAGAGATTTCGCCATATCGGGTAATTATGACCATGCAAGGTAACGCTCAAGTGAGTTACCGCCACTTCTGGGAACAGGGTGTTTATGGTATTAGTCGTTATTGGTTGCCAACTGAGTCGTTGCAATCTAACGATCCGATTCGTTTACGAAATTTTACTAGTAGCCTAACTCTCAACGGACATCCCTTACCAGAGCATTTGCGACTGGAATATGAATTGTGGGCAGAAAAAATCCAACTAGGACGCTATATCCTGAATTTGGAAATTAAGCATTGATATCTGGAGAGTGGGAACTCGGGACTGGGGACTGGGGATGAGGGAGACAAATCAATTCAAAATTCAAAATTCAAAATTCTTGCATTAAAGAACTTTTGAATGCGTGACTTTTCAATGCCCAATGCCCCATGCCCAATGCCCTATGCCCTATGCTTTTTAACCAAAATAACTAGGCTGGTTTCCGGGTTTCCATTTAATGTTGCAACCAACACTCGGCTTTTGCTCAGTCGCAACAGGTTTATCTGCTAATACTGCTTCAATGGCTGCACGTAAATCTGCACCCGTTACAGGTTTCCCATTACTAGGACGACTATCATCTAATTGTCCCCGATAAACAAGTTGGCGCGAGCCATCAAATAGAAAAAAATCTGGTGTGCAAGCTGCTGTGTAAGCTTTTGCCGTTTCCTGGCTTTCGTCGTAGCATAAGGTAAAAGTAAATCCTTGTTCTGTGACAAATGCTTTTAACGACTCTGGTGCATCATCTGGGTAATTCTTCGCATCATTAGCGCTGATGGCAACGATCGCTAAATCACTCGTAAAATAATCTTTTCCTAACTGCGCTAATTCTTGTTGCACATGCTTGACAAATGGGCAATGCCGACAAATGAACATTACCAACAGCGCTTTTTTATCTGCAAATGTCGAAAGTGAAGTTGCTTTTCCAGATACAACTTCCGGTAGATGAAAATCTGGTGCTTTGATGCCTAGCGGCAACATTGTTGAAGCTGTTAAAGCCATAGTTCACCCGATGTTTTACCCTGATAAAGGCTTTTAATATCACTATGTTTTCAACATATCACTAAATATTAAACAAGTGTCACAGACGAGATATTTCCCGTCTGTGACACTTGTTGAAAGTTATTTATTTTACACAAATGAGTTATTACAGACTGGTCAAAAAACCAATGATCCCATGTCCTGTTAGTACTTCTAATGCTATCAGAGAAACAAAACCAATCATCGCCAAACGACCGTTGAGTAATTCTGCATAGGTTGTGAACCCAGTGCGATCGCCTTGCTCGTCTACATAAACCTTTGGTTCGAGGGCAAAGTTGTTCAATTTACCTTGTTCGTCAATTATAGCGGTACTTGTACGCATGTGATTATCTCCTGTTTTTTCTTATGTAAAGAAGTGTAACAAGTTTATTAAAATTTGTAAAGTATCTTAATCTGTCCAAGTAGAAATCCAAGGCAGAGATATGATTATGGATTGAGTTCAAAGCCATGTTTAATTTCCATAGGCTCTGTTCTCTGTTCTGATGCCCTCTCAATCACCAATCCACTTCCATACACCCAATGCATCGATTTCGAGTAGAGGTTATTGCCAAAACCCCAAACCCGCAGCAGGTGATTTATGCCGCGATGCACCAAGACTATACCGATGGGTTTGTTTTTGATGAGCGCGACTCATGGCCTTCGGAGTCACAAAGCGGCGAAATTATTGTCAAGCGACTTTTAGCGGGAGAAAGAGGACATTACGGGCCTTTAGAGCATCCCCAGATAGTTTTCAACTGTGGTTATTTTCCCCACAGTGTTATGCAGCAGGCGCGTACTCATCGAGTTGGGGTATCATTTGATGTACAATCTTTTAGGTATACAGGCAACCAATTTATTGATGTAGTAGAAGGCAAGAAAGACATAGAAGATGTTATTTATCTGCGTCCCGTTGGTTATTACACTGATAGACAAGGTAAAAAGTACCACTACACACCAGAACAACGAGCAGCAGATTTAGAATGGTGTCTAGAAGCGGCTAAACGATATAAAGCTGATTTTGAAGGTGGAATGTCTGAAGAACACGCCAGAGGTAAAGTACCTTTTGACTATCGTCAGCATTTTGTAGTTAGTTTTAATTTAAGGTCTTTTTTGCATTTTTGTGACCTGAGAAATAAGAAAGACGCTCAACTTGAAATTCAAAAGTTGTGTGAACTGATGTGGCCTCACTTTGCGGATTGGGCACCTGCGATCGCTCAATGGTATGAAAAGCAGCGTCTAGGCAAAGCAAGGTTAGCACCTTAATTCCTTTCTCATCTCGTTGACAATGGAAGTAACTTTTATGGGAAACGATAACTACAACTTTAAGGAAGGGTTGATTTAGAGCGATCGCATTTACCTTTAATCAAAAAAAACTGCCGATATTAGCACCTACGGAATGTTGTGTAATTAGATTTTTGATTTTAGGCGATCGCACATCATGAAAAGCTGCGTTTGTAGCACACAAGTAGCAGCTTCAGCAAAGATCTAAACACGAGCCAAAGTCACAATTTCTAACTGATCCTGATATTTACCCTGTCTTGCTTCATAACTAATAGCGCAAGGTTCACCTTCTAAAAATAGCAATTGCACCACGCCTTCGTTAGCGTAAATGCGACAATCGGCGCTAGAAGAATTAGAAAATTCCAATGTCAGATGACCCCGCCATGCAGCTTCAGCAGGTGTCAAATTCGCTATTATACCACATCTTGCATAAGTTGATTTACCTATGCAAATCACTGTAATATTATTTGGAACCTCCAGCTTTTCTAGAGCCACCCCAAGTCCATAGGAGTGAGCAGGCAAAATAAAATAACTGCCATTAACATCCGTGTGCAGTGCTGTTGGCTCCAGATTGTGGGGATTAAAGTTTTTGGGATCAACTACAGTTCCGGGTATGTGGCGAAAAATCCGAAACTCAGCCGGAGAAAGCCTTATATCGTAGCCATAGGAAGATAAACCGTAGCTGATTACAGGTTGAACCGCTACAGACTTATCTGTATCAGAAATTTCTGATTGGCGGTTCACAAGGCTTAGACCTTCCGCTTTTTGTACTTTTCGGATTAAACTTGGCTCAAATGGTGAAATCATGCCTTTTTGAGCCATTTCATTAATCCAGATATCGTTTTTAATCACAAGTTCACAGCTAATTTAAACAGAACTACTAGAATATCGTGAACTGAGTATTTTGTTTAGGGTCGATGACTGCGGCGGATTTCTGTAATTTGATCTGCTACATCCAACAGAGATTTCGGCATCTCCGGCCCTGTGAGAATGATATCGACATGGGGAGGGCGTTTTGCCAGAAAAGCTAAAACTTCCGTTTCCACAATTAAACCAAAGTTAATCGCTAAACTTAACTCATCTAAAACTACGAGAGAATACTTACTTTCATTTACTACTTGTTGTGTATACTGCCACAGTTTTTGTAAGGCTTGGTTTTCTGTATCGTCGAGATGTGGTGTATCAATGCAACGAGGTAAATCACAGCGAATCCAATCTAAATTTTGTCCTAGTTGTATTGGCCGTTCCTGTCCTTGACGAATACCACCCTTGAGAAACTGGACTATTAACACTGGCGTTCCTTGTCCGGCTATTCTCAGTGATTGAGCCATCACACTAGTAAAAAAGTTACGATGGCAACTAGTAAAAACTTGTATTAGCCCTTCAACTGGATATGTTAAGGTAAGGTTTGAATTGATACTTTGTGTTTCTAGCTGGGCGACCATAAGTAAAGTTCAAAAATTTACAATAAGTTACAGACTATTACTAAGATTAGTTATTACGAATCTGCTTGTATAATCTATCTGTTTTTCGCAGGTGCAGTGGTTTGGGCAAATTGCATTCTTAGTCAAACACTACCTTTGTGCTGAAGTCAAGAGTTATTTTGATTTAAATTTCGGGTTTTTCTGGGAAATTAGTCGTAAAAATCATAACAAATAAGCTACAGTTACAATCACTTAAAAAATCTGGAAGTAGCGGCTGAAAGTTTGTATATGTTAGATTTTCCGATTATTTGGATCGAACAAACTTATAAAGTAGTAAATTTAACACGATGAGGAGTGAAGTGTTGTGAAATTAGTGATTCTGGGAGGTTCAGGATCGGGTAAAAGTACTCAAGCACAAAGGCTTTGCAGATACTTTGATATTCCTCTGATTTCTACAGGTGAGATTTTACGGGAAGCTATATCTGGTGGCAAGCCGTTACCGAACTTCCAATGGTCGCAAATCGATTCCCAGACTTATCTTTCTGTTTACGCTAGCTTGAATGAATTAGGCTACCATGCACGGCCGTTTGTAGAAAAAGGGGAATTAGTTCCAGATGCAACTATCGTTGAATTAATCCGAATTCGCCTCAGACAACCAGATATTAACTGCGCTTGGGTGTTGGAGGGCTATCCCCGGACTGCTTTTCAAGCTGAAGAATTAGATTTTTTATTAGATGATTTAGGGCAAAAACTAGATTGGGCGATTTATCTACAAGTTTCAGAAGCAGTCATGGTTAGCCGATCCTTAGGGCGATCGCTACCAGATGACCAACCAGAAATCGTACAACGGCGTGTAGAATTGTTTTACGATCGCACCATTCCCATCTTAGAATATTACGACCGTCGCCGCCGCCTATTAACCATCAATGGCGACCAATCACCAGAGATGGTACTGCAAAATATTTTGACTTTGCTTGCAGTTCCATAAAAATGGGCATGGGGCATGGGGCATGGGGAGATGAGGGGGATGAGGGGGATGAGGGGGATGAGGGAGATGAGGGAGATGAGGGAGTGTGGGGAGTGTGGGGAGATGGGGAGATGGGGGAAAGAAAATTAATGCTTCCCCATCCTCCCACACCTTCCAATGCCCAATGCCCAATGCCCTACTAAGGTAACCTTAAGGCAGTATTCCATTTAAAAAATCTTGAGGCAAATCCAATGGCTTGGCAGCGTCCAGATGGTCGTCTTCCCTATGAACTACGTCCTTTAAGTTTTTACCCCAGTTTTACCCGCTTTGCTCCCGGTTCTGTTCTCGCAAGATGCGGTGATACTCAGGTGCTTTGTACCGTCAGCGTCACTAAGGGAGTTCCTAAGTTTCTGGAAGGAACAGGTAAGGGCTGGTTAACTGCGGAATACCGAATGCTACCATCAGCTACACAACAACGACAAGAAAGGGAATTATTGAAATTATCTGGACGAACGCAAGAAATTCAACGCTTAATCGGACGCAGTTTACGCGCAGCATTGGATTTTCAGGCACTGGGAGAGTATACGCTGACTGTGGATGCTGATGTGTTGCAAGCTGATGCCGGAACTAGAACTACAGCGATTACAGGTTCTTTTGTGGCTTTAGCTCATGCCATTTCTAAATTATTGCAGCAGGGAACGTTGCAGCGATCGCCTCTGTGTGGACAGGTAGCAGCGGTTTCCGTAGGATTACTGGAAAAAGAGTCGTTTTTAGATTTAAATTATATAGAAGATGTGGCTGCAACAGTAGACTTTAATGTGGTCATGAATCAACATCTGGAAATTATTGAAGTCCAAGGTACAGCTGAAGAAGGTAGCTTTAGCCGAGAGCAGTTGAATCAGCTGCTAGATGTCGCCCAAAAAGGAATTGAACAATTGTTAATTGCTCAACGCCAAGCGATCGCTGATTGGAAAGACTTATTTGTAGGCGATTTGTAATATATCATTGTTCGTACTGAAAATACACACCGGGGTAGCCCAGCGATGCTACCCTAATACCTAAAATTAATTATTTTTATAAATTTTTGTTAAGTTTTCATCAATTTACCCCATCTGGCCTCAATCAACCAAGTATGAAGTAACTGGATGTCAATAAGGTACGTCTAAGTTTATTCAAGCTAGACACTCATATGATAAATGACACAATAAGTGCAGAAAAATATTTCTTTTCCAGTTATCACTCATCAGCCAACAGTCAACGCTATGTTAAATGTTTCAAAAGTTAAAAAGGGAGATTGTAAGAAGTTCGGTATTGTATTGCTGGAAGCCGGCAATATGATGATGAAGCTATGAACAAAACGGTTGAAGTTCTACCGGATCAGCCAGCGCTAGTTGCAAGAGCGCTAGAATTGATTCTGTCCAAGTTAGAAACTGCCATCGAGCAGCGGGGGCGATTTACCATCGCTTTATCAGGCGGCAGTACACCAAAGCCGTTATACGAAGCGATGGTCAATCAAAAGTTGCCTTGGGATAAAATTCATGTATTCTGGGGGGATGAACGTTATGTACCACCAGATCATCCCGATAGCAACGAATTGATGACGCGTCGTGCATGGCTAAATCATGTTGATATCCCAGCTGCTAACATTCACCCCGTACCGACTTTAGAAGCTGACCCAGCCCTAGCTGCTGCTAAGTATGAACAGCATCTAAAAGAATTTTTTAATTCTTCTGGGGCGGAGTTTCCCGCATTGGATGTAATATTACTGGGGATGGGTGATGATGCACATACCGCATCTTTGTTTCCCCATACAGAAGCTCTCAAAGTACGCGATCGCTTGGTTACCGTGGGTAACAAAAACGAAAGCCTGCGGATAAGTTTCACATACCCCTTCATCAACTCTGCTCGCAGCGTGATTTTTTTGGTTGCTGGTGCAAACAAAAGACCAGCTTTGGCACAAGTCTTTGCACCTGTAGCCGATGACTTCACTTACCCATCGCGTTTAATTCAGCCCCAAGGAGAACTTTGGTGGTTGCTGGATGCAGCAGCAGGTTCAGAACTCCAAACTTAACAAGGATGGGGTATGGGGCATTGGGCTTGGGGCATGAGAAGAGGTTGGGGGGATACGGGGATGGGGAGATGGTGGGTGTGGGGAGTGTGGGGAGTGTGGGGAGTGTACGGTGTGTGGGGAGATGGGGGAAAGAGAATTAATGCTTCCCCATCCTCCCACACCTCCCACATCTCCCACACCTCCCCACCTCCCGACCTCCCCACCTCCCCACCTCCTCATCCCCCCCATCTCCCTCATCCCCCTCATCTCCCCCTGCTCCCTTTGCCCGATCTCTTCAAGAGTAATTGTTACAATCGAAAGCTAAGGCCGCCCCTGGAGCTTGCCAATCCCACCATATTTATGATGATCTTGAACAAAGGCTAAAATCGATGATCGTCTGCCCTAATTGCAATCATCCCAATCCTGACGGCGCTGTTCAGTGTGAAGCTTGTTATACGCCGTTACCAGCAACTACTCACTGTCCCAGTTGTGGGGCATCAGTGCAGGCCGATGCTGCATTCTGTGGTCAGTGTGGCTATAACTTGCACTCATCAGCAGTTCCACACGTTCACGCCCCAGCGGCTGCAACGGTGACTCCCGATATGCCCGTGGAAGTACCGCCGTTAGTTACACCCGATCCGCTTCTAGAACTTTTACAGCCAGATGCTTTGGGAATGAGTGAATCTCCGAACTCCCATCCTCCTGTTTCCTCATCTTTACCACCAACAGCGGTGGCGGCTCCTCCAGTAACTCCGCCACAGCTGTCTGTTACAGAAAACAGCCCCCCAACACCACCGCCAACCGTCGCGGTTCAACCTGTGGTGTCTAGCCAAGGTATTCCGACACCGCCACCCTTGGAACCAGCACCACAAGAGCAACCTGAAATACCCCCACCAGCAGCACCACCAACGGTAACTGCTGCCAGAACGCAATTGCAGCAGGTGAATGCGCGGCTAGTCCACGTTCAAACCGATAGGTTGATTGAATTAGCCCAAAATCTCTCTGTGATTCATATCGGCAAGCCCAATGACCGGATTCCTCCAGATGTTGATGTTTCAGGATTTCCCAATTCAGAAATTGTCTCCCGGATTCATGCAGATATTCGTGTGGAAGGAGACGCTCATTATGTAGAAGATGTGGGAAGTTCTAACGGCACTTACATCAATAATTTGCCTTTGTTACCGGGGAATCGTCACCGCTTACGACCAGGCGATCGCATTAGTTTGGGCAAAGGAGACTTGATGACATTCCTGTTTCAACTTGCTTAACTGATTTTCGAGCAATCGTGACATCAGCCTAAATATTTTCTGCCCATCCTCCGGCATTTATTTTGCAGGAGAAGCAAAGCAACGGCATCAACACAAGCAATGGATAACTATGTTGTTCAGTTTATGTAATTAAATGCTGTGTACTAACTCCCCTTTATGGGGAGTGTTAATTTTAATACTGTTGTCATATTTGCAGTCTCAAAAGCCATAGTACTGGAATAGCGATCGCTTTTTACCCTAAGCAAGATTCAATCAATTAACAGATATTTGATACTCTCCTGTTTGGTCATAAATACCGCCAAAATTATGGATTACTGTAGCTTCATTGGCGCGATCGCCTAATTTTTTGAAAATTTTTAAAGCTTTTTTATAGTGTTCTAGTGCTTTGGTATATTCCCCCGTTTCACGATAAACACATCCTATATTATTCAGAGAAGAAGCTTGACCCGATAAATGATTATTTTCTATCTCGATATTAAGACATTGATGATGTAGCTCTAATGCTTCTGCATACTGACTTAATTCATTGTAAGTTTCTCCCAAGTTATTAAGAATAGCTGCCTCACCATTTTTATGATTTTGACTTCTGTAAATTTTTAATGCCTCTTGATATTTTTCTAAGGCTTTTTGAGGCTGCCCAAGGCTTTTATAAATTAATCCAGTATTGCTGAGAGTAGCAGCTTCATTAGATAGATCGCCTATTTCTCTACTAATTATCAAGGAGTGATTATAGTACTGTAGCGCTTCTGAGTATTGTCCTAACAAGGAATACACTGCTCCAATACCACAAAGTGTTTTTCCTTCCATAATTCGATTGTTGACTTCAAGATGAAGAGAAAGCGCTTTTTGATAGTTCTCTAAAGCATTTGAATATTGTCCTAGACCACGATATGTACTTCCAATATTACTCAGAGTTGTACCTTCATTTTTTAAGTCTTGAATTCTTTTAAAATAAGATAAAGCTTGACTGAATTGTTTTAATGCATCACGATAAAGCCCTTGGTTGTATAGGTCAAGCCCCAAATTTGAATGTCTTAATCCGTCTACTTGATATTGTTGTTTGATTAAAAACTTAACTAATCGACGGATTGCTCTTAATGGTGTAAGTAAAAGTGAAGCTAGCACACGTAAGTAAGACAACACTTGCAACCTCCAAAAGTTACTTCTTGAGTTCAAACTTATTTTTCCCAATTATTTAGTCTGGAGTTGCAGGAAACTGAAAGCGGTTCTTACGTTATAAGAGATTTCACAAGTCCTCAAGTACGCTAGAAATCCCTTTCCAAAACTCTCCCTGAAAGATCGAGAGGCTTTGAAACACCCATTACTTTGATAATTACACTAGGATAGATAAAAATACATTGCCAATTTGAGATTTTTAGTTTTGTGAAAAGTTCGATTGGAGGAAACCTGCAATCGAAGCTTTTCAAGACGGATTTTAGATTGAAACGATAATCTAAAATCCTTCAACAGAGCGCTCGCGCCGAAGTCAGAAATCTAAAATTGGATGCTTGCCAATTGCTGGGTGGAGAAAATCTAAAATCTAAATTTGAGTATTCTATGAAGGAACCAAGCAAAAATCCCGAAAACTTGCTAACAACAGAAGCCCCGCCAGTTGTTGAACGTATGGGGCTAAAGTGGCTAATTGCAGCGGCGATCGCTACTGCTTTATTGTGGCAAGTTCCAGCAGGAAATTATATCTTATACCCATTTACAATCTTGGCAACTTGGTTTCATGAAATGGGTCACGGCTTAATGGCACTCCTACTAGGAGGACAGTTTCAGAAATTGCAGATTTTTAGCAATGGTTCTGGTGTTGCAACCTATGGCATTCGGTCATCATTGGGGCCAATCGGCCCGGCAATGGTAGCAGCAGCAGGGCCAATGGGACCGCCTCTGGCCGGTGCAGCCTTGATTCTCGCTTCCCGCAGTTTTAAAACAGCTTCTTTGAGTTTGAAAATTTTGGGGAGTTTTTTGTTATTTTCTACATTAATTTGGGTGCGTTCTTGGTTTGGGTTGGTGGCAATTCCATTGTTGGGTTTAATAATTTTAGGTATCGCTCTGAAAGCACCTCGTTGGGTACAGGGGTTTACCATTCAATTTTTGGGCGTACAAGCTTGTGTAAGTACATACCATCAACTAGATTATTTATTTAGTAGCTCTGCTGGCTCCCTTGGACTCTCAGATACAGCGCAAATGCAGCGGTATTTACTTTTGCCTTATTGGTTTTGGGGAGGGTTAATGGCGATCGCATCGGCGGTGATTTTAGTTCAAAGTCTCCGCGTTGCCTATCGGTAAAATAGTATATTTACGCTCACAACCAATCATGGCAAAAAAACTGACAGGAAAAGTTGCATTGGTTACTGGTGGCTCCCGTGGTCTAGGGGCGGCGATCGCCAAACGTCTGGCGGAGGATGACGCAGCCGTAGCCCTCACCTACACTAGCTCGCCACAAAAAGCTGACGAGGTAGTGCAGGCCATCGAATCGGCCGGTGGAAAAGCCCTGGCGATACGGGCTGATAGTGCCGATGTCGAAGCAGTAAAAAACGCCGTCGCTGAAACTGTGAAAGCCTTTGGTCGTCTCGATATCCTCGTGAACAATGCTGGCGTCGCCGCCTTAGCCCCCATCGACCAGTTCTCCCTGGAGGAGTTTGACAGGCTGGTTGCAATTAACATCAAGGGTGTGTTCGTAGCTACCCAAGAAGCTGTCCGCCACATGGGTGAGGGCGGACGAATCATCAACATCGGCAGCATCAACAGTGACCTTGTGCCCTTTGCTGGCGGTTCGGTTTATGCTTTGACCAAAGGTGCGATCGCTAGTTTCACCCGCGGTCTTGCCCGCGATCTTGGTTCTCGTGGCATCACGGTCAATAATATCCAGCCGGGTCCAGTGGACACCGACATGAACCCGGCGGACGGCGCCTTTGCCGACAACATTAGAGGTTTAATCGCCCTCCAACGTTACGGTCAAAGCAACGAGATCGCTGGCATGGTTTCCTACCTCGCCAGCGCTGAAGCTGGTTTCGTCACCGGCGCAAGCTTGAAGATTGACGGCGGTTTCACAGCCTAATCAGTTAATTCAAAACCTAGCAAAAATGAAAGGGACACAGTTATTTTGTGCCCCTACATTAAACTATTTCAAGATGCTAATTGCGAATGTGCATTAGGACTGTTTATAGCAGGCAAATTCCATTGAAAAGGTAGCCATACCAGAAGTGAGCGATCGCAAGTCTGTGGAATACCCAAACATTCGCGCTAGCGGTACTTCTGCCCTAATCACTGTATATCCTTGCATTGTCTCGGAACCCAACAGCAAACCTCGACGGGATGAAAGGTCACCCTGAACTCTTCCCATAAACTCGTTTGGTGTTTCCACTTCTACAAGCATAATCGGTTCTTTGGTGTAGGGTTTGGCTTTGGCGATCGCACTTTCTAGTGCTTGATGGGAAGCCGACCGAAACGCCAATTCTGAAGAGTCAATGGGGTGATATGAACCCCCCTCCAAAACGACTTTCACTCCGGTCACTGGATAGCCTGATAACTTTCCTGATGCCATCGCCTCTCGGAAACCTTTCTCACAAGCGGGGATGTACTCTTTGGGAATCGCACCCCCAACTACCCGATTCTCAAACACAAATGGCTCATCTGTCGGTTCAATCCACCCAATAATATGGGCGTACATACCAGGGCCGCCTGACTGTTTCTTGAATCGATAGTCAAAGTTAGCTTTTTGTCCAATGGTTTCCCGGTACGCCACGGCGGGAGTACCGACATAAACCTCAGCATTGTATTCCCGTTGAATCCGTTCTAAGTAGATTTCTAGGTGGAGTTCACCCATCCCAGAAATCAAAGTTGCTCCTGATTCTGGGTCAATACTCAGCCTGAAGGTGGGGTCTTCCCGTTGAAAGCGGTTGAGTGCTTTGGAAAGGCGATCGCTATCTTCCTGTTTTTTGGGCGTAATTGCCAGCGTAATCACTGGTTCCGGCACATACATCCTTTCTAGGGATACTAGTTCCCCGGTACATAATGTATCACCAGATGCACAATCTACACCCAACAGAGCAACAATATCCCCAGCCACTGCAACTTTCACCTCTTCGCGCTTGTTGGCGTGCATTCTTACCAAGCGACCGATTTGCACCCGTTGTTCTGTACGGGAGTTATAAACGGTATCACCAGGTTTTAATGTCCCAGAGTAAATCCGGGTGTAGGTCAATTGTCCGAAGGACTCAACGGTGAGTTTGAATGCCAAAGCCACCAAGGAGGCATCGGGGTGAGGGTAGACACTGAGTGATTCTGCTGTTTTCACTACTTCTCTATCTATGGGAGATGGTAGATAAAGAGCGATCGCATCCAACAGATTTTGCACTCCTTTGTTTTTGAATGCTGAACCCAGTAGTACTGGTGTCAGTTCTAAACTCAAGGTTGCTTGGCGGACGGTTTGCCAAATCAGTTGTTGGGGAATCTCTTTACCTAACAACAACATCTCGGTCATCGGTTCACAGAATAGCGACAAAGCATCTAGCAATTTCTCCCGCCCCTGTTGTGCTTCTTCTACAAGAGTGCCGGGAATTGGCTGTTTTACCCAATTTTCACCGTTTTCACCCTCAAAGTAGTGAGCAGTCATTTCCACCAAATCAATCACGCCTTGGAATTGGTCTTCACTGCCGATGGGATATTGGAGTAATACAGCATTTAATTGCAGGCGATCGCGTATTGCCTGTACTACACGAAATGGATTTGCACCCATCCGATCCATCTTATTGATGAATGCCAAACGCGGCACGCGGTAGCGTTTCATCTGCCGATCCACTGTGATGGACTGGGATTGCACGCCCGCCACGGCACACAGCACCATTACTGCTCCATCAAGTACCCGCAGGGCACGCTCTACTTCAATAGTGAAATCAACATGTCCTGGTGTATCAATTAAATTAATTTGGGTATCATGCCACTGACAGGTGGTCGCCGCCGAGGTAATGGTAATACCATGTAGCTTTTCCTCCGGCATAAAGTCCATTGTTGCGCCCTTGCCGCCTCCCTTCACCTCCTCAATAGCATGGATTCTGCCTGTGTAGAAGAGAATTCGCTCTGATAGCGTAGTTTTACCAGAGTCGATGTGGGCAGAAATACCAATATTGCGGACGCGTTCTCGGGGAATCATAAAATTTCCTTTTTGTTCAAGGGACAAATAGTCACCACTAAAATGGTGATATATTTTGTATTATATATGTAGTATAAATAAAAGAAAAGGCTCTTAACAAAGGTTCCCCCCTTTTTTAAGCTACGGTGTATGCACAAGTCAAAAAAACCATTACCACAAAAGATTTGAGTCCGGTAGGGTGCGTTATGGACGATAGTCCTAACGCACCGCAAATTTCTGGCGATGCCGTACTCTCTGTGCTAACACACCCTACACCCTTAGTTTTGGCCATCAGTCAATAGTCAACAAACAACCTGTTAGAATTTGGCAGCACAAACCCACCTATTACGTCCTTGTTCTTTAGCTTTATACAAAGCTTTATCAGCTGCATCAACTAACTCTTGAGCCGAAATTTTACCTGTTGGTATTTGAGTCGCCACGCCTAAACTGACGGTCAAAAAATGTTGATAGTTATTTTTTTTCGGATGAGAAATCTTTAATTTTTCGATAGACTTATGAATTAAGTTAGTTACTTTAATAGCACCATATTCATTCGTATTTGGTAGAAGGACAATAAATTCTTCACCACCATAACGAGCTAGTAGATCGGTAGGGCGCTTTAATACAATTTGTGCTGCACGAGCAACTTGTATTAAGCATTCATCTCCTGCTAGGTGTCCATAATAATCGTTATAATCTTTGAAATAGTCAATATCAAATAAAATTAAAGATAAATAATTGCCAGTTCGTTTTAGTCGATTCCATTCCTTTTCTAAAAATTCATCAAAACAACGACGGTTAGCTATTTTAGTTAGACCATCTAGCTTACTAAGTTTTTCTAACTTAGAATTTGCCAGTTCTAAAGCATGATTCGCTTGGGCTAGTTGATTAGCATGGAAGCGGGATTGCTCTAATAATTCTGAATGTTCTAAAGCTACATTAAACTGAGCTGCTAATTGCCTAATAAATTTAATTTCAAATATATTCCACTCGCGCAAACTAGTGCATTGATGAACGCATAATAATCCCCACAATGTTTTTCCTTTCATGAGAGGTACAACAATTTGCGCCTTGATTTGAAATTGCTCTAAGAGTTGGAGGTGACAATCTTGTAGTCCAGCTTGATAAATATTTGAGAATACCTGTATACGGCCTTGGTGATAAGGAATTGCATATTTTTCACTAAAACAATGATCCTTCAGTTTTATGCCAATCACTGAATCGCAATCGGGCAATACATTCTCAGAGACAAATTCACCAGAAGTATAGTTCGATTCCAGATCAAATCGAAAGATTCCGACACGATCTGCACGGAGAGCTTTACGAACTTCTCGTACAGTTGTCTTAAACAAAGTATCTAAATTCAGAGATTCACGAATTTCAGCAACTAAATTAAACAGAATCTCTTGCTGCTGGTTTGCTGTATGCAGTTCTGCTGCTTTTTGTTCTGCTTGAGCTAATAATTCTGCTTGTTTAACTGCAAATCCTAACTGCGTTGCAATCTGAGACAAAAACTGTATTTCTAATTTTTTCCATTCATGTGGCTGTGAGTGCTGATAAGCAGCCAGTACTCCCCAAAGTTTTTTTCCTACAAAAATTGGTGCAGTTGCATAAGCTCGAATATGGAACTGTTCTAAAATTTCTAAATGGCATTGAGACAAGCCTATTGAGTAGACATCTGAAACCACTAAAGTTTCATTATTCCGATAACGTCCACCTTGATGTTCTTGTAAATAAGAGTCATTCCAAAGTGTATTTTTTCCTAATGCGTCTACATGATCCCATCCAGGCTCTGCAAACTCAAAATCGTTGACAAATTCTCCACCCCAGTCATTATGGAAACGATAGACGGCAATTCGTTCAACGCGGAGTAATTTGCAAGTTTCTTTAGTGGCTGTACGAAAAATTGTTTCTAACTCGAGAGAAGCCCTGATTTTGCTAATAACTCTATAAAGCGCCCTTTCTTGTTCTTCTATTTGCTGAATTTGAATGTTTTTTTCATGCAGTTGAGCTATTAAATTACTAACACTAGGCTGTCCTAAAAGTTTACACAATAAATCAGCAGATATTTTAGTGATGTTACGTAACATTTTGTGCCGCATAAAAAATGATAATTTAAATTGTTTTATTTATAAATAATCGAAGTAAACACTATTTTCCGTAATTGTTTTATTTTATATTAACTTATACCAAACCTTTGTTGAAGTTTAACTATGCTACAACTCATTCTATTAAAAGATTAAATTAAAATTTAAAGCATAATACTTGCTGTTTATTACTGTTAGTACCTGATTCCAAACAAGTTAAAAATAAGTAAATTTTGTTAAGGAGATAATTATTTTGTTGCAATTAGCACAAGTATTACTTAAAGCGATACCACAAAGTAGATATGGAAGAAAATACTGATAATAGAGAAAAACTGTTGATGCTTGCCCCAGCTGACGTTTAAAATAGTTATTCAAGCGGAGGAAATAAAAGCTTGAAACTGATATTGGTAGCTCCCAACCCATTGTTGTGTGCAGCCTTTCAACAGAATTTTAATTACTTACCCAATGTAGAAATAGTGAATAACTATTTCGAGTGGTTGCCAGATTTTGATTGTCTGGTCAGCCCTGCGAACTCTTTTGGAATGATGGATGGTGGCATAGATGCTGCTATTATCCGTTTCTTTGGTCGTTCGTTGATGGCAAGAGTGCAGCAGCGTATTCTTGAGGATTATTTGGGCGAACAGCCTGTGGGAACATCTATAATTGTGGAAACAGGTCATCGCAAGCATCATTTTTTGGCTCATACACCGACGATGCGAGTTCCCATGATTATTGCTGGGACAGATATTCCTTATATAGCAATGTGGGCGATGCTGCTAGCAATTCGGTATCATAATCAACAGGCCAAGCAAAAAATTAACACCATTGCTTGTCCTGGATTGGGTACTGGAATAGGAAGAGTCCCATATACTGAGGCTGCTAGACAGATGGCTTTAGCCTACGATCATTTTTTGTATCCACCCAAGCGTCTCAATTGTATAGTTGCAGCCGAAAGACAACTTCAGATATGGGAAGGAGGAGATTCTAGGTAAGTTTCAAAAAAGACCTTGGTATGGTATGTTGCTGGGGCGATCGCTATTCTCAACGCTATGCCAAATCAACGCTTCTATCACATTGGCTTTGGACAAGATGATTTAGGTTCATCGCTTCCCACCATAGCCCTATTATCTGGCGACCCGGAGCGATCGCGTCTCATTGCCCAAACTTATTTACAAGATGTACGCTTGTTGTCAGAAAATCGCGGACTCAATAGCTATCTGGGATTTTTACCTAATGGTCGCCCCATTTTATCTGCTACTAGTGGTATGGGTGCGCCTTCATTAAGTATTGTTGTGAATGAGTTGGTACAAGTAGGTATTCGGCAAATTATTCGCATTGGAACTTGTGGTTCCATTCAACCCCATATTGCTGTTGGTAGCGTTGTTATTAGCAATGCAGCATTGTGTCGCCAAGGTGCAGCAAATGATATTGCACCTGTGGAATATCCAGCTGCGGCCGATCCTTTTCTCACAGTCGCCTTAGTTAAAGCCGCACAAGAATTAAAGGTTGATTATTATTTAGGAATTACGGCGTCAGTTGATACTTTTTATGAAGGACAAGAACGCACTGATTCCGCAAATCCAAATTTAATGCGATCGCTGCATGGTATTACAGAAGAATATCGACGATTAAATATCTTGAATTATGAGATGGAATCCGGCACGCTGTTTAAAATGGCTGGAGTATATAATTTTGCCGCAGCAGCTATTTGTGGTGTAGTTGCTGGTCGTACTGTTAGTGAAAATATTATTTTAGAACAGAGAGATACTGCTGTGAAAAATGCGATCGCCACTGCTGTACGCGCAGCAACAATATTTGAGTGAGCTAAGAACTCTCAGTAGTTTTATCATGTCTTTATCTAATCTTTAATTTATAAATCAGTAATTCTAGGTAATATAAGTAAAAATATAAAAGTAAAAACTAAAAAAATAGAAATCAATTTATTTGAGCAATCGAGATATTAATAAATATCGAAATAATGGAGAATTAAGATAATATGAAGAACGTCTGGAGGCATAGGATTAAAACCATCAATTTAAGTGCGGTTGCAGTCATGCCTACATTACTATTTTTAGTATTATTCAATCAGGCATCTATTGGAGATCCAGGAACATGTTTCATGGTAACTTCTTCTGGTGAAACCGTTGGATTGGCAAAGCTTTGTGGTAGTAAGACAGCTGAACCTTCAGACGCATCTTCTGACGACAGAGTTTTTCGAGTTCCCATCAAACGCCGCTTTGGTGGAACTCCCATAGTTGATGTTACTTTCAATGACAAAAAAACCTTTGAAATGATTGTAGATACAGGTGCTAGTGCTACTGTGATTACTCGAAATATGGCAAGTAGCCTGCAACTCAAAACTACAGGTATCTTAGAAGCTCAAGTTGCTGATGGAAGTGAAGTCCAATTTTCAACAAGTAAGGTAAAATCTATTACAGTAGGTGGGGTTGTAGCGCATAATATTCAAGTAGCGATCGCTCCACAAGCTGACATTGGGCTACTAGGTCACGATTTTTTTGGTAACTATGATATTAAGATTTTAGAGAAACAAGTGGAGTTTCATCACCGCTAGCTGTGAATTTTAGATTTTAAATTTTGGATTTTGGATTAGAAGAAACAATCTAAACAGGACTTACGCAATATGTGACCGAAAACCTTATTCAAGCCTAGCGGTAATTCATGAATTACCGCTACTTTCGTTATCTTTTGCGTAAGTCCTGCTAAAATCCAAAATTCAATCTTAGTTTACTAGCTTTGCAGATAACTTTCTAAGCTGGGTACATTAACCCAACTGCTTGTTTCGTGGGATTTGTGGGATAAATCCATCAATAACTGAGAATAAACTCCTTCTTGCAGAGATGGTATTGTTTGCTGGTTTTGGTCAATTCCTTGTACCCATTGGTCTATGACACGAATAAATGCAGAAATGCGTCCATCGGCGTAATTTTTAGGAAAAATTAATCGATTTGGTATTTCTATTTCTGCAAGAGGTTTACCTGGCTGGGAACCCCAAACACGAAAGCCGTGTATATAATCTTTTTGATTTTCACTACCTACAATTAAAGTACCGCGATCGCCATATACTTCTATCCAATGGGTTCTTGGTGCATGAACAACCGCGCTGATGGTAACTTGGCAAGGTGTACCATCTGCTAATTCCAGCGTTAATATACAATTGTCATCTGTATTTACTAGCTTTGATTCTTGATTTGTCGGGTCAATTCGCGCCGGAATTGCAGTAGTTAAATGGGCGCTTAATTTCCGCACTGGCCCGAATAACCAATGAATATAATCGAAGGCGTGGGAACCCAGAGATCCCAATGCACCGCCTCCTTTTTCTTTATCAGAATACCAATTCCAAGGACGCGAAGCATCAGCACGAGAAGAACCTAACCAATCAATTCTAATTAAGCGCAACTCACCAACATATTTTGCTGACAAAAGTTCAGCAAATAATTGCCATCCTGGTACAAAACGAAATTCAAAATCTACAGTGGCAATGACGTTTTTTTGTTTAGCTAAATGATAAAGTTCTTTAGCTTCATTTACATTTAAAGTTATGGGTTTTTCTAGTAGTAAATGTTTGCCTGCTTGTAGGACTGTTTTTGCCATTTCATAATGCAAAAATGGCGGGGTAGAAATGCTGACTGCTTGGACTTCTGGTAATGCCACAATATCTGCAAGGGTGTCGCAGGCGTGGGGGATATTATGGGATTGTGCTATGGCTTTAGCTTTATTGATATCTCGGTGATAAACAGCAACTACCTCGGTGCGAGGATGTGCTTGGAATCCAGGAATGTGGACTTTTTGACCGAATCCAGTACCAGCGATCGCAACCCCAATCATATTATCTTTACTCATAGAACCATATCCTACCTCATCAATAGCGTAGGTGCAATTAATACTTCTCGTCTTGCTCTTTTATACCAATTCAATTAATGATTAAAACACATTCTTGGGTGAAAACGCGATTCATCGCCTCTCTACAGTAGAATATCACTTACTTAACCAGGATTTAGATCCCCGACTTCTTGAAGAAGTCGGGGATCGGGACAGTTCGAGGAGTGTCAAAAAACTTGTATGTCTTGCAGTTTTGCCACCATTTCTGCACGCGCTGAAACTTTCAATTTCCGAAACATTCTCTTCAGGGCTTGCTTGACAGAATTTTGGGTAATCCAAAGTCTTTCGCCAATTTCTGCATTCGTTAATCCCTGGGCTACCAATTCGGCAATTTCTAATTCACGAGCTGTTAAAGGACTTGCTAAAAGCAAATTGGATATTTTTGGTTTTGCTCGTAGAATTGCCATTTTGGCTGACAAATGAATGCACAAAGCGCTCAAGTCAGCTAAATCATTACCGTTAAAAGGGGGATTTCCCTTGTCACGGGCTAGGTTCAGGGTGCCGATCAGGCGACCATCGCAAACAATTGGCCCAGTCATGACGTGTTCGTGGTCATGGCGGGAGCAAAAATGCTTCCAGTCGCCTGGAGATAATAATAATTGCTCGTGGGCTGGAGCGTGACGTTCAACCACGTAGCGTCCTACTGGATTGCTCTCTAAGCATACTGCTGGAATGCCCGGAACATCAATTTCAGTGGTTGGTTGTTCATCTAGGAGATAGATACCCCAATTTTGTACGCCAAAATGGTCGCTAATTTTGTCCGCCAAAGCAAGTCTTAACTCTTGCTCATCTTGGACGTTAGCGATCGCATGAAATACGGCGTGAAGAGAATTAACCATAAGTGTACCCAGTTGGGGACTATCCAAGCCTCAACAATTACTTCTATGCTAATACCAAGAAAACTAAAACGCTAATTACAGTAGCGACTAGGAGAAGCACATGACAGTTACACAACTCTCTGCTCAGGAACTTTTCCGGGCTGCTTATGAGAATCGCTATACTTGGGACAAAAATTTCCCCGGTTACACTGCAAATATTACCTTTAAGCATGATGATAAAGTCTTCACAGGCAAAGTAATTATCAGCGCTAATCTCAAAGCCGAAGTTTTGGACGTAGATGACGACTCAGCCAAGCAAGCAATTCACGGCCAAGCATGGGAAATCGCTATTCACCGCGTCCGTCGCAGCTTTGAAGATACCCACAGCGCCAATACCTTTAGCTATGGTAAAACTGACGAAACTGGTGCAGTTGAACTTTTAATGGGTGGTAAGGCCCAGGGTGATAAATACAAAGTCCGCAACAATGAGGTGTGCCACGTTCATCGTCTCATTCACGGTACTTTTGTGACAATTGACACCTTTAGCAGTCACGATACTGGCGAAGGTTATTTGTCTCATACCTATGATTCTGTCTACCATGACCCCAAAACTGGGGAACAAAAAGGCGGTAGAAGTGAATTTACCGATGAGTACGAAAAAGTTGGTGATTATTTCATCTTAAATCGCCGCGAAATTCGCACCCAAATAGATGGAAAAGTATCAATTCAGGAATTTGTTTTTTCTGATATCAAGTTGTTGGAATCTGTTGCTGCTTAAGTTATATTTTGCACCATTGATCGAAGCGATCGCTCTTTAATTTCAAGGAGCGATCGCTTTGATTTTATGCGAACGCAGCAATTATTAATAATAAAAGAAATTGACTGGACTTTAGAGGATGTTTGAAAAGTTTTGGGCGAATATAATTCGCTACTACACAAACTCTCGTCCGCCTGCGCGGACTAACCAAAAATTAGGCCTTTCAAACCCACGCAGGTGGGTTTCGTCTGTGTAGCCAAGCCACTGCGTTGG
>JAVRBV020000043.1:0-2580 GCA_034531095.2 Nostoc sp. CreGUA01 | reverse complement strand
CATAATCAGCGCGAATTGGTTCAATGCTCAATTCGGTTTTCAGGACTTTGACATCAGTTTGTTCTGTACCCAAAACCCAACTGGCAAAAGTAGCGGGATATTTTTCTGAAAGCAGTTTGCACAGATTATCAAACGACATTGGCAATTAATGACAATTAAACGAGGTATTGTTATTATCTCGTGCAATGACCATCGCCCAGCAAAAGTATTATGGTTAGCAACACCTAGAAACTTTTAGTAGCAAGTATTTAGGCAATTCTTAGATGACAATTCGTCGTTATCTTCTCTGAAAAAATTTCCGCGCTAATTGCCTACAGCTAATGGTAAAAAACAATTAGCGATTCGCAATTAGCACTATGGCAAATTTTATCCAACCGCCAAGGTTACGCATTGGTGAAGAAACTGAAGAAGAACGACATGCCACTTGGCTAGAACTTTTTTATGATTTGGTGTTTGTAGTTGCAGTTTCTCAACTCGCTCACAATCTCAATGAAGATATCTCACTTTCAGGATTATTCGGGTTTGTTGTTTTATTTATACCTGTTTGGTGGTCATGGATTGGTACCACATTTTACGCCAACCGCTTTGATAGTGATGATATTGCACATCGCCTACTGATTGGTGTACAAATGCTGACAGCAGCAGCAATGGCTGTGAATATACACCACGGTTTAGGCGAAAGTTCTCCTGGTTTTGCCCTTTCCTATGCTCTCGGTCGGGCTGTGCTGGTGATAGAATATGTCCGTGCGGGAATACACATCCCCTCAGCACGACCTTTGACGACTCGCTACGCAATTGGTTTTGCGATCGCCGCTTTCCTTTGGTTAATTTCAGCATTTATACCCATTCCTTGGCGATTCGCACTCTGGACATTAGGAATCATTATTGACTTTGCCACACCCTTAACAGCACGCAAGTTTCAACTAAGATTACTCCCCCACGCTTCCCATTTACCAGAACGTTTTGGACTGTTTACAATTATTGTTTTGGGTGAAGCAATTATCGCGGTGGTCAATGGTGTTTCTCAGCAGAAATGGGATCTTTCAACCGTAATTTCCGCCGTGTTTGGTTTAATTATTGCTTTTAGCTGGTGGTGGGTCTATTTTGATAATCTAGGCGGTAAACCGATTGAGATCGCGCGGACGCATGGAAAAGTTAATGTTGTCAATCTCTGGCTTTACACTCATTTACCCCTAGTGATTGGGATTGCTGCGGCTGGAGTTGGAGTAGAACAAATCTTGTTGAGTAAACCAGCTTTAGCATTACCAGATTCCCAGCGATGGCTGATCTGCGGTTCAATAGCATTATGCTCCCTAGCTGTCAGTATTCTCCATAGATTTGGGGTGATTCGTTATTGCAAAATCCGTTCTCAGTATCGACTTGGGGGTGCAGTTGTGTTGGTGGCGATCGCCATTTTTGGCAAAGGTTTGTTACCTGTCACAGTCATCGCCCTTGTAGCCTTAATTTCCGTTCTCCAAGTCGTTCAGGATTTGTATCAAAGTCGTCCCACTACCCGCTTAGCTGACCCAGAAATCTAGCTTTTAGCCCAATATTCACCCTTGTAGGGACGCACAGCTGTGCGTCCCTACGACGTATTTAGTTTGAAACACATCTATCTTAAGAAATACTTTATTTAGAAAATAAATAAATATTTATATAGTTGTCTAAAGATTGTGTAATCTCAGCACTCAAGCGCCATGTTGTAAAGCTTGAAACTCAACCCATTACCGTCTATCCAAGGTGACAGAACCAAAGGAAGAATGTCAAGATTAACAGATGTACCTTTGGGGAGTGAAGTCAAGTAGGTGAAATATTTATTAATATTATTAATAGATGAGTGTAAATTTAGCCTCAGGAATCAGAAAAAGTTCCTCAAGGCAGGTATTTCTCATCAATCACCAGATTCTTCGCCAACGGAGTGGAAGATTATGAACGACCAAAAACCATCAGAGTCTAAGGAATTCGTCGGAAATCTCAAGAATGGGATTTGGCTGTTTGGCTTGTCATCTTGGGTATTTGGGATTACAGATCGGAGTATTGCTTCATTTGCAGATGGCTATCTGTCGGCTTTGGATTTGACGCAACTATTCACAGCAGCGACGTTCTTTGTAGCATGGCTATTTTTAAAGCCTGCATCGAAAGTTTAAAATCCGCGATCGCTTGAGTATCTACTCATTTATCAGGGTAGTCTTGTAGATTGATTTTAACATGATGGCTTCAGAACTTTTCCATCGCATTTTTCATCATAATTTAATGTATTGATATGCATTTAAGAAAATCTACGTTCTACCATAGAGACATTAGTAAATGTAGAGAGAAAAATTTTGTAATTTTCCGGAATTGGTCAGGGTGGGGTGGTAGTCTCTATCAGATTAGCAAATTATACTGAAACTCTATAACGAAACTTCGGGGTATATAACCCCATATTAAAAGCTCGGTCTTCACGACCGGGCTTTTAATTTAGGTACACAAGATAGAAGATGCAGAGAATGATATTAAGTCCGGCTAAATGCTTGTCATTACGTACCGCCAAGGGCGGAATCCATTCGCGTAGCGTCTCGTAGAGAAGAGAAGGGTACG
>JAVRBV020000042.1:0-41552 GCA_034531095.2 Nostoc sp. CreGUA01 | reverse complement strand
CTAATAGCGAAAGTCCTCTTTATAGGACTGAAAATTACAGTCCATTTCAATGGACTTCAGCTATGAGACCGCCGTTTTAACGGTGGGCGGACGCGCAACACCCAACGAGTACGCTATTTTTAGCTTAAGTTGACACCAATGCACAGCTGTGCGCCCCTACAAATGTACAAATAATTTGGAACAATTTATTTTTTGGAAGTCCCTAATACCGATTTGAAAAGTGATTGCGAGTGACTTTACCTTTTTACTGACAAACTCGTTTGCGTAGGCGTAGCCCAACCCCGCATCGCTCAATTCAATTGCATAGAAATATTAAGCGATCGCCTTATCAATTATGTTCGTTTCATGACAATGTAAAGGCGATCGCTATATCTATAACTCTTGCAAAAATCTTTCAAAGATTACTGCTGAGTATCAAGGGAATACAGTAAAAACTTACTATTAAATTTTCTCATTAGTCAGTTAAGATTTTCCTCTTAACTTTAGCAAAACTTGGGATTAACCATTGGTACTTCCCTGAAGTTATTTGGTTGTGCTGCTAAACCTTTGTCAGCAAAATGCTTATTCATCAGCGCCGGGACTTGTGGTGCTTGAATTTGGCTGTAGCGGGTTTTGTCGGGCATTACTAGATTTGGCCCGGCTTTGCAGTTTTTCATACAACCAGTGCCCTTGATTGTAACTTGGTCTTCTAAACCGCGATCGCTCAAAGCAGCCTCCAACGCCTGACAAACTGCTTTACCACCGCGTTTCATGCAATCAGACTTTTGACAGACCAAAATCGTTGCTTTCGTCTTCGCTGGTTTTGCCTTCCCATTATCAATTGATGGAGGTTCTTGTGGTGCAGCGATGGTTTGAACACTCGCCATTTCAGAACGCGCCGCCATCACACGTTCAGCTTTAAGTGTAACTTTGTCTTTTTTTATATCGTATTTTTTGTAACCAACAACTTGTAGCCAAGTGCCTGGTGTGAGCCGCAAATCAAAACCAGCCCGTAAATGTTTAGCAAGTTTAACGTAACATTCACCCTCATGAGTGCCTAGCAGTAAACCTTTGAGCTTATAGCCATCTTTAATAACAAAATCTATAAACCTGCCCTCAAGGCAAAATTGTGATACTTCCAGACTGTGACATGCACCCATTTTTTAACCTCCTTTAATACAAATTATCTACTGAGATATTTTCAGCACCAGAGTCAATACTGGCAATGCAGATTAGGACTTTTGGTAACGACTTTTCCAGCAGCATTCAAGAGTCCAAATTTGATCTTGACGAGAGGCTGTGAATTGCCGTATCACACTCCAAAGTTGAACAGCCGCAGTAGCAGAACTAATTTCAACTTGTAATGGCTGATTAGTCACACAACTACAGGGAATATCTAACTCCTTTAGGCGTTGATAGACTTGCCACCGGTCTGCCCAATTGACCTCAACAACGTGTTTGCTTTTTACTTCCGAACTAAACGATTTCAAGAGAATTGCCCTCAAAGTGCAACAAACTTGCAGTAAATACAGCGATATAACTTCTTACTTTTGAAAGTCATAGAAGTTTAACCTCTTAAAACCAGCATACCTTAAGTGCAAACAATTCTCATTAATTTTGGAAAAAATAATTATTGGGCATGGGGAAGAAGCAGGGGGAGAGGGGGCGGGGGGCAGAGGGGAAGATTTTCTCCCCTGCTCCCTGCTCCCTGCTCCCCTGCTCCCTCATCTCCTATCCCCCCCACCCCCATAACATCATTCAATGAACAAATAAACTGAAGAATTTTTGTAGCCTACAATTCAAAATTTAGTCATAAAGAATAGGCCTTGCCATTATTATGAAAATGTTAGTATATAAAGACTAAGCAGTTAAAAACTGTAACTGCTAAAGAGCGAGGAGAACAATGTCTGAAACGCAAACTTTGTTACGAAATTTTGGTCATGTATATGACAATCCCGTACTGTTAGATCACAGCGTAACTGCCCCAGTTACAGAAGGATTTAACGTTGTCTTGGCTAGTTTTCAAGCACTTTACTTGCAGTACCAAAAGCATCATTTTGTAGTTGAAGGTGCAGAATTTTACTCTCTGCATGAGTTTTTTAACGAAGGCTACAATGAAGTGCAAGACCACATCCATGAAATTGGAGAGCGCTTGGATGGACTGGGTGGTGTGCCAGTTGCAACCTTCAGCAAACTAGCAGAATTAACCTGTTTTCAGCAAGAATCCGACGGCGTATATTCCGCCCGCCAAATGGTAGAAAATGACCTAGCTGCTGAACAAGCAATCATTGGTGTGATTCGCCGCCAAGCTGCTCAGGCAGAGAGTTTAGGGGATCGGGCTACACGCTATCTCTACGAAAAGATTTTGTTAAAAACTGAGGAACGTGCTTATCATTTATCCCACTTCCTCGCTAAAGACAGCTTAACCTTAGGGTTTGTCCAAGCTGCTCAAAGCTAAAACTCTCATAATCTAGATTTTTCTACCTAGAGCGAAAGAAAAAGTCAGCAGCATTAACTCTTAAAATATTTTCCAAAATGGCAGAGAGTAGCATTCCTATCTCCCTGCCATTTTTAATTTAAGTCAACATATTTACATCATATTTAACATTGAAAATATTTAGCAATTAGTTAGCCAACATAGATTGTTATCTCCGTAATCGATTTGTAATAAATAAATAGATAAATCTTTGCGATAAGAAATCAGCATTTGTTGAAAATTGTCATCAAATTAAATAAAAAATCTTCGCAAGAGCAAGAAGAAATTTAGTGTCACAATTAAATAAAATTAGAAATACAAAATAGTGATTGGACATGAAGGGACGCGGGGATGAGGGGGATGAGGGGGATGAGGGGGATGAGGGGGATGAGGGGGATGAGGGAGATGAGGGAGATGAGGGGGATGAGGGGGATGAGGGAGATGAGGGAGCAGGGGAGGCAGGGGGAGGTGTGGGAGGTGTGGGAGGTGTGGGAGGATGGGGAAGAAATCTTTCCCCCCACACTCCCCACACTCCCCACACTCCCCACACTTCCTGTTTGCCCTGTTTGGCCAATGCCCTGTTTGGCCAATGCCCTGTTTGGCCAATGCCCCATGCCCAAGTTAGAAAACTTAATAATAAAAAGTGCGATCGCGGGTAAACACCCTTAAAATAATCAGGATTTATATTCTCGTACTCCAAGGCAACTACTATGCCCCGCCGTGATGACCTCCGGAAGATTCTACTGTTAGGCTCTGGTCCAATTGTGATCGGACAAGCCTGTGAGTTTGACTACTCTGGCACTCAAGCCTGCAAAGCGTTGCGAGAAGAAGGCTATGAAGTGGTGTTGGTCAACTCTAACCCTGCAACGATTATGACCGACCCGGAAACGGCCGATCGCACTTACATTGAGCCGCTGACTCCGGAATTGGTCGAAAAAGTAATCGCCAAAGAACGCCCTGATGCTCTACTCCCAACGATGGGAGGACAAACCGCCCTCAATCTCGCTGTTGCTTTAGCCAAAAATGGCGTGTTGGAAAAGTACGGCGTTGAGTTAATTGGCGCTAAACTACCAGCCATCGAAAAAGCCGAAGACAGAAAACTTTTTAGTGAAGCAATGGCAAGGATAGGGGTAGCTGTGTGTCCCAGTGGCACAGCCGAATCCTTAGAAGAAGCCAAAGCCATCGCCCGCCAAATTGGCACCTATCCCCTAATTATTCGTCCTGCCTTCACAATGGGTGGAAGTGGCGGCGGTATTGCCTATAACCAAGAAGAATTTGAAGAAATGGCACAGGTGGGTATAGATGCCAGCCCTGTTTCCCAAATTCTCATTGACCAGTCTTTACTCGGCTGGAAAGAATATGAACTCGAAGTGATGCGTGACTTGGCAGATAACGTGGTCATTATCTGCTCCATCGAAAACCTTGATCCTATGGGCATCCACACCGGGGATTCCATTACGGTGGCTCCCGCCCAAACCCTCACTGATAAAGAATATCAAAGGCTGCGGGATATGGCAATTAAAATCATCCGCGAGATAGGTGTGGAAACAGGCGGTTCTAATATTCAATTTGCCGTTAATCCTGTCACCGGGGATGTGGTGGTAATTGAAATGAACCCCCGCGTTTCTCGCAGTTCGGCTTTAGCTTCTAAAGCTACAGGTTTTCCCATTGCCAAAATGGCAGCAAAGCTAGCAGTGGGCTACACCTTGGATGAAATTAAAAATGACATCACCAAGAAAACTCCAGCATCCTTTGAACCAACAATTGACTACGTAGTTACAAAAATCCCCCGCTTCGCCTTTGAAAAGTTCCCTGGTTCCGAACCAGTGCTGACAACCCAAATGAAGTCTGTGGGAGAAGCAATGGCAATTGGGCGGACTTTCAACGAATCCTTCCAAAAGGCGTTGCGTTCTTTGGAAACCGGACGTGCTGGCTGGGGTTGCGACAAAGCCGAAAAATTACCCAGTGGCGAACAAATTCGCGCCCTGTTGCGGACACCAAACCCCGATCGCATTTTTGCTGTGCGCCATGCCTTACAGCTAGGAATCAGTGCCGAAGAAATCTATGAACTCACTGGTATTGACCCGTGGTTCCTGGATAAAATGCAGCAAATTCTGGATCTCGAAAAATTCCTCAAGCGCACATCCTTAAGAGAATTGACAAAAGAGCAACTTTATGAAGTGAAGCGGAATGGATTTAGCGATCGCCAGATTGCCTATGCCACCAAAACCACTGAAGATGAAGTCCGCACCTATCGCCAACAACTAGAGGTCATCCCAGTTTACAAAACTGTGGACACCTGTGCAGCGGAGTTTGAAGCGTTTACTCCTTACTACTATTCTACCTACGAAGAAGAAACAGAAGTTTTACCAGCAACCAAGCCCAAAGTTTTGATTTTGGGCGGTGGTCCTAACCGCATTGGTCAGGGAATTGAGTTTGATTATTGTTGTTGTCACGCCGCCTATGCATTGAAAGCAGCGGGCTACGAGACAATTATGGTCAACTCCAACCCAGAGACAGTTTCCACAGATTATGATACCAGCGATCGCCTTTACTTCGAGCCTTTAACAAAAGAAGATGTCCTGAATATCATCGAAACTGAAAATCCTGTAGGCATAATCATCCAGTTTGGTGGACAAACACCCTTGAAGTTGGCTATTCCCCTCCAAGAATATTTGCAGGGATTAGGGACTAGGGAGAGTTCCCAATCCACAATCCCCAAAATTTGGGGTACATCGCCAGATTCCATCGACATGGCAGAAAACCGAGAGCGATTTGAGAAGATTCTCAAGGAGTTAAATATTGCTCAACCACCTAATGGTATTGCTCGGAGTTACGAAGATGCCTTAATTGTCGCCAAACGCATTGGCTATCCGGTGGTGGTGCGTCCTAGCTATGTGTTGGGCGGAAGGGCTATGGAAATCGTCTATTCCGATACCGAGTTGGAACGCTACATGACCTTTGCGGTGCAGGTAGAACCAGACCATCCAATTTTAATTGATAAATTTTTAGAAAATGCCATTGAAGTCGATGTCGATGCGATCGCCGACCATACAGGACGGGTAGTGATTGGTGGTATTATGGAACACATAGAACAAGCCGGGATTCACTCAGGAGATTCCGCTTGTTCCTTACCTTCGATTTCCTTACCACCGGCAGTTCTCAATCAAATTCGCACTTGGACAGTGCAACTAGCGCAAGCATTGTCAGTGGTGGGGTTGATGAATATTCAGTTTGCCGTCGTTGGTGCAAGCAGCTATTCTCCCCAAGTTTATATTTTGGAAGCCAACCCCCGCGCCTCCCGCACGGTGCCATTTGTTTCCAAAGCAACGGGCGTCCAGTTAGCCAAACTAGCATCCTTAATTATGTCAGGCAAAACTTTGGAGGAACTACGCTTCACCAAGGAAATCATCCCGAAACACATTGCGGTGAAAGAAGCCGTATTACCCTTTCATAAATTCCCTGGAACTGATACAATATTAGGCCCAGAAATGCGCTCCACTGGTGAGGTGATGGGGATTGATAGCGACTTTGGACGAGCCTTTGCCAAAGCCGAATTGGGTGCTGGGGAGCGTTTACCCTTAAGTGGAACCGTGTTTGTATCAATGAGCGATCGCGATAAAGCAGCTGCCGCGATCGTAGTCAAGGAATTTATCGATTTGGGCTTTACCGTCATGGCTACACTTGGTACACGCCGGGTTCTTCTCGAACAGGGCTTAGACGTTGAATTAGTACTCAAACTCCATGAAGGACGACCCCACGTCCTAGATGCAATCAAAAACCAGAAAATCCAACTAATTATCAACACACCCTCAGGGGAAGAAGCCCAGACCGATGCGAGGCTAATTCGTCGCACAGCGTTAGCTTACAAAATCCCCATTATAACTACCATTGCAGGTGCAAAAGCCACCGTCGCCGCCATCCGTTCCTTACAAAACACGACATTGGATGTAAAAGTCATCCAAGACTACTGCAAGATTGCGAGGGAGTGAGGAGTGGGGAGTGGGGAGTGGGGAGATGAGGGAGATGAGGGAGATGAGGGAGATGAGGGAGATGGGGTGAAACTACGCCCACCACCCCACCACCCCACCACCCTACCACCTCATCACTCCTAACTCCTAACTCCTAACTCCCTACTCCCCACTCCCAAAAAATTAAACAATCCTTATAGGAGAATGACTATAGTTATCATTGAGATATTTTAACAAATATGAGGAAGTTTCTTTGAGCCAGATAAATAGTGAAATCCTATTTTAGAAGGGCTTGAAAGGAAAAATAGTATTCCATAAAGTCGAACAACCAGGAAATTTATTCAGGTGTATAGCCAAAACCTTATCATAAAGGTTACAATTATTAATATTAATCTAATAGAAGAATGTTTAAGAAATTACCTTTTATCTAACTGTAGATACTTGTGGAAAGCAGGAAATAACTGTAACTTTTAGCAGTTAAGAAGCTCAATTTTGATTATTTATGAGCAGCCGAATTTATCGGGCGCGTAAGTTGCAAAGCATAGTATGGATTCCCAGTCAGACTGGGTAGCACCCATCAAGAGCATCTATCCCTGAATGACCCTACCATCAAACCCATCATTACCAAAGAGTAGCGCCATGAAGACCGCCCAGACAGCCACAGACCTCGTGCGGACTTACCTGCGTGAGATTGGCCGTGTGCCACTCTTAACCCACGAGGAAGAGATTTTCTATGGTAAGCAGGTGCAACGTTCAACGGCTTTGCACGAATCGCGGGAAAATCTTGCCACCCAGTTAGGTCGCCAACCAACTCTCGAAGAATGGGCGAAGGCGACAAAATTAGAACCAGCAGAGTTGAACGAAGCGATCGCTGATGGTGAAATTGCCAAGCGCAAGATGGTAGAAGCCAATTTGCGGCTGGTGGTCTCCGTTGCCAAAAAGTACATCAAGCGCAACGTCGATTTACTGGACTTGATCCAAGAAGGTAGTATCGGAATGCAACGCGGCGTGGAAAAGTTTGACCCCACGAAAGGCTACAGATTTTCTACCTATGCCTATTGGTGGATTCGCCAAGCGATTACCCGTGCTATAGCCGAAAAAGCTCGTACCATTCGGCTGCCTATCCACATAACCGAAAAATTAAATAAAATTAAAAAAGCACAGCGGCAATTGTCTCAAAAGTTGGGACGCGCTCCCACAGCTGGTGAGCTAGCCCAAGAATTGGAATTGACACCAAAGCAAGTGCGAGAGTATTTGGAAAAGGCGCGTTTGCCTCTTTCTTTAGATTTGCGCTTGGGTGATAACTACGACACCGAACTTGGAGAAATGCTGGAAGATCCAGGAGCTTCTCCAGAAGAGTTTGTGATGCAATCTTCCCTATCTTATGACTTAGAGCGCCTGATGGGTGACCTGACGCCACAACAGAGGGAAGTAATCACGCTCCGTTTTGGTTTAACTGATGGGCAAGCGCTGACTCTAGCAAGAATCGGTGAAATCCTCAACATTAGTCGGGAACGAGTCCGGCAAATTGAACGCGAAGCCTTAACAAAACTTCGCAAATCTAAAGCCAACATGGATGAATATTTGGCAAGTTAGTCATTTGTCATTTGTCATTTGTCCAGAGTTTAATAACCAATGACTAAGTAAGTAGACATAATTAAATGTAAGATTGAAGCTTTGTTCGTAGTCAGCGATTTATCGCTGTTAACAGGGGTTTTAAGGGCTAAAGCCCATACTACGAACTTTAGTTTAATTCAGTCCTTCTACTTAATGACTAATGACTACTGACCAATTGGTGAGAAAATACGCTGCTTTTGGTACGGTTACACCTACTTTCACCACCAAGATGGCCTGTTACATTATTTAACAGGGAGACCAAATAACTCAGTTAAGCCAAATTCAAAAAAGGTATTTAGTCTCCAAATCACGAATACCGAAGTTAAAAATGGTAGTCAAGGAGATAAAAAATGAGTAATCCATCCAATCGCGTCTCAGAATTTTTCAATAGTGAATCAGAAACTAGCGATTTGCTATGGCAGTACGTTAAATCCTTGAGTCCTGAGACAGTTACCCAGCTATCTAAACCCACTTCTGCCGAAGTTTTTCAAGTGATGGAACGTAACATTACAGGATTGTTGGGAAACTTGCCTTCAGAACACTTTGGCGTCACTGTAACCACCAGTCGGGAAAGTCTCGGTCGGCTTTTAGCCTCTGCGATGATTAGCGGTTATTTCTTGCGTAACGCCGAACAGAGAATGAATTTTGAAATCGCCCTCCAAGGAACTGAAACCAACAATAGCGAAATTGACTAAAAATATTACAGCAGAATTCAGAATTCAGAATTCAGAAGTAAAATAGGCTGGACACTTGGGTTTGAGACCAATGCTTGTGTAATTTACCTTAATTGAAATCCGCTGTAAAAATTAGGAAATACATAATTTGGGAATTAGTGAAACCAGAGGCATATTTTTAAATGAATAATAAAAACGGGTGGATAAACAAACAGCGATAGACGATATTCGCAATAAATACAAACTCGGCAGGATTAAAATTAGTCTGCCGAGTTTTGTTATGGGGCAATGGGGTATGGGGCAAGCAGGAAGTCTGGGAGGTGTGGGAGGTGTGGGGGAAAGATTTCTTCCCCATCCTCCCACACTCCCCACACCTCCCCTGCTCCCTCATCTCCTCATCTCCCCACTCTCCACTCCCCAGTCCCCATCTCCCCATTCCCATAAACCATGAGTCAAACCAGTTCTTTCCCACCGCATAAAATCATTGGCGTTGCCGTAATTTGGAATGACCAAAAGCAAATTTTAATCGATCGCCGTCGTCCAGAAGGAGCGATGGGTGGTTTGTGGGAATTTCCTGGTGGTAAAATTGAGCCTGGTGAAACCATCCAAGAGTGTATTCAACGAGAAATAAAAGAAGAATTGGGAATAGCGATCGAAGTCGGAGAGCATTTAATCACTATTGACCACACCTATACAGACTTGCGGGTTACCCTGACAGTACATCACTGCCGCCACGTTACAGGTGTTCCCCAGCCTTTGGAATGCGACGAAATTCGCTGGGTAAGCTTGGAAGAACTCGAACAGTTTACTTTTCCGAAAGCAAATATTCAAATTATTGCTGCCCTGAAGCAGAGTAAAGAGACAAAAGATTTTACTATTTAAAATTTTCTTAATCAAATATTATACACAAAATTACCATTGACTATGTAATATATCATGTATTACGTAGTTATTACACGTTTGGACATACAAGAGGTAGGTGACAAATGGCTACAATTTACGGTACTTCTTTGAATGATAATGGCATTACCCGTCCAAAACTAATTGGTACTGGAGCAGCGGACATTATCTACGGCTATGCAGGCAATGATGTGATTGAGGGTAGAGGCGGCAACGATATCATCTACGGAGATTCTGGCAAGGATACCATTGATGGTGGTACTGGCAATGACATCATTGATGGTGGTACTGAAGATGATAGGCTTTTTGGTAATGATGGTAACGATACCATCTTGGGACGTAGCGGCAATGACTTTTTGATTGGTGGTAACGGTAATGATGCAATCTTCGGTGAAGCTGGTAATGATACACTTTGGGGAGGTTCAGGCATTGACTCGCTGTATGGTGGAACTGGGAATGACACTTATTCACTGATTGAAGATGCCAGTGACACCATTATTGAATATGCAGACCAAGGTATTGACACTGTAATATCATACTTAAGCTACACTCTACGGGCTAACTTAGAAAATTTAGAGTTGGTGAACGATCGCAGAGCAATCACTGGAAATGGTAACGAATTAAATAACTCCATCACAGGCAATAGTAACGCTAACATTTTGACTGGTGGGGCTGGAAATGACACTATTGTTGGTCGTGGCGGTAATGATTTGCTCGCGGGCGGGACGGGTAATGATGCCCTTTTTGGAGATGAAGTTTTGGGGGGTTTCTCTGCGCCAGTAGGCAATGATTATCTAGATGGTGGTGATGGTAATGACGCTCTCAAAGGTGGTGGCGGTAATGACACATTAATTGGTGGTAATGGTAATGATATCCTTTATGGAGATGAAGTTTTTGGGGGTTTCTCTGCACCAGTAGGCAATGATTATCTACATGGTGGTGATGGTAATGACACTCACTATGGTGGTGGCGGTAATGACACATTAATTGGTGGTAATGGTAACGACTTCCTATCTGGAAGCACTGGTAGCGACTCTACCACAGAAATTGATAGACTAACGGGAAATGCCGGTGCTGACACATTTTCACTCGGTTACAACGGTTCTTTTACTGAAATTCAATATCTTGGCTCTGGCTACGCTATCATTACCGATTTCAAGCATTTGGAAAACGACAAAATTCGTGTCGGTGGTACCAGTAGTAACTACAGATTGCAGACGATATATTTGGTTGGTAACTCAGCGGCCGATACTGGCATTTATTATGGCAGTGATTTAATTGGCGTTGTGCAAGATACAACCAATGTTTCTATTGCCAGAGATTTTAAGTTTAGTTGATAGTTTTCTCTGCGCGTTCTGAAACAAGAAGAGAGTAGGTAGGATTGACGCTCCCACCACCATAATCGGAATACCGATTATGGTGGTGGGAGATGTCACAAGTAACAATCTATTAATTGCATCAGGTTGAGTCCCGCAATTTTCTACAATGATCCCAGGGACTTTGATAAATGGTATCAGTAAACAAATGCCTAAAACCGTTGCCGACGTGATGAGCCGCGATCCGATTGTGGTTCGGGCAGAAACTCCACTCAACGAAGCTATCCAAATTCTCGCAGAACGCCACATCAGCGGGCTACCTGTTGTGGATGATGGCGGTAATTTGGTGGGCATTATCTCAGAAACCGATTTAATGTGGCAAGAAACTGGTGTGACTCCACCTGCATACATCATGTTTCTTGATAGCGTTATCTATTTGAAAAACCCTGCTACATACGAACGTGATTTGCATAAAGCATTAGGGCAAACCGTTGGGGAAGTGATGAGTAAAAACCCCATTAGTATTTCCCCTGATAAAACTTTAAGGGAAGCTGCTACAGTTATGCACGATCGCAGTGTTCACCGCTTGCCAGTACTTGACAGCACGGGTCAAGTAATTGGTATCCTCACTCGTGGTGATATTATTCGGGCAATGGCAGCAAGTCAAGATTAGTCATCAAATAATTTTGGATTTTGCGAAAAGTCGGAGCTAGGGCTGGGCTACTGAAGATTTTGGATTTGTTTGACTCACTAGCAGTGAAGCATGTAGCTTGCTTGAGAGCGCACTACCTACTGTGAATAAAACAAACACTTTTTTTCCCACTCCCTACTCCCCACTCCCCATGTTCTTAAGAGTAGGGATACCAAAAAAATCTAAAATCTAAAATTGCTAGTCAAGAGTTTTTTGATAATTGACTCTTGGCTGTTGACTGTTTTTTTATACGTTTGAAAATCAAGGATAATTAAATGAGTATTACTCCAGAGTCTGTTAAGCAATTGCTTAGTTCTGAGGATTTGGGCGATCGCTTGCGTGCAGTAAATCAAATTCGTCAACTAGAACCAGCTATCGGTTTTGAATTGATTCAAAGGGCCATCGGCGATCACAATGCTCGTGTCCGTTACTCAGCGGTGAGTCAAATGGATACACTCGGAACACAGGATTTACAGTTATCTTTGAAGATATTGCGCGATCGCTTGGTCAATGACCCGGAAATAGATGTACAAGCAGCAGCAGCAGATTGTTTGGGCGCTTTGAAGTTACATGAAGCTTTTGAAGACTTGGAGAAACTGTACAATTCAACCAATGAATGGCTAATACAATTTAGTATCATTGCTACCCTCGGTGAGTTAGGCGATCCACGAGCTTTTGAACTACTCAAACAGGCACTTTCTTCAGACAATGAATTAGTTCAAACTGCGGCTATTAGCTCTTTGGGTGAGTTGGGAGATCCCCAAGCAGTTCCCCTTTTGGCTCCCTACGCTACCAACCCAGATTGGCAAATACGTTACAGGCTGGTACAAGCCCTGACTCATTTGGGTAATGCAGAGGCAAAATCTATATTACAAACTTTGGTTGATGATGAAGTAGAAGCGATCGCTACTGAAGCTAGAAAATATTTGCAATCTGCTTAAGCTTATAGCATTTCCCGTTGTAGTCAGGTACTTGGTAGGGGCGCAAAGCATTGCGCCCCTACAAATTTCTGTACTTCATTTGATTGGGAAGCGCTATGTGGACTCCTATATTTTTCACAAGACGGGGTAGAATCACTGAAATTTTGTCCGGAGTATTGTCGTAAAAAACTTTTAATTTCTAAATCAAGATTGAGTAAAAAATTAAGTATGAGTGCTTTTTGCTACTCAATTACTAATTTATGTGTATAAAAAATAACTTCAAGATAGTTTTTGTTCTAAAAATATTCATATATAGCGATTTACTAATAAAGATTATGTAAATTAAGACGCGAGTAGATGCACTTAGGTAATTGCCCGGTTAAGATACGAATACAGATAAAAAATCAAAACAACATTTTTGATTTAAAGCATTACTAATCAAAGGAAAAAATTCTAATGAAAAAGTTAACTATTTTAGCAACAACACTTGCAGCATCCACTATTAGTTTAAATTTAATTGGTGGTATATCTAAAGCTCAAGCTGCTTCCTTAGTTCCTCCAGTGGAAGGGGAAATTCAACTGACAAATGTCGCTTGTTTTACTGGTAGCTGTATTGATACAACTTCCTATGGTTACACAGTTAGTAGTCAGAATTACAGCGCAAATTACCTCCCAAGTCTATTATTTAGTGATGATAGTTCAACGGTAAATAATTATCCAGGTTTTGGTATTTTGTTTGGTGCCCCAGATGCGGGAACTAACACAATTGCAGGTGAAAACTGGTTCCGTCCTGTAGCGAGAAAAATAGATGGAACTCTACCGGAAAATGGTCAATTGGAAGTTGGTCAGTTCAAGTTTGAATTTGCTAGCACAATTAGCGAGTTAGTACTATCATTCTTTGATGTTGAAGATATAGGTACTTCTATTCTCAACGTTAATGGTGCTGCTTTTGCAGGAACAGTTACACCAGGAAGTAACGCAAATATCAAACAAGTGACCTTGACAAATGTGAATTCTTTTGAGGTTAAACTGGGTAATATTGGCGGTAAATTTATCACTGGTGATGGTGTTCGCTTGGATGTTAACCAAACTGTACCTGAACCAGGAACTGTTATGAGCTTAGGTCTTTTGGGATTAGTGGCTTTGTTCGGTTTGCAGAACCGTAAGAAAAATTCGCAAGCAGTTTAGTTTTGCCTGTAACTGTCCTTCAATTCAAGATGAAAAATTCAAACAAAAATTATTTTTGAATTTTCAATCTTGTCTATAAAACATTAATCTTTGCGTGTATATTTTACTAGCAAATTTGGTTTTTCACCGTTAAATTGAGTAGATAAAATAACTAATTACGCCACTTAGTTATTTTTATCTACTCATTTTTTTTGATACCATCTTTAAAAAATAATGCGACAGACTGCTAGGTAGCTTTTTAAGCAGCGTATACTTGTGGCCAGGTTGTAATTATAAATACTGTAACGGCTGCGATCGCCAACAACCCTTGAATCAAATTCCCGACCAGTGTACCTACGACAATTCCGATACCTGCTTTAACTGCTAATCCGAATTCACGTCGGTAAAGATACTCACCAATAATTGCTCCCAACAGCGGCCCTAGTAAAATTCCTAACAGTGGGCCTCCAAAAGGTAAAGCGGGCAATAATCCTAAAAATCCCACCACTAAACCGACAACGGCGCCAATTTGCCCCCATTTGCTAGCTCCAGCTTGTCTTGCTCCCAAGTAACTAGCTAAAAAATCCACTCCGATACTGAGTAACAAAACAATAATTGTCACAATTAATGGAATCTTGATTGCTGCGAAAGAACTGCTAACGATTCCCCAAATGATAATTGCAATTAAAATTAAGCTGGCACCCGGAATCGCAGGAACTACTGCGCCGATTATGCCCACAACCATTACGGCAATTAATAGCCAATACATTATTTGCATAGATAAAATTTGAAATTTCCTAATCAGTTAGTCATTTGTAGGGTAGCACTGCTGTGGTATCCCACAACGTGTTACATCCAAAAAAGAGCATCTAAAAAATGATTTATCCTTAATCAAAGATGCGATTTATACTATTTAAAAAACTAAACAGCAAGTAAAAGCACTTAACCCTGGGGATTAGAAATTAATGGAGAGAAAAATATTAACTGGACTAAATTCACAAACCTACGAACACCCTTTCGATCGCAAAGCCTTAGCATCTTTACAAAAAATGCCTGGTGTCTCGCTTTTACTGAAAAAAGTTAACGAATACGGTATCGATCGCCTACTCCGCATCCAAAGTCTTGGCAGTAGTATTAGAATTACTCCTCGTAATTTTCCCCAATTGCATCAGACATTAGTACAAACTTGTGAAATTCTTGATGTTAACCCACTTCCGGAACTATATCTTTTTCGAGCCACAGGTCACATTCAAAGCTACATTGTTGGAGTAGAAAAACCTCTCATTGGTATCAATTTAGATGCAATGGAGTGGCTTGATACAGATGAATTGCTTTATATTTTGGGGCATGAAGTTGCTCGCATTAAGAGTCAGCATATGGTTTATCATCAAATGGCATTTGTGATGCCGACTTTAAAAAATTTGTTGAGTAGTACTACATTAGGGGTTGGTGGCTTGGTAGCCAGTGGCATGGAATTGGCTTTATATAATTGGCAGATGATGGCTAGATTCACCGCAGACCGCGCTGGTTTGTTGGCTTGTCAAAATATTGATATCGCAACCACCACACTGATAAAAATTGCAGGTTTACCAGATGAATACTTGACCACTGCTGTGATTGAAGATTTCCTAACTCAAGCCCGTGAGTTTGCATCCCAGAATCTTGATACTGCCGATCAGGTGACCAAAATATTGAGTTATACAGAATCTGTACTTCCTTGGGTTGTGATGCGGGCTGGCGAGTTATTAAAATGGGTCGATTCTGGAGATTATGATAATTTAATTCAACAAAAAAATCTAACTACACCCGAACAAAAAGAAGGAAATACACCAGAAGAAACAGAAGGGTGGAATTTTTTAACTTCTTGGTGATTCGATTTTAGATTTTGGATTTTGGATTTTGGATTTTGGATTAGGAACTTTTTCAAACATCCTCTGAGTGCCGGCTTTTGCCGATAGCACCCCCACTAATTGATTCTGAATTCAGAATCAATTGTTGGAAATTCCTTGGAAATTTGAGATTTTTTTTTCAAAATACTTTCATTGAAAATAGAGTCAATCTCAAATCCAAAATCCAAAATCTAAAATTCACTCAGAGTAACAGCTAATTTATCAGCAATTCCCGCAATCCAATTTTCATCTTGTTTAGTGTAACTGCGAGGGGCGTTCGCTCCCAAAATGAGAACGCCTTGATCGCCAATAGGTTGACAAATTACACCTTGAGTATTTTCAGGTAAATAATCAAATTCAATTCTACCTGGATACACTTTTAGTGCTACTAAATAAATCGGCTTTTGTTTTTCGAGTACCTGTTTTAAGATTGCTCCTGGGACAACCTCAGATTTGGTACTCAAAATTCCACGACGCAACAAAACTTTACCTTGATAAAAAACTACTAGCGATCGCGTTACTGTATTAGTCAACAATAAATGAGATGCCCAAGCTAGCTCAGTTTTCACGGATTCTGGTAAATCTGGCGCGAGTATAAAACCCTCTTCTCCAATTAGTTCTACAGTATCAGGCGATCGCGGCTGTACCTGCTGCCAAATTAAGCCCGTCAAAATTAACACCGCACTCAAAATCACACCCAACACATCACCACGTGCTTGAGATTCGGTTAATTGCGGTGTCAACAAGCGGTTGATCAACAAAAGCACAGCGCCTAGTCCACCTACAACAATGGGTAGACGCCGCAAAACTCGATTGGGATCAGGTTTGGTCATTTGTCATTTGTCTGTCATTGGGCATTGGCCAAACAGGGCATTGGGCATGGGGCATGGGGCACTTGTACTGCCCTTCGACTACGCTCAGGAACCGCGCAACTTCTCGTAGAGAAGTATTGGGCATTGGTTATTTCTCCCTCATCTTCCTCATCTCCCTCATCTCCCCGCGTCCCCGCGTCCCCGCGTCCCCCTCATCTCACTCCTCCCCTGGTTCAATAATTCGCTGGAAAAGATAACCAGTACCTCTGGCTGTCAAGATTAATTCTGGGTTGCTGGGATCGTCTTCTAGTTTTGCCCGCAAACGGGATATATGCACATCTACTACACGGGTATCTACATGGCGTTCTGGTGTGTAACCCCAAACTTCTTGCAAAATTTCGGAACGGGAAAAAGCTTCTCCTGAGCGACTGACTAACAACTCTAGTAAGCTAAATTCCATGCCTGTCAATCGAATCCTCTCGTCGCCTTTATAGACTTGTCGCTTGTTCGTGTCGATTTTTATGTTAGCGACATGAATCACACCAGAACTGGGAATGCCAGTAGCACTAGTTTTGTCTACTCGCCGCAGCACTGAGCGAATCCGGGCTTCTAGTTCTTTGGGAGAGAATGGTTTAACTACGTAGTCGTCAGCACCTAATTCTAGTCCAGTAATGCGATCGGCTACGTCCCCTAAGGCTGTTAGCATAATAATGGGGACATCGGATTCTTTGCGTAATTCTTGACAAACACCGTAGCCATCTAACTTTGGCATCATCACATCTAAAACTACTAAGTCAGGATCGGCTTTGCGAAAAGTTTCCAAGGCTTCTTCGCCATCGCCAGCCGTCACTACATCGTAGCCAATCATCGAAAGGCGCGTTTCCAAAATCCGGCGAATGCTGGCTTCATCGTCTACTACCAAGATTTTTTCTTTATGACTTTCCAAGTTAATCGACGCTCCTTCACTAAAAATTTACATGATTAATTTTTAATACCATAATATTAAGATATCATTCCATGAATTGATTTGGAAAAAGCTCTAACTACTACTATTATTGGATTTTAGTTTTCTCCAAGAATTAAGCAAATATTAAGATTATTTAATAAGATTTACGAATGGCAAAGCCAAAAACTTTTTACGTTTGTAACGATTGTGGGGCGGAATCCCCTCAATGGTTTGGTAAGTGTCCAGCCTGCGGGACTTACAATTCTCTAGAAGAGCAAATCAGTATTCAATCTTCTGTAGATGTACTTAGTCGGGGAGGAGTCAGTAGTTGGCAATCAGCTCCAACGAATGGCAAATCTCACTCTAAACCAGCTAAAGCACGAGCCTCCTTAACATTTGACCAAATTACCGATCGCCAAATTGCCCGCTGGGAGTCCGGTTATGGAGAATTGGATCGGGTGCTTGGTGGTGGAGTTGTCCCAGGTTCTATGGTGCTGATTGGTGGCGATCCCGGTATTGGGAAATCGACTTTATTACTGCAAGTATCAAATCAACTAGCGCAGAAATATCGCATCCTTTACGTAACTGGTGAAGAATCGGGACAGCAGGTAAAATTACGAGCTTCTCGTTTGGGAGTATCCAAACCCGTAAATGTCGTTAGTGAGGAAAATGTTACGGTAGTAGATAATACACCTCCCATCGATCCTGACAGTATAGGTGCAGATTTATATGTACTGCCAGAAACAGATTTAGAAGAAATTTTACGGGAAATAGACTCACTAAAACCGAATGTAGCTGTAATTGATAGTATTCAAACAGTGTTTTTTCCGGCTTTGACTTCTGCGCCTGGTTCAGTGGCTCAGGTACGTGAATGTACTGCGGCTTTGATGAAGGTGGCGAAGCATGAAGATGTTACCATGCTGATTGTGGGACACGTCACCAAAGAAGGAGCGATCGCCGGGCCGAAAGTCTTAGAACATTTAGTAGATACAGTGTTGTATTTTGAAGGCGATCGCTTTGCCTCCCATCGGTTATTACGGACAGTAAAAAACCGCTTCGGTGCAACACATGAAATCGGCATATTTGAAATGGTGGCGCAGGGATTACGAGAAGTTTCCAATCCCTCAGAGTTATTTTTAGGTAATCGTGACGATCCAGCGCCAGGTACAGCAATTGTAGTGGCTTGCGAAGGCACTCGCCCCATTGTTGTCGAGTTGCAAGCCCTTGTCAGTCCCACCAGCTACCCCTCCCCTCGGCGTGCAGGTACCGGCGTAGACTACAACCGCTTAGTGCAAATTCTCGCCGTCTTAGAAAAACGCGTGGGGATTCCCATGTCGAAATTAGATTCTTATGTTGCTTCGGCTGGGGGATTGAGTGTAGTAGAACCAGCAGTAGATTTAGGACTAGCCATCGCCATTGTTGCGAGTTTCCGCGATCGCATCGTCGATCCCGGTACAGTATTGATTGGGGAAGTTGGCTTAGGCGGACAAGTGCGATCGGTTTCCCAAATGGAACTGCGGTTAAAAGAAGCAGCTAAATTGGGATTTAAAAGAGCGATCGTCCCCAAAGGCACAAAATTTCCCGATCTGAATATTGAGATATTACCAGTTTCTAAAGTAATAGATGCAATTATCGCCGCCATCCCCCATCAAGAACTGACAACCGACGATTTAGAACCCGATGAATATGAATGAGGGAGACAAGGGAGACAACACAGACAAGGAGAATAATTCTTAACTCCTAACTCCTAATTCCTAACTCCTAACTCCTAACTCAACAATCAAAAAAACCCATCATGACAACCCTCACCCAGGACTATCAAATCACTTGGGAAAAACTCCCCGATGATTACAAACTCCCAGATGATCCAGTGGACAACATCAACCAACCAGCCTTAGCTGCTGCACTCACAGAAAGCCTACAATTAGCCGGAAAAATTTCAGCTAACGCCCTCGCAACAACTAATTACGGCATTTGTGCGACTCTAAATAACAGAATAGTCATTAAAGCCCCTGATTGGGCTTTCATTGCCAAAATTAATGTTAATAGAGAAGAAGTAATACGCAGTTACACACCTCAATTACAGGGTGACATTCCCGTAATTGTCATGGAATTTGTTTCCGATACACAGGAGACAGAATATTCTATCAAAGCGACATATCCCCCAGGCAAATGGTTTTTCTACGAACGCATTTTAAAAGTGTCAAACTATATCATCTTTGAGCCAGAAAGCGGCAGTATTGAGACGTATCGCTTACAAAACGAACAGTACATTTTGCAAGATCCTGATGAAAATCAACGCTACTGGATAGCAGAAATGAATCTTTACCTTGGAGTGTCCCAAGGTACTCGTGAAAACCGCACAGGAAAGTGGTTAAGGTGGTGGGATGAACAAGGAAACCTTTTGCCTTGGGGTGCAGAACTAGCCGAACAAGAACGCCAACGTACCGAACAAGAACGACAACGTGCTGAACGACTAGCAGCACAACTGCGGGCGGCGGGAATTGAGCCAGAAGTGTGATGAAATGTTTTAGGAAAAATTGAAAGCCACTGATCCCCGACTTGTCAAACGAGTCGGGGATCTTATTTTTCACAAATCATTAAGTAGGGCTGAATATCAGTTGTTAGAAAAGAGGAGGGTTTAACAACTGCGATGTCTACGACGGGCTACGCCTACGCCATAAGTTGATTATGATTGAATATACTGTTTATTGTAGGCTGTATCGCCATTGCTTAAAAACCTAATCAGTGCCCGTCCAGCCACCCATAAGGAACGCAAAGCTTATGAGTCGATCCCGATGTAGCAGCAATTTTTCCAGATTCTGCGGCAGTTGAAGATAGACCAATAATACCAGGGTTAAAATTGGAATGATTTGAAGTTCAGACACATTAACTAAACAACAGGTATAAATATGACAATTAAAGAACAACTTTTCCAAGAAATTGAATCAGCACCAGATGAATTAATAGCTGAAACACTTCATTTTTTGCGCTTCTTAAAAACAAAAGAAACTCAAGTACAACCAAAATCAAATCAAGTAGAATCTACTATCACACCTACAGTTAATTCCACAGGAAGAACGCTGCTAGAACATCTAAAAACTATAGGTACTTGGGAAGGTGATGATTTAGAGGAGTGTCTGAGGCTAGTTATTGCTAGTCGTGGTCAAGCGAAATTTGATGATAATAATATTTTTGAATAATGTACTTACTCGATACAAATTACTGTAGTCTTGCTATTTTAGGAAATATTAATATACTAAATCGTCTAGTCGTTCTGGAAAATAGTTTAATTTCAACCTGTGTAATTGTGCAGGGAGAATTAATAGATATGGCAGTACGTTCTCAAAGACAAGAAAGTAATTTAGCACTAATCATAAATTTTCTCAGAGGCATACATATCTATAATATTGAAAAAGAAACTGCTAATATCTACGGACAACTCAAAGCTGATTTATTTAATCAATTTGCACCTAGAGAAAAAAGCAAGCGGAGAAAAACTAAAATAACTGATTTAGGTTTTGGTGAAAATGACTTGTGGATTGCAGCCATCGCTCTACAGTATAACCTTACCATCGTCTCAGGCGATAACGATTTTCAGCGTATTAAACAAGTAAGAACATTGTCTATTGAATCTTGGCTGACAAACTGAAAACTCATACTTTTTGAAATTACGCCAATTGAAGAAATATTGGAAAACTACGACTTGGTAAAGCTCATGGAAGAATCGGAAGATGAGGAACGCCTCTCTGAAGACAAAGCATGGAAATATTACCAATTAATTACCAATTAATAAATTAGTGATACCTTTTTTACTATGACTTCTTCTCCCCACTATATCCCTCAATCCGATCCCCCCCTTCCTCCTTGGGAAACTCTACCAACGATGTATGATTTACCTAGTGACAACCCAGAGGAACCAGGTTTGCCAGACGATTTTCATTTTTTACAGCCTTTACTTTTATACTTAACTTTTCAGCCCATTAACTGGAATCCCGAACTAGTTTACAGTGCTGCTGACCTTAATCTCTACTATGATTTACAACATCCTTTGTGGTACAAGCGCCCAGATTGGTTTGGTGTAGTAGGTGTAGGAAAATTATACAAAGGGCAAGACTTACGGTTAAGTTATGTAACTTGGCAAGAACCAGCAAATCCCTTTGTGGTTGTTGAGTTATTATCCCCAGGTACGGAAGACGAAGATTTAGGCACAAAAAGAGAAAGTGCAGCAGATAAACCTCCTAGCAAATGGGAAGTTTATGAACGAATTTTGCGGATTCCCTACTATGTTGTGTTTAGTCGCTACACTAACGAAATGCGGGCTTTTCAGTTAGTCGGTGGCCACTATGAACCAATGAATTTAACTGAAGGACGCTTACTAATGCCAGAGATAAATTTAAGTTTAGGCTTATGGCAGGGTTCATTTCGAGATATTGAAAGGTTGTGGTTAAGGTGGTTCACCTTAACGGGAGAATTAATTCCCGCACCCACAGAGGAAGCTGCTGCTGCAACGGAACGAGCTATGATTGCAGAACAAGAAGCTACAGAAGCTAAACAAGAAGCTGCTCAAGCTCAACGAAAAGCGGAACAACTGGCAGAACGTTTGCGTCAGCTAGGCGTAAATCCTGAGGATTTAGATTAATTGTTGTAACTTCAGATATATTTTATTTATTTATTTTTTATTAATTTATGTTAATACTAATTAGCTTTTGCAATGCATGGAAGAAACAATGAATAGAAGTAGAAATGATCTATGTAGGCAGCATAACTTTCTGTTTGGAAAGAATAATTTACATCCTGAAAGCTTCCATAGCTGATGTAGCAGCATAGAGTTGCAGAAAGATTAATTTTTGAGAGCGATCGCATTTTCAGTACTTGAAATACATATAATATTGACTTTGATAAGTCTATAGCAACTTCAGTTTTGCGAAAAAACTATGTTGTCATGCTATATGCTAGGTGTTCCCAACCTTAGTACCAATTAGGTTACTACCGCTAAGATAAAGTTAAAGAGTGAATCTAAAAAGCGATGCCCAAAGCACTCGCAGATATTACCGCAGACACGGGCTATATTCCGGCTGCTAAAATACTTAATATATAAGTAGTACTAAGAACTACTCAACTAAAAATTGCTAATTTGGTCACACAACACCATCTAAAGATTGTAGAAAAGTGTATTTCCTAGTTTTGACAGTAGTGCTAACCTCTATTTTATAGATGATATAAGCCTTTATCTGCTAGAGTTTCTGACTTTGAGCAAACGAAATAATCTATGAATAATAAGACCGCAGGAGTGCGATGATGATGTCACAGTCCCCTTTGACAAGACCAGAAATAGCCGCTGGAACTCTAATCGATAACCGCTATATTATCCAAAAACTTTTGGGACAGGGAGGATTGGGACGAACTTATTTGGCCTTTGATACTCGTCGCTTCAATGAAGCTTGTGTTCTCAAAGAATTTGCACCCATTGGTACAGGAGAAAGTGGACTCGAACAATATCGCAATTTATTTAAAAGAGAAGCAAAAATTCTTCATCAACTGCAACATTCTCAAATTCCCAAGTTTTTAGCTTGCTTTGAAGGAGATGGTCGGCTGTTCTTAGTACAAGAATATGTTGATGGTAAAACATATTCTCGGTTACTAGGAGAACTTCAACAGCAAGGAAGAAATTTTTCTGAAGAGGAAGTTATCCAGTGGCTAAAAAACCTACTGCCTGTCTTAGAATATGTCCACCGACATAACATTATCCACCGAGATATTTCTCCTGACAACATTATGTTACCAGATGGCAAAGATTTGCCAGTGCTGATTGATTTTGGTGTCGGCAAGCAAATTACTGATATTAACGAAGTCAAAACTTCTAACCAAGTTACTTTTGTTGGTAAAATGTCCCTCGTCGGTAAAGTAGGATACGCTCCCCGCGAGCAGATTAGCTTGGGTTTATGTTCTCCCTCCAGTGACCTTTATGCTTTGGGAGTAACAGCTATTGTATTGCTCACAGGTAGAGATCCATCCTTATTAATGGATCAGTATTCTTTAGAATGGAACTGGCGTTATTATGCCTACGTTACCGATAATTTCGCTCAAGTACTCGATCGCATGTTAGCCGATAGACCAAACAAGCGATACCAAACAGCCAAAGAAGTAATCGCAGATTTAGAGTATCTTGAACAACCACAAGTAGTAATGTCTCCTGAAATTGCCAGCGATTTACCTCCCACAGTATTTAATCCTGAATATCAGGCTATGTCGGCAATTTCCGACTCATACAACAGCTTAGGAGAGACAATATTTAGTTCACCTGGGTTACCAGTAAGTCCACAAAATGGGCGAATTGAACAACAACAACCTTCCCTAAATCCAGCATTTGTTAAACATTGTCAGCAAGAGCTAGCTTACCACATCGGGCCAATGGCAACTCTAGTCATAGAAGAAATATTGGCTGAAAATCCTTACATTTCACCCGACCAATTTGTTAATCTCATAGCCGCAGAAATTCCTGATTTTCAAGCAGCTTTTGAATTTAAAAAAAGCTTATTTTCGTAAGCATTTAGACAACCATTAACTTAGGGCTAATTTTTCACAAGCAGAATTAAAAAGTCAGGATACAGAATTAGTCAGGAACATAAGTCTGATTACAGAGGATTTTTTTGATAAGTGATTAGACAGACATGATATGTCCCAACTCCCAACTCCCAACTCCCAACTCCTAACTCCTAACTCCTAACTCCTAACTCCCAACTCCCAACTTTTTAATCCCCTGTCCCTCCCTGAGTACGTTTGATTCGTTTCATTGCCATTTCTAAACTTAATTGCATCCGTTTAAAAGCTCTAGCTAGATTACCAATTTCATCATTAGACATCTGCTCAAATTCAACTTCCAAGTGTCCCGTACTGACTTCCTCCGCTATGCGAGTCATGCGTTTGAGAGGAATAACAACTTGTCGATTTAAGAAAAAGTTGACTAACAGGATAGTTGCGATAAAAATAGTTGATACAATTAAAACGATTAGTAAAGAAGATTGATTGGCTTTGTTGATAACATTATTAGCAGGTACTGATATAATTTGAGCGCCAACAATTTCATTCAGCTTCCACCCAAATCCATTAGCTGCACCATAAAGATTAATCATGGTTGGAGGTGCAGCTTCAGGCACACTGTGACACTTCAGACAACTTTCTTCAGAAACTGGCAACGGGCGAGCAATGTAAAATATATCTCCACCAGGAATTGAGCGAAATCCACTCACTTCTTTCAAATCTGATTTATTTCTGAACTTTTCTACAATTTCTGTTTCAAAACGGTCTGCTTTATCCCGAAGATTAGTGGGATTGAGAGTTGCCTCTTTATAAAAAAAGTCACGGTAGTCTGTTGTTTTCCGCAAAATTTCAAAGACCTCCCGTGCTGAGTATGCAGGTACACTTTGTGGCAAAAACTCCGTTGCTAATTTATCAGCTAACTTTGGATTTACTTCAGTACTGGTGTATCTCCGAACAGAACTCATTGTTTCCATCAACATGAGAGCTGTTGAGCTAATATCTTGTTTGGCATTCTCCCTCAGCAAAGAAGAAAGAGCAAATCCGCTTAAGCTCAGACCAAATGTCAAAATTACTAGTAGCAGAATTGTAAACTTTTGTTTCAAATTCAGATTCTTTAGCATAATTTTAGATTACCTACAAGTCAAATTATTATAAGCAAATATGGCTAAAGTCACTGTTTACTTTAGCATGAGCTTAAGGAGCCAGAAGTCAGGAGGAGGCAGTGACGGGTACACGGGGTCTCCCAAGTAGAGCAACTGCCGTTCGGAATTTAGAATGATTAAAACATCGTTGATGTTATACCTACTTAATTTTATTCAAATTATTAAGCTTGGGTCTCAAAGTCTTCTTAATTCTTACTTGTGTATTCTGGATTGGAGAATTATTCAGTTGTAAAGGCATAGTTTAGCTAAAACTATGAGGGAAGATCCAACTTGATACTACCAATAATTAATAGTAACTTTGAGGTGAATGAATATGTTATTTGAGTAACGAATTTTGAGAAAAATACAACAGCAATTAACATGGAATTTCCAAAAATTCATCTTGGCTGTTTTGATACTGTGCCAAAATAAATACCAAAAAACGTTAAATATTACTAATGGTGTGGAATCCAGGAAAGTCTTTATTCGGAGGACGCTACATTATTGAAAGCCAACTAGGCGAAGGTGGAATTGGCATTACTTACCTTGCCATAAATCAAGGAAATCAACTGCGAGTAATTAAAACTCTCAAAGAAGAAATTCTGAATCACCCCGCTTGGATACTCCACCGAAATAAATTACGGCAAGACTTCCGTGATGAAGCAGTTCGGCTGGCTGTGTGTCACCATCCTCATATAGTACAGATAGAAAACGTCTTTGATGAGGCAAATTCGCCTTGCATGGTGATGGAGTACATCCAAGGTGAAGACTTAGGACAACGCTTGAAGCGGGTAGGTTTGCTATCAGAAACAGAAGCGCTATTGTATATCCGACAAATTGGCGACGCTTTGACGCTGATTCATTCTAAAGGGTTGTTGCATCGAGATCTCAAACCGCGCAATATCATGATTCGCAGCGATAAATCAGAAGCGGTGCTGATAGACTTTGGCATTTCTAGAGAATTTATCCCCAATGTAGTTCAAAGGCATACAGTTTATCGCACTCCTGGTTTTGCCCCACCGGAACAGTATGAATTAGAAGCGCCACGAGGAGAATATATTGATATCTACGCCCTAGCCGCTACTTTGTATAATTTGCTGACAGGAGTTGTACCAACAAGTGCAGACGATCGCCGTCACAATGTTAATTTAGAACCACCACAATACTTTAATCCCAACATCAGTAATCGGGTAAATCAAGCTATTATGTGCGGCATGGATTTGGAATCAACTTATCGTCCCCAGTCCGTACAAGAGTGGTTAAATTTATTGGAACACGATCCTGGGGAAGATTTAGCAACAATACCATTGTTATTAGGGAGTCAGCCCCAACGACAGTCAGTTAAACCCATTGTCCAATCACCTAGGCCTGTTGTATTAGATCGGCAGAACTGGCAATGCATACAGACCCTTAAAGGTCATTCTAGTATGGTTCATGCGATCGCCATTAGCCCAGACGGTCAATTTCTGGCTAGTGGTAGCAACGACAAAACTATCAAACTTTGGCAACTCAGTACCGGCAAACTAGTGCGTCAATTGGGTCGTTGGTTTTCTGGTCATTCCAGTATGGTTCATTCCCTTGCCTTTAGCCCAATTTCCCTAAATGCCTCTTATCAAGGAGAATCTGGCAAATCTGCGACTCCGGCAGATTTGAACTCAGGCATTTTAGCTAGCGGTAGTTGGGATAACACAATTAAATTGTGGGATTTCAACACAGGCAAAGAAATTCGTACTCTCATTGGTCATACTAACTGGGTAAATTCCGTTGCCTTTAGTTCAGATGGTAAACTGCTGGTTAGTGGTAGCGCTGACTGTACAATTAAACTCTGGCAGGTACACACTGGCATCGAAATCCAAACATTCACAGGTCATTCTGACCCAGTTTCATCAGTCGCCTACTCTCCAAGAACAGCTACAACCACCAAAAACCAAGAGAGACAGCTTGTAGCCAGTGGTAGCAATGACTACACCATCAAACTGTGGCAAGCATACACAGGCAGAAACATTTGTACACTTATTGGACACGATTTTTTCGTCAACTGTATCGCCTTCAGCCACGATGGAGAACTCATCGCCAGCGGTAGTGGTGATAACACAATTAAACTGTGGCACGTAAACACAGGTAAAGAAATTCGCACACTGACTGGTCATTCTGATTCAGTTTGGTCAGTTGCCTTTAGCCGGGATAGGCAATTTCTTGCTAGTGGTAGTTGGGACAACACTATCAAACTGTGGCATTTACACAGTGGTAGAGAAGTCAGCACACTAACAGGGCATTCTAGTTATGTTAGATGTGTCACCTTCAGTCCCGACGGACAAACCCTAGTCAGTGGCGGCGATGACGACACCATCAAAATTTGGCGACGGGGGAAGTGAGGGGGATGAGGGGGATGAGGGGGATGAGGGGGATGAGGGAGTGTGGGGAGTGTGGGGAGTGTGGGGAGTGTGGGGAGTGTGGGGAGATGGGGAGATGGGGAGATGGGGGGAAAAAGAATTTATGCTTCCTTCTACACCTCTCACACCTCCCACACTCCTAACTCCTAACTCCTAACTCCTAACTCCTAACTCCTAACTCCGCAATGCCCAATGCCCAACTACTCCTCCTCTTCTAACCTTCCGATAGAATTGCGATCGCCCAAAACTTGTCACAATAATGGCGACAACCGTTATTTTTGAACAATAAATAATTTTATGGGCTTTGGCATTGGCGATTTATTCTGGATTTTCCTGCTTCTTACTTCTTTGCAACCCCTTTGGCAAAAACGCCAAATAGAATATCGACGCTTGCGTGCCTTACAGGAATTTCAGCAGCAACGCAAAAGTCGGGTGATTTTGCTCATTCACCGCCAAGAGTCCATTAGCTTACTGGGAATTCCTTTATCTCGTTACATTACTATCGAAGACTCAGAACAAATACTGCGAGCAATTCGTCTCACTCCCCCAGATGTGCCAATTGATTTAATTTTGCACACCCCTGGTGGTTTAGTGTTAGCTACAGAACAAATCGCTAGAGCATTAATTCGCCACCAAGCAAAAGTCACAGTCTTCGTACCCCACTATGCCATGAGTGGCGGTACAATGCTAGCTCTCGCCTCTGATGAAATTGTCATGGATGCCAACGCCGTTTTGGGACCAGTTGATCCCCAACTCGGCAACTACCCAGCAGCAAGTATCCTCAAAGTCGTTGAAGATAAACCCATCAGTGAGGTTGATGACCAAACCCTAATCATGGCCGACCTCGCACGCAAAGCAATACAGCAAGTACAACGGTTTGTGCGGACTTTGCTCAAGGACAGTATACCTAAACAAAAAGTTCAGCCAGAAAATATCGAATCGATTATCGAAGCCTTAACAACAGGGCGCGTCACCCACGACTATCCCATCACCGTTGAAGAAGCAACAGAAATGGGGCTGCCCATAACCGTTGGACTGCCCCATTCTATTTACGATTTGATGGATTTGTACCCACAGCCACAAGGAGGGCGACCCACTGTCCAGTACATTCCTATGCCTTACAATGACCGTAGTCCAGCTTTACCCATACCGAAAGGCAGACCTTTAGAAGAACCCAATAATTCGTAATTCAACTACAGAGCAACTACCTTTCTCAACACCTCCCTATAGGGTAGGTGTGAGCCTTCTTGCTGTTTCAAGTAAGGATTAAGGCGTAGGAGTCGGTGTAGCTGTTGGTGTAGGAGTCGGTGTAGGAGTCGGTGTAGGAGTCGGTGTGGCTGTTGGTGTAGGAGTCGGTGTAGGAGTCGGTGTAGGAGTCGGTGTAGCTGTTGGTGTAGCTGTTGGTGTAGGAGTCGGTGTAGGAGTCGGTGTAGCTGTTGGTGTAGCTGTTGGTGTAGGAGTCGGTGTAGGAGTCGGTGTAGGAGTCGGTGTAGCCGTCGGTGTAGGTGATGGCTTAGGAGCTGGCTGACCCAAAAGTGCCTTTGCTTCTTGATCCAGCTTTTGCCGGAGTGCTAAATTAGCAATTCCAGTTTCTTGCAACTGATTTTTCTTCTGGTATTCCTTCACCACTGCTTCGGTCTGAGGACCGTAGAAATGATCCCGTGGCAGCAAAGGATTAGGCTTCACCACCGCATTCAAATTTCCTTGCAGAATTTTAACGATGTTAGCAGCAAAGTCTTGGGTTTTTGGTCCCGCTATCCCATCAACTGGTTTTAGCTTGTAACCCGTCTGAAATTCACGAATTGCTTTTTTAGTTTCTTCGTCCGTCAACGGTGTACTTGTTACCTTGACGTTATAGCCTAATCCCCGCAACACAGCACGAAATTGCTGTGGGGTATAACTACGCTGAGGGGCTGCAAAACCTGTGTCTACAACTACTATGCTAGCAGTTAACAGGCAGGTAGCAGCAAAAGTCGCGCTTGATTTTCCAAACCCACACCACATAATGAAAACTCCTTTGGATTAAATCAGCAGGATTATAGACCTTAACAGCTGCATTTTAAGTTTCTTTAATAACTTTTTTCGCAATTATTTAATGATTTTTGAATAATTTTTAATTTATTTTTGTCAAACTTAACTAGAAAAACAAAAACTAATTTGTGTCATCCATCAAAAGAAGTATCTTATATTAGCGAAGATAATTGCTTGTCAAAAGGTGGTAATCGATAAATCAGAACGTTGGTATTAAAAATGTATAATTTAAAACAAAAAAAATGAAAAACATAAAAAATCCTCAGCAACGAAATCTTTGGTTTGAAAGATTTATGGCAATCGTCGCCACAGTAAATTTAAGTTTAGTTTTGTTTGATTTAAGTTACATACATTGGCGAGATTTGTACTTGCAAAAACTTCCCCAAATTGTTCAAATTTATGACCCAATCAAAGGTATTGAACCGCATCGAGACACAAAAAAGTATCTACAAACTCTAGACTTGTTACAAGAACAAGTCAGTCAGACAGGATTACAGTCACCGGAAGTAAAAAGCAGGCTAGAGGAAATAAGTCGTCTCAGCAACGAGATGGTTGATACCAACTCATTTGCGGGAGCGAATAAGAGTGGTACATTAGAAAAAATCAAAAATCGGATGCGCGATCGCATCGATAATGAATCTGCAAAGCAGTCTTTTGCCATTTTTTGGAGTCAACCGTACTTAACCCAACAAGGGTGGATTCAAGAAATTAATTTTTTTAACCAGAGAATCCGGCCTTTAATTGCCACCAACTACTACCGTCGAATTGGGGAAAGTGGCGAATTTATCGATAATTTCTGGATTCTTGACTCAATATTTGTAATTTTATTTGCCATAGAATTACTGGGGCGTACCTTCCTCATCAGACGCCAACATCGCGGCTTAAGCTGGTTAGAAGCACTTTTATGGCGTTGGTACGACCTGTTCTTATTAATACCATTTTTCCGTTGGCTGCGAATTATACCCGTATTGGTTCGCCTGGATCAAGCAAAATTATTAAGTCTGTATCCCGTGCGCCGACAAATTAATCAGGGAATCGTCGCCAATTTTGCCGAAGAACTGACAGAAATTGTAGTGGTGAGGGTAATTAACCAAGTTCAGGGTTCAATTAAGCGGGGTGAATTAATCCGGTGGCTGTCACAAAAAGAGAATGTGCGCTCCTACATAGATATTAATAATGTGAATGAAATAGAAGCGATCGCAGCTCTTTTAGTTAAAACAATTGTCTATCAAGTGCTACCCGAAATCCAACCAGCGATCGTTGCCATTTTGCGCCACAATATCGAAGCCGTCATCCATCAAGTTCCCGTCTACCGCAACCTCCAGAACCTCCCAGGCATCGGACAAGCCCAAACCCAACTCAGCGAACAACTAGCGACTCAACTCACAACAAATCTTTATAAAACTTTAGTTAGTGCCGTTGAAGATCCTGTTGGTGCAAAACTCACCAGCCAACTAGTACAAAGTTTCAGCGAAGCCTTAGCAGGGCAAATCAAGGAAAAACACTTGCTTTCAGAAATTGAAAGTTTACTTTTTGACTTCCTAGAGGAAATCAAACTCAACTACGTCCAGCGTTTATCCCAAGAAGACATCGAGCAAATTATCGAACAAACCAGACAGTTGCGAACACAAGTATCGGTTCCAGCAGTAGTGGAAAAATGAGGGAGATGGGGAGATGGGGAGGTGGGGAGGTGGGGAGGTAGCCAGATGACGGAGAAAGTAATTCTTCTTTCCCTCCATCTCCCCATCCCCTTATCCCCCCATCCTCTTTCCATGCCCAATGCCCCATGCCCAATGCCCCATGCCCAATGCCCAATGCCCCATGCCTCACTACAAAAGAAATGCGCTAAACTCGAATTAGGGCGAGCCACCATTGGTTCGTCACAAGACTTCTTGGAAGATATCCCTATCGCAGGAAGTGGGTCGATCGCCCACTTTTTTTATTGAATTTTCTCATGGCTCATCCTTTAGTACCAAAAATTATTGATTTGGCGACACCAGTGGCAGAAGAACTGGGATTAGAACTAGTTGGCGTGGTTTTTCACACCAACCAAAGTCCACCAGTGCTGCGGGTAGATATTCGTAATCCTCAGCAAGACACTGGATTAAATGATTGTGAGAGGATGAGCCGTGCTTTAGAAACCTCCTTAGATGCTGCGGAAATCTTTCCAGATGCTTATGTCTTGGAAGTGTCCAGTCCTGGTATTTCGCGGCAATTGGTCACCGACAGAGAATTTATTTCTTTTAAAGGATTTCCTGTCATTATCTCCACTTCTTTGCCTTATGAGGGACAACAAGAGTGGGCTGGTCAGTTGATTCGCCGGGATGAAACAGCAGTTTACTTAAACCAAAAAGGTCGTGTAGTCGAAATTCAGCGCACTCTAATTACTAAGGTGCAGCTAGACGAACGCCGATAAACAAATGACTAGGGATTAAGGATTAGGGACTAGGGACTGGGGATTAGGGACTGGGGAAGCAGAGGAGCAGAAGAGCTTCAGGTGCAGAAGGGAAGTTGCAGTCAGTCTTTCCCCTCTCTGCCACCACCCCCCTCTCCCCCCATGCCCAATGCCCCATGCCCAATGCCCAATACCTAGTCCCTAATTTTTAAAGGAGATTTGCTTATGTCAATGGTTACTTTACCTGGATTAAAAGAATTAATTGAAAGTATTAGTCGTGAGCGCAATTTACCTCGTCTTGCAGTTCAATCAGCTATTAGAGAAGCACTACTTAAAGGCTACGAACGTTATCGTCGCGCCCAAAATTTAGAGCGCAAACAGTTTGACGAAGATTATTTTGATAATTTTGAAGTAGAACTAGATATTGAAGGAGAAGGATTTCGCGTTCTTTCCACTAAAATTATTGTTGAAAAAGAAAAACTCAATAATACAGACCATCAAATTTCTCTAGACGAAGTTCAACTAGTAGCTCCCGAAGCGCAGTTAGGCGATTCTGTGGTACTGGATGTGACACCAGACCAAGGAGAATTTGGACGCATGGCAGCCATGCAAACCAAGCAAGTACTAGCGCAAAAACTCCGGGATCAGCAGCGCCAGATGGTGCAAGAAGAGTTCCAAGACCTAGAAGGAACCGTTCTCCAAGCAAGAGTATTGCGGTTTGAACGTCAATCAGTAATTTTGGCAGTTAGCAGTGGCTTTGGTCAGCCAGAAGTAGAAGCCGAATTACCAAAGCGGGAACAGCTACCCAACGATAATTATCGGGCAAATGCTACTTTCAAGGTATATCTCAAAAAAGTTTCTCAAGGTCAGCAACGGGGACCGCAGTTACTAGTATCTAGGGCTGATGCTGGTTTAGTAGTTTATCTGTTTGCCAATGAAGTACCAGAAATCGAAGACGAAGTAGTACGGATTGTTGCCGTAGCGAGGGAGGCCAACCCCCCTTCCCGTTATGTAGGTCCCCGGACTAAAATAGCAGTAGATACTCTCGATCGCGATGTAGACCCAGTTGGTGCATGTATCGGAGCTAGGGGGTCGCGTATTCAAGTTGTAGTCAACGAATTACGGGGTGAAAAAATAGACGTAATTCGCTGGTCACCAGACCCAGCGACATATATTGCTAATGCCTTGAGTCCAGCACGGGTTGATGAAGTCCGCCTCATGGACCCAGAAACTCGGCAGACTCATGTACTAGTAGCTGAAGATCAACTGAGTTTAGCCATTGGCAAAGAAGGACAAAATGTCCGTTTGGCAGCCCGCCTGACGGGCTGGAAAATTGACATCAAAGACAAAGCTAAGTACGACCATGCAGGAGAAGATGCTAAATTTATAGCTTCTAGAGCTAAATATCAAGCAGAGGAAGATGATACTGATTTTGAGGAATTAGAGGCTGAAAATCTAGAAGAATTAGAAAATCTAGAAGAATTAGAAGATGATACCTTTGATCCTGAGGATGAAGAATAACATCCCAATCCCGTTAAGTTTTGTTACTGTTGATTTGAGCACCAATCTCAAAGATTTTGTTCTTCAAAACGAGTTGGTATAAGTAAAAAATAGTAATAACGAACTTCTTTACTACATCCCAAATGCTGAACTGAAATCTTAACAAAACTGATGAAACCAAATTATCGGCGCTGTATTAGCTGCCGCAAACTAGGTTTAAAAGAAGAGTTTTGGCGGATTGTACGCGTCTTTCCTTCAGGAAAGGTACAATTAGATCGGGGTATGGGGCGTTCTGCCTATATTTGTCCACAAGCGAGTTGCCTACAAGCAGCTCAAAAGAAAAATCGACTAGGGCGATCGCTACATGCATCAGTGCCAGAAACACTGTACCAAAGCTTGTTGCAACGTCTAGCCCGCAGTAATACCCAAAATCCAATTTAATTAATTGGAACAACTTAGTGGCGTTCTAAGCAGAGAAATTATACCAAAGCCGAACTAATTGGGCTTTTTTGATATACCATGTCGAACGTTAATAGTTAGTGCCAAAATAGTAAATGGGTGTAGAAAGCATTCAGTTCCTCCATCAAAAGAGGGGCGGGCAAGACTCCCAGAACAAAATGTACTCGATTGTGTTGTGGAAGACTCAGAATCAGCAAAACAAAAAACTACAAAAAAATGGCAACCTGGTAGCGCTCAGGCGCAATTTGGCGTCAAGGGTGACCATAAAAATCTTTTATTTAAAAAATTTTTATGGGCATCTCTCAACCATCATTCCTGGTGGGGATGCCATTAAACCGAAACATCTCTCTTTCCTGATTGGAGGCACCGGCAAAATTACCAAGGGCAACCTAAAAACAGTAATCAAAGGATGGAGATGTCACAAACCAGGCAGCCATCCGTTAAAACTGTAAATTAAAGGGGAAGAGTGGATGAACAACGGCAAAGTTAGAATCTATGAACTATCAAAGGAATTGAATTTGGATAACAAAGAGCTATTAGCAATTTGCGACCAGCTCAACATCGCGGTCAAAAGCCATAGCAGCACGATTTCAGAATCTGAGGCAGAACAAATTCGTAGTGCCGCTGAAAAACTCGCAGCGACAAATGTGACGCCAAAAAAGGAACTAGGTACAACCAGCCATAAATCAAATTCACTACCAAACGGCGGACGTAACCGACCTGCTGCACCCCACAAACAGCAAATTCTGGAAATACGCAAACCCAAAATATTGAGAAATACTACCTCCAACGCCCCAGAGGCGTCAGTTGCTACCAATACCCAAGCTGCTTTGTCTGAAGCTAATCCTCCCTCACCTCCACGGCCTTTCGCTACACCAGTCTCACCCATGAAGCCGACGGCACCAACTCGACCCGTACCCCGGAATCAATCTGAGACCCCAGAGCAACCTCCTGTCAAAGATTTGGAACAAACACCTCCTCCAAATCAGCCACAGGAAAAAACAGCTGCTCAAAAACCAGAAAAAGTAGTTCCACCCAGACCGAAACCGGAAAAGCCTCAAAAACCGCAATTAGTTGCGCCACCGGCCAGACCAGCGGCCGAACAACCACAGGCTGAACAGCAATCTCCGGCAGACAAACCGATCCTCAAACGCGAACGTCCACGGACAACAGAAGGCGATCGCGATACTCAAATCAAGCCAAAAGTTGCTAAACTGCCAACTGACCAGGCCTCACCAGCTGCACCACAAAGACAACCTCGCCCCACCCTTTCACCCGTCAAAGGAGAGCCAAGAGGAAATCGGCCACCAGGACCATCTCCAATAGGAGAGGGGCAAAGACCCCGGCCAGCACGTTCCGGTGAAGCCGTAGCAGCAATGCCTATTGCTACTCCACCTAGACATCTCTCCGCAATAGCAGCGAAGTCTGAGGTGTTAGGCGAAGAAGCAATCGCCCCCGATCTCCTGGATTTGAAACGCCCAACTCCACCCCGACCGACCAAAGGCGGCAAAAAGTGGGTAGAAGAAGAAATCATTGACGAAGTTAAAGAAAAAGCAGGCAAGGCCGGCGTCAAAGGCAAGCGAGTCAAGCCAATACTTCTAGATGATGAGGAATTTGAAGATGACTTGCTCGATGACGACGATTTAGACGCACCAGCCACCGTCCAAGTCAGCCTTTCCATCGCCCGTCCCCCCAAACCGAAAGCGACTCGACCCACACAAGCTCCAGCGGCAGCCCTAGCCACCGCGCCAACAGCAAGAGGTAAAAGATCGAGTAGTTCCAACCGCGACCAAAACCGTCGTCAAGAAGTCGAAACCAAGCGCGAACGTCCGGAAAAAGTCGTGGTCACAGGAGCAATGACTGTCCAAGAATTGGCTGACTTGCTGGTTGTTGCCGATACAGAGATTGTGAAAATCCTGTTCCTCAAAGGCATGGCAGTAAGTATCACCCAAAATCTGGATATTCCGACAATTACCCTGGTAGGAAAAGAACTAGAAATAGAAGTTGAAACCGCCGAACCAGAAGCAGAAGCTCGGAAAGTTACGGAAATGGTCAGCGTTGAAGACCTGGAACATCTCCATCGGCGTCCGCCAGTGGTGACAATTATGGGTCACGTAGACCATGGGAAAACAACCCTCCTCGACTCAATTCGTAAAACCAAAGTCGCTGCCGGCGAAGCTGGTGGGATCACCCAACACATCGGCGCATATCATGTGGATGTGGTACATGAAGACAAACCACAGCAGATAGTCTTCCTAGATACTCCAGGTCACGAAGCCTTTACAGCTATGCGGGCACGAGGAGCAAGGGTAACAGATATTGCTGTGTTAGTAGTAGCTGCCGATGATGGCGTTCGTCCCCAAACAATTGAAGCCATTAGCCATGCCCAAGCAGCAGGAGTGCCAATTGTCGTCGCCATCAACAAAATTGACAAAGAAGCTGCACAGCCAGACCGGGTGAAACAAGAACTCACTCAATACGGTCTGACAGCAGAAGAATGGGGTGGTGACACAATCATGGTTCCGGTGAGCGCTATCAAAGGCGAAAACCTAGATACCCTCTTAGAAATGATTCTCTTGGTAGCAGAGGTAGGAGAACTATCTGCCAACCCAGACCGGGCTGCCAGAGGAACTGTCATTGAAGCACATCTGGATAAAGCTAAGGGAGCAGTTGCTACCCTGCTGATTCAGAATGGCACCCTGCATGTAGGAGATATGCTGGTAGCCGGCTCGGCCTTTGGTAAGGTGCGAGCAATGGTGAATGATAGAGGTCTAAGAGTCGAAGCAGCCTCCCCATCCTTTGCGGTTGAGGTATTGGGCTTAAGTGATGTACCAGCAGCAGGCGACGAGTTCGAGGTCTTCGGGAACGAAAAAGAAGCCAGAAACTTAGCAGGCGATCGCGCCGACAAACAACGCCTATCCCGCCTGTTGCAAGGACGTGTCACCCTCACAACCCTCTCAGCTCAAGCACAAGAAGGCGAGTTGAAAGAACTCAACTTGATCTTGAAGGGAGACGTGCAAGGTTCTGTAGAAGCCATTGTGGGAGCGCTCAAGCAAATCCCCCAAAACGAAGTTCAAATTCGGATGTTATTGGCTACTGCTGGGGAAATTACCGAAACAGATATCGACTTAGCATCTGCTAGTAACGCTGTAATTATTGGCTTCAACACCACCTTCGCCAGTGGCGCTAGACAAGCCGCCGATGAAGCGGGTGTAGATGTTCGGGAATACAACGTCATCTACAAACTCTTGGAAGATATCCAAGATGCCTTGGAAGGTCTTCTGGAACCAGAGTTGGTGGAAGAACCCTTGGGTCAAACCGAAGTCCGCGCCGTCTTCCCAGTCGGTCGTGGTGCGGTTGCCGGTTGCTACGTTCAATCTGGCAAGCTAATTCGCAACTGCAAAGTGCGGGTGCGACGTAGCGGTAAAGTGATTTATGAAGGCGTGCTTGACTCCTTGAAACGGATGAAAGAAGACGCCCGCGAGGTCAACGCCGGTTATGAATGCGGTGTCGGCATGGATAAATTCAATGATTGGGTTGAAGGTGACATCATCGAAGCCTATCAAATGGTTACTAAGCGCCGCACTCTCACCTTAACAAGATAGTGCTGAGGGTAAAATGGTTAGAAGTTAGGAGTTAGGAGTTATGAGTTAAAAGCTCCTAATTCCTAACTCTTAACTTTTAACTTATAACTTTAATATATGGCTTCATTTCGCTCTGAACCAATTTTGTGGATTCATGTCGCTGGATTAGCGACATTACCTGTTTTTTCCATACTCTGCTTATTGTTCTTGTCCGTGGGTGAGCCTTTTTTACCCGTCTGGATGGAACTATTTTTAGTAGCCGCCATCGGTGTTGTCCCGTTGCTATGGATGCAGCTGCGTCGCCCCTTTTATATCTTTGGTCTTTTGGGAATAGCCTTAAAGCCAGAAAATTTGACTGAGCAGCAGCGAAAAATTCTTTGTTTAACTAATACAAAGTTAAATCGTATTCTAGCCCTAGTGACATCAGTATTGTCGATTTGGGCACTGTGGCACATCTATCAATTTGCCCCATCAGTAGCAAATACAGCTAAATTTTTACCACAATGGCGTAGTCTTGGTTTAATACTTGCGGCCTTAGCCTTTTTGGCCAGTAATCTATTTTTACAAATACCCGTTAGTGTCATGCGAGTTTTAGTGACCAATGACACAGAATTTGCAGCCATACAACCGTTATCTTTAGAAAAGATTAAACAAGATTTTACAATTTTAGGCGTGCGGGTTAATCAAATGTTGCCCCGGTTGTTTGAATATTTGTTTGTCAGAAACATAGATTCGCAGCAGCCCCCAGAGTAAATATTATTTGGGAGAGGCTGGGAGCAGACGCTCTGAGATGAGGGAGATGAGGGAGCAGGGGAGGCAGGGGGAGAATAACCAATGCCTCATGCCCAATGCCCCATGCCCAATGCCCGATAACTAATAACAGAGGAATGAGGAATTATGGCTCAAATTCCAGCTTATAGCGATCGCCAATTTTCTGCTGATAGTGAAATTTGGTATAGTCTCAAATGTGCGATATCCACTAGTTCCGGTTTTCAACGCTGGCAATTAGAACGGGATGCTCAATTACACGGACTTCGCTTGGAACAACAGGTACAACGGTATTTACGAGAAACTTTAGAGACTTTAGCTTATTAAACACCAAGTAAATCTTGTAAGCTTGTTTGCAAACGAAGAAGTTGACGGTAAGCACTCTCCAAGCGATCGCCATCAACTTCTACTTCATTAGTGGGATAATTTTCTATAATTTCAATCAGCGACAGCTGTCCATCTTGACTAGCAGAAAGCACCAAAGCAGCTCGCAAAGCCTGTCGGTCTGCTTTTCGAGACGGTGTATAAATAACTTGACTAATTTGATCCAGAATAACGTTACCAATCTGACTATTTAGGACTCTATCTAAAAATACAGGATTTACCTTTACCGATTCTGTTAAATACTGACGAATTGCTTTGGGGTTTTGTCGCGCCAAAGCTAGATTAACTCGTAGCGAACTTGAGAGTTCACCTGTTTGAGCAAAAGTAGATAGCTCCTTCACTGAAAGGGATTCACGGAAGATACCATACTCTAGTACCACTCTTTGTGCAGCAAAGGTAGGAGTACACAATAGTAAGACATAAGTACTAGCTACTAAAACTAAGACGCGACGCAACGTCGAAAATTGACAACGCATTTCTCCTCATTTCTAATAGACTTGCTTTTCCTGTGATGGTATCCCAGCACTATGAGTTGGGGCATCCATCTCTAGTACTTTGTCAATCTTTGACAAGGGGCTTAAGACCCTTGTCTGGTAAATTCCGATGGTATCGGGATTTACGCCGTGCTGTACTAGTAAAATTTTCTGAATTAAACTATGTGACTTATGTATAAGTTCTGTGATTTATCTAAGAAATTTAGCCCAATCAGTGCTAATCATCCAGTATAGTTTTGCATGGGTTTTACAGCAGCTTAAAAGACTGCTAGCTTTAACCTTGTTCGACATACCGTAATTCAGCACATCACAGACTTAAAAATGAAATATCGGGGTTTTCAGATTTCTCCAGCGAAAAATTTTCGCCTTCTTTCTAAGAATCATCTCAGATACACTGTACGCATTGCAGCCGGACTAACGGCTTTGTTAGTTGTTTCTGGTGCGTCAATAGTACTGCCTGGTGAGGTAAATGCTCACTCAGAAGATACTGCAACAACTCTCACAGCCCAAGTTCCCACCACTGGAACGGTAATCTACGTTAATCCCACCACTGGTGCAGATACCGCAGGTGCTGGTACAACAGCCAACGCACCGTATAGGAGCATAAGTTTTGCTCTTAGTCAAGCTCAATCAGGCGCAATAATTCAACTTGCACCAGGGAATTATAGCCAGGAAAGTGGAGAAACTTTTCCAATTTTGCTCAAACCAGGGGTGACACTGCGGGGTGATGAATCTACTAGAGGCCAGGCGATATTAATTTCAGGTGGAGGTTTCTACACCAGTCGCACCTTTGCCAGACAGGACATTACCATCCTTGCAGACCAAAATACGACGATTACGGGCGTTACTGTCACCAACCCAAATAGCCGGGGTACGGCTGTGTGGGTAGAGTCAACGAATCCCATCATCAAAAACAATACTTTTACTAACAGTATTAGAGAGGGTGTTTTTGTCACCGGTACAGGCAACCCCAAAATCGAAAGTAACATCTTTGTGCAAAATAAAGGCAATGGAGTTTCAATTGCTAAATCTGCCCAAGGAGAAATCCGCAATAACTTATTCCAGGATACAGGTTTTGGCATAGCGATCGGTGGCACTTCTACACCTTTAGTTGTAGAAAACCAAATCATCGAAAACCAAGACGGTCTTTTTATCTCAGAGTCGGCTAAGCCCGTGTTGCGTAAGAATGTCATTCAAAACAATAAGCGGGATGGTATAGTAGCCACTGTTAGTGCTTTACCTGACCTTGGCACTAATGAAAATCCTGGTGGCAATTTGATTCGCAATAACACTCGTTATGATGTCAACAATGCTACTAAAACTGGGACAATTCTCGCTGTTGGCAATGATATCGATCAGAAAAAGATTTTCGGCTCAGTAGATTTTGTTGCCGCAACTGTTGACATACCACCTGGAGGAGCTGTCGCCTTTAAAGATGTGCCAGCAAATTACTGGGCAAAAGTCTACATTGAAGCCTTAGCTTCTCAAAATATTATTGCTGGATTTCCTGATGGCACATTTAAACCCAATGAACCTGTAACCCGCGCTCAATTTGCCACTATTATCACTAAAGCCCTGACACCACCGGCTAAACGTGCAGGTATTCAGTTTAAAGATGTAGCAAGTAATTTTTGGGCTTACACTGCAATTCAATCTGCTTACCAAAGTCAATTTGTTTCTGGTTATCCTGATGGTACTTTTAAGCCACAGCAGCAAATTCCCAGAGTACAAGCTTTGGTAGCTTTAGCCAATGGTTTGGGCTTAACTGCCAACAATCAGAGCGTCCTTTCCTTTTACACCGATGCTGGCCAGATTCCTGATTATGCGATCGCTCCTGTGGCGGCTGCAACTGCACGACAACTAGTAATCAACTATCCTACAGCAAAACAACTCAATCCTAATCGTCAGGCAACTAGAGCCGAAATTGCTGCCTTTGTTTACCAAGCACTCGTCAACGCCGGACGTGCCCAACCAATTCCTTCATCCTATTTAGTAACAGTTCAATAAAGAGTGCTGAGTTTTGAGTACATACAATAAACGCTTGATTCATTGATTAAAAGCGCCAGATTGATAAATTATCAATCTGGCGCTTCCAATATTGGAAATTTTATTAAATTTCAGGGTTTGAATTTATCAAATTTGGGGTCTTCAAATATAGTTGACCCCATTTGAATGTGATTAAGTTTATAGTCAGGGTCTTTATATTGGCTGACCCCGTTTCAACAATTTCTAGTTTCTCAGAAATTTGGGCTTTTTTAGATTTTGTAATATTTTTTTTATTTTTTCTTTCCGGATATTTTAATTGTTTTCATAACATGAATATATGTAATATCAATTTTTTATAAAGCTGCATAGAATTCGATCCCCCCTAACCCCCCTTAAAAAGCTATCCATTACCGGGATCTTTCTTAAAAAAACTCAAAAGAAGTTAACAAATCCACCAATGCCTAGTTGGGTATAGTTTGTCAGAGAGATTGAGCGATCGTAACCAAACAGAGGGT
>JAVRBV020000041.1:0-13980 GCA_034531095.2 Nostoc sp. CreGUA01 | reverse complement strand
CCAAACCAAAATTGCAAAAAAAAATAGGGGGGGGGGGGGTGGGGGGGGGAGGAGGGGGGGGGGGTGGGGGGGGGGGGGGGGGTGGGGGGGGGGGGGGGGGGGGGGGGGTGGGGAGGGAGGGGGGTGGGGAGGTAGGGGGGTAAAGGGAGCAAGCAAACGATTATTATTCTTCGTCATCCCCCCATCTCCCCATCTCCCCCACCTCCCCCTCTCCCCACAATCCCCACACTCCCTCCTCTCCCTCATCTCCCTCATCCCCCCATGCCCCATGCCCCATTCCCCATACCCCATTCCCCATGCCTTAAGATAGCTTTAATATCGTATAAAATCGGCTTTTAAGCTTATATAAATGAAAGGTGGATTAATTTTTGCATGATTTGTACCTAGATTTAGTACGATTATGAGCAAATGACACGAAATCGGATAATCTACAACCTGAGGATTTTAGTTGATGACAAAAAGTACAACTCAGGAAGCCGATTATAATACATTCTGTTCCCTTGTGAGTTCTATCCCCCTACTGACTTTCTACCTTGTAGTTGATGCAGTAGATGTTACGGGCAATTATGGTTATAGGATACTAAAACCGTTTTCTGCCCTTGACACAATTGTAGTGGTGGACTCGTGCATTACCTAATCAACAGCCTTTTGGTTGTAATTATCCAGATTAGAAAAACTCAACTGTCAAATTTATGGGAGTGAAAATGTCAGAACAAGATTTTACGGAAACCACATCCAAAGAGGCTACAGTGCCAGAAATCAATAGCCAAACGGGAACCATTACCAAACTCCAGCCTCCCGCGCAACCCCAAGACGAATGGCTAAAATATGGGGAGCAAGTTTCTAGCTTTTTAGCATCGTTGCCCGAATATGTAGGAGGCTTCTTTAATCAATATAAGCAACCCCTGGTTACCATTGGTCTAATCGTGGGAGCAATTGTTGGAGTTAAAGTACTCCTGGCAGTATTAGATGCTTTGAATGATATTCCTTTGGTAGCACCTACTTTTGAGTTGATTGGTATTGGTTACTCTGTTTGGTTTGTTTACCGCTATTTACTCAAAGCCTCAACGAGGAAAGAGTTAACTAGTGAAATCACTACTCTTAAATCACAAGTTGTTGGTAAACAAATTCCAGAAGCTTAATATCTGAACTATTGCTTCTCCTGAAAAGACGCTACGCCAATTATCATTTAAAATCACGTCTTGTTCTGAGTGTCCACCTACCTCTCAGGATATTACTAGGCGTAGCGTCTCCTTTAGGAGAAGTTTTGATCTAAGTCAATCCAATCTGTTTATTTATCAAAAGTGGAAGCTCAGATTTTTCTCCAAATTAATAATCTTTTGTTAAATTTATAATTTTTAGGACTTACGCATTGACAGAAAATACCAAATATGGGTCATTTAAAAACCATATCTGTCGTAGGGGTAAAGCGCATTGCTCATTGGTGTCAACTTAACGTGAAACCCCCCGTCCGCCAGGAATTGAAATTCCTGGCTAATAGCGAAAGTCCTCTTTATAGGACTGAAAATTACAGTCCATTTCAATGAATGGACTTCAGCTATGAGACCGCCGTTTTAACGGTGGGCGGACGCTCAACACCCAACGAGTACGCTATTTTTAGCTTCAGTTGACACCTATGAGCAATGCGCTTTACCCCTACATCTGACTATCGAACTCACGTTAATAAAGGGCTGAAATGACCAATTTTCGTATATCCATACCACGATTAATTTGTACAGTGCGTAAGTCCTTATTTTGAAGAATGATTGTTGAGGAAGAATTCAGAATTGAGAATTCAGCAATCTTGACTCTCTCTACGAGACGCTAAAAGCGAATGCGGACACGGCTTAGCTGCGCTAACGCCGGAAGCCCTAGCTCTAATTTTTGTCTGCGACACGCACTCGCGTTCGTAAAATCTCAAATCCAAAATGCTAGCTTATTGAGATGAGTCGCCTGCTGATAAGTTAACCTTTGGGTTTTGTTTTGGAGTCTGTGATGGTTGTGGAGATATGTTTGGCGATCGCACAATGTTTTCAGATGAAATTCCTTTCAATTTGCCTTGTTTGACTAAAGCTTGATGAATCATTGCTGCTACTTCTGCACGAGTCACCGCTTTGTTAGGAGCAAGAATTTGGGGGTTGGGATAGTTAACTACAAGTTCATTGGCTGTAGCAGTAGCTACTCTACTGGTAGCATAAGCGGGAATATCTTTAGCATCTTGATAAATACTTAAAATCTGATTTGGTGAAGTAGGTGTTTTCAAATTTAACCCACTAGCAAGGGCAACTAAAACTTGTACTCGGGAAATATTTTCTTGTGGCTTGAAGGTGTTTTTCGGGTAGCCTTTGAGAAATCCGCTACTGATGGCTTGGTTAATTGCTGGATTTGCCCAAAATGTTGCTGGTACATCTTGAAAGGCGATCGCATTTTTAGATAGTTCTTGATTAAAAGCTTTTTGCAGTATGGCAGCAAATTCAGCCCGGTTTACAGGCTGATTTGGTCTAAAGGAATAATCAGGAAATCCTTGGAGAATACCGCGAGAAGAAAGAACATCTATAAAACGCCGACCCCAAAAGTTATTAGGCACATCGTTAAATGCAATTGGTGGCGGAATAATAGATTTTTGTTTTGCTGGAGTCACTAAAGGCAACGCTGATGGTGTAATTGAGGACTCTAGCCCTACTGAAGAGGATACAGGGGTCTGTGGTTGTGGGGATTGAGTCGGGGTTACTTCACGAGATGGTAAAACTTCAGGGGGAGGAGTTGCGCTACTAGCGGGGAAGGAAGATGTTTTGGGTTGAACAGCCGCAGGTGCAGATGAGTCTAATTCTGGGACTGTGTTTGATTCTACTTTGGGAGTAGGAGAGGGCAATACTCCATCGGGGTAAGCGCTACCAGAGGGAGTGGCAGAAGGTGACAGCAAGCCGTTGAAATTCCAGTTGGAATCTCTGCGGGAAAACGACCAAAAAAGAATTGCTCCCATAGTGGTGAAGGCAACCAGAATGGCTATAAATTCATCAAAGCCAAGGGCAGTTCTTTGGGATGACTCAGGTTCGGAAGGAGGTCTATTTGTCATCGGATTACCCTGTTACCACTAAAATCTGTGTCTAAACAAATTAAGCCACAGATGATAATTTTACACCAGTCCTTTTCAATTGATAATTTGTAGCAAAATACAAAATATTAGGCTTCTGGTTCCAGACCGAGCGATCGCAATTGAGCAGCTAGACGTTCAGCTCTTTGGCGTTCTTGTTCGGCTCTTTGGGATTCGTATTCAGCCCTTTGGCGTTCTTGTTCGGCTCTTTGGGATTCGTGTTCAGCCCTTTGGCGTTCTTGTTCAGCCCTTTGGGCTTCCTGTTCAGCCCTTTGGCGTTCTTGTTCACCCCTTTCAAAGCCAGTCAGCAACAAATTACCTTGTAAATCCCACCAACGTAACCAGGGTAATTCCACATTCTGATAAACTCCCTGCCATAAACCTAATTCAACTTCTAAGTAGGGAATATAATACCGTCCTCGTTCATTTTTTGGTAGTAAATGATACTTGCCTTCAATTAAATGATAGACTTCGAGATTCGCTCTGTTCGCTTCATAAATGCCGTAGAAGGGAGGACGAATCACTTGCTCATAAATCCAAAATTTGCCCTTCAAAGGAGTTTTGTCTCGTTCTTCATCACCATTTCCAGAGACAAATTCCAAGACAATCAACGGGGCAATAAATTCTCGCCACAGTACATAAGATCTCCGCGTTAGTCCATCAAGCAAAGGCGGCACATTTGCGACATAAAACCAATCTGGAGCTTCGGCACCTTTTTCTAGAGGTTCAGTCAAGCGCCAGTAAATACCTAAGTCTTGGCCGATACAATATTCACCATCAGGATGTAATTGTTTGAGGACGGGTGTAATGGAGTCAGTTAGTAAAATGCTTTGGGGATGCTCTTGCCAATTTTTCACAAATGTGCCATCAGACTCAGGAAGCTGAGTGTGGTCAGGAAAAGCAGTCAGGGCTGTGTATGGATCGGTTGCAGAGGTCATAATGATTGCCTTTGCATTTGTGAGGTTTGTTCCTTAGTTTAACAAGTTAGTGGGGAGTGGGGAGTGGGGAGTGGGGAGATGGGGAGATGGGGAGATGGGGAGATGGGGAGATGAGGGAGATGAGGGAGATGAGGGAGATGGGGAGATGGGGAGATGAGGGAGATGAGGGAGATGAGGGAGATGGGGAGATGAGGGAGATGAGGGAGATGGGGAGATGGGGAGATGGGGAGATGAGGGAGATGAGGGAGATGAGGGAGATGGGGAGGTCGGGAGGTGGGGAAAAGGTAATTCTTCTTTCCCCCTATCTCCCCATCCCCTTATCCCCCCATCCTCTTCTCATGCCCCATGCCCCAATTTTACGATTCCCGTCCAGAAGCCCAGGTATCACGCCATTTAACGGTACCTTCTTTGGCAATTACCCAACGGCGGTTAACGAGGTTTTCCCGCAGAGGCGATTGCCCTTCCCGCCACATGGCGTATTTATAAGCAATCAGCTTGCCTGCACTCTCATTAAAGGGAATCTCTGCAAACCAAGTATTAGTATTGATGTATTCTAAGGGATAGGCTTTGCTGATATCCCAGTTACCTAATTCTGGGCAGTCTCCAGTTACAACAATGGTTTCACCAGGCTGAGTTTGCACGCCATTCAGTTGGACGCGGACTATGGTTTGCGCTTTGATCCGTTCTCCAACGTGGCTGAAAACAATCACTCCCCGTTCTTCGAGTACTAAGTCGTAAATTTTCCCGTCTTTGACTTCATATTTGTTGCGAGTCACTACGCAAGTATGTTCGCCATCAGGTAATTCTGTGTCTACTTCTGGGAGAGTAACTTCTCCTCCCCGGTTTAAAGCTACAAAACACAGTGAATCCCGATAGCGCCGGACATAACAATAAACGTCTGGTGTTAAATATTTTTGCCAGTGGCTACCCATTGATACTGCGGGATTGAGTCGCCGTAAGCCAGACAATAATCTGATGTAACGATATATCTCTGTATCTGTATCCCAATTTTCCATCATTGGGCGATTGTATGGATCGTTACCGCCGTCAGTGTCGTTGTGCAGATATTGTTCTGTGCCGTAATATATACACGGTATTCCGCGAGATGTCATAATTAGGGCGATCGCCACCTTCAGCATCGCTGGATCTGGGTTTAGCGACTGAAAGCGGGGCATATCGTGGTTATCGATGAAGGTGACTAACTCTGTAGCCCCACTGTAGCGATGATCTTGGTCAAAAATATATTGAATTGTCTGGAATCCGTTTTCGGAACCTTGGGCTAGTGCTGCCCGAATGGCCACGCATAGCCCAAAGTCTAACATAGTCATGCCTGAGTGGTTGGCAAATTCCACTGAGCGATCGTCACTGGGATTACTGTAAATCCACTCACCAAAAATAAACACATCTGGTTTGTGATTGCTGATGTCACCGGTGAATTCTTGCCAAAACCAAATCGGCATGTGCTTGACAGTATCCACCCGCAGTGCATCTACACCCCGATCTAGCCATTGTTTAATTGCTGACTTAATATACTGTCGGTAATCAGTGTTGTTTTCATTGAAGGTTGCTAAACCGGCTAATTCACAGTTTTGCACTTGCCATTCATCTTCCCAGTTTTGCACTTCGCCATAGTGGTGGTACCAATGATTGACATCATCATTGAAGTCGGCAATTTTGACGCCATCATCGTATAATTCACCTTTACTACCACTGGTATCAGGACTGCTATGGTTGCAAACAATATCTAATACCAACTTCATATTGCGCTTGTGCAGTTCGGCAATTAAGCGATCGAAGGTCGTATTTTTTTCTTCTTGAGTAGCGTTTAAAGAAGGGTTTTCTCCGTCAGCAATGTAACGAGGGTTAATTCGCTTAAAGTCTTTTGTCCAATAACCGTGTAGCGCAGCATTACCGACAAATAACTCTTCCACTTGCTCAAACAGTGGAGTTAGCCAAATAGCTGTAACCCCCATGTTTTTGAGATAATCTAATTTGTCAATCACACCTTGCAAGTCGCCACCCCAGTACTTACCCCAATCTTGCCTATCTGGATCGTAGAGTTCTGAGTTTGCACCTTCGCTGTTATTTGGATCGCCATCATAAAAGCGATCGACCACTAGAAAGTAAATCGTCTCCTGACGAAATTCAATATCCCTAGTGTAGAGAAAGTCTAAGTCTATTTCAGTATCTGATGGAGGCGATTGTATCAAAGCTTCTACTTTTTCTGTGGCAGAATCAACTTTGTATTGGTCTGGGGAAAATTGGGATGGAGGGGTTTTTACCATAAAAAAGCTCAAAATCTCAGGTAATTTGCGTTTGTATACTGAACAGTGTGTGATTTGAATATTTTGTGTAACTACAAACGTCGGTATTGTGACATCCTACCCACGGTGTAAGTATCTATCGCTAGCTAGTTTATAATTCTATCCGTAGATATAACTCATTTGCTAGAGGATAAAAATAAAGCAATGTAGCAGTTCTTAACGCTTTCATTTACTTAATAAAAATTAATATTAATTACAACAAAAATACGGTAAATACTGAGACTAGTTTGTGTTTGAGTAAAGTAGATACATTCGGTAACAGGCTTGTTGAGGTTGATACATAATTTGATAGGACTTACGCAACGCCGATATTGTCATTGCGACTGGAACGGAGTGTAGGGAAGCAATCCCAGGGTCAGAGGGGATTACTTCGCTATCGCTCGTAATGACGGAGTTACGTTATTTTTGCGTAAGTCCTATTTGAGTGAAATCAATTGTTTAAAAAATAACTAATTATCTTCGAGATTTTTAAATAAAGTAATAAAGTAGATAAGATTTAATCAAAAATATATAAATTATAGTTATCCGGCAATTCTGATAACACTAATTATTTAGTGGTAGCAGCTAGATTTTCATAACTATTAAAACCCAAGTATTTCCTATCAAAATGGTAATGATATATGAGAGATAAACAAAAAAGAGTGAAATTGCTCAAAGGTCGCACAGCATTTTTGTTCATCCACGGTATCGGCGAACAACATCCTTTTGAAACTGTAGACTTTTTCACTCAGAATTTTCTGCAATACTTCAATAAGCAAGATTTAGGTTTCATACTAGAACATCTAATTGCTAAACGTAGACTCTCAACCGGTTCTCCTTGGACAGAAAGCTTTGTCAGATTAAAGTCAACTGACAGCGATGAAGATTGGCTAATTGATATTCACGAATATTATTGGTCGGCTTATACACACAATAAAATCACTGTACCTGAGATATTACAATGGGCTGAACAAACACTTGATGGCACAATTAAGTTTTATAACCGTAAGGAAAACCAACCTCTATTAGATAAGCTATTGGCTAACAGAAATAGAAAAACTTTTTTTACATATCGTCTGCGATCGCTCACTATATTGCTGCGAATATTTAACTTCTTATATCCAGTATTGCGAATTGGGGTTTGGTTAATTTTGTTTTTGGTGGGGCCATTTCTCAAAGGTCGTTTTCTCCAATCAGCTTGGCAGTTAAGTAAACAACTTGTAACTCCACCCATAGTTAATTTTATTGGTGATATCACCATCTACACTATCACCGACCAAAAATCGCCCTACAAAACAATTCGTCAGCAAATACTGACAGAATGCTTAACATTGCTGAAAGCAATTCTTAAAGATAAACAAGCAAATTATGACCAAGTAATCATAGCTGGACATTCTCTAGGTAGCTGTATTGCTTACGACACATTAAATCTTCTGTGTGTTGAAGCAAGTCTTTCCCAAAACAAGAATAAAAATCTGTTAGTGGATAAAATTAAAGGGTTAATTACCTTTGGTTCACCACTAGATAAAATTGCCTTTTTCTTTCGAGAGGTAGCACAGGAGGGACAGTATATTAGACAGCGAATTTTAGAACACCTCAACTCCTTCCGTGTGAAACCAGAATTTACCCAGAAAAATCAATACTCAATCCAAAACCCAGTTGAATGTAAACTCGATCGAGTTCGTTGGGTGAATTACTACCATCTCAAAGATCCAATCAGCGGTCACCTAGATTACTATGAAAACTTAGACAACGTTGAAATGAAATATCAAGCATCCTGGGGTGACCAAGGACACCAAGGTTACTGGTTTGATGCAAGTTTTTACGAAAACATTGCCGAACGCTTTCTGTATGTGACCAATGAGGATGAGGATTGAAAAAGGGAGTGGGTACAGACGCGATTAATCGCGTCTGTACAAAGTAAGGGAGGAAGAAATCTTTTTTATCCTTGGTAGTAGGATTTGATCGCGATCGATTTTGTGTAAATTCCACTCAACAGACTTTTGGTAAAGACTTTTAATCGCAAATCTCAAATTCCCAATTTGTGTAATCCACGTATTACTAAAATTTCTCTTTTAGAGATTCACTCCATTGCTAAACTGACCATTGTCACTTTCAAACTGTTATTACTATAAAGCAATTGATCCTGGTAACAATTATGAGCAAATATGACAAGATTTTTAACTCATCTGAGACATCAGAGGAATCCCTGAGTCCAGAGGAAGCCGTCGCCGCCATCGCAACTGTAACAGCGATCGCTGATTTATCCATTGAAGACGTAGATGCAGAAAGTCTAGCAGGTATCCTCTGGGAATTCGAGGTTTTTGAGGAATACTCAGAAGATGAAATTGTCGAAATTGTAGATCGACTCATAGGTATTGCAGAAGATGAAGGACTCGGTTGCTTATTTAATACCGCTAAAATTTCCCTCTCCGATGAATTAGTACTCGATGGTTTCGCCGCCGGAGTGATAGTGCTTTTAGACGATGAACTCGCCATTCCCAAACAAAAACAAAGCTACCTCAAAAAGCTACAAACAGCCTTAGAACTTGAAGATGAAGAAGCAGAGGAAATAATTAAAGAGGTAATTGCAGCCTTTGAAGAAGCAGAAGAAGAATATGCAGATGATGAAGATGAAACAGTAGTTATAGAAGAATATACTCAACAGGCCTACGAATCTCCCTTAGGGAATTTTACAGTACCCGTTCCAGTCGATCCCGAAAACGGTGGTAGAATTCAAAGTCAGGAAGGAGTGGTGGGCTTTTCTGATGACATCGGCACTTTGCTAAGAATCGATTATTATCCTTTCCCTCTGGAACAGTTAGAGGAACTGGAGTCTATTGGACAACAAAAATATTTACAATCAATCTTAGTAGAAAAGTACATACCCCAAGCTATTTTAGCAAATGTACCAGATGCATCTGTAGAATATACTGAGTATTTAGCAGATACTTTATCCGGATCTTACTACGCATTAGTTGATATGCCTAAGGGTTCGACGATTTCCAAGCAAGAAAATAATGGAACTGCTGTCAGATTAGATGCGTATCGAGGGCTACTGACATTTATCGGTGGTGAATTTTTGTATATAGTTAGCAGCCAGCACAGCTTTCTCAACGGCGAAGCACCAGATTCCATCGAAGAAGAAGCCGAATACATCAAAGAGAATATTTTAGAGTTTGTTGAGACTATTGAGTTTGCATAATTGGGCATGGGGCATGGGGCATGGGGCATGGAGATGAGGAGGATGAGGGGGATGAGGGAGTAGAAGGAGCAGGGGAGGCAGGGGGAGAATAACCAATGCCCAATGCCCAATGCCCAATGCCCAATGCCCTCGCGGATATGCTAACCTAGTATGGCTAACTAATCTCGCACATCTAAGAATTCGGGTGTTTCTCAATTGGGAAATACGCTTGGATGGAGGTTTAACCCGAATCGGAGTTAAAAAATATATGCCAGTCGTTTCATTGGCTCAAATGATGGAGTCAGGGGTTCACTTTGGGCATCAGACCCGGCGTTGGAACCCAAAAATGTCTCCTTACATTTACACTTCCCGCAATGGTGTACATATCATCGATTTGGTGCAGACTGCCCAGTTGATGGATAATGCTTATAGTTACATGCGATCGCAGGCAGAGCAAGGAAAGAAATTTCTTTTCGTCGGTACTAAGCGGCAAGCTGCTGGCATTATTGCTCAAGAAGCCAGCCGTTGCGGTTCCCATTACATTAACCAACGCTGGTTGGGCGGAATGCTAACCAACTGGGCAACCATTAAAACACGGGTAGACCGCCTCAAAGATTTGGAACGGCGCGAAGAAAGCGGCGCACTAGATTTATTGCCGAAAAAAGAAGCGTCAATGCTGCGTCGGGAAATGGCGAAGCTGCAAAAATACTTGGGTGGCATTAAAACAATGCGAAAAGTGCCCGATATCGTGGTGATTGTAGACCAACGACGGGAATATAACGCTGTTCAAGAATGCCAAAAACTCAACATCCCTATTGTGTCCATGCTGGATACAAACTGCGACCCGGATGTAGTTGACATCCCAATACCAGCAAACGATGATGCCATCAGATCGATTAAGCTGATAGTCGGAAAATTGGCAGATGCCATTTATGAAGGTCGTCACGGTCAACTCGATGTCGAAGAAGATTTCGAGGATTATGATGGTGCTGAGTATGACGAAGACTACGAGGAAGGCGAGTATACTGACAGCTTGATTCCCGATGAAGAAGAAGAAGAATAGTGCTTGATAGTTCGGCTAAACTGCTGAGTAAGATAGAAATACTCGGCAAATTGTATAGTGCTGAGTCTTGATTTTTGAAGTTATCAACTTTGAGTTGTCAACTCAAAATTGATAACTAATGCCAATTTTGGATTTTAGATTTTGGATTTTGGATTAAAAGCCTTTGCTAAAAAGGGTTTCCAAGAATTTCAAACAATATTTTCTATGCCAATTTGGTATAAACACTCAAAACTCAGGGAGAAGTCAAACAATTTTGGATTTTAGATTTGCGATTTTGGATTGACCCCGACCACAAGGGTGCGAGGCTTGATAGCGCAGCGTTAGCCAGTCATGTCCCCTTGGGAGACGCACTCGCGTTCGAGTGTCGGATTTTAAATTTGGGATGAAAGGATTTGTTCCGCTTGACTTAGGGCGGGGCATCAACCGAAATAATCTAAAATCTAAAATCTAAAATCTAAAATTCTTAGTCAAGTTAGGAATTGAGGGAACATGGCGGAAATATCTGCAAAACTCGTCCAAGAGCTACGCCAAAAAACTGGCGCTGGCATGATGGACTGCAAAAAAGCCCTGAAAGAAACTGATGGCAATATAGAAGAAGCCGCAGACTGGCTACGGAAAAAAGGCATCACTTCGGCGGGTAAAAAAAGCGATCGCATTGCGGCAGAAGGTCTAGTAGACACCTACATTGAACCGGGTGGTCGGGTGGGTGTACTCATAGAAGTCAACTGCCAAACTGATTTTGTGGCTCGTAACGAAGCTTTTAAAGCTTTGGTTAAAAACCTAGCCAAACAAGCAGCAAACGCTGAGAGTGTTGAGTCCTTGTTAACTCAACCCTATATTGAAAATGAAAGCGTGACTGTAGATGAATTCATCAAGCAAACTATTGCCACCCTTGGCGAAAACATCCAACTGCGTCGGTTTGTCACTTTTGCTCTAGCAGAAGCCGCACAAGGTATCGTGGACAGCTACATTCACACCGGCGGTCGAGTTGGTGTATTGGTAGAGTTGGGTTCCCAAACAGATTCAGCTGCTGCTAAAGAAGAATTCCAAAGCTTGGCGCGTAACGCAGCCATGCAAGTTGCAGCCTGCCCCAATGTCGAGTATGTCAGCGTAGCTCAAATTCCTGCCGAAGTCGCCCAAAAAGAAAAAGATATTGAAATGGGCAAGGATGATTTGGCAAACAAGCCAGATAACATCAAAGAAAAGATTGTTCAGGGACGGATTGACAAACGCCTCAAAGAATTGACTTTGCTAGATCAACCTTATATTCGCGATCAAAGTATTTCTGTAGAAGAATTGTTGAAGCAAGTCAAGGGGCAAGTAGGCGAAGACATCCAAGTAAATCGCTTTGTCCGCTATGTACTGGGCGAAGGCATTGAAAAGCAAGAAAGTAACTTTGCTGAAGAAGTCGCTGCACAAATGGGCAAGTAATATTTAGTTAGGAGTTAGGAGTTAAGAGTTAAGAGTTAAGAGTTGACTTGATAACTCACAATTCATAACTCCTAACTTCTCTAAGGACAGGTCAAGCCAATAGCCTGACCTGTATTTTATTAATAGAGCAGTAAAATTTCGCATTTAATTCAAAATTTAAAATGGTTGGGACAGTTATCCTAAAATATATCAGTGCATTTGTACTATGAAATAGTTGATATGGGTAAGAACGAGAAGTTATGGCAAGAGCAATCGAGCGAATTGAGAGGGATATTGCAGCACTCAAAGAAGCGATTGGAGCGATCGCAATAGAACTACAAACCGCTTATGCTAGTTATCTAGCCACCTTGGGGCTAGCTGTAGAAAAACAGCTGATTCTAGCTACTTACCACCTTTGTACCCAAGGGTATCCCGAAAACTTCCTGGATTTGTCATTGAATCAGCGCCAACAATTGCAACAAGCCATCCGTAAGTTAGGTCAAGTGGCAGGTGAGCAGTTGGTTACTTGTATTACAAGTGAGGGGGATGAGGGGGATGAGGGGGATGAGGGAGATGAGGGGGATGAGGGAGATGAGAGGGATGAGGGGGATGAGGGGGATGAGGGAGAAAATACTTCTTTATCGCCCTTATCTCCTGATGCCTTTAGTCCTATAGAACTGGCAAAATGGCAACAGAATTTAGAGGAGGTTAACCAAGAGATACTGAAAAAAGTTTCCCATGATGCTAATCTTTTATTACAAAAAGCCGGGATATTACCTAAAAAATTACCAGAACCGATTTTAGCTGCGGCGGCGGCGGCATCAGAAGCATCTGCCGAGGTAATGCCAGGGCCGCCCAACTTATTAAACTTAATAATTGAAATTGAAAATGAGCAGCAGTCAGAAGATTCTGGGCTGACGCAGATTATGGCTATTAATTTGCGACTAGGGGAAATTGAATTTGCTGACCCTACACTTTCATCTGAACGCAGGCAGATTCGCGGTATCTTGGTTCAGCTAAACAAATTAGAAAGAGAGTATCAAAAGAAACTTCGAGAAAGGGCAGTTGCTGAAGCTGAAGCTGCTTGGCGTGCTAGTTGGTTTGATTGAAGAAGAATACAGAATGGGCTACGCCCCGCTGCGCTAACAGAATTCAGCAATCTTGACGCGACTGGAAAATACTCGCTACCGCTGCGCTATCGCGGACACGGCTAATCGCTACTCTACGAGACGCTAACGCTTCGCTATCCGCCAGTCGTACAAAATACCTTTCCTGTATTCTGACGACTGACGCCAATATTGCTGTTTGATAAAGTTATTCATAATCGAGTGGCCGCATCTATTTTTATTTCAACATGCCAACGAGAGAACAACTACAAACTTATTTCATTCTGACTTCTAGGCTGACTAAAATGTATATATCGGTAAATTTAGGAACTGTAGACAAACGTACACAAGATGTGTATGTCCTGGCTGGAGAAGAAATAGAAATTGTAATTTACCCGAATGGAAATTGGATATTTGTATGAGTAAGCCTGATTTTTCATCAATGATCCGTGCCGAGTTTCGTCAATATATCCTTGACCACAGAGACGATACAGAGGCTCTTTCAATTTATCTAGAAAGATTTAAGTCCCCTGAGAGCAAGGTGTTTCCGGCTCCTCAAACAATAGAGGATTTAGAAAACTTTCAACAGATACACCGCGAACATTTGGAGCGCCAGGGAAATCAAGCATAGAAACCTACTGGTCTATCGCAAAAGTTATAAGGTTTTGCGAGGGGTTAGATTCCCGACTTCGCAGAAGTTGTCGGGGAGCTTGCAGCCCATCATATTTAATGCGATAGACCACTAGTAGTCCACCACATTAATTTTGCTGGGTACACGCTAGAGCGATCGCACAATCATACATTGGCTGTTGACTATTTTCAATACCGTCAGATTCCGGTGAAAGTTTTGGATACAATTTTTGCAACTTGACACGAGCATCA
>JAVRBV020000040.1:0-12657 GCA_034531095.2 Nostoc sp. CreGUA01 | reverse complement strand
CCCCACACTCCCTCATCCCCCTCATCTCCCTCATCTCCCTCATCTCCCTCATCTCCCCCCTCCCCCCCCCCCCCCCCTCCCCCCCCACACCCCCCCCTCCCATCTTCCTTGTTTTTGCTTTTTTATAGTTTTTTTTTCTTTTTTTTTTTTTTTTTTTTTTTTTTTTACTATTTTGCCTTCAGTCATGGTAGAACTCAGCGCCGGCATAAATACTTCGTGAATGCTCATAGGGTGGTTTGGGAATCAATGGTTTATGGAAGATGGGGGAGGGAGAGGTGGGGAGGGGGGGGGGGTGGGGGGGGGGGGGGGGGGGGGGGGGGGGGGGGAGGGGGGGGGGGAGGGGGGGAGGGAGGGGGGGGGGGGGGGGGGGGGTGGGGGGGGGGTGGGGGGGGGGTGGGGGGGGGAGAGGGGGGGGGGGGGGGGAGGGGGTAGGTGGGGGAGTAAAGGAAGCAAGCAAACGATTATTATTCTTCCTCATCCCCCCATCTCCCCATCTCCCCATCTCCCCACACTCCCCACACTCCCTCATCCCCCTCATCTCCCTCATCTCCCTCATCTCCCTCATCTCCCCACTCCCTCACCCCCCTCATTCCCCCTAAACAATATGGATTGGCATCTTCTTGGATTGAGCTTTATTACAGTTTTTTTATCAGAATTAGGCGACAAAAGTCAGCTAGCGGCGATCGCACTTTCAGGACGTTGCCAATCTCCGCGTGCTGTATTTTTTGGCACAGCAGCAGCGCTAATATTGACAAGCTTTTTGGGAGCATTAGCAGGGGGAGCAGTGTCAGAATTGTTACCTGCACGTTTGATGAAAGCGATCGCAGCTGTGGGATTTGCCATCCTCGCTGCACGCCTGCTGCTATTTAACAATGAACCATCATCTGATTCTGAACAAAAACCTTGAATCAGAATTCAGAATGGGCTAAACCTTAGCTATCCGCTAACAGAATTCAGGAGATAGATTTGACAGACACCGGGTTCTTAAATCTATGTTCGGTAGAGAATCGCTATAGACCACGTGGTAGGGGCACAGCAGTGCTGTGCCCCTACGACAGATGTAGTTCTGAATTCTGAATTCTGACTTGGAGAATTCTTCTTCACAAAGGTTCCCAACCAGTGCCTTTATAGCCATATTGAAAAATTTCTGGATGTAAAATTTCTGCCAAAATTTCTAGAGAATCTACTACTCGCGGGCCTGGACGATTGAAGTAAGAATTGCCATCAGTGATGTAAACCCTACCAGTTTGGGTAGCGTGGAGTTTTTGCCATTCTGGAAGCTGAGTTAACATCTGGGCTTCTTGGCGAGTACGATTTAAGTCAAAGCCGCAAGGCATAAAAACAATTACATCGGGATTACTTGCTATTAGTGTTTCCCACGGCAAGTGGGGAGAAGGCTGACCTGCAACACTAAATAGGGATTGCCCTCCTGCCAGGTTAACCAATTCCGGAATCCAATTCGCCGCTACCATCAAAGGATCGATCCACTCAATGCAAGTGATGGTCGGTAATTCATTTAAATCCAGCCCTTGGATTTTTTGCTGGCAAATTTTGATGCGAGCCTCTAAATTTTCTATGACTTTTACTGAGTCTACACCAAAGGTGTTGCCTACTCGTTCAATGTCAGCGCAAATATCTTCGAGAATGTTGGGTTGTAAAGAAATAATTTCGGGTTGGCTGTGAACAAGTGTAGCAACTGCTTTTTCGACTTCATGGAAGCTGACAGCACAAACATCACACTGGTCTTGAGTGAGAATGTGAGTAGGCTGTAATTGCTCTAAAACATCTATTTTTATTTGATAGATACTGAGAGCAGATTGGAGCAAATTGTTTACCTCATCGTGAATTTGGCTACTGGAGGCATTAGAGTTTAAACGTGCTTGGGTACAAATGGGGCGATTTTGGATTTCTGGAGGGTAATCACATTCGTGCGATCGCCCAACAATAGCATTAACCAATCCTAATTTTGCTAAAATCTCTGTTCCACCGGGAATTAGAGAAACAATTCTCAAATTACTATCTATCATCGCTCCACCTTTGCAACAGCTACCATTAACTTAATTTTGGCAAAATTCAAGTCATTAGATATCTTTCTCTAGGTGAATTCAAGGATATTCTGATAGTCAGCACAAACCAAGAATCCGAAGCTGCAAAGTGGTAGGCGTGGCTCTTAAGGTAGTAATTATGGTAATTAAGTGATGTAATGATTACATTGGCTGTGCAAGCAAACTTTTAAAAACACTATACTACTTGATAGCTAAATGATTTTAGATGCCAATTATGATTCCTTGAGGCAAAAAGACTGACGTAAAGTTACAGAACTGATTGGCAAATTCTAGTTTGGAACTCGTCATCCCAAAATCATTAAATTTGATTAAAACAAATATAGTTTCCGGTTATGAAAAACCCTATGAAGTAATTGTAGTTATACAAAGACAGTTCTATTGTTTCCGTAGAACTGCGAGGCAAAATTCTTTCTTCTTGAGGACAACTCATGCAGGTGGTCGCGGCTAGAAATATCACAGAGTATAACCAAGCCCAAGACGGTTTACAAATCAGAGAAGATAGTCGGCGAAAACAAAGCCAGACCTTGGTACAGCTGGCAAGAAGCAAAACATTTCAGCAAGGTAATCTCATTGCGTCCGTAAGGGAAATCACAGAAACTGCTGCTCGGACGCTCTTAGTGGAGCGAGTAGGGGTGTGGTTATATAATGAAGAACGTTCAAAAATGGAATGCATCGATTTATACGATGTCAATACCCAGGAACATACCTTTGGTAACTCGCTTTTCAAAAAAAATCATCCGGGTTATTTTCAGGTTTTAGAACAGGAACGTAGCATTGCTGTAGATGATGCTAAAAACGATATCAGAACCCAAGAATTATCAGAGTCTTATCTTTCTATTTTTGGTATCACATCCTTGCTGGATGCACCAATTTGGCTAGAGGGGCGTTTAGTGGGTGTAGTCTGTCACGAACACGTGGGCGAAGGTCGTCAATGGACTTTGGAAGAAGAAACTTTTGCTGGCTCAATAGCAGATTTCGTGACTTTGGCTATGGAAGCAAGCCAGCGAAATGCCGCACAGGAAGCACTGCGACAGAGTGAAGCACAATTTCGAGCAATTTTTGAGTGTTCTTCTATCGGCATTGCGCTTATAGATATGAAAGCGCAGATAGTCGATACTAATGTGGCGCTGGGCGAGATTTTAGGATATAGCCGAGAAGAGTTATACGGTAAAGGCTTTACAAATTACATTTGTACGCAAAAAGGCGATTTAGAGATTTACAAACAATTGGTGTCGGGAATTCGCACAGATTTCGGAAAAACTTCAAAGGTCGAAGTTAAAGAACAGCCCGCAGGTAGACAGCGTATTGAAATGGAAAGACGCTGCCGACATCAAGATGGTACCTTAGTTTGGACTCATATCTCTGTTTCTGTCATTCCAGACAGCAATGGTCAACCTGAGTTTTTTCTAGCGATGATTGAGGACATAACTGAACGCAAGCAAACAGAACTGAAGCTACGTGCTTCTCAAGAAGCAGCAGAAGCAGCCAGTCGAGCAAAAAGTGAATTTTTAGCAACCATGAGCCATGAATTACGAACGCCTTTGAATGCAATTATGGGCTTATCGCAATTGCTACAACAAGAAATAGTTGGCTCTCTAAATGAAAAACAGAAGGAATATATCAATTGTATATACAGTAGTGGCGAACAGTTACTGGCAGTGATTAATGATATCCTGGACTTGTCTAAGGTGGAAGCAGGTAAAGAAGAATTGTTGCTTTTACCTTTGCCAGTGTCAGAGATATGTAATTATGCTATATCGACGGTGCGCGATCGCGCCTTAGAAAAGAAATTGCAACTCACCTGCGAAATTGCTCCCGAGGCGGATACTTGCATTGCTGATGAACGTCGAATCAAGCAAATGCTACTTAATCTGCTTACCAATGCTGTTAAATTTACCCCAGCGGGTAAAGTATCGCTGGTAGTACAAAAACTACCGCAAGGGATCGAGTTTATAGTTTCAGATACTGGAATTGGTATTGATTCTAGTCAGTTTCAATTTTTATTTGAACCGTTTAAACAGCTGGATAGTCAGTTAAATCGGCAGTATGAAGGCACAGGTTTGGGTTTAGCTTTGACACGCAAATTAGCTCGTTTGCACGGTGGAGATGTAACTGTTACATCCACATTGGGAGAAGGTAGCGAGTTTACTTTATTTCTCCCAAATCAATTGCATTTAGAAGATGAGGGAGAAAATTCTACTTTGTCTGTATCACCTTCTTTAGCCATTCCTCAAAATAAAACTATTTTGCTTGTGGAAGATGAGCAAAACACTGGAATTGTACTACAAGATTATCTCCAGACTATTGGCTACCAAGTCAAGTGGATCAATAGCAGCAATGATTTTTTGAAGCAGGTACAAACTCTCAAGCCAGATTTAATTTTGTTGGATGTCCAGTTAGTAGGTGATGCTAGTGGCTGGGATTTACTAAATATTCTCAGACAAGAGCCTTCTTTAGAAAATTTGCAGGTAGTAATGATGGGTTTTACTGAACTTTCACAAGAGAATATTTCTCTTCTGCAAGCTGGCGCTAACGACTATCTTCTGAAACCAATTCGAGTATATCAATTAGAATCAATGTTAATACGATACTTGAGTGAAAATGATTTTGAGATCAGCCAAACACTAATTTAGATATTTGGCGATCGCATTTATATTTTAGTCCCAAAGAGGGATTATTAAATGATCGCTTACGATTAAAAATTCTCCGCGTCAGAGCGTCTCCCCCTCTTTGCGTCATTCTTGTCGTAAGTATTTAGGCGAACCTGATATCACTTCTTCGCTTGTATGACTTGTAAACTACCACCTGCATACAAAGTTGGCTTACCTACGTCAAAGCCAGTTTCTGCTAACAAACCAGGCAAATCAGTTTTTAACAATTCCCAAGCTGTTTCTGTCTCAAACAACAACAAAAATACTGAAACCCCAGGCCAAAATATGGGATTTGTCGGAGTATGAAAATCTATCAGTGTAAATACTCCTCCTGGCTTTAGCACCCGATAAACCTCATTAATAATCTTTCCCAATTGCTGGGGTTGCATTTCGTGTAGGGCAACGCTGGTATGCACCACATCAAACAGATTATCTGCAAATGGCATTGACTCTGCAAAAGCTTGCACATAAGAAGCTGATGGTACATTTTGTCGCGCCCGTTGCAAAGATTTCGGTGAAGCGTCTAGTCCTGTTACATTTTGTGAAAGTTTTGCTAAAAGTTGTGTTGTTTGACCACTACCACAACATAAATCTAAAACCTGAGTATCTGAGGTAATTGTTAAGCCTTGCAAAGCAAGTTGCCGAAAACGACCTTCACCACCTACACTTAGGGCTGCTAGACGAGAAATAGTATCATATAGCCACTGATAGCGGTAACTCCAATCCCTTAAAATTGTTGCCATTGCATATTTCCTTGCTATTAAGCTTTATATTTAATAAAGATATATTGTTAACATTAGTAAAAAACCTGAAAAGATCGGGGGAAAGTAACTGCTATGGGTCGTGTAGGCGTCTTATTACTCAATCTCGGTGGTCCCGACAAGCTAGAAGATGTCGGGCCGTTTTTGTACAACCTATTTTCCGATCCGGAAATTATTCGCCTACCGTTTCGTTGGTTGCAAAAACCCCTAGCCTGGTTCATTGCTACGCGGCGAACCAGAACATCTCAAGAAAACTATAAGCAAATCGGCGGCGGTTCGCCACTGCGGCGAATCACAGAAGCCCAAGGAGAAGCCCTAAAAGAACAGTTGGGTTATTTGGGGCAAGAAGCTAATATTTATGTGGGAATGCGTTATTGGCATCCGTATACAGAAGAGGCGATCGCGCAACTTACCCAAGATAATGTAGAACAGTTGGTAATCTTACCACTTTATCCCCAGTTTTCTATCAGTACCAGTGGTTCTAGCTTCCGGCTTTTAGAAAAGCTTTGGCAAGAAGATCCCAAACTTCAACGCATTGATTACACCGTCATTCCTTCCTGGTACAAACAACCAGGCTACCTCCAAGCAATGGCGGAACTCATAACCCAAGAACTAGACCAATTTCCCAACCCAAATGAGGTTCATGTCTTCTTCAGCGCTCACGGCGTTCCGAAAAGCTACGTTGAAGAAGCAGGCGACCCCTACCAACAAGAAATTGAGGAATGTACTGCCTTAATTATGCAGACCCTCAATCGACCCAATGCCCACACCTTGGCTTATCAAAGTCGCGTCGGTCCAGTAGAATGGCTCCAACCTTATACCGAGGATGCGTTGAAAGAGCTAGCCGCCCAAGGTATCAAAGATTTGGTAGTTGTGCCCATCAGTTTCGTCTCAGAACACATTGAGACACTACAAGAAATTGATATTGAGTATCGAGAAGTTGCAGAAGAATCAGGAATTCATAACTTCCGTCGCGTACCTGCTCCCAATACCCATCCAGTATTTATTAATGCCCTAGCCGAATTAGTAATTGATGCGCTGAAAAACCCCAGTTTCAAGCTCTCGCAAGCAGCCCAAATGAAAAAAATGGTAAAGATGTATCCCCAAGAGCGTTGGGAGTGGGGTCTGACTACTAGCGCTGAAGTCTGGAATGGTCGCATTGCCATGTTGGGCTTCATTGCCTTAATCATCGAGCTGATTACCGGTCAGGGCATATTGCATATGATTGGGATTTTGCAGTAAAAAGTCTTGAGGGAGATGAGGAGTTAACAATTCAAAAATAAACAAAACTCCTCACTCTTAAAGAACGTGCATTAAATAAAATGCAAAACTTCATCCTGTTTCTAGCTTCCCTCTCTTATTGTAATTATTTACCGACAATTACTAATTTCCACAATCATTTCTCCTTGACGTAATGGTTCCAGCGCATTAGGCAAAGTAATTGTCAGAAGTTGACGCAAATTACGATTAGTAACATTTCCACAAGTCAACCAAAGAATTTGAGGAGGTATCCCTAACCGACAAACCAAGTCAACAAAATCACTATCTTTCGTCATAATGGTGACATTGGCTATTCTTGCAGCCTCAAAAATTTCTATATCTTTAGCATCACGTAAACCAATATCTCTTAACGACAAAGCTTCTATAGCAAAACTATTTGTTACCCAACTTGCCAATGTCGGGGGTAACTGTGCATCAATCCAAATCTTCATGCTGTCAAGCGCACAAAATCAGTCCGTCGTGCAGCAAACAGAAGACAAGCTTGAATATCTTCTAGTTCTAAATCGGGAAAGTCTTCTAAAATTTCGCTAACGGTGACATTTTCTGCTAACATTTCTAAAATGTCACTAACTCTAATTCTCATACCTCGAATACAAGGACGACCTCCACATTGACCAGGAATTTGCGTAATACGAGTCAATAATTCATTCATTGAGTTAATTACTGATTTGACTACCAAACAACATTTTACCATGATTAAATAACTTGCAATTCTGAGTGTCGTTGCGGTTTAGCAGTATAGTTCCACTGTGGCAAAAAATCATCAAAGAGAATCTCTATAGTTTCTTTAGGGACTTCCAATAAAAAAAACGTCCCATCCCTGCGGGACGCTCCGCGAACGTAGGGGCGCACAGCTGTGCACCCCTACAAATGTACAAATAATTTGGAACAATTTATTTTTTGGAAGTCCCTTAAAACCCTCAGCAACTTTCTTGCCTGTTTAGTAGGCTCGATCAAAAATAACACCTTTACAAGCTCGACTTAGTATTCCCTAGTTAGTGATACCAGTCATACCACTGCTTGGCGCTACGAACTGCAAACCACAGCAGAATTAAAGCAATTAATCCTCCTTGCCAAGGAGCATCAAAAGCAAAAAGTACTAGAGCAATACACAAGGTATCTTGAAGAAATACTGCCCACAAGGGTAAGCCGCGTAACCGATAGAACCAACCAACTTGAACTAGCTGGAGTACCAAAGCTAACAAACCCCCAATTAAAGCAATCAGCCAGTGCGGTGTTGCTGTGGCGGAAGCCACTGCTAATCCCATAATTGCTCCCACGAGGGGAGACATTGATAACTGAATTAGTTGTAGCAGTCTTTGTCCCCATAGCTTTTTGGAGGCTAATAATTCAATTAACGACCAACTGGTGAGGCAGGTTAATAATATTGGTGGAGAAATATGAGATAAAATCGGAACTTGCGACCATAAGTTACTACCCTGCAACAGTCCAATAATCAGCAAAGGTATGCCTATTCTCATTCCTGCTGCCGCAGAGGCAGAGAGTGTAGCTAGGATTTCAATCATCGAAGCACTCGCCGCACGAATAAATAAGTAAGTATTTGTTATGTATACTACCCACTGATAGTGTTAATTACAGCAGCGAATTGGAAGTATTTTTGGGAATGGGGAGTGGGGAGTGGGGATGAGGGGGATGAGGGGGATGAGGGGGATGGGGCAGGGGAGAATAATAATTTCTCAGTCCCCACTCCCCACTCCCAAATCCCCACTCCCCTATGCTCTATTTAAATACCTAGCCGTTGGTAAACCTCTTCTAAATGCCGCAGATGTTGTTGGGGGTCGAAACACACCTCTAGTTCTGCTGGGGACAATTTTTCGGTAACACGGGGGTCTTTGCTAATTAAGTCCTGGAAATTGCCTTCTGGTTTGTTCCAAGCGGCGTGAGCGCTTTCTTGAACGATCGCATAAGCTTCTTCGCGGCTCAATCCCTTGTCTATTAAGGCTAGTAGCACTTTTTGGCTGAAGACAACGCCGCCGTAACAATTGAGATTTCGTTCCATGTTCTCAGGATAAACCAGCAGGTTTTTCACTAAGTCGGTGATTTCTGAAACCATAAAATGGGTCAAAGTGCAAGCATCTGGCAAAATTACCCGTTCTACGGAACTGTGGGAAATATCCCGTTCGTGCCACAGGGCGATGTTTTCTAAGGCTGCACCGGCATGACTTCTAATCAGTCGGGCGATTCCTGTCAGCCGTTCGGAACGGATGGGATTGCGCTTGTGTGGCATGGCTGAGGAGCCTTTTTGACCTTTGGCGAAGAATTCTTCGACTTCTAGAACGTCTGTTTTTTGCAGATTGCGAATTTCCACTGCAAAACGTTCGATGGATGCCGCTAATAGCGCTAATTGCTGCACATAGTCGGCGTGGCGATCGCGGGAAATTACTTGTGTTGAGGCTGTATCGGGTTGCAGTCCGAGTTTTTGGCAAGCGATCGCTTCTACACGCGGTTCAACGTTGGCGTATGTTCCCACTGCACCAGAAATCTTACCCACAGCAATGGTTTGGCGGAGAATTAAAAGGCGTTCTTGGTGCCGCAACACTTCTGCCAACCACCCGGCTAGCTTGAAACCAAAAGTGATCGGTTCGGCGTGAATTCCATGCGATCGACCAATCATCACTGTATGACGATGTTCCCGTGCCTTTTGGCGAATCACACCAATCAAATCTTCTACACGTTGCAACAACACATCCAAACTCGCAACCAATTGCAGTGCTAAAGCTGTATCCAGTACATCGGAACTGGTTAGCCCCAAGTGAATATAGCGTCCGGCGTCTCCTACATATTCGTTGACATTTGTCAAGAAAGCAATTACATCGTGGCGAACTTCAGCTTCAATTTCTAGCACCCGCTTTGGATCAAAATCTGCCTTAGCTTTAATTTCCTCAACAGCCTCAGACGGAATGTAACCTAATTGGGCCTGAGCTTCACAAACTGCGATTTCTACTTGCAGCCAGGTTTTTAACTTATAGGCTTCACTCCACAGATTACCCATTTCGGGCAGAGTATAACGCTCAATCACAATCTGGCACAGAATACAACGGTCATATTTTACAGTCTAATTAGTGTACATCGCTTTTTAACTCTACTTTTTGTCCAGCGATCGCATTAGATTTTGACTTTGATGTAATGATACTAATCCTACCGTCAGATTCCATGTATGCCAACTTGACATCGGTCAAAAATTCCACGCCTTGTTGACGTAATTTGCTCATTAATTCATCCTCTGTAATTAATTCTCGTTGCAGATGACGCTCAATTATCCGGCCATTTTTGACCAGTAAAAGCGGTGGCGGATTCATAAAACGTTGAAACTGCGGAAGTTTGTATCCTAACCAATTAAGCAAATAGCTCCAAAAAACTACAGTTCCCACGAGGATTGCACCTTCAGTAATTGATGTATAATTACTCGCCATAGCATTTTGGGCAGCTTCAGCAAATAGCACAACTACTAGTAAATCTGTAATTCCTAAAGTTCCTAGTTGTCGTCCAGGAAGTAAACGCAGTACTGATAGCAGCGCTAAGTAAACCAGTGAGCCGCGGATCGCTAATTCCAAGACGCTGATACTCGGAACAAAGATTGCTTGCCAATCGATAAAAAATAATTTGTCCATTAACATTAATTTTCTCTTGAAATCTTATTGAAAGTAGCAAAAATCATTTATGTAAGCTCTGACTTTCTATTTAAAAATTTATAGGTTTTGCTTAATTTTCGATAAAAATAAAAATTGTATACTTTACAAGATTATTATCATCTTATCTGTTAAAAGAATCTAGTTTTTTAAAAAAGTATGAGTTTTGTCAGGATGGCGATCGCTTCGCTGTAAATAGCTTCAATTTGGGCTGCTAGGTATGGAGCAGTTAGGTTTTGGCGTTTCAGGAAAAAATCCAACGCCGCAGACATGGCACTATGAATCCAGACGTTGCAACGCCTCTACATCTGGGATTTTGAGATCGTGCAGAATTGTTATAAAATCAGCAGTTTCTCCCCTAGTTCTCCCCGATCGCAGTTTAATCTTAAAAGTCTAATAGCATTTTGGATTTTGGATTCTGGAGAACAATGCAACTCAAGCACAGCCACATCTTCCGCCAAGAAGCACTAGAACGCTTATCTTCACCAGAACAACTAGATCAAGCGATTAATGTAGTCAAGCCTCAAGCTTGGCTGACTTTATCTGCTATGGGTTTTGTGGTGGCGGTGGCTGGGGTTTGGAGTGTGTTTGGTAGAATTCCTCTGACTGTCACAGGTCAAGGTATTTTGATCAAACCGCACCATGTTGTAGAATTTCAAGCACCTAGTTCTGGGTCGTTATTGACTCTCAAAGTGAAGCCTGGGGATATTATTAAACAAGGCGATGTACTCGGTATTATCGACCAATCGGTGCTGAAGCAGCAATTACAGCAAGAGCAAGTAAAGTTGCAGCAACTCCAAAGTCAAAATCAAGAAACTGACAGGCTCCAAAAATTGCTAATTGAGCAACAAATTATCGCTCTGGGACAGCAGAAAATGGATTTGGAAAATAATCTGCGCCGAGAGCAAAGTGCGCCCAAATTACGCGACCAAACCCTAAGAGCGATCGCTCAAAAACGTCAAAGTATCAATTCTCGCAAGCAACAAATTAATTACTTACTCAAAAGTTTGCAAGGACGGGTTGATAATCGTCGTCGTCTGTTTGAGGATCGTGTAATCAGCCAAGATATGTTGGTGCAAGCCGAACAGGAATACTTCAATACTCAAGCAGAACTATCTGAGATTGATGTGCAACTCAAGGATCTGGAAATTCAAGAAACCACTACACAACGCGAATATCTAGAGAATCTTAACAGAATCGACGAAATTAAAACCAAAATTAAAGACCTGAATACTCAAAATACTAAATTACAAGAACAAGACCTGAAGCAAAAAATTGACAAAGCTAATCAAATTCGAGAAGTAAAACGCCGAATTGCCCAATTAGAATTGCAATTATCCCAAGAAAGTAGAATCATCAGCAAATATAATGGTCACATTCTCGAATTGAGTGTTGTCCCAGGTCAAATAATGAATCCGGGGACTCGCCTGGGGTCAATCGAAGCTGAACAGCCAAATTCAAAACTGATGAGTCTTGTTTACTTTGCGAATAAAGATGGTAAGCAAATCAAGCCAGGAATGTCTGTACAAGTCACACCCAGCTTTGCCAAACGCGAACGCGAAGGTGGCATTGTTGGCAGCATTGCCAATATCTCTTCCTTTCCGGTGACTACACAAGATATTACAGCGATCGTTGGTAATAAAGAAATTGCCACAAGTCTTGCAGGTGAAGGTGAAGGAAAAGTACAAGCTCTTGTGCAACTAGAAGAAAATCCTACATCAATTAGTGGCTACAAATGGTCATCTTCTAATGGTTCAGCCGTCAAAATATCTTCTGGGACAACTACTTCCGTCCAAGTAAAAGTTGGAGAAAAAGCACCTATTTCTTATATTATTCCTATGCTACGTTCTTGGACTGGGATTTATTAGACAGGGGATTGGGGACTGGGAATACCCGGATTTCTCACAAAAGTGTGGGAGTGTGGGGAGTGTGGGGAGTGTGGGAGGTGTGGAGTTGAAAAACTCGTTCACGAGTATCAAAGACTCATTCACGAGTATCAAAGACTCGTCGCCGAGTATTAAAGACTCGTTCACGAATATCAAAGACTCGTTCACGAATATCAAAGACTCATTCACGAATATCAAAGACTCATTCACGAATATCAAAGACTCGTTCACGAATATCAAAGACTCATTCACGAATATCAAAGACTCATTCACGAATATCAAAGACTCATTCACGAATATCAAAGACTCATTCACGAATATCAAAGACTCATTCACGAATATCAAAGACTCATTCACGAATA
>JAVRBV020000039.1:0-18246 GCA_034531095.2 Nostoc sp. CreGUA01 | reverse complement strand
CAGATGGTAACGTCACAGTACAAAGCCAAAAGTCTTCAATACTTTTGACGATTTGGAATAGCTGGCTGAGGTTGCGGGATTTAGTAATGTAACAATTCACGTGTAAATCGTAGCTGTGAAAAATATCATCTTCATTTTTTGAGGTTGTTAACACAACAACTGGAATACGTTTTAGTACTGGGTCGGCTTTAATTTCCGCCAGCACTTCTCGACCATCTTTTTTGGGCAAATTCAAATCGAGCAAGATGAGGTCAGGGCGCGGTGCATTGGCATATTCGCCTTCTTGGCGTAAATAAGCCATAGCATCTATGCCATCCCTAACCGTTACCACCTGATGTGGCACTGAACTATTTTTCAATGCTTCTTGAATTAAGCGAATGTCAGCTTTATTGTCCTCGACCAAAAAGATGGTTTTGTGTTTTTCTTCCGTTTCTACGCTCAAGTTCGCGTCCTCCAACTGGAATCGTAAAGTAGAAGGTTGCGCCTTTACCCAGTTCTGACTCTACCCAGATCCGTCCCCGATGGCATTCGACAATCTTCTTACATATTGCTAAACCCATACCTGTACCAGTATATTCGTCCCGTGTATGTAGCCGCTGAAAGATGACGAAAATGCGATCGCTAAATTTGGGGTCAATGCCAATTCCGTTATCCCGGACTGAAAATAACCATGCATCTTCTATTCTTTCTGCTCCCACATGGATTTGTGGCGGCTGGGTACTGTGGAATTTAATGGCGTTACCAATGAGGTTTTGGAATAGCTGCATCAGTTGGGTGCTGTCAGCCATCACCACTGGTAAGGGATCGTGGGTAATAATAGCCCCAGTTTCCTGAATGCGTTGACGCAAGTTGCCCAAAGCCCGATTTAAGGCTTTTTCTACCTCGTTCATTTGAACTGCGATCGCTTGCATATCGACTTTTGAGTATGCCAGCACATCGTCAATCAATGTCTGCATCAGGCTAACTCCCTGTACAGCATAGCTGATAAATTCCTGGGCATCTTCGTCGAGTTCTTCGTAATAACGCATCTCTAACAATTGCACGTAATTCACCACTTGATTGAGTGGTTCTTGCAAGTCATGGGAGGCTACATAGGCAAACTTTTTCAATTCGGCATTAGAACGTTCTAAATCTTGCGCTAACTGAGCGAGTTCATCGGCTTGACGCAGCACAATATTCACAATTGCTTTTCGCAATTCTAATGCTGCTTTGATTTCTACTTCTTTCCAAGGTAAAGAAGTTAAGCGGACGGTTTCTTTCCACAGTTCAAATGATTTGCGCGGACACAGACGCACATTTCCTTCTGATTGGTTAACTTCAAATGCCTTATTCGGATCGCCACCCCAATTTACAGTTTGAATTACTTCTGGTCGGAACCACAAAACATAATTGCGCTTAGCGATGGGAATAGCTAACAAACCGCTGGCGACATTTTTAAATGTTTCGGCATCTGGATAAATCTGTGGCAAAGAATCCGTATAAAATACTTCTTGCTCGACGTTATTTTTCAGCCATTGCACTAAAAAATTCAGTTCTTCCTCTTTGGGAGTTTCACCAACTATTGTGCAATTGCCGCCAAAACATACAGCTGCACCTTGGGCGCTGGCTAAATCCAGAAGACTTTGGGGGTTTTTAACTAAACCATCAATAAAGTTTTCTTCTTGGGACATATATTCAATCAACAATGATTGAATATATGTCAGATTTATCCGGTGATAATAATCTTCTGTTTCTTCTCTGGCTGAAATTTCCGTGAATATGACTCGTCCTAAAAATTCGCAAGCCTTACGCAATTCGTAGGAAACATATTTTGGTGATTGATGATGACAAGCAATTAGTCCCCAGAGTTTTTGGTCTTTAATTAATGAGATAGTTAGTGAAGCGCCAACACCCATATTATGCAAGTACTCTAGATGACAACTAGCAGCACTTCTGAGGATAGAATTAGTTAAATTGATCGGGCGATCGCTAATCGGATTATTTACCGGAAAAAGTTTTACCGACTCAGAGTCAGCATCCGGGATAATTCTGATGGAATTGGAAGCAAATAACTTTCTCGCTGGTTTGGGAATATCCGACTCTGGGTAGTGCAGTCCCAAGTATGGTTCTAAGCCTTCTAATTTTTCTTCAGCAACAACACAACCATGACCATCATCATCAAATTTATATAACATCACCCTGTCAAATTCCGTTAGCTTCCGGACTTCTTTAACGATAATTTGACAGAAATCATGGAGACTTGCTGTTTTTTCGAGTTGGTTAATGGAAGCTCTAGCTAGATGATAAAAGCTTAAAAATGGGATATTTTCTTGAGTGATTGCAGGTTCTAATTCCAGAATCAAAAACCCTTCTAAATTGCGATGAAAAACTGCATCAAATACTATATATTCATCACCTTTTTTTCTTACCCAAACCTTCGTCGGATTGATAAAATCGAGATTTTCTTCAGATAGCCCTGTTTTAATTCTTTCTATTTGGAACGGATCTAGTAAATCTTCTAATTTTTTTTGCAACATATTTTCGGGAGGAATTCCGAAAATTTTTAATGTATTCGTGCTAACTTGTAATATTTTTAGCTCTGGCTCCTCCAACACCAACAGAACACCATGAGGCTGAATTTGACTAGAAATATGAATTGGTGCTTCTTTCAAGCTAATTAAATTAATACCTGGCAATTGTATGTTCATTTCCATGACGATCCTCCTGGTGCGGTTCGGGAGCATCAAAACTAGAGTATCTATTAAGAATTAAAAATGATGAGTCTGAAAAATTTTCGTAATTAGTCATTCATCATTCTTGCTTAAGTATCTAATTTTTCATCCCTGAGTTGCGCTTTACAGTTATTTTTTAGCCTGTTTAACGTCTTAACAGTTTAACAGCCAGTAAACTTACATAGCGATAAGAAATATAAAAGGTATGTGATTAAAAAGAACTATATATATGTAGCTATGTTAAGTTAAAAAATTATAAAATTTAGACTAAGGTCTATTTTCAAGCATTTGGAAAAAATTGTAAAATTTATGGAAAAAATACCTGAAAATAGTAGTTAGAGCTTTAGCAATGGATGGAGGCAGGGTGAGATGAGCGATCGCGTGTGCGGACGCAAGAAAGCAGGGACATCAAATTTTTCACATCCATCGCTTGTAGCATCCAATACTCCTACACTGGCGAACCCAACCCGCGGCTTTGGTTTAACGACAAATAACGCTCCAATCCAAGAATCAACTGAAAAATCAATTAACCTTGAACAACCAAAGTCTGGAGAAGATTCTTTAGAACCAGAAGCGAGCAAAAAACCGTTTTTTGGTCACGACATTAGTCGCATACCGTTGCATCGTCCACAAGCAAAACTGGCGGTTGGAGAACTCGGCGACAATTATGGGTACAAAAATGTCATGTCAATAGCTACACCTAGTATGCAACGGCAGATGACATTAGAGGAACAAACTCAACAAGTGCAAACCAAGCCTCTAGCAGCTGTCTTCCCTCCCTTCGCACAAAGACAGGTGATGTTGCAGGAGGAAGAGGAAATACAAACTCAACCTCTAAACGTATCTATCCCCAGAAAGATTTTATCAGAGCCAGAGGTACTACAAACCAAGCCTGCATTGCAACGAATTACGGTGGCTCCACCTACACCCGCCACGTATCACAATGCGACGGATATCTATGCCATGACACTCAACCAGTTCGACAGCTATGCCAGAGAGCAAGCCGACTGGGCAACGAGTCCTGCTCCCAACGATTTGAGTGCCGCAGATCAACGCATCCTGCGGCGGATTCTAGAATTTGGTCGTTCGGAATTCATTCTCGACGGCTGCGGTGAGATGACAGTTCAAGCCTTAAAAGACAAAGGCACAGCATTCACAACACTGGATAAATTGCGGGTTTACAGTCGGGCGGTTAGTCGCGGTGCCGACACGATTCAACTCCAACAAACCAGCAATGTTGATGAAGCACTCAACTGGGGAACAGCACTCAAACAACTGGAACGTACCCCTGGTGGTTCGGTGATCAAGCGGATTTTTAACGAAAAAGGTTATACCCCCGGGCAATTGCAGCAGTTAATTGATGCAGATGGTGGGGTGGAAGCCTTCATTCGCTATTACCAAACTTGCCATCCCATGCTGGAGGCAGATAATGGTGCAGAAATCGAATCATATCTATTGCTATTAGGAGAATCTGTACATCCTGAGTCCTTCAAAGGACGGGTAAATGGGGTGCGGAATTTCCATCGCTTCGAGAAACCCGCCCTGGAGCAATTAGCAACTAATGGCGCAGATACAAGTAAAACCAAACCCTTTAGCCTGATTTTACATTCAGGACTGGATCATAATGGAGCCTTCCATCGTGACCCAGCTTTGACGGCAGCGATTACAGATAATCATAATCTGACGCTGATGATTGAAGGTCAGAGTAGCCTCCGAGGAATTCAGGATCAATTAGCTCCCCTTGCTCGGCGCTATGGGCAGCATAATCGCATTAGTCAGGTGATGATTGCTGGACACGGTAACTCTAAAGGAATGGAATTAGCCGGTTCGGTTGGCGCCAACGGTGAAATCCGAGAAGACGGCCTGGATGTGGATAATAATGCGGCTCGTACCGATGCCTTTTTTAATGAGTTGCTCCGCAATATGGACTCCTCAGCAGATGGTCGCATTGTGTTAAATGCTTGTCTAACCGCAGCCAATGAAGTTGGAGTACCTCTGGATGCCGATCCGGCAACAGCTAAGCAACAAATTAATAATGCGATCGCCACTCATCCTAGTCTAGCAACCCGCGTCCGGCAATTAGTCAGCGCCAGCAGTGGGGGTATGCAGACAACGGTTGTAGGAGCCAGTGGTTCTTTCTCCGAAGGGCCTAGCCTGATCGATCCTGTAACAGGGCGATTTGATATTATCCCAACTCCTGGGGCTAGCGGTTCGGCTGGGGATACCCACTTGACTGATAGTGATAAATTTAACTATGTGCGGCATGGTAAAGACCCTGAAGGAGCTTTGAGAGCGGTAGTAGAATGCTGGGCAACGGATGAAGCACGCACCTTGCAAATGGTTACGGAACGCCATACTGAATTAGCAGCGTCAACGGAGTGGAAAGATCGGCTGATTCATGCCTCCTACGGAATTATCTTGGCTAATCCACGTAATGCGAATTTGATGAACCAACTGGCGCGGTCGATTTATACCTTAGATAAATTACGATTCGATTCAGAATGCACAAAGACTAAACCTGCAAGTGTTAGCGAACTTCGGAGACTACATGGTACACTAACAACTCACTTGCATACCATTTTTGGCGAACTAGCCACGGCAAGAGGTGACACATACAGCAAGTTGGTGATGTATCAAGCGTGGATGTTAAGCGACTCTACGAAACGGGCTAACTTCTTGACGGAATTGAGCAGTGTAGGTAATTGTCAGATTGCAGCGGAATATATCGATATTGGGGTAATTGGTAATACTGAATTAGGCGCATTGTTGCCACCTCCTTCTACTGCTGGTTCTGCGCCTAGAGGTGAATTAATGCTGGCATTGATTGGGGTGGTGCAAGGCAATAACACGCCTACTGATGCTTGTCATATCTATCTTCGTGCCGTAATTGGCAGTGGTGGACGCACATTCCCCAGTGGTTTGGGAGTGAACGGCTTGCTGGGTGGGTTATCTAGTGAGACAAGTATTTTAGAATTAATTGGACTGGGTTCTTCTGCTTCCACCAGCCCCAGCCCTGGTGGTGCGCCTTTGCCTGCTCCAAATGTTGATTTAGACCGGGATGGGGTAAATGATTTCTACGTTGAACCAATGACACGCCAGGGAGCGATTACCGCCCATAGCCTGCGTGTGCGGCAGCGTCCAGGAACGACGGAACCCATTCTCAGCGCCTTACCAGAGAATAGGCAGATTTTTGTGATTGGTCAATCGGGGGATTGGTACGCGATTGAATATAATCACGGAACTGCCTTTGTGTACAAGCGCTGGGTAAGGCTACAGCGGGTGCTTTAACAATAATCGTGGGCGGAAATTCCTGATGTTAAGGTGAAATCTCAAGTGTATATACGATTAGCTTGGCATTAGAACCGCTTGTGGCAACTATCAGGCGATCGCCTGTTGCACTAAATGCCAATCCTTCTACATGACTTCCTATTGTTTCGGCTTTGAGTAGCTTACCATTGAAAGTCCAGAGTTTGACTTGATTATCCCACGCTCCAGTGGCGATCGCCGGCAGTGTAGGATGGAATGCAACTGTCCAAATGTCATCTTCATGGGCTTGCCAGGTTGCGGCTTGAGTCCAATGTGTTGTATCCCAGAGAAAAATATTGCGGTCTGCGCCCACACTGGCTAACCATTTGCCGTCCGGACTGAACCGTAAGTCACGTACTACGGCGGTATGTCCTGGTAAGGTGGCAATTAACTGGTGGGTTTGTCGATCCCACACCTGAATTTTAGTATAGGCTGCGACGATGGCACGATCGCTCACAGCAATTGTTCGGTAAATCTCGCCATTCCCTTGCCATAGGATTTGCTCTAACTGGCGAGTATTGCCATTGAGTAACAAAAGGCGACCTTTGGGGCTACGCCATTGCGAGGTTTTGCCAGGTCGCCGAGATGCACGATGTTCTGCAAACACTACTAACTCTGTACCATCAGCACTCCAAACGGCTCCAGTGGTGACAAAATTTCCTGATGGAGTGGTGTCGAGTTCTGCCGTTAGGTTGGGTGCCAAGGATGGTAAATTGTGCCATTGGCGGGTGTTGACATCGAATTTATGGGGGCTGGCAAGAATCTGATCATGGTTGGTACTAAATAACACTCGATCAATCGATTCCCCTGGAGTCCTGAGTGAGTGTTCCAAAGTGAGATCGTGCCACAAATGCAGTATCCCCCAATTAGTTGAAACCCAGGTGCGATCGTCTGAGCTAAAAGCAATTTGCTTGCCATATCCTGTATCTAATTGGGCAAGTTGATGCAGTTGAACGACCGAGGGATTGAATTGCGCAGAATTTAGCATGGTAGGTCGGTTCTTTTTTGCAAGCATCGTTGGGGATGCTACAAAAGCTATTGTTGCACCGAGCAGAGCTACAGTTAGTAGTCCTGTGATTATAACTTGTTTGGAAATCCGCCGAACCTTTGAAACCACGAGCCATTACCCATTATTACGAATTACTTAGGTTGCTTTTTGCTGTTGGTCTAGCGTTTGGTAGAAAAAGCGAGGCTCACGAATTACTTGCTCAAATCCAAGACCTGAACCACATCCGCAGTTGATAACCTTCAGGGGAGAGGGGTAGACCTAAATAGACAGGCATCCAGAAAATGAAAGCAATTACAATTATAAAAGTGATTGTGACACCTATTGTGCGGAGTTGTTGATAGTAACTGCGAAGACATTGATCGACAAACCAAGCGATCGCTAAAAATACAAATACCACTGCACACATATAATGGTAAATAAAAACGCACCTCGTTACTTTTACCCAAGGTAATAAATTAGCGGCATAATTTATTACTAAATACAAGGCAATCCAAGTATCAACGCTAAGATTTGCAGGCACAGAAAAGCGCTTTTCCTTCACCCAAGGAATCAGGACTTGTGACACCAGCATTCCGCTTAAAAATAAAATTGCAGCAACACCAAACCACCACAAAAAGGGATTACCCATTCCATGTACATCATAAATAACTTGTCCAGGGCCAGCAGGCAAAGGCGGTCCCATGACGGGTAACGGTTCGTTGATACTTCCAGCCGTTTGATAATAATATGCCATTGGTCGAATCATCAAAGGCCATTTGTACCAGGCAGCACAATAAGGATGTATGTCCGAACTATTACCACCCATCTGTAAATGAAACTTCAAAATTTGCTGATGTACTGCAATAAATCCGTATGTTTTATCTAGTTGGAGGTGAGGAATCCAGATAAGACTATAGATAAAAGCTGGAATTATTCCTAGATAAAATAACATCTGGAAAGCATTTAATTGAGTTAAATTTTGAAGTGGCGTTTGAGATGGGGAGATGGGGAGATGGGGAGATGGGGAGATGGGGAGATGGGGAGATGAGGGAGATGAGGGGGATGAGGGAGATGAGGGAGTGGGGGGGGAAAGATTTCTTCCCCATCCTCCCACACCTCCCACACTTCCCACACTTCCTGCTTGCCCCATGCCCAATGATGAGAGAAGTTTGGAGTTAGAAAAAGAATATATTCCTTGAATTAACCAGGCTGTTATCCAAATGAGATAAGCGCCGAAAAGAAACCATAAACCATTCCATTTAGTGCCGACTGAAGCACCAAAATTAATGCCAGCCAGAACTAACCAAAATGAACGTCGGTGATTTTGATTATCCAATGCTAATAATAAAAACCAGTGCCCTAATAAACCGAAAATAACGATATAAATATTATTTAGGGCATAGCGAGATTCAACGAGAAATATGCCATCACAAGCAGTGAAAAAACCTGCAAGCAAAGCAAAGCTACGACGATAAGATAATTGATAAGCGATCGCAGCTACAACTACAGGAATAAATGAGCCAGTCAGGGCATTTAACCAACGATAAGTCCAAGGCGATCGCAATGAACCTGTCAACCCATTTACCGTATCGTGCCAAAAAGGAATGTGACTGCCAATCCAAATGCCAATACCTACAATATATTGACTCAGCGGCGGATGAGCATTAAAAAATGGCGTATGCGTGAGATAGTTATTACCAAATTTGGCAAAATAAACTTCATCAAATACCAGAGTGTTAAATCTCTCCAGTCCCCAAAACCTTAAGGCTAGTGACATCAGAAATACACCCACTATTCCAATTCGGAACCATTTTTTAGTCATTAGTGATTAGTCATTTATCATTGGGCATTGGGCATTGGGCATTGGGCATTGGGCATTGGGCATTGGGCATTGGGCATTGGGCATTGGTTATTTCCCCTCATCTCCCCCATCTCCCCATCTCCCCACTCCTCACTCCCTACTCCCCACCTTCCGATGCATTTTGTTCAAATAGCAGCAGTTCAATACCGTAATACTTTTTTGTCTGCCCTATTGGTTTCATGCCCAATCTTTGAGTTACACGAATTGAGGCATGATTTTCTGGCTTCACCACTGCATAAATCACTGGCAAATTCAAGATATTAAATCCGTAGCTGAGCATACCTCTTCCTGCTTCGGTTGCATACCCTTTACCCCAAGATGCTCGCCGTAAGTGCCAGCCTACTTCGTAATCTTGAGTGGCTAAGCCGTCTTTGTCGGGCAATTGTTTGAGAAGGATAGTTCCGACAATTGTTGTAGTTTCTTTTTCGACAATTGCCCAAGATCCAGTACCGTTGTTGCGTCGCTGCGATCGCTCGATATTGTCTACTAAACGCTGACGCTGTGACTCAATGCTCGTTACACGAGAACCATTACCAAGAAAATAGGTAACTTCTGGGTCACTATAAATAGCAAACGCTTGTTCGGCATCGCGTTCGGGTATCCAAGTGCGAATTATTAAGCGATCGGTTTCTAACAGATTTGTCATCTTACCTTTGACTGAACAAAGTTGCTATTTTGCAAGATATTAGGATAGTTATGGTTGAGAAGTCAAAAATTATCTAGAGAATTACACAAGGATAATCTAGCGATCGCTATGTTACAGGTAGTGATGCACAAGTTCAACTACCGTTGGTTATGTAATAGCAGTCTCTAGCTAGCATAAATTTACTTAAATGAGGAATTACTACCCTCAACTTTTGCTACTTCTAACATTGTCTTTAAAACGGAATCTGGATTTAAACTAATAGAATCGATTCCTTGTTCAACTAAAAACTGAGCAAATTCTGGGTAATCACTTGGTGCTTGTCCGCAAATACCGATTTTGCGGCCGCATTTTTTCGCGGTTTCTATGGCCATTTTCACCATTCGCTTCACGCCTTCACTCCGTTCATCAAACAATCGCGCCACCAAGGCTGAATCTCTATCTAACCCCAATGTCAACTGAGTTAAGTCGTTGGAACCAATGGAAAAACCATCAAAAACTTCAGCAAATTCTTCAGCCATTATCACGTTGCTGGGCAATTCACACATTACATAAACTTGCAAATCATTAACACCTTGTTTTAAACCATTGTTTGCCATTTCTGCTAACACTAACCGCCCTTCATCGGGAGTGCGACAAAAAGGTATCATCGGGATAACATTCGTCAAACCCATTTCTTCACGTACCCGCTTCAAGGCTTGACATTCTAACGCAAAAGCTTGTCTGTAACCTTCATCATAATAACGCGCCGCCCCCCGCCAACCGAGCATGGGGTTTTCTTCATCGGGTTCAAATTGTTGTCCACCTAACAGATTTGCATATTCATTACTCTTAAAATCTGACATTCGCACAATCACTGGCTTCGGATAAAATGCTGCGGCAATTCTGCCAATACCTTGAGCTAATTTATCCACAAAATATTGAGGCTTTTCGTCGTAAAGTGCGGTCAGTTTAGCAATTTTGTCTTTGACAAATTCATCTTTTAATGAATCATATTGAATTAATGCCATTGGATGAACTTGGATTTGGTTGGCAATAATGAATTCTGTCCGCGCTAAACCGACTCCATCGTTAGGAATTGCCGATAAACTTAATGCTTCTTGGGGATTACCCACATTCATTAAAATTTGCGTGCGGGTGCGCGGCAAGTTTTCTAAAGCGACTTCTTTAACTTCAAAAGGTAATAAACCTGCATAAACTTTTCCTTCTTCACCTTCAGCACAAGAAATTGTGATTTCTTCACCTGTGTTCAAGATATCCGTAGCATTGCCACATCCCACGATGGCAGGTACACCCAATTCTCGCGCTATGATTGCGGCATGGCATGTCCTACCACCAGAATTAGTCACAATTGCACTGGCACGTTTCATAATTGGTTCCCAATCTGGGTCAGTTCTTTCTGTTACCAAAACTTCCCCTGGTTGAAACTGTTCGAGTTTTTGAACATCTAAAATTAAACGTACTTTCCCTTGACTAATTGCTTCTCCAATGGCGCGTCCGGTGACGAGGGGGTGGGGGGATGAGGGGGATGAGGGGGATGAGGGGGATGAGGGGGATGAGGGGGATGAGGGGGATGAGGGAGATGAGGGAGATGAGGGAGATGAGGGGGATGAGGGAGAATTTATTAGTTTGTTTTGCTCATCTGTTTTAACAAAACGATAACTCCGCAGCACATTTCCTTTCTTTTGTGATTGGACTGTTTCGGGACGTGCTTGGACGATAAAAAGTTGGTTTGTCATTCCATCTTTTGCCCATTCGATATCCATTGGTGTGTAAATACCGTGGGTTTTGGAATAATGATCTTCAATTAAACATGCCCAAGTTGCTAATTGTAAAATCTCTGCGTCGCTGAGGGCAAATTTTCCTCTTTCTCGGAAAGGAACAGAGACATTTTTGGTAAATTTTGAGCCGTCATCATAAATCATTTTCAGTTCTTTACTGCCCAATTTTTTATCGATGATTGGGCGAAAACCTGCTTTTAAAGTTGGTTTAAAAACATAATATTCATCTGGATTTACTGACCCTTGGACTACGTTTTCACCTAAACCGTAGGCGGCTGTAATTAGCGCTGCATCTTTAAAGCCGGTTTCTGTGTCAATGGAGAACATTACCCCAGAGGTTGCTAAGTCAGAACGCACCATTTTTTGGACGCCAACGGCAAGGGCAATGCTAAAGTGATCGAATCCCTTGGTGTGGCGATAGGAAATGGCGCGGTCGGTAAATATGGAAGCAAAGCATTTATGACAAGCTGCTAAAACTCCTTCGACACCGACAACGTTGAGGTAAGTTTCCTGTTGTCCGGCAAAACTCGCGTCGGGGAGGTCTTCAGCAGTGGCGCTAGAACGGACTGCAACATCTGTCTCTGCATTGTATTTTTCACAGAGACTTTGATAAGCTTGGGCGATCGCCTCTCGCAATTCTACAGGAAATGGGGTGTGGATTAAGAGCGATCGCGCTTTTTTTCCCCGTTCTCGTAAATTTTTGACATCCTCTACATCCAAGTCAGCAAATAATTCCCGCAGCTTGGCTTCTAAAAGAGCTGATTCTATAAAATAACGATATGCATAAGCAGTAGTAGCAAATCCTGTAGGCACATTAATGCCTTTGGGTGTTAATTCTTGAATCATCTCACCTAGTGATGCATTTTTCCCACCAACTAAGGGAATATCACTAATACCAACTTCATCAAACCAGAGAATGAGCGATCGCTCTTTAGAAGATGGAGATAAAGTGCTTCTAGATACTATAGACATATGTATTACCTCTTAATTTAATGTCTTGAAAGTCCCTAATTTTTACTACCTAATTTTCCGTTCAAAATAATTTTTACAGGCTTTTAGCTTGATCCCACTTACGTTAATTAAGAAACATAACACCAACAGGGTCTACTTGTCTTGAGAGGATTTTCGCTATTAGCCGTAGGTTTATAATATGTAACGGTTTTTGGAACTAATCTAAGATCTCAGTAGTATATTTCCCATATTTCATTCTAAATTTTGCAGCCAATCTCGTCAGGGTGGCAGGATTTTACATTGTGCAATTAAATGCCTAGCCATAGTCCAAAAATAACAATTATTCGAGATAATGGCTGTATCGCAATACTAGATACAATCCACAATGGCGCAACTAGAAAGACTGCTGCTCATGGCAGAAGATGAGCTAACTGAGTATAGTACTGATGCTCGCAAAATGGAAAAACTACGCCGTAAAATAGGTTTATCAGTATCGGCAGCGGAACAACGGCAAGTTAAAGAAGCATTATTAGCTACAAATAAATCTAATATAATTACTCAAATTGTCGAAGAACAAAGACAAACCGTAGCCTTACCATTTTGGGGAATCGCTGGGTTAGGTTTGTTGCTAGGAATTTCTTTAAATCAACCCATAGGCTTGTTAGCCGCCGTAGCTGGAACTGTATCAGCTTACAGAATTCAGAAATGGGGTTGGCAATTGCAAGCAAGACGTTTATTATTACAAACTTTGGAAGATATTGAAGCGCGTGTTGCTCAACCAAATAAATAATTTAGCAGAATTCAGAATTCTGAATGGGCTTTACCATGCGATCGCAAATTAGACATCTTGATTCTGACTTCCGACTCCTGAATTCTGAATTCTGATACCAATTTGAAATCAAAATGCAACAGATGTGTGGGTAGGGGCGTACAGCTGTACGCCCCTACAGCCGATTCATGTGTTGCAAATATTTTTGAAAATGCTATGACTTCTGAATTCTGACTTCTGAATTCTGACTTCTGAATTCTTCACTATGAGCGCACTTTTGCAACTGTGATAACTTTTTCATCGCGGCTGAGTTGGATAATGCTTTCACCTTTGACATCTCTGCTTAAAATAGGCACCGTTTCTACAGGTATCCGCACTACCCGATCTTTGTTCGTCACTAGTGCTATTTCGCTAGAAGCGATCGCCTTTACCATAGCAGCTAAATTATCAGTTTTGCTGGTAAATTTCAGCGCTTGGGTGCCTAAATCACCGCGATTAGCTCCTCTTAATTGACTCGCAATCATCCGCTTAGCATATCCTTCTTGAGTTACTAGCAATAGCTGGTCATCTTTGCTGACATTGACACAGCCAACCATTTGCTGATTTCTCAATAGTCTAAATGCTTGTAAACCCATCGCTGTGCGACCCATGACTGGTAGTTGTTCGTCATTAACTGCAAAACGCAATACTCGCCCGCCAGAACTAGCTAAAATCAAATGTTCCCCTGGAATAGTGAACTGGGTAAATGATAATTCATCGTCATCTTTAAGTTTTAAAATCGTGATTCCGCGACGAGTTAAATTAGTAAATTCTTCCAAAGATAAACGCTTAATTCTTCCCTGTTTTGTCAAGAGAACCATCTGGCTACTTTCAAGATTGGACGGTAGTAAAAAGCGGCTAACTACATCTTCTTGAGCGCCTTGAGCAGTATTACTAAGCATAGTAATCAGTGGTGTTCCCCGTGGAGAACGTCCAGTGGTTAGGGGAATTTCTCCTACCTTCACAGGGTAGACTTTGCCGCCACTAGTTAGAATTAGCAAATCTTTGTCTGTATCCGTCAATACAGTTTGGATCAGAAAATCATGGTCGTGGAGACCATTTTCAATTTTCGACTTTTTCCCTGATGTCTGAATGCGGCGGACATAACCCCGTTGGGTAAACTCTAAGATTGCTTCCTGTGCGGGTTCTTCTAATTTGGGATTTGGGATTTGGGATTTGGGATTGTCTTCATCGCCCTCTGTTCGTCTGCTTTTTTGGTCGTCCGTCCTAGACTTCTGCTCGTTTAATATTTTTGTTCGTCGGGGATCGTTGTATTTGCGTTTGAGCGATCGCAAATCTTTTTTCAGCGTTTTGAGTAATTCGTGGCGATCGCTGAGTAATCTTTGTAATAAATCGATTTGCTCGCTCAGTTGTTCAAATTCCTGTTGTAAGCTTTGCTGTTCTAAACTAGTGAGGCGGCGCAACGGCATGGCCAGAATTGCATCTCCTTGTACCTCACTCAAATCTAGTCGGCTGCAAAGGTTAATTTTTGCAGTACTACCATCAGCAGCTTGGCGCAAAATTTCAATTACTTCATCCAAATTAGACAAAGCTTTCAGCAAACCTTCCACCAAATGCGATCGATTTTGGGCTTTCCCCAACTCATAGCTATAGCGACGGTTGAGAGTTTGTTCTCGGAAACTCAAAAACTCTTGTAAAAGTTGCCGCAAACTTAACTGGCGGGGTTGTCCATCAACTATTGCCAACAGAATGGAGCCAAAGTTACTTTGTAAAGCAGTTTGGTGATATAAATGTTGCAGAACTTCTTGAGGATTTGTATCGCGTTTGAGTTCGATGACTACTCGCATACCTTCGCGATCGCTTTCATCCCGCAAATCAGAAATTCCCTGCAATCGACCTTGATTTACTAAGTCCGCGACCTTCTCAATCCAGCCCGCCTTATTTACCTGATATGGCAATTCTGTGACAATAATTGCCGTTCGGCGCTTGGTTCCCCTCGTCGCTGGAATTTCCTCCAACGTCGCCAGTCCCCGCAGCACAATTCCACCTTTACCTGTGGTGTAAGCCTCACGAATTCCCGCCTCACCAACTATTTCCCCTCCAGTAGGAAAATCCGGCCCGGGAATTAGCTCGAATAACTTTTCATCTGACAAATCTGGGGTATCAATTAAGGCAATCAACCCATCGACTATTTCCCCCAAATTGTGCGGTGGAATATTCGTCGCCATCCCCACAGCAATACCAGAACAGCCATTGAGCAATAGAAATGGCAACTGAGCAGGTAATACCGTTGGCTCTTGCTGGGAATTATCGAAATTTCCGACAAATTCCACCGTTTCTTCGCCAATTTCAGCCAGCATTCCCTCATGACTGATGGGTGCAAGGCGCGTTTCAGTGTAGCGCATTGCCGCTGGTGGGTCATTATCGACACTACCAAAATTACCGTGTCCTGCAAGCAAAGGATAGCGGCTAGAAAATTCCTGCACCAGCCTCACCAGTGCATCATAAACCGCTTGATCCCCGTGGGGGTGGTATTTACCAAGGACATCACCCACTACACGGGCACATTTGCGGTAAGGTCTATCTGGTATCAAACCGAGTTCGTGCATTGCATAAAGAATGCGGCGATGCACAGGTTTTAAGCCATCACGCACGTCTGGTAGCGCTCGCCCGACAATCACGCTCATGGCATATTCTAAGTAAGACCGTTGCATCTCGGTGTGCAGGGCTGTTGTAATGACCTGTCCCGTTGAGAGAAGGTTTAACTGTTTTGCCATGAGTTTTTTCCCTGAAATTTAACTACACAAAAACCGACGAAACTCAATACTCCAGCAACCACAGCATAACGGATGAAATGGGATTCCTGACAAAATCTTGATAGTCACAGAAGAAAAAGCAGTAGTATCATCCTTGATGACGAGGCTCTTGATTGACTATTAAAAAGAAGGCAGACGACTATAATCTACATACATTTAGTAGACAGGATATTTACCATGATTGCATTTCTTAATTTGAAATTTTGGGCAAACTCTCAGCCAGTTGGGGTAATGGCTGTATCAATCCTAAAGGCAAACAGACGCAACTTGAACCCTCTGGAAACGCCAAAGACAAACAAGCCAGCATAGCAACACAACAAAGTCCCTCAAATTTCCAACATGAATTTTGAATTTTGTTGAAAGTTTGTAACTTGCTGAATTTAGAAGTTCTTCCATAGTCACCGCTAGGCGTAGCAAGATCCCAAAAGGTACAGTTGACGCTCAAAACTGTCCAAGACCAATTTTTGAATTCCTCCAACTCTATAAGTAAAATTCTCATGAAAACCGTTTTAATTGTCGAAGACGATCTAATTAATGCTCGTGTTTTTTCCAAAATTTTGTCCAAGCGCGGCGGCTTAGGTGTGAAACATACTGAAAATGTGGAAGAAGTAATAAAAATTGCCCAATCCGGAGAAGCAGACTTGATTTTGATGGACGTTTCTCTCTCAAGAAGTGTTTATCAAGGCAAGTCAGTTGATGGCATCAAAATTACACAAATGTTAAAGTCAGACCCAAAAACCGCAAACTTACCCGTCATCCTAGTGACAGCCCACGCTATGGAAGGCGATCGCGAGAACTTCCTCAAGCAAAGCGGTGCCGATGGCTACATTTCTAAGCCAGTTGTTGACCATCAACAGTTTGTTGAGCAAATCATCACACTTCTACCCACAGACAACGACTGAAAAATTACAACTGATTTGCAAAATAGTCGCCCAATAATCTATTTAGCCGAACAGTTCCTATCTTTAACTAAGTATATATGTACTATAAGCAGGTACTGTTCGGCAAGTGGTAATTAGAATGGGGCATGGGGCATGGGAAGAGGATGGGGGGATAAGGGGATGGGGAGATGGGGGGAAAGAAGAATTACTTTTTCCCCACCTCCCCATCTCCCTCATCTCCCTCATCTCCTCCAATCCCCACTCCCCACTCCTACTGCGTAGGCCGTTGCTCAGTGACTGATGAATTTCCCCCTTGCTGTAGGGCTGCTTGAATACGAGGTAATTCTAGGAACTTTTTCGTATCAGATAATAGCCGATCGCCCCAAAGATTTTCTTTGAGAAAATTCAAACTACCATAGCGCGGATCGATGCGGAGTGCGGCTTCTCCCAAGCTTAGTCCTTGTTGGCGATCGCCTTTGGTGTAGAGTGCAACTCCCAAAGCCAGTAAAGGTTCTGCGGCTTGTTTATCAATGTTTACAGCCGATTGCCATTGCTTAATCGCTCCTGAGACATCACCCTGTTCGTAGTTGATTAAGCCTATATTGTTGATCGCTGGCCAGAATTTTTTATCCTGAGTCACAGCCTGATTGTACTGATTGATGGCATCTGGCAATCGACCCAACAGAAAGTAAGAATTACCCAAATTAAACAATCCTTCTGGGTCCTTAGGTTTTAGCTTCAAACCTTCTTGGTAATTAACAGCAGCTTCCTGGTACTTTTGCTGTTGGAAATTAGCCGATCCGATAGCGAACAGAATATCAGCATTTTTAGGATTGAGAGACTGGGCTTTTTTTAAGGTGGCGATCGCTCCATCAAACTCTTTGGTTTGTAACTGCAATCCACCCAAAAGCAATAATACTTTATCATTATTGGGAGCCAGTTGAGCAGCCAGCCGCGCTCGTGGCAAAGCTAAATCAACCTGTTGAAACTGAGCTAATTGAGCCGCCTCCTGCGCCAGACTCAACCCCTGTTTTTCTAACTTTGCTGCATCTAGTTGCAGCGTATGGGGTATCAATGCCTGCCCGTTAGCAGCTTTTGGTACACTCCACAAACTACAGACAACCAAAAGAAAAATCAAATAAAAATGTTTAGGCACACTACCGCCTCTTAGCCACTAATCTAAAGAATCTTTCAGCTAGCTTAAACGATCTCCGCTATTGGCGGCAGCAAAATCTGGAATTGGGCATTGGGGATGGGGCATGGAAAGAGGATGGGGGGATAAGGGGATGGGGAGATGGGGGGGAAAGAAGAATTACTTTCTCCCTCATTTGGCCACCTCCCCACCTCCCCACCTCCCCACCTCCCCATCTCCCCACCTCCCCATCTCCCCATCTCCCTCATCCCCCTCATCCCCCCCATGCCCCATCCCCAATTACAAAAACTGATGACTTTGGTCATACACCAGTGTGGAATTACTTGTGACTTTGGTCATACATCGGTTTGGACGTTTTGATCAATAATTATTATGTATGAATTTAT
>JAVRBV020000038.1:0-31834 GCA_034531095.2 Nostoc sp. CreGUA01 | reverse complement strand
GGCCATTCACTGACGCCAAGGACGCCAATTTAGCCAAGAATTAAGTAAAGGCATTGGGTATGGGGCATTGGGCATTGGGCATTGGGCATTGGGCATTGGGCATGGGGCATTGGGCATTGGGCAAACAGGAAGTGTGGGAGGTTGGGAGGTTGGGAGGTTGGGAGGTGGGGAGGTGGGGAGGTGTGGGGGGTGTGGGAGGGTGGGGAAGCATTAATTCTCTTTCCCCCATCTCCCCATCTCCCCACACTCCCCCTCATCCCCCTCATCCCCCTCATCTCCCTCATCCCCCTGATTATTTTTCAAAGAACAGTAGCGATCGCGCAGTTTTGAAATAAGTTGCCCAATTTTGAGCATCGGGACGGCTGCGCCATTCTGGACGACTAACTTCTAATGTCAACACTGGTGCGATCGCTCCATAATTTTGTACGGACACAATGATTGAAACATCTGTAACTAAAATGTCTTGGTCGAAGCTGCGTTGAGCAGCTGCTCTAGCGGCTGCTTCTGCTCGTCGCAGAATGGTTTCGTAGTTTTCTTCTGGCAGGCGATCGATGGCCAGGTCAACCCTGGCGGTGTAAGCAAGTACAACTTGAGGGGCGATCGCTTCGGTCAAAAACCACGCAGGAACAGTAGATATAAGCAAAACTACTAAAGGAACTATCCGGATTCTTCTGGCAATTTGGCTAATAACTGAAAAGGAAGCGATCGATGATGGTATGTGAGCAGAAATTTGGCTCATGACCTTTTAGCTCCTGAATAACGATTTGTAAATTGAAATTAAGTGAAAGTATTTTCCGGTCAACTAACGTAATAAAAATTACATTTTATCCTAAGATTCGATGAGAATCACCTAGACTAGAAAACATCAGGTTAGCTTTGTTTTTTGAACAAAGCCAACTGCAATTTTCAGAACAGCAAACAATAATCGACAAAGAGCGCGATGGCAAATTACTGGGCGATCGCTATTGGCATCAATCAATATCAGTTATTTCAACCTTTAAGTTGTGCCCAAGCGGATGCTGAGGCATTAAAGGATATTTTGGTGACAGAGGCAGGTTTTGTAAGAGAACATTGCCTGCTAATGACCGACACTTCACCACCAATCTCAGATAGATCCACCTATCCGACTAAAGAAAATATTTTGCTGCTGCTAGAGGATTTAGCAGCAACATATTGGCAACCCGAAGACTATCTATGGTTATTTTTTAGCGGCTATGGGGTCAATTACAAAGGCAAAGATTATTTAATGCCAGCGGAGGGTAACCCCGAACTCGTGCCAGAGACAGGCATAGAATTGCGATCGCTAATGCAAAGTCTACAAATGGCTGAGTTGAATGTCTTGTTAGTGCTCGATATTAATCGTGCTTTTGGCACCCAAGCAGATGCTCCCGTTGGCGAAGAAACCATAGAACTAGCTCAAGAACTACAACTGGCGACTATTTTTTCTTGTCAACCAGAGCAGTTTTCTCACGAGAGTAGCGAACTAGGTCACGGATTTTTTACAGCAGCTTTGTTAGAAGCTTTGCGTTCTGGTAATGGCAACAATTTGGCAGATTTAGAAAGTTACCTGAGCCTTTTAGTGCCTAAATTATGCCAGCACCACTGGCGTCCCATCCAAAACCCTGCCATTATCATCCCATCAAGGGCGCAAGTAATATTGCCAAAATTGGCATTAGACAACGATTTTCAATCAGAAGCGCTGATTTACCCCGAAGAATCCTTTGCTATTGCCCTCGCGGCTCCTCCCCTCGACGATTCCTCTAGAAATCGGACTACATGGGGAGAAACAATCATTAACTCCAAAGTCCAAAAGTCCAATCCCAAACAAATCCAGCAGTCAGCTGGTGGCTCAGTTTCCCAGTCGCAAATAGACACAAATCCACCACCAGAAACCTCCATAGGAATGAACACCAAGGGAAGATTTATTCCTAATTCCTCCCAAGCCCGCGCCTCTCGACGGTCACGCAATCAGTCAAACGCCCCATTGTGGAAACAGTTTATCTTGTGGAGTGGAGGTAGCTTGCTGGTAGCAGGTTTAATCGCGGTAGTTTTTCTGCGTAATCAAGAAACTTTTAGAATTAAGGAAATATCAAGCAGATCGCCCAACGCCACTGCTACAAGTCCCAAGGCGATGGAGAATTTACCAAATGACGCCTCGATAATTCAAACCACTCCGCCAGGTAGACAAAAAAACCAATCTAGCGCCCAAACAGCCTTGAGTTCCGAGTCGCAAAAGCGCAATCAAGCTGTATTAGATTTAGCGAAAATGTCGCTCCAAGAAACTCAGGCCAGCGATTTGAGTTTAGCGATCGCTACAGCTAGGAGAATTAAACCTGGTGAACCACTGTACGAGCAAGCTCAAGAAAATATTAAGATTTGGAGCCGGATGATTTTAGATTTAGCAGAGGGTCGTGCCAAGCAAAGACAATATGCTAACGCTATTGCTGCGGCTCGATTGATCGCTAAAAACGAGCCGCTTTATGCCAAAGCACAAGCGGCAATTAATTTATGGCGGCTAGAAGGCAAGCAGTATGTGAGCAATACAACTCTTTTAGATGCAGCTAACGCCTTAATTCAGCCGGGACAAGCATCTACTTATAATCGAGCCATCGAAGTTGCTAAAAAAGTACCATCGGGTCAACCAGGCTTCGATACCGCCCAAAAATCAATCGAGAAATGGAGTGAGAAAATTTTAGATCTTGCCAAGCGCCGCGCCGCCCAAGGAGAACTCAATGCCGCAATTGAAACTGCTACTTTAGTGCCCCAGGAGACAGCTTCTTACGAAGATGCTCAGGATGCTATCCAAAAATGGCGGAAAAAATAGTTGGGGCATGGGGCATGGGGCATTGGGCATGGGGCATTGGGCATGGAAAGAGGATGGGGGGATAAGGGGATGGGGAGATGGGGGGAAAGAAGAATTACTTTCTCCCTCATTTGGCCACCTCCCCACCTCCCCATCTCCCCATCTCCCCACCTCACCCTCATCTCCCTCATCTCCCCTATTCCCTACTCCCCACTCCCTATTCCCCACTCCTTAGTCAACTAACAGTACTGCGATACATCTTCGCCACATTCATCGGCTAAATAACACAGCGCTCGGAAACGTAAACCAACCACTTCTTCATACAAGGGGTTGAGCTTACACATGGGCGGAATGTGAAATAGGGTTTTGCCGAATAATTTGACATCTCGCTCAAAGGGACACTGAGATGGAATCAGTTTGCACAGGCGGTGAGCTAGTTGGCGATCGCGGACTTGAATGCTATCTACCCGCTGCTTTAAGGGTTGAAGAATATTCCAATAGGACTTGGAAACAGGACGGCCTAGCTGGGTTCCTCGATCTTCACTAGTCTCTGATTGATTGATTGAGACCCAGCTTGCCAGAAAAATATTTTTTGTGGTATTATCAAATACCTTCATGGTTAATCCTCTGTATTATTGAGGCTGTTCACCTATCTGGTGAATGTATACAAGGTGGCAACGAAATTTCCGGAATATTCGTGTCCTGACTGCGATATAATGTAATACCCGATTAGCCACTTAAGTCAGAATCTAATTTATTACTACGTCAAGTTAACCGCAATTTTCGCGGGATCGGTAGTGTAGTAATGTAATCTTGTTCGTAGCTTGACACAGTTTAAATTTTAATGAAGACATCCACCGTTGGGTAGGTTTTAGTTTAACATTTACAAAACTTAAAATAAAATGTTTTTGAAAGTATTTTTTGTAAGTATAAATAACAGTAATACCCTGGTGGGCAGTTTCTGGTCTGTGTATTTCCGCGCTGTTGGGTATTTTTGTCCTGTTAATTGCTAGCTAAACGCAGTAGAAACAGAGAGAATCATTCCTTTTAGCCTTGAATATGAGGCTAATCTCAACAAAGTCTGCCTAACGTAGGATAATCAGGCTAATATTTAGTGATTTTTGTGCAATTTGCTACCTATAGCGTCTTAGGGCTAACTTACCTGGGGTTAGCATTGGGCTACATTCCGGGTTTACGGATGAACCGGGCGACCATTGCTTTAGTGGGTTCTGCTTTTTTAATTGCTTTAGGTGTTCTGAATTTAAAGGAAGCATGGCAGGCTATTGATGCTAATACCATCGTGTTTCTGTTGAGCATGATGGTAGTGAACGCCAACTTATCCTATGCAGGGTTTTTTCGGCGATCGCTATCTGTCATACTGAGTGTGACTCGCAGTCCTTTAGGTTTATTGATTGCTTTAACTTTTGGCAGTGGTATTCTTTCGGCCTTTTTTCTCAATGACACTTTAGTGCTGATTTTGACACCCTTAACGTTGAGCCTGACTCAAAGTTTGGGTTTAAATCCCATACCTTATTTACTAGCGATCGCAGGTGCAACTAATATAGGCTCGGTAGCTACCTTAAGCGGAAATCCTCAAAACATCCTGATTGGCTCCTTTTCAGGTATTTCCTACCTAGATTTCCTCCGTACATTAGCCCCAGTTGCCCTTATTGGCTTGGTAGTTCAGGTAGGATTACTGTGGCTACTTTACCCGGATGTGCGCTCAGTCAAATCTTGCCAAGTATTACCCACTACTAACCAACGTATTTTTAAACCTTTATTTAATAAAACATTAGTAATTACAGCTGGGTTACTGATTGCATTTACTGTGGGTTTACCCTTAGGTGAGTCTGCTTTAGTCGCTGCTAGCTTATTGCTAATCACTCGCCGGGTTAAACCCCAGCGGATTTTACAAAAAGTCGATTGGAATCTGCTGGTAATGTTTTCTGGATTGTTTATCTTGACGCGAGTCACCCAGAAATTAAATTTACTCCAGCCATTTACCCACGCCGTTAACTCTGCTGCGAGTTTTTTAGGTGTAACTGTGGTTTTATCTAACTTAATTTCTAATGTGCCTGCTGTACTCCTACTGCACCCCCTAATTCCTCAGGGTGATACCAAGTATTGGCTATTACTAGCAGCCGGCTCAACCTTGGCTGGTAATTTGACTTTGTTTGGTTCAGTCGCCAACTTGATAGTTGTAGAAGCTGCTGCTGATTTAGGTTACAAGTTAACTTTTTGGGAACATCTGAGATTTGGAGTACCAGTCACACTGTGTACTCTACTTTTAGTGTACCTCTGGGTTCATTGAGCGCGATCTTTGTGTTTCACGCAGAAAAATTGGACTCAGTAATTTATAAAGAATTACCTAAAAAGTTTTATTATTTTAAGTAATTTTTCATAAAAAGCAAATACTTAATGTATAAAAAATTAGATTTTGCTTTTTCAGCTAACTCGGTTTAACTACTGTCGTAATCCAGAGATACATTGTGCCACAAATATCTTAGGCAATTACTAATTAGGTTGCTGCCAACAAAAACGGAGTATTAAAGGCGACTATAGTATGAGAATGGGAGATCATGTTTACTATAATTGTGGTGGTTACAGCCATCATGGTATTGACTGTGGTGATGGTACAGTCATCCACTATACAAAGAGCCAAGGAAACATTTCCCGTGTTTCTAGAGATTTTTTTGTATCTGGGAGGACAGTTTTTGTCAGAGAGTATGGTAACTGTGACTCACCAGACGTTGTAATTCAACGCGCTGAGAGTAGATTGGGGGAAAACGCTTACGACCTCTTTGATAATAATTGTGAACACTTTGCTACATGGTGTAAGACAGGTATACACGCAAGCGAACAAGTCAAAAATGCTGGAGCAAGCGCAGGAGGAGCTTCTGGAAGTGGAGCCGCAGTTGCAGGTAGTCTCGGTGTTGTCAGTGCTGCTGGAGCCGCCGCCGGGCTGAGTGGAGCTGGGATTATGTCAGGGCTGGCTACAGTTGGTGGAGTTGTTGGTGGTGGAGCTGTTGCAGGCATAGGCGCACTAGGTGTCGCTCCTGCTGCAATAACAACCTTCGCAATGAATAAGGTTTTGGAAGATGATGAAAATCTGACTCCTGAAGAGCGAGAAGCTCGTGCTGTTGGGAGAACTATGACAACTGTTGGTGCTGCTGCGGGCACTGCGGGAGCCGTTGGTGCAGTTGCAGCTGCCGGAAGCGTTGCTGGTCTAAGTGCAGCTGGAATAACTTCCGGGTTAGCAGCTGTTGGGGCGACAGTAGGTGGTGGTATGGCAGCAGGTGTAGCTATCACAGTAGCAGCACCAGCAGTAGCAGCAGCAGCAGTTGGTTATGGTGCTTATTGTTTCTGGAAATGGATATCAGAATAATAAATCAACAGTCTGGGCAAAGTTGATTATAAGCAATAACTTGAACTCATAAAGACAAATCATTTTTCTCTCAATCTCACACCAAAGGCGCAAAGACGCTCCTAAAAACTGTGCGTCTTTGCGCCTTTGCGTGAGCTTCCTATCTTACGATGCCACCTGAGCAGCAGTCCGAGTCCGCCGTCTTCTCCCATCCGCAACTTTCACGGGCGGTTCCTCAGGAATTTGCATCAACAAAGTCACAGATGGTTGACATTGCAATTCTCGACGGATGGAACGTTGCAGTTCTCGCTCCAAAGTTCCTTGCAACCCACCCCAATCTATATCTGCTGCTTCACCTTCCCCAGTAGCAAATTCTGACCAGCGCACAGTGAGAATTTCTTCAATTCGCTGTTGTACCCATTTTTGTAGGAGCGATCGCTCTAAACTTGTAACTACACCCCGGAGGTGAATTTCTGGTTTTGCCAATAGTTTACCGTTCCAATCGATGGCGGCGGCAATGGTAACAATACCTTCTTCTGCCATCCGTTGGCGTTCTTGCAACACTTTGGCACTCACCATACCCGAACTTGTGGTATCTACCAATTCAATACCAGATGGCACTTTACCAGCAGTGCGGATGGAGTTTTCCGTCAGTTCTATAACATCACCATTTTGAATAACGATCATGTTTTCTGCTGGTATACCCATACTCTGAGCCGTTTGGGCGTGCTTCACCAGCATTCGATGTTCGCCGTGGAATGGCACAAAGAACTTCGGTTGAGTTAAGGCAATCATTAACTTTTGCTCTTCCTGGCAGCCGTGACCGGAGACGTGAATTCCTTTGTCCCGACCATAGACCACATTTGCCCCTTGAATCATCAATTTATCAATGGTATTGACTACAGCGATGGTATTTCCGGGAATTGGGTTGGCAGAGAATACTACTGTGTCGCCTTGACGGATTTTGATGTGGGGGTGTTCTTTATTGGCAATGCGGGTCATTGCTGCCATTGATTCGCCTTGGGAACCTGTAGTCAAAATCAACACATTTTCGTCAGGAAGGTTGCGGACTGCATGTAACGGTTGCAGCAGATTATCTTCACATTTGATGTAACCTAAATTCCGGGCATGAGCAATTAAGTTGAGCATGGAACGCCCCACAATGGTCACTACACGGTTTTGCTTTTTGGCGATATCCAAAATCATGTTGATGCGATGGACGCTTGAAGCAAAGGTTGTGACGAATAATCGCCCAGTGGCTTGACTAAATACTCTCTCCAGATTGGGATAAACTGAACGCTCTGAAGGTGTAAACCCTGGCACTTCTGAATTAGTGGAATCACTTAGCAGGCAAAGTACGCCCTTTTCGCCGTGTTCTGCTAGCCTTTGCAGGTCAAACCTTTCACCATCAACTGGTGTGTGGTCAATTTTAAAATCCCCTGTGTGAATGACTACACCAAGGGGAGTATGAATGGCAACAGTGAAGCTATCAGCAATAGAATGAGTATTACGGATATATTCCACTAAAAAGTTTTTACCAATTCGCACGACATCACGAGGTAGAACTTTTCTTAATTCTGTGCGATCGCGTACTCCTGCTTCTTCTAGTTTACCCTCTAGCATTGCCATTGCTAGTCTTGGCCCATAAATTACGGGTATGTCAAATTGCTTGAGATGAAAAGCAATCCCACCAATATGGTCTTCATGACCGTGGGTGACAATCATTCCCTTAATTTTGTGGCGATTTTCCCGCAAATAGGTTGTATCTGGGAGAACAATATTCACTCCATGCATGGCCTCTGTGGGAAAAGCCAATCCTGCGTCTAACAGAACAATTTCATCGTCATACTCGAAAACACAGGTATTTTTTCCAATTTCATGCAAACCGCCCAAAGGAATAATTTTCAAGGCGGAATTGTTAGCTTCGTTTTTAGCCATTTTCTCCTGAGATTGTTACGTTTTGTTAATTAAGTTGATAGTTAACGATCTTGTATTTCAAATAAACTCAGTTGTCTTTTCACTCAGTCCCAAAGCAAGTTTGTTTTAATTGAAATTTTCAATTGTTTATTCAATAAAAAGGACAATACACTAAAGGATTCATAGTATATCTATTAGTCCTAACACAAGTTTTAAAATAGCAATACCAATTTGAAATCGGAAAAGTGAATGGGACAAATGGATTCACATAACTCTTTAAAAGCAAAAAGCTTTCATTTTAAAATGGTATAACTTGTTAACAATTATGGTCATTGTTTATATGGATCTTTAGTAAGCACCAGATTAGCAGCATTAAACGAGCTGGTGGCTAGATTAAACTAAGTTCTTTAAGAACTGCTTCTAACTTTTGACTGACTTCTGAGTCCGCTTCGCATAGCGGTGGACGAGTTGAACCAACCTCCCAACCTTGAAGTTTTAGTGCCTTTTTAATGGGAATGGGATTTGAAGTAAGAAATAAAGCTTTAAACAACGGGAAGAGTTGGAGATGAATCTCTCTGGCTGTCTCAATTTTACCCGCACTAAAAGCTTGGATCATCTGCTGTAGTTGGTTTCCTACCAGATGAGAAGCTACACTTACTACACCCTTTGCCCCGATGGCTAACATGGGCAAAGTCATGTAATCATCACCAGAGTAGATCTGGAATTCTTTTGGTGTCAAGCGGCAAATTTCACTTGCCTGATCTATGCTACCAGTGGATTCTTTGATTCCGACAATGTTGCTGACCTCAGCTAACTGGGCAACTGTTTCTGGCTGGAGGTTTTGTCCGGTACGACCTGGGACGTTATATAACAACAATGGTAAGTCGGGGCAGGCTTGTGCTATTGCCTGAAAGTGTGCTTTTAATCCCGCTTGCGGTGGTTTGTTGTAATAAGGAACAACCTGTAAGGAACCGTGTACTCCTATTTTAGCGGCTTTTTGGGTAGCAGCGATCGCTTCTTTGGTGGAATTTGAACCACAACCTGCTATTACCTTGGCTTTTCCTGCCACAGCCTGTAACACTTCGACAAACAATTGGTATTCCTCATCCCAACTCAGGGTAGGGGATTCCCCTGTTGTGCCACAAACCACTAATGTATCTGTACCATTGTTAGCTAGATGCGCTGCTAGTTTTGCCGCTAGATCGTAGTTAACACTACCATCTGCTTTAAACGGCGTAATCATAGCGGTTAAAACATTGCCAAAATCTCCCACCCTCTTTGTCACTCCTAATTAACCATGTTTTTATATCTTGGTGGTTTTCTATTTTAATTATCTATTACCAAATTGATTTCAATTGTCATTTTTTCTTTGTCATTTATTTTTTGTCATCATGTTTATTCACTGATGACTAATGACTAGTAACTAATGGTTTGAGTAGATTTTTCTCTACTAATAACTCGGCGATTTGTATTGCATTTAAAGCTGCCCCTTTGCGGATTTGGTCGCCACATAACCATAATTCCAGCCCACAAGGATGAGAAATATCCTGGCGAATTCTTCCCACTAGAACTTCATCCCGACCTGTTGCTTCAATTGGCATGGGAAAATGATTAGTTTTCCAATCTTCTACCAATTTTACTCCCGGAGCAGAATTTAAAATTTCTTTAGCTACCTCTACACTAAAAGGAGTTGCAAATTCTAAATTAATTGCTTCTGAGTGAGCGCGGAGTACGGGAACCCGTACACAAGTTGCAGTAATTCTGATTTGCTGGCTGCCAAAAATCTTTCGGGTTTCGTTGACCATTTTCATTTCTTCCTCACAATAACCCAAATCGTTTAATGGCGAGTTATGGGGGAATAAATTAAATGCCAATGGGTAAGGCAATACTTCGGCAACTGGTGGCTGTCCCTGTAGTATAGCGCTGGTTTGGGTTTTCACTTCTGCCATTGCTCTTGCCCCAGCACCGCTAGCAGATTGGTAAGTTGAGGCTACAATACGTTGCACTGGTTTAACTTGATGCAATGGCCATACTGCCACGGTCATTAAAATTGTTGTGCAGTTGGGATTAGCTATAATGCCTTGGTGATTGGCTGCGGCTTGGGGATTTACTTCTGGTACTACTAAGGGAACTTCGGGGTTCATCCGAAAGGCACTGGAATTATCAATTACCACTGCGCCCTTTTCTACAGCGACGGCTGCCCAAGTTTTGGATGTGGAACCACCTGCACTAGCCAGTACTATATCAACGTTTTCAAAGGCGCGATCGCTAACTTGCTCTACTGGTATATTTTCCCCATTAAACAGCAGCGATCGCCCGACACTCCGTTCTGATGCTAATAATTTCAACTCAGCAACAGGAAAAGCACGGCTTTCTAATAATTCCAGCAACTCCGTACCAACGGCACCAGTCGCTCCCAAAATGGCTACACGATAGGATTTAGACAAACTCGCTTCCTCCTTTAAGAGGTTTGTGTGTAATTTTTTGGAACAAGCAATTTAATTTACTTATATTTAAATGGCGATCGCACTCTGGAAATACACTTTGAATAAATTTAGATTTTTTTTCTAATTTAGTCTATCTCTATTAATTTAATACATTTGTTTTTTGATTATTTCGTCAGATTATATAGATTGCATGTTACAACAATTATTGCTCAACTTTTACATTAATTTTAAACTATACATTACTATACAACAAATCGCCACTTAACGTAATTATATTGATATATCTGCACTTGAGGTTTTCAGAGGCGTTATTATACGTAGTAAACGGCATAAACGTCTTAGTTGCAAAATTCATTCCCAAAATAGGGGATATACTGTATATTTCAACGAAATCAAGCTAGCACAAGATTAAATTTAGCTATTGGACTACACAACAGATGCGCTCTGCTACAACAAGTTAATAGCTCAGGCTAAATATAAGAAGTATAACTTTAAAGTACTAACTACTTGTTGAGAACCAGGATATCACGGTGTCAGCCCAGTGAATAATTAATTCATGAGTTTTCAATTGATTTGTAGGCTTAGGGAGTGGGGGATGAGGGAGATGGGGAGATGGGGAAAGAGAATTAATGCTTCCCCATCCTCCCACACTTCCCACACTTCCTGCTTGCCCCATGCCCAATGACTAATTGTTATGAAGTTAAAGTGTCAAGTCTTTGGACATTGGCAGTACACTGGATCTTTGCCCCAGGACAATCATCCATTTTTGGATATCATGAAGCCTTGTGGCAAACTCCACATTGCCCCTAAGAGACATCAAGCTATAAACGCGATTACTTGCGTCTTGTGTGTACTCGGAGTTTAAAATACCAGAAAACTAGAGACGAAGCATGAAAGTCACCCAGGAAAAACTTCCCGCCAGCCAAATTGGCTTGGAAATAGAAATTACGCCGGAAATTACCAAGCAAACTTACGAACAAGTGATTAAAAACTTAGCGAGTACTGCCAATATTCCTGGGTTTCGTAAAGGCAAGGTGCCTCGGCCAATATTGCTACAACGGCTGGGTACGACTCGAATTAAGGCAGCAGCCTTGGAAGAACTAATCCAAGATGGCATTGAGCAAGCAGTTAAACAAGAATCTATCCAGGCAATCGGTCAACCGCAATTGCGCTCCTCGTTTGAGGATTTGATTAATAATTATGAACCAGGGAAACCCCTGACAATTTCGGCGGCTGTTGATGTAGAACCAGAAGTACATCTAGTGCAGTACACTGATTTGCAAGCTAAGGCAGAGGAAATCAAGTACGATCCAGAGCGAGTAGAGAATAGTCTAGACAAGGAACGTCAAGAACTGGCAACATTGATTCCTGTTGAAGGACGCGCAGCTCAAATTGGTGATATTGCTGTAGTTGATTTTAGAGGCGTTTTCTCAAAAACTGAGGGCGAAGATGAAACGGCAGAACCAGAAGCCATTCCCGGAGCCGAAGCGACTGATTTTCAACTAGAGTTACAAGAAGATAAATTTATTCCGGGTTTTGTTTCTGGTATTGTGGGCATGAATCCTGGAGATACCAAAGAAATTGCAGCGCAGTTTCCAGATCCATATGCTAATGAGGATTTAGCAGGAAAAGCAGCAACCTTCACAGTGACAGTCAAAGAACTTAAGGAAAAAGAGCTGCCAGAATTAAATGATGACTTTGCCCAAGAAGTTAGCGACTTTGAAACTTTGGACGAATTACGCGCGTCTCTGGTAGAGCGATATCAAAAAGAAGCAGACGAAAAAACCAAAACCAATAAGCAAGAAGCCTTATTAACCGAACTACTCAAGCATGTAGAAATTGACTTGCCAGCAACGTTAATTGAGAAAGAAGTGGATGCAATGCTTACTCAAACAGCAATTCGCTTGTCTCAGCAGGGGCTAGATGTCAGAAAGTTGTTTACCCAAGATATTATTCCTCAATTGCGGGAGCGATCGCGCTCGGAAGCAATTGAACGCCTCAAACGCTCTTTATCGTTACGAGAAGTCGGTAAACGCGAGTCTATCGAGGTGACACCAGACGAAATCGCAGGCAGAGTCACAGAACTTTTACAACAGTATCCAGATGAGCAAGACATTGATGAAGAAAGACTGCGCTCAATGGTAGAAAACGAACTGTTAACCGAGAAAATCATTGATTGGCTCTTAGAACACTCCTCAGTTGAACTTGTACCCGAAGGCTCGTTGAATCCAGCAGAGGAAACTGAAGTCACAGAATCAGATGCAGATGCCAATGCACCTGAGACACAACAAACCAGTGAACCTCCAACACAAGCCACACCAGAGTCGTGAAAACCCCACAGCCATCTCACCAGTCTTGAGTTAAAGTACTCGTGAAATGGGTAAGCTAAGAAAGATGAGGGGCATTGGGCATTGATTATTCTCCCCCTGCTTCCCCTGCTTCCTCATCTCCCCATGCCCCATGCCCCAATCCCCACAATAAGAAAAATTAAATAATTTTCCGGAAATAGTGACACTGTTTGCGTCTGGGCTTGATACTGTGTTACACGAGAAGAATTTATATGAGGCATAATGGTTAACACGTAGCTTAAAGAAAAATCCTACTAGTCAACAGAGGAGCATATGCTCCTTAGACCGTTGTCCCAATTATCGTTAAATGTTCTATGCTTGTATCGCAGTCGGGAAATCATCCCATCAGCAACTTAAGTCGAATAAACATTAACTCCCAGTTGAGCAGCCCTAACAACATCGTCCCGATGGTGGTAGAACAATCAGGTATGGGAGAAAGGGCTTTCGACATCTACTCCCGCCTGCTGCGAGAGAGGATTATCTTTCTGGGAACGCCAATAGACGATGCCGTTGCCAACTCAGTTGTCGCTCAGCTATTATTCCTAGACGCTGAAGACTCAGAAAAGGACATTCAACTGTACATTAATTCTCCTGGCGGCTCGGTCTACGCAGGGATGGCAATCTATGATACAATACAACAAATACGTCCCGATGTTGTTACCATCTGTTTTGGATTAGCCGCGAGCATGGGGGCATTCTTATTAACAGCGGGGACTGCGGGTAAGCGAATGTCTTTGCCGGACTCCCGAATTATGATTCACCAACCACTTGGTGGCGCTCAAGGGCAAGCCATTGACATTGAAATTCAAGCCAGAGAAATTCTTTACGTTAAGGCGAAGCTAAATCAGTTACTATCTCACCATACTGGTCAACCTTTAGAAAGAATCGAAGCAGATACTGAGCGCGACTTTTTCATGTCGGCAGAAGAGGCGAAGAACTACGGTTTGATCGATCAGGTCATTTCCAGGCAAAATCTTCCCACAGCAGGGGAAAACGTCACCATTCTGAAATAAGAGGCTGGTATGTCTAAGTACGACTCCCATTTAAAATGTTCATTTTGCGGCAAGTCTCAAGAGCAGGTGCGTAAATTAATCGCGGGGCCGGGAGTCTACATCTGCGATGAATGCGTTGACTTGTGTAATGAAATACTAGACGAGGAGTTACTCGATACAAATGGTGCAGCAGCCCAAGCTGCACCAAGATCGGAACCACCTCAAAAACGCCGCACTCGCTCTTCGAGTATTTCGTTTAATCAAATACCCAAACCAAGAGAGATTAAAAAGTATCTAGACGAACACGTAATTGGTCAAGACGAAGCCAAGAAAGTGCTATCTGTCGCCGTTTATAATCACTATAAGCGGCTGGCGGTTATTCAGTCTAAAGCCAGTGGCAAAGCTGGGGCGGATGATGCCATAGAACTGCAAAAGTCTAATATTTTGTTAATTGGTCCCACTGGTTGCGGTAAAACTCTCTTAGCCCAAACCCTAGCGAAAATCCTCGATGTACCCTTTGCCGTGGCCGATGCCACGACGCTGACGGAAGCAGGGTATGTGGGAGAAGATGTGGAAAATATTTTGCTGCGACTGTTGCAAGTGGCAGATTTGGATGTAGAAGAAGCCCAACGGGGAATTATCTACATCGATGAAATTGACAAAATTGCCCGCAAGAGTGAAAATCCCTCGATTACGCGCGATGTTTCCGGCGAAGGTGTGCAACAAGCTTTGCTGAAAATGTTAGAGGGAACGATCGCTAACGTACCACCCCAAGGAGGACGTAAGCATCCCTATCAAGACTGTATTCAGATTGATACCAGCAATATTTTGTTTGTCTGTGGTGGGGCTTTCGTAGGGTTAGAAAAAGTTGTAGATCAGAGAGTTGGCAAAAAAGCAATAGGTTTTGTGCAGCCGGGAGAAGGGCAATCGAAGGAAAAACGAGCAGCAGATACTCTCCGCCATCTAGAACCAGATGATTTAGTCAAATTTGGCATGATTCCAGAATTTATCGGGCGCGTGCCAATGGTAGCAGTGGTAGATCCTCTCGATGAAGAAGCGCTAATGGCGATTCTCACCCAGCCACGCAGTGCCCTAGTGAAGCAGTACCAAAAACTGCTGAAAATGGATAACGTCCAGTTAGACTTTAAAGCAGATGCTCTACGAGCGATCGCTCAAGAAGCCTACCGTCGAAAAACTGGTGCTAGAGCGTTACGGGGCATTGTGGAAGAATTGATGCTGGATGTGATGTACGAGCTACCATCTCGTAAAGACGTGACACGCTGTACAGTAACACGTGAGATGGTAGAGAAGCGATCGACCGCCGAACTCATTGTACATCCATCTTCACTACCGAAGCCAGAATCAGCATAAATTCAGCGTTGAGTGCTGAGTAGGGAGTGAGGGGGATGAGGGGGATGAGGAAGACTGGGAAAGCCTTAATAAACACCGACTTTTAACTCCTAACTCCCAACTCTTAACTCTTAATTTCTAACTGTCAAAAATGCCTTACATTAGAGTTCGTGGCGTTGACCATTACTACGAGTGGGTGAGAAAGCCATCTGGTTCTTTGGCAAAACCAGTGATGGTTTTCATCCACGGTTGGGCTGGTTCGGCTAGATATTGGCAAAGCACTGCTAATGCTTTATCTGAGCAATTTGATTGTTTACTCTACGATTTGCGGGGATTTGGGCGTTCTCGTGGTAAGCCAACCATAGTCCAAGCGAGTGAATCTGTTGCAGAGTCAGAGTCACTTCAAGAAGAATCAGAGGCAATCAAAGAGTTAACCTATGAACTAGAAGAATATGCTGATGATTTGGCAGCTTTGTTAGATGGGCTGTACATTCAGCGTGTTTATATCCATGCCCATTCAATGGGTGCTTCCGTTGCTACTTTATTTTTTAACCGCTACCCGCAACGAGTGGAACGAGGAATCTTAACTTGTAGCGGTGTTTTTGAGTACGATGAAAAAGCATTTACAGCCTTTCATAAATTTGGTGGTTATGTAGTTAAATTCCGTCCTAAATGGTTAGGTAAAATACCATTTGTTGACAGAATGTTTATGGCTAGATTTCTGTATAGTCCCATACCAAATTCCGAACGGCAGGCTTTTTTGCAAGATTTTCTCGAAGCAGATTATGATGCAGCACTAGGTACAATTTTTACTTCAGTCTCTAAGGCACAAGCTGAATTGATGCCCCAAGAATTTGCGAAACTGACAGTGCCAACTCTGCTGGTGGCGGGGGAGTATGACAAAATTATTCCAGCCGAGATGGGGCGTCAAGCAGCAGCACAAACTGACAAAGTTCAATTTGTAATGATTCCTAATACAGCGCATTTTCCGATGTTGGAAGATGCATCAACTTATTTGCGGCGAGTACAAGAGTTTTTGCAAATTAAGACACCTGTTGACTGTTGATTGATGACTGTTAACAGTCAACAGTTAACAGCCTTTTTATAAAGGTTTTTTAAACGGTTAAGTGTACTTGTGTTATGCCTTGACGCATTTCATGTTGTCGCTTTAACCAAGACTTTTGAATTATTTTACCGAGGAAGGGAGCAAGTTGAATCAACAGCGATCGCAGCAGTGGATTTTTTCGCAGTAGTTCGCCTTGTGTAGCTTCCTTTAACTGAAGTTGCTGGGCCCGGATAATTTCTGGCTCACGTTCGGCTTGAATGCCCCGTAATGCCATGTCAATCTCCTGATGTTGAGCTTCTTCTGTGTGGAACAGCGGTACAAGATGATTAGCGGCGACAATGACATCACGCAATGCTAGATTAATTCCTTGGGCACGCACCGGAGACATTGGGTGTGCAGCGTCACCCAGAAGCAGTACCCCTGGTGCGTGCCATTGTGGACAATAACCGACCACAACAGAAAGCCGAATGGGGGATTCGATGGTATCTGCATAATTACGGAAATGTTCTGCTAGCCATGAGGGTGATAGTGATGCAAAAATCTCTGCCCAGTTGGCTTGCTTGGAGTCAGTGTTTTCATTGGCGGACATTACCCAAGCTAAATGCAGTTTTCCTGATTCTGCTCCATGAAAAATGCTAAATGCGCGATCGCCATTTAAGATAGTACGAAACACATTATCGGTGACAAACTTGGGGCTGGAGGCAAGCTTAAACCAGAGAATGTCCACGTTTTTGGGCTGGCGTACCAATTCCAATCCTATACGTTGTCGCACAACAGAATTTCGACCATCTGCCCCAATCACTAAGTCAGCAGCAAATTCTCTCCCATCGCTCAGTAATACACCTGCGACACGTTGATTAGTCCACCGTAAATCCTTGACAGGAACACCTTGAATCAATTCAAACCCATCATTGGTCTGAGCTTGGGAAATCAGTGCTTTGAGCAGTGGTGGTTGTGAAACTAGTGTACAAGGTCGGGCTGCCCCCATTGGTTCATCAACTCGAAATAACTGCTTCTCCTCTAGAATAAATTCCCACCCATCGAGCTTTCGATGGGGAATATGCTCCAACAACGTCGATAGACCCATTTGCTCTAGTGCATCTAAGCCACTGGGCATTAATCCTTCGCCGCGAAATACACGATGAAAGTCTCTTGCTGCTTCAATTAACGTTACAGCAATACCACGTTTTGCCAGGAGCAAGGCGAGTGTTGCACCTGTTGGACCTGCACCCACAATCACAATCTGCACCACCTCATCCCTCCTGTATCAATTGCTCTCAATGTTGTAAGCTTAAGTTTTTGATTGAGACACTTGTTACCTGCTTTTGTGTCACGCTTAGTTCCAAGAAGTTATTTTCGGATAGCCTCCACAAATTCGGCAACAGCATCGTACTGGTCAGGATGGGCGATATATTTTAGCAACAAAGCTGGGTCTAAATCTGGGAAAAAACGACTACGCTTTACTTCTTCATACTCGCCAGTTGGGTTTAACTGGAATATCTTTATTTGGTCAGATTTCCAGAACCAAATTTCAGGTACTTTCTTGGGTTTGAATAGCTCCTTCCGGTTGATAGTGCCACTAGTAACGATGATTTCAATCACAATATCTGGCGTTTCTTTATTGCTGCCAATGCAGTAAGATTCATCTGGTGTACCAGAAGCATACCCAGGTTCTTCGAGAGTAAAACCACCTCGACCATAGAACCGGATACCCAACTCTCTCATGTAAGCTTCTAGCAAATAGCCAAGAGTTGTTTTCACGTACTCATGTTTATCTCCAATGGGCGACATAATTTCTAATATTCCTGACAAATAAGAAAGTCGAACATTGCGGTTGTCCTTGAACTGTGCCTCAATACCTTTAAATTCCTCCCAAGAAACATCTGCGATGGTCACTAGTTTTTCTTGTATGGGATTGTTTAGAAGTGGGATGTTCATATTACCTATTTGTCTATTGTGAGTTAAACATGATTTTTGATTGGTACCAATATTGCCCACACACTTACTGATTATGATAATCACGATCCAGTAGCTTTGCCATTTTTTTGATTTGGCGTACCCTTCGGGAAGCAAGCTACGCGTAGCGTCTCGCAAAGAAGGTCTTATTATAGAGATTTGGTCACAAATATGTACGCCCCTACGTATGTTGTATTTCAATCAAAACCTTGGGATTAACTCAAACCCAATTCTCGTTTTAGCAAGTTAATTGAATTAGCGCCGATATAATTCTCGACTTTAATTAGCTTTGGTGGACGAATAATATCTTCGTCAGCTGCTTGCACTGCTGCTTGTACGGCTGGAAAACTGGCTAGGTCACTGATAATCACCTCAGCCCGCTTGACCATTGCTTGTAGTTTATAAGCATCTTTTGGTTGGGAAGTCATGATGAGTAGTTCATCTCCCCGCAAACCGTGGAGGATGACTTCAGCAGCGCGGGCTATTCCAGAACTGAGGCTAACTATGCCGACACAGTTTTCTTTTGGTAGGGTTTTTAAGAAGTTGAGTTCTTTACTGTAATCGTAGATATCCAGAGGAATCACTCGTACAGCTTTGGGAGCAGCGATCGCTTCTACATCATTGATAAAATAACGACTTGTGACTACTGTCGCAGAAGTAGTTTTATCTAGCACAGCTGTCAGTTCTTCCATTGCTACCAACTGTACTGGTATTTTTAAAGAACGTTCTAATTCATACACCATCAACTCACCAGCGCCCATGTCATGAGATGGAACTGCAACCAGTACCCGCGCACTACAACGCAAACGCCAGTCAATTTCTGCTAAAAATAACTCTCTAGCTTGACTCAGCGAACATCCTTGAGATAGTAGTTCATCTAGTGCTTGCTGGACAATTTGATATGCATTGGGATGTTGTTTGAGAATTGGTGATTGTAGCCTGCTGCCGCCCTCATGACCTTGGGCACGCACATAAATTCCCGAACCAGCCAGACTTTCTACAAATCCGTCATCTTCGAGTTGACGGTAAACTTTGCTGATGGTGTTACGATGTAACCCAGTTTGCATTGCTAGCGCCCGTGTACTTGGCAATTTGTATCCAGGTGGATATTGCCGGGAAGCGATCGCAAACCGAATTTGATTAAACAGCTGCGTTGATGCGGGAATTTCGCTGTCTGGCTGAATACGGAATTGAATCATCACCAAACCTCCTGAATACTGAGTGGGGAGTGGGGAGTCGGGAGTGGGGAGTGAGGAGTGTTGCTTTCCTACTTAGCACTCAGCACTTTTAACTCAGGCCTCCTTTAGTGACCATCTGCATTTAGATGTCAAATAATATTTGATTTACATATGAAATTTTTCTAGTAGAAATTTTTAATGCGCTCACTATGGTAATCGATAATTTTATTGGCAAAACCTAGACATACTGGCATAGTTATATCAAAGAAATACACCGCTAATCATATAACACTGGTAAAAATTATTATGACAGAGCAAGTAATAAGTACCACAACGGTTAAACTTTTGCAAGATAATATTCAAGTGTCCGCTTATATGGCAGAGCCAAAAGCATCTGGTTCTTATCCAGGAATCGTGGTGTTGCAAGAGATTTTTGGTGTCAACGTTCACATTCGGGAAGTTACAGAACGGATTGCCAGACTTGGGTATGTAGCGATCGCACCTGCACTTTTTGAACGTATTGCTCCTGGCTTTGAAACCGGTTATACCCCAGAAGATGTTCAAATCGGCAAAAAATATGCTTGGGAACAGACTCAAGCATCAGAATTATTGAGCGATATTCAACTAGCAATTGACTACCTTAAAAGCCTTCCCAAAGTAAAAAAAGATGGCTTTGGCTGCATTGGTTTCTGTTTCGGCGGTCATGTTGCGTATCTGGCAGCCACCTTGCCAGATATTAAAGCTACAGCTTCCTTCTACGGTGCTGGAATTACCACCCGTACACCAGGAGGTGGCAGTGCTACACTCAGCCGCACCAGAGAAATCAGAGGTACTCTCTATGGCTTCTTTGGCACAGAAGATACTAGCATTCCAGCCGAACAAGTAGATGAAATTGAAGCAGAGTTAGAAAAATATAAAATTCCTCATCGTGTGTTTCGCTACGATGGAGCTGACCACGGATTTTTCTGTGACCATCGTGGCAGTTATAATCCTAAAGCTGCTGCCGATGCTTGGGAGCAGGTGCAACAACTCTTTAGTCAACTGAACTAATGCCCATACAGTTGGGCATTGGACATTGGGCATTGGGCATTGGTCATTTCCAAAGGACAAATGACAAAGGACAAAAGACAAATCACAATCTAAACTCCAGTGGCATCAGCTCAATAAAAATTAATCTTCAAAAGTCATGAATTCCGAATCGAAACTTTCTCAAACAGCCAATTCGTCATTTACAATGGACGATTTTGCCAAAGCACTAGAAAAACACGACTATCAGTTTCAAAAGGGACAAGTTGTACGTGGCAAAGTGTTCCAATTTGACCATGATGGAGCTTATGTCGATATTGGTGGCAAATCGTCAGCTTTTCTACCGCGCGATGAGGCTTCTTTGAGAGCAGTGACCGATTTATCGGAGGTGCTGCCATTGCAAGAGGAACTGGAGTTCTTGATTATCCGAGATCAGGATGCAGAAGGTCAAGTCACTCTTTCTCGAAAGCAATTGGAAATTCAGCACATCTGGGAACGATTGGCCCAAATGCAGGAAAATACCCAGACCGTGCAAGTACGGGTTATGGGTGTGAATAAAGGTGGTGTGACGGTGGAGGTTCTGTCTTTGCGGGGATTTATTCCGCGATCGCACTTGGCCGAGCGTGATAATTTAGAAGCACTCAAAGGTCAAACTCTGACTGTGGGCTTTTTGGAAATTAATAAAAGCACCAATAAACTCATTCTTTCCCAACGTTTAGCAACTCGCTCTAGCAACTTTAGTTTGTTACAACTCGGCCAATTGGTGGAAGGCAAAGTGACTGGCATCAAACCTTTTGGCGTATTTGTCGATTTAGATGGCATGAGTGCTTTACTTCATATCAAGCAAGTAAGCCAAAAATTCATTGAATCTTTAGAAAAGGTATTTCAAATTGGCCAACCAATTAAAGCTGTAATTATTGACTTGGATGAAGGTAAAGGGCGAGTTGCTCTTTCTACTAGAGTTTTGGAAAATTTCCCTGGCGAAATTCTAGAGAATATGGATGAAGTGATGGCTTCAGCTGAGGCGCGTGCCAATAGAGCTAGCAACAAAGTAGCTGAATAGTTTTCAGATGGGCTGCTTGCACAAAGCGTTTAAATTGCCATCTGAAACAATTTTGAATTGAATTGTTAATACTCCCCCTGCATCTACAAAGATCTGGGGGATTGTAAATTGGGAAAACAAAAATTTCACTCAGCTTCAGGGTGTCAGAAAGTACTGAAGTGCAGAAGACATCAAACTAATCTTTGTCACTCATCTATAAGACAATACGCTTGGGTTAAGGTCAAAACTCTTTGTAAAAGTCAATTTTTTTAACGTAGACGCGCAGCGGCTTGCCGCAGGCTACCGCCAAGGACGCAAAGGACGCAAAGAGAAGAAAGAAATGCTTAACTGAACTGTATTGATTTATAAGAGCCGAGAATTTTTAGAGATTAAGATAAATAAAGAGTGAGGATATCTTGAAGATGGTTAAAAAGTATAAAAATATGCACCTATTTCCTGTTTAAGGATTGATAAACAAGTTTTGAGCATATACCGAGCATTTCGAGAACTATAAACGCTGTAACTATGCAATTTAGGTATTTATATGTTTCTAGTAACTGGAGCAACCGGAGGAATTGGTCGCAGAGTTGTGCGGCTTCTACGTCAACGAGAGCAGTCTGTGAGGGCATTTGTCCGTCTTACGTCGCGCTATAGCGAGTTAGAACATCGGGGTGCAGAAATTTTCATCGGTGATTTGCAGCGGGAAAAAGATATTCAAAAGGCTAGTCAAGGTGTGAAGTATGTTATCAGCGCCCACGGTTCTGATAGCGATGCTTTATCGTTAGATTACCGTGCCAATATTGAACTGATTGACCAAGCAAAAGTTAATGGGGTGCAGCACTTTGTCTTCATTTCCGTACTGGGAGCCGATCGCGGTTATGAAGACGCTCCTGTTTTCAAAGCCAAACGGGCAGTAGAGCGATATTTAGAAGCTAGTGGCTTGAATTACACAATTTTACGGCCAGCTGGATTAGCATCTAACTTGCTGCCACTGGTAGAACGATTTCGGGAAACAGGATTGTATCTGCTGATTGGCGATCGCAAAAACCGGACTTCAATTGTCAGTACCGATGATTTAGCAAGGATAGTAGTCGATTCTGTAACCGTTGAAGGCGCTCGCAACCAGATTTTACCAGTGGGAGGGCCAGAAATTTTATTGAGAGAAGATATTCCCCGGATTTTTGGTCGGATCTTCGCCAAAGAACCAGTAATAATAAATTCACCACTACTTGTTATTGATGGGTTACAAGGTGCATTGGGTTTATTTAATCCCCAAATCCAAAAAGCTTTGGGAACCTATCGCACATTGCTAGCAAATGAATTTTTCTGTACAAAAGATGAAATTGCCAATTTAGAAGCGATTTTTAACTTCCAATTGGAAACATTAGAAAATTTTTTGCGGCGCTATCTGGCAGTTTGAATTAGGGGATTGGGCATGGGGTATGGGGTATGAGGGGTATGAGGGAGATGAGGGAGATGAGGGAGATGAGGGAGATGAGGGGGAGAATTTCTAACTCCTAACTCCTAACTCCTAACTCCTAACTCCTAACTCCTAACTCCTAACTCCTCACTCCTAACTCCTAACTCTCAACGCCCAATCTAAAATCCAAAATCTAAAATCCAAAATTCTATGAGATCTCCTTTAACTGCAAATGCTGTTCAAGCACGTCAGACAAAAGAGCGATTCGCCCAACCTGAGGAACAACTCACTTATGAATTAGGGAAGGCAGTACAGGAATTGCCACCTCTGTACACAAGATTATTAGCAGGAACGATTAGCGTTATAGTATTTGGGGCGATCGCTTGGGCGTACTTCTCTCAAATCGATGAAGTAGCAACAGCACCAGGGGAATTAATTGCTTCTACACAGGTGAGACCGGTGACATCCTTGGGTGGAGGATCAATTGTCGCTGTGAAAGTCCGAGATGGCGATCGCGTTACTAAAGGTCAAGTTTTGGTGCAAAAAGATCCAGAGTTGCAGAAAACTGATGTTTCCCGTTTAGCTAAATCCACTAGATTGATTCAGGATGATGTGCAACGTTTGGATGCAGAACGCAGCGGAGGTAAAATAGCTGGTACGAAACTGCAAGATGAACTTTTAAGTTCCCGTCTGCAAGATTTCCAAGCGCGTCAAGCTGGGGCTGAAGCCGAAGCAAATCGCCAACAAGCACTCATCGATCAAGCCAAAGTCCGGTTGACTCGGTTGCAAGATAACTTAGTTGCTGCAAAAAGCAGCGTCACAAATGCTAAAACTAACCTTGTCAACGCCGAGAGCATCCGCACTAGAATTGAAAGTAATTTGGCGATCGCCGAACAAAGAGAACAAAGTCTACGCACCTTAATAACTCCCGGCGCTGTACCGAGAGTTGATTACCTAGAAGCCCAAGAAAGATTAACTCGTGCAAAGACAGAAATCACTAGGGCACAAGATGAAGTAACCAACGCCCAGAATAGAATTATTGAGGCTGAAGATAAAGTCACATCATTAGAAAAAGATATTGCTGCTCAAGGACAAGAAATTCGCCAAGCCCAAGAAGCTTACAAAGCTGCACAAAATCAAGCCCAGCGCGTAGCATCAGAACGCCAAAGTGAAATTTTGACTCAGTTAAACAAGCGTAAAGAAGAACTGACGACCGTTCAAGGTCAATTAGAACAGGCGAGAAAGCAGCAAGCTTTGGAAACCATCGACGCTCCTGTTAGTGGTACGATTTACAGAGTCAAAGCCACCAAGGGACCAGTCCAACCCGGTGAAGAATTGCTGTCAATTTTGCCGGAAGGAGAAGAAATGCTCCTAGAGGTGAAAATCCTCAACCGCGATATTGGGTTTATTCGTCAAGGAATGAGAGCGAAAGTAAAAATGGCAACTTTCCCCTTCCAGGAATTTGGCACTGTGGAGGGCGAAGTTATGCAAGTCAGCCCCAATGCAATTGTTGATAAAGAATTGGGCTTAGTTTTTCCCACAAGAATTAAGTTAAGTAAACACTCAGTCAACGTCCGGGGTCAAGAAGTCGAATTTACGCCGGGTATGGCTGCTACAGGTGAAATTGTTACTCGTAAAAAGTCAGTTTTGACCTTCATTACTGAGCCTGTAACGCGGCGATTCAGCGAGGCATTTTCAGTCAGGTAAGTTTGTATTAGGGGCGCAAGGTCTTGCGCCCCGACGATAAATGTGGTTCCAATAAATGAAAACTGCGGTGCTACCGAACAATTCGCAATGACATGAGAATTGCCAATTCAAATCACTATCATTTTCAACCAAGACCTAAGAATTTTCTCACCTGCTCTAATTGTTCTAATTGTTTTTGCATTTCCTCTACTAGTTTGACAAAATCAAGATTATTCTGACCTTGATTATTCTCATTGCTATCTATATTAATGCGGCTGGATATCATATCATAATCTATAGATTGAGACGAAAAATCTGTATTAGTTAATGTATTATTATTTGGAGTTGATGTGAGATATTTTGTTGTTTCTGTAATTGCGCGATCGCTCACAAAAACAATATCAATTGTTTGTGGTGTCAGATATTTTGTTGTTTCTGTAATTGCGCGATCGCTCCCTATAAAATTAGTAATTGTTTGTGGTGTCTGATTGATGATAGAACCAAAATCAGAATTATTAAAACTAGAGATAGTCTTTGCTGAAAAATCCTCTGCTGTTCTTATAATTGCTTGACTCGCCAGAGAATTCACATTAGAAATGTCCAAACTATAAGTTGTACTTTGCGTACTATTTACTGCGGTTTCTGTGACAATTTGGCGTACTTGGGCATCGGTGAGATTAGGGTTAGCACTCAACATCAGAGCAACTACACCAGCAACGTGAGGAGCAGCCATAGAAGTGCCGCTATAAATGTCATACTGGTTACCCCCCGGAACTGTGGAGTAGACATTAACTCCTGGGGCTGTGACGTAGCTGATTTGGCTTGCTCCAGAACGGTTAGAGAAGTCAGCGATGTTATTGTTTCTATCCACTGCCCCAACGGCAATTCCGGACTTGGATGCATAGCGGGCGGGATAATTTGGTGATGAGTCACCATCATTCCCAGCTGCCATGACGACGATTACTCCTTTGCTACTAGCATAATTAATGGCTGATTCTAAAGTCCGGTTGGAATATCTACCTCCTAAGCTGAGGTTAATGACATCGGCTCCATTGTCTACGGCGTAGCGAATGCCTTTAGCTATGGAATTATAGGAACCAGAGCCGGAGTCATTCAAAACTTTGACAGGCATGATTTTGGCACCATAGGCAATGCCAGTGACACCATAGTTATTATTCTCTCCTGCGATCGTGCCAGAAACATGAGTTCCATGACCGTTTCTGTCTAAGGTATTGTTGTTGTTACCAGAGAAGTTCCAGCCATAATTATCATCAACATAACCATTGCCATCATCATCTATACCGTTATCTGCAATTTCATTGGTATTTGTCCAGATATTATTTCTCAAATCCTCGTGGTTGTAGTCAACCCCAGTATCTATAACAGCAACAACAACACCTTGACCTGTGTATCCCTGTGCCCAAACTTCTGGGGCTTTAACAAGGTCTGCTCCCCAATTATTGCCACCAACATCGGGAACATCAGCAAAGGTATTTTGACCAGTAACTCTAGCCACTGCTGCTGCTGAATTAATTAAGCCATAACCAGTGGTGGAATTATAAGTTCCACTGGTAGCAGCAGTATTTTTATTGCTAATTTTTGAGTTATTTTTATTTAGCAACTGCATATCAGCATCAGCTAAATTGTAGCTACTACGACCACTGAGACTCAGACTGTAGTTATCTTGAATATTAAGGGTATCTAATGATGATATTGAATTGCTATTTAAAGCTTTATTGGAAAACAAATTGTTGTTAACATTGTCATTAAGCATGAGTATTTATTCTCAAAAATAGCAATAGTTTTTGACAGCCGAAAGCATTAAAATCTTGGAAAAAAAGATTTTAATCTGTGAAGAAGCTCTATTGTCAATAATTACTATGTAATTTCAGAAAAAATTGCTAATTCTACTACAAAAGATGCTTCAAAAATAGCGATTGTCATCAAAAATAAAATTATCAATTAAATATTAAATTTTTATTATAGAATCATAATATTTAGAGGATGTTTGAAAAGTCCTTTTTTCGGTATCAAAAGTTTTAGATCCTTCTAAATCTCTTTTAAAAAGGGAGACTTTGATTCCGGTTCCCCTCTTTTTAAGTACTATTTTTAGTAGCGTTACAAGCCTAAAATGTTGCAATAAATTTTCTTGTGGTGTGGACATCTTGTCCGCACCTGACGGGCGAGACGCCCATCCCACAAGAGTTAAGTTAATGCACTATTTTAGGCTTGTCACCCTAGTAGGGTGTGTTACGGCTGTGTAAGGATTTGGGTGTGTGAACAAATGATATATAGCCGTAACGCACCGTATGATATTGGTGCGTTACGCGTTGCTTTAACGCACCCTACAAATTTAATGTTTACTTTATAAATCATCTCTTAGTGCTTCATTAAACATTCCTATTGCACTCTCAACAATTTGTCACTTTGCATCAATCATTACTAAGACTTGTTGATATTGCAGCATCATCTAGCAAATTGCTGGAGCCTATGTAAGTATCCTAAGGCAGCGCTATTTTGATTAAAGAATTCAATGATAAACTCATAACGCCTTTTATTTTGGCTATTGTTGTTAGTAAATCTAAATTATCCTGACTCCATTTTTTTATTTCCGTAGGCAATTTGGAATCAGGTTTGATCAAAAATTCCCGTGTCTCTATATTCTCAGGATATTTTGGTTCTAACAAAATAATTAAATCAGAAGATTGAATACTTTTATTATCTTCATCGTAAATCAGTTCTAGTTTAAAGTTATAAATATAGGATGTACGTATCAAATATGGTGACTGGTCATTGCTAGACAATTGTTGTTCATTTTTTGGTAAAGATAAAGTAAAACTAAATCTATCTACATCATTACAAATAACGCACTGGGAAATTTTTACATTTTCAATATAAATAATTTTTGATTGTGTATCTAAAGAACTTTCTGTTAAACGATTTAATCCTAAAGCTGCTGGTAAAGAAACTTGATAATCACAGCTAGATGTAACAGTTCTACTCTGCTGTATTGCCATAGTAGGTGCTGAGGGACAGGCTTGCTCATACTTTTTTTCAAGTCTAGGTAAAACCCAAGTTTTCAGCATCCACACATGATGAAATAAAAACTTAGCGTTTTTCAAAAAAGCAACCTGATTGCCAACATTACGGACTTTTAAATCAATCACACAAGAATTAACAGAGCCTTCAAGGGAAACATCAACAATTTTGATTAGTGAATCATGATTTTGCAAATAAACATGAGAATAACTCGTTTTATAGTTAGCTTTTGCTAGCCAGTCAGTAAATTCTCTCCAGTCTTTTAATGTATTAGAAGGTCGGTTAGTTAGTACTTCGACATAGCGATACAATCCTCTAGATAAATCAACTCTTAAACCCCTAACTTCTCGATTGATTGCGGCAGCTATTTCACTAGGACTATAACCACAAAGCAATCCCCTCAAGCAAGTCATTTCCAATGGTGTCAGTTGTTTGGGTTTTCCAAAAATTTGCTGTTTGGCAGAGGCGAGATCTTGGCACAAGTTTACTAAATCCCAGTCTTTTTCAGCTTGTGTAAACGTTTGGGGAATTGGTCTCATTGTTGGATGTATCGGCTTCTTTTCCATATCCTAACAAAACTCCTAAGAGTGGTTAGGTTACAGTTACTTGTTGCTTTGGTTAATCTAGGTTTAGGTTCAACACAAAAGAAGCTATCAAACCTATGAATACAGTAAGTGCTAAAAACCAACAGTTAGGGGGTTTGTATGTCCAATCCCCTCAAGGAGAAAAGCTAGTTTTTCCCCTCAAACATACGGAAGTGCTAGCAAAAGTTGCAGGTAATTTATCACGAGTTGAGGTCATCCAAAGCTTTGAAAATCCTTTCACACAGCCTTTAGAAGCAGTGTATATCTTTCCGTTACCTGATGAGGCGGCGGTGGATGACATGGAAATTAAAATAGGCGATCGCACTATCAAAGGTAATATTAAAAAACGTGAAGAAGCGCAACAAATCTATGAAAAAGCCAAACAAGAAGGACGCACCGCAGGGCTTCTAGAACAGGAACGCGACAACATCTTTACCCAATCTCTGGCTAACATCAAACCCGGCGAACAAATTGATGTCACAATTCGTTACACTGAAAGTCTGAAATTTGAGGCGGGAAACTACGAATTTGTTTTTCCGATGGTGGTGGGGCCAAGATACATTCCCGGAACAACCATAGATAATAGCGGCGACACAGATAGAGTTCCTGATGCTTCTCGCATTACACCACCTGTAGTTGCAGAAGGAATGCGTAGTCGTCACGATATTCATGTCACAGTGGAAATTGACGCAGGTTTACCAATTTCTCAAGTGCGTTCTCCTTCCCATCAATTAAAAATTGAACATTCAGGTCAAATTCTGCGGATTCAATTAGCCGAAGAAGATACAATCCCCAACAAAGATTTAATTCTCCGCTATCAAGTTTCTGGCACAGAAACTCAATCCACAGTATTAACTCAAGCCGACGATCGCGGCGGACATTTTGCGATATATTTAATTCCAGCTTTAGAATATTCCCCTGATGAAATTGTCCCGAAAGATGTCGTGTTTTTGGTAGATACTTCCGGTTCCCAATCAGGCGATCCGTTGCAAAAGTGTCAGGAATTAATGCGCCGATTTATTAATGGGTTAAATCCCAACGATACTTTTACAATTCTCGATTTTTCGGATAAAGTCAGGCAGTTATCAAAGACACCTCTACCGAATACAGCAGAAAATCGTGCTAAAGCGATCGCTTATATTAACAATTTACAAGCTGCTGGCGGCACAGAAATGCTCAGTGGCATTCGTACAGCCATCAATTTCCCCACACCAGCCGGCAGATTACGCAGTGTTGTACTTCTCACCGATGGCTACATTGGCAACGAAAATGAGATTTTAGCAGAGATACAACAGCACCTCCAAGTGGGAAATCGCCTTTATAGTTTCGGTGCTGGTAGTTCAGTGAACCGTTTTTTATTAAATCGCATTGCCGAAATTGGCCGGGGAATTTCGAGAATTATTCGTCACGATGAACCCACACAAGAAGTCGCCGAAAAGTTCTACAAACAAATCAACAATCCTGTACTTACAAATATTCAAATCTCTTGGCAAGGTGACACAGAATCGCCTGTGATTTACCCAAAGATAGCGCCTGATTTATTTTGCGAACAACCATTAGTTTTGTTTGGTCGCAAACAAGATAAAGTTAGCGGTAATCTGCAAATCTCCGGCATTGCTGCGGGCGGTAAGCACTATGAAAAAACCTTTCACCTCAGATTTGAAGAAACAGGAAATCTTGCTGTAGCACAGTTGTGGGGACGTGCTTGTATTAAAGACTTGATGAATCAAATGGTGAGTTTTGAAACCAAAGCTGGTGTGGAAGCAGTTACAGAAACAGCTTTAACTTATCAACTGCTTTCTCAATACACTGCTTTTGTTGCTGTCAGCGATGACGTGCGAGTTGAACCAGGAAGCGAATATATTTCTATGCAAGTACCAGTGGAAATGCCGGAAGCGGTTAGTTACCAAGGAGTGTTTGGTAGTCCTCCAGCTGGTGCTTTTGAACGTCGAATAACACTCCCAATGGCAGCAGCACCAGCAGAAGCAGACGAAGTTCCAGATTTTCTCAAACAAAGGCGGCGGGGGTTAAAGCGAGAAGAATTAGCCCCGCCACCCCCAAAATTAGCAGCCCCCATCTTTCACCAATTAGAAGTTATCAGCGCCACTGGCTTGGATGAAGCGGCAATTGCGGACTTAACCCAACACTTAGAACAAATCAATTTACCATCAGGCTTTAGTGGTGAAATGGTCTTCGAGTTCACCATCAAAAAAGGTCGGGTAGCTGGGATAATGTTGGATGAGAAAGCATCAACCCAAAAAGATGCAGCTGTAGTGGAGAAAATTAAGCGATCGCTCCTACTTTGGAAAATTCCCACATCTACAACTGCCAAAGTCGTCTTAACCTTGCGTATTCACTTTTAACAAATTTGTAGAGACGCCAAATTTGCGTCTCTACTTGTTAATAGGGGTTTTAACCTGACGTGCTAGTTCTAAGTAAGCATTCATGTTCGCCCCTGGACGCCGACGACCATTAGAGCCACTAGCCGAAGGAGCTAGATATTTAGGTGCAAAGGTAGTTTCAGTTGGTGTCTTTGTTGCAGCGACTGGTGGTTTAGCTGGTTCAGCTTTAGGAGCTTTGCCATTTTGAGAAGCTTCTACTTTTGTTGTTTCAGCAACCTTGGTGGTTTTTGCAGTATCAGCTTCAGGGCTTTTTGCGGGCTGGGATGCTGCTGGTGCTTCTTTCGCTGCTGATTTTGCAGCTTTTTTACCGTTGGATGCTGCTGGTTGAGCCGCCGGTCTGGAACCAGTAGAGGCTTCGTCCAGTTCTAAAAAGTAACCACTGCTTGGTTTCTTCCCTGGTAATAGGCCAGTCACGAAACCCAAAATACCGCCAAGGAAACCCAAAATACCTGAAATCAACTTTTTGATAAAACTCATTACAATTACTCCTGCCTTTTATATTTGAAACTCGACCGTAATTGTTAAAAATTACGACAAAATGTTACATTTTCTGCTTTGCGTCACCATACTTTAGTGACAACCTCTATAGGTTTGTGTTTAATCAACATTGTAGTAAAACTACAGCATAAATGCTTTGTTGCAAGCACTTACCAGCTATATACACCGAGAACTAATTATTAAATTTTACTGTAACTAAGAGCAAGATTCTGAAAGCAAGCTTCATAAAAATTAACATTTCTTTGTATTACGATCAGCCATCTGCTTCATTCAATACCTTCTCTGCGAGACGCACTCGCGTTCGCCATTTTTTCGTAGGTTGGGTTGAGCAAAGCGAAACCCAACATTCTTAAGACTTTGTTGGGTAACGCTTACGCTCAACCCAACCTACTTTTCTGCTTAACCCAAGCGTATTGACTTATAAAACAGGAGTCAGAATTCACCAATTCTGAATTGGTGAATACTCTACCCACAAGGGGATAGAGTTTTGATTACGAAAAATATTTATTTTACTTTCGCTTAACTTCGGGCGAGGTTTTAACCAATATTCAGACGCTCCTCTCTTACAAAGTTCAGATCGCCGGAAGCCGGCGCTCTGACTTTGCGCTGCGTCGCTAACGCTGCGCTATCACCCACTCGTACAGAATTCTTGGCTTTATTCTGACTCCTGAGTTCTGAATTCTTCTCATAAAGATCTTTTCAAAAATCTGAAAACC
>JAVRBV020000037.1:0-16651 GCA_034531095.2 Nostoc sp. CreGUA01 | reverse complement strand
TGGGGCAATGGGCATGAGACAAGGGTGGTGGGGGAGGCGAGTGAATGGTGGGGGGTGCGGGAGGTGTGGCAGGATGGAGAAGCATTAAATCTCTTTCCCCCCTCTCCCCAACGTAATAATTATCGTTGGGTGGGTTTTGTTATTTAGTATAATTGTTTTAGAGAGGGGGGTAGGGGGGGATGGGGGGGGGGGGGGGGGGGGGGGGGGGGGGGGGGGGGGGGGGGGGGGGGGGGGGGGAGGGGGGGGGGGGGGGGGGGGGGGGGGGGGGGGGAGATGGGGGAAAGAGAATTAATGCTTCCCCATCCTCCCACACCTCCCACACCTCCCACACCTCCCACACCTCCCACACCTCCCATGCCCCATGCCCAATGCCCCATCCCCAACATCAATTGGCTTTACGCTCTTTGAGTACTTGATCTAGCAAGTTTCTTGCAGGTTGCGCTTTAGCTAAGGCTGCTTGATGGTCGCTATGAGCGCGAACAAGGCGAAAAAGACTGCTCACACCTGTTTTGAGTTGCTCAAGTTCTTCACCAGTAACCAATTCTCCATCGAGCATCCGCCCAATCAAGGGTTTAATGTCTCCTACTTCTTGGCGGACTTTTTGGAGTTTTTCTACGGAACTCAGTAAAGTTTTGAGCGAATTCAAGATATCATCAATATCCTGGCTAGCATCCGCGGATTCAAGTTCTTCTTCAATTGTGACTGTATCTTTATCTGAAATTGTCGGCAATTCCTGTGCAGAAGTTTCGGTTTTAATGCCGTTTGATTTTGCCATTAACGTTTCCTCAAGGAATTTTTCTTAGTGTATCGCTTATTCCAAGTTTCTCAAGAAAATATCGTCATTTAGCATTGGGCAAACAGGGCATGGGGCACAGGGAATAGCGAATGAGTCTTTGATATTCGCCGATGAATGAATGAAGCGATCGCCAATCCAATCAAGTTTTAGTACAATACGGTAGAAATAAACTTATCATTCCAAATACTGCAAAAGCTAGGAATACAATTACTTTGACTATTTTTTTGGTAATGTATATTTTTACCACCTCTGCCTTTTGTAAACACCATTCATCAATAATTGTTGAATTTCTATACTTGGATATATTGACAAAAATCACTTTATTTATTAACTTTTTAAATGGGATTAATTTTTTATATTTTTCAAGTATTTTTTGAGCTATATATTATTACTAATCCCAAACAGATATAGCGCTTGGCAATCAAATGAGGTACAGAAATTTGTAGTGGCGCAAAGCTTTGCGCTCCTACCAAGTAGCTCACGCCGATCGGGGAATGCTAAAGATAGAATTAAATGCGATCGCTGCTTATAAACTAAAAAGCATCGGTTTAGTAGAACTCAATGGCAATCAAGCTTGTGTCATGTGGGAATTATATCGTCTTTATTTTAGCCAACAGCTTGCCAAGTATTCAAGATGCTAATACTTCTGGTAAAATCTTCAAAGTAAATAATTAAAATATTCCATTATAATTCTAAAATAACTTCTTTGATGAAGAAAAAAACATATTTCAAATCAAATGAACAATTATCGATACCAAGTTGGTGGTACCCTCACCAGTGATTCACCTAGCTATGTTGAGCGCAAGGCAGATGTGGAACTATACGACGCTTTGAAACAAGGTGAATTTTGCTATATTCTCAGCTGTCGGCAAATGGGCAAATCCTCTTTGATGGTAAAAACAAAACATCGCTTGCAACAAGAGGGTTTTCGATGTGCCACCGTTGATATGACAAATATTGGTTGTGAAAATATCACCCCAGAACAGTGGTACAAAGGAGTAGCAGGCGATTTATGGTTAGGTTTTCAGTTGTTAGGAAAAGTTAATTTAAAAAATTGGTGGCAAGAAAAAAAAGATATTTCTTTAGTTCAAAAACTCAGTCAATTTATTTTAGAAATACTGTTAGGTCAGTTTCCTAACGAAAGATTGTTTATTTTTATTGATGAAATTGATAATATTCTGAGCTTAGATTTCCCAGTTGATGATTTTTTTAGCTTAATTAGGTTTTGCTACAACCAACGAGCAATCAATCCAGAATACAATAGAATTACATTTGCAATTTTTGGCGTTGCTACGCCTTCAGACTTAATTTTATATCGAAATCATCCTACTCCATTTAATATTGGCAAAGCTATAGAAGTAAATGGTTTCACATTTGAAGAAGCTCAAACATTAGCTTTGGGACTAGATATTCAAGGCAATCATCCCCAGAAAGTGTTGCAAGAAATCTTGTCCTGGACACAAGGACAACCATTTTTGACTCAAAAGTTGTGTCGGTTGCTTGTCAATTTATCTCAAGAAGATTTGGGTAGAAAGCTGAAAATTCCTCCTGGTACAGAAGAATTTTGGATAGAAAATGTAGTGCGATCGCATATTATTGAAAAATGGGAATCCCAAGATGAACCAGAGCATCTAAGAACAATACGCGATCGCATTCTCAGAAACGAACAATTTGCCGCCAGATTACTGGGAATTTATCAACAAATCCTCCAAGGAATTAAAGTACCCATTGACGATAGTAGAGAACAAGTAGAACTCTTACTCTCTGGCTTGGTGATTAAAAAGCAAGGTTTTCTTCAAATCAAAAACCGCATTTATCAAGAAGTTTTCAATCTAGAATGGGTAGCAAAAAAGTTAGCTAACTTACGCCCCTACTACGAAAATTTCAATGCATGGGTAGCCTCAAAGCAAGAAGATGAATCTCGTCTATTGCGGGGTCAAGCCTTAATTGACGCTCAAACATGGGCAAGTGGCAAAAGTTTGAGTAACTTAGATTATCGATTTTTAGCTGCTAGTGAAGAATTAGACCGACGAGAAATGCAGCAAGCATTGGAAGCTGAACGTGCCAAAGAAGTCGAAGCACGACTCGCAGAAGAACAAAAAAGGCTTGCTCAACAAAGAAGATCTTCCAGAATCGTGGCACTTTTGCTTTTAGGTATGACTATCAAGTTGGCGATTTCTATAGTCTGGGGAGTGTCGCTTTTACAAAAGATTGATGCTCTACAATCACGCCTTAGATGTAACGAGATAGAGCATCAAGGCACAGTCAAAACAATCTGTAATTAAAAGAGAATTCTGACTCCTGAATTCTGCTGTATTTTCAGTATTAACCACCAGCGACAGCCGGGACAATACTTACTTCATCACCATCATTCAGGCGTGTATCGGCACCTTTTAAAAAGCGAATATCTTCGTCATTAAGGTAAAAATTCACAAACCGCCGTAGCTTTCCTTCATCATCACACAATCGTGATTTGAAGCCAGGAAAACTTTGTTCTAATGAATCCACAAGTTCAGCAATTGTATTGCCACTGGATTCTACGGTAGCCTGATTATTAGTAAATTGTTGAAGAGCTGTAGGAACTAAGACTGTTACCGCCATATGAGTAGAAAGTTAAGAGTGAAAAGTTAAGAGTGAAAAGTTAGGAGTGAGGAGTGAAAAGTTAGGAATGAAAAGTTAGGAAAAAAACTTATAACTCTTAACTCCTAACTCCTAACTCATAACTCCTAACTCCTAACTCATTAAACGAGGACTTGTTGCCATTCCAAGCGATCGAGAGTACGCGATCGCTCTAAGGCTCGTTCAAAACTATCGAGTTTGGCATCAATAGTCAAGGGTTCGCCAATGTAGCCTTGTACTGCTTCTTGGGTTTTCAGTCCATTGCCAGTAATGTAAACCACGGTAGTTTCATCTGGATCTATCTTGCCAGCTTCCACCAATTTTTTCAGCACAGCGACGGTTGTACCACCCGCTGTTTCTGTGAAGATGCCTTCGGTTTCTGCCAGCAGTTTGATGCCATCAATAATTTCTGCATCATTGACTGATTCAATGTTACCACCAGTCTTCTTAGCTATATCCACGGCATAAATACCGTCTGCTGGGTTACCGATCGCAATTGATTTGGCAATTGTATTCGGTTTCACTGGTTTAATAAAGTCGTGCCCTTCTTTAAATGCTTGGGCGATGGGCGAACAACCTTCGGCTTGGGCACCGCTGAAACGCACGTTTTTACCTTCTACCAAACCAACTTCGACAAATTCTTGGAAACCTTTATAAATTTTGGTAAACAGCGAACCAGAAGCTAAAGGAGCAACGATATGGTCTGGTAATTGCCAACCGAGTTGTTCTGCAACTTCAAAGCCCAAAGTTTTGGAACCTTCAGAGTAGTAGGGACGTAAATTAATATTGACAAATCCCCAACCATGTGTGTTGGCAACTTCCGAACACAGACGGTTGACTTGATCGTAGTTGCCTTTTACAGCCATCAATGTGGGACTGTAAATGAGACTACCGAGAATTTTACCAGCTTCTAAATCTGCGGGGATGAACACACAGCAATCTAAACCGGCGTGAGCTGCGATCGCCGCTGTGGAATTTGCCAAGTTACCAGTGCTAGCGCAGGAAACAGTGGAAAAGCCTAACTCTCGTGCCCTGGTGAGGGCGACTGACACCACCCGATCCTTAAAACTCAGGGTGGGCATATTCACGGCATCATTTTTAATATAAAGCTTGTTTAGACCCAGGCGACGGGCAAGACGGTGGGAACGAACCAAGGGAGTCATACCCGTTCCCACATCGATAACATTATCAGTTGTGACAGGTAAAAACGGACGGTAGCGCCAAATTGAATTAGGGCCAGCTTTAATTGTTTCACGAGTGACGGTCTGACGCAGAGCGTTGTAGTCATACTTGACTTCCAAAGGCCCGAAGCACAACTCACAAACATTGCTGGCTTTCGGTTCATATTCGGCACCACATTCTTTACACTTCAAGGCTTTAAATAATGTGGCGTTACCGACTTGGGATTGGGTTGTGATTGCCTGAGTCATAAACTAGCTTTCCCTGTCTGTCCATCAACTGTCGCCTGATAGTAACACGAGTAAAAATACCAGTCAAACATACCCGACAAAATTTGTCGGGTATGTTTAGTAGTAAAAGTAATAATTCTTGTAAAATTTTCCAACCAGAAATCGCAGTATCTAGTATTTACACTTAGTTGTTTCTAGTTACAAAATAAAACAATAGCTTCAGGTATTCAGTTTTAATACTGTTAGTCTGATGATAAAACTGCATGTTAGGTATGATTAATTTGCAACTATTTGAATCGTTATCACTTTTTAGTCATCTAGATTAGATACTTAATCGCTCCAAATAGCTTGACTTATTGAGAGTGTATGGATGAAAGTAAATACCTAAAAGTCCTTTTGGATATAGACTTTAGTATTTTTGAGATTGAATGAAATCAATGCGGTTTGTATTTGTGTTCAAAAAATAAAGTTGAATTTTAACCTTTGATGCACCGTTACATAGCTAGAGAAGTTACTTATTTATACGGTAGATTTTTTTTGCAGCAAAAGTTACATTTCTACTTGCATAAACAATTAGGCAGTACGCAACAGTAAGTTCCCCATACTTGTGATTACAAGCCTTGATTATCAAAGGCGATCGCAAATTCAAATCGGCGAATTATTTGAAAGTATTGCTTCAACATACTTGGTGAGGAGCGTTAATAACTGACAGCAGATAGCAAGAAACTGGAAATACACAAACTAGATCTCAAAGCCAGATGTTAAGCGTGCTTTACTTGTGAACTCTAACTCCAAGAATTTACCAACTCTGCTTTAACACCTCAAGCTGCATTTCCAAAACATTAAATTTTTAGGCAAATATTAGGACTCATATTTGATTTTTAGGAAGCTAGGTACACCTTTATTCCCAGCCCCCATTGCCCCTAATCCCCACTCCCTGTGGTCGTGGGGTCCTCGAGTTCCGCAGTCCCTTACTTGTACGAGTAATTCTCCGAATCAAATCGGATTGCTATATCATCGGTAATTCTTTAAAAAATTGCCGAACTTTATCCTTTTGCAAACCCAGGACACAAGTTCAGCAAACAAACAAACTAAACCTATGGTAAAACAAAATAAATTTGTCAACAAGCGGCCTCACTGCTATCAATCCTTAGTAGCAACAGCATTATTAACTGGTAGCCTTTTTCAATTTGTTGCACCTGTATTAGCTGAGGGAACTACTGCCGGTACATCTATCAGTAACACAGCCACAGCAACCTACGAAGATCCCAACAGTCCAGGGACAACAATCAACGCCACTTCCAACACTGTGGTTGTCACCGTGGCAGAGGTCGCTGGTATCACGGTCAGCGCGTCTGGTGTCACAGATGCCACTTCTAGTCCTACCAATACCACAGTCCAGGTTGGTGACTTACTCATTTACACTTACACCCTAACCAACGTAGGTAACGACCCAACAAAATTCCGCATTCCTAACCAAGCCACAACAACAGGGCCAGGTACAGTTTCTGGAACATTACCAGATGGTGGTACGGTTAATAGCCTGCAATATAGTACTGACGGTGGTCAAACTTGGATAAACATCCCCCAAGGTGGCGTAGACACACCCTCAGTTCCGGTTGGTGGTACTGTGTTGGTGCGCGTACCAGTTACCGTCCAGAATGGCGCTCAAACCAACGACGTAATTACTGTTACCCTTGGTAACACTCCTGGTGACGCTCAAAACCAACTCCGGAGTCCTGATGGTGGTGACGTGTTCACCGTAGATAATACTGATGGTGGTGCTGTTGGTGAGGTAAATGGCGCACCAGTTAACGGTACGCGGGAAGCTAGCGCCACCGAGCAAATTCAGGTTGGTTTAACGGTGAAAACCTACACCTTAGCCACCGTTCTCAAGATTCGTAGTGGCTATAACAATGCCGGCACTAGTGCAATTACAGATGACAAGCTGACTTACGATTTGAGTTTGCGAGTTGAGTCCAACGATCCCACAGGACAGGGAATTACACCAGCACCTTTGACCGGCACAAGCATCAATGTTAATGGTATTGCTAGTACCCATATCTTGGTTTCTGATGCGATTCCTGCGGGTACAGATTTGGCAGGCGTACCAACTGCACCTCCTGGTTGGCAAATTGTTTATACCACTGACGCAGTTACTATTAATGCGAATACAGCGAGTTGGACTACGACAGCACCACCCTTGGCCTCAGTAACTCGCGTTGGTTTTATCAATAATCCAGCAATCATTACTTCCATTGCTCCTGGTACAACGGTGAATGGCTTTTCGATTCAGCTAGCCATTGAATCAACTGCAACTTCACCCTTAACCGTTGCTAACATTGCCCAATTATTTGGTCAAACACCAAGCAGCAATCTCCCAGTATACGACGAATCAGGCGACCAAAATCCCAGCAACTACAATGGTCCACCAGGGAATATGACACCTCATGGCGTTACAGATACCAATGGTGATGGTGTTCCCGATACTCTATTGGCTGGCGACGTTGATGATGGCTATATTATTACTCCAACAGCTCCAGAAACTGGAACTGACACAGGCAACAACAACACTGGTGATGGTACACCAGGAGGTGAGGCCAACGTCTTCACGCTGCAAGCACCTGTAGCCTCAGCGATACTCAATGGACCGCAGAATGCGCCGGATGCGACTGGCCCATCGGGTGGAACTGACGACGACTTCACCAACAAGTCTTCTCTGGTTCCTGCTGGTACAGCACCTGGTACCACACTCGATCCTCAGTCAGTTGGCTTCACCAACACAGTTAAAAACAGTGGTACTGACCCAGGCATTTTGAAGCTAGAGCCAACACCACCAACAGTTCCAGGAGATTTACCGAATGATACGAAGGTGACTATTACCTATAATAGTCAGTCTGCTGTTTATACTTACAATAACGGAGTATTTACACCAGCTGGTACACCGATAACAATCCCCAACTTTGCTCCTAATGCAACTATCAACTATGGCGTAGAAGTTGATTTACCTCCGGGTACACAGCTATCCACTGACATTAACAGAGGCTTCCCAGTACCCATCACTGCTTCTATTGACAACTACACGACAGATAGTAACGCTGATGGAATTAAGGATACTGGCAACGATAATATCTTTGATTCATCCAACATTACTATCGATCGCGTGTACACTGGCTTTTTGAAACTGCTGAAAGTGTCACGAGTCTTACAAGGAACTGGGCCTGTAGTCCAGGGCAATGACGGCACATTAAGTACCGATCCCAAGAAACCTGCACCAGGAAACATTATTGAGTACCAAATTCAGTACAGCAATATTTCTGATCCTCAATCTGGAACCGGTAACGTGATTTTGAATGCTGACAAAGTTGTGATTATTGAAGATGGTACGCAAAGCCCCAATAACTGGGCGTTAGACAACGATGCCAGTGGTCAAATTGATACTAGCAATATTGTTGGTTCAGCTAAAGATTCTGGGAGTGCAACCATTCAATTCTTCAGTGGTAATCCAGCTACTAGCTCTGGCATCGACCAAACCGGAACTACGGTAAATACTGATGTAACCAAGTATGTGGATACTGTAACTGGCACGATCGCACCGGGTATTCAAAGAACATTTACGTTCCAACGCAAGGTTAATTAATTCGTTGGGAGTGGGGAGTGGGGAGTGGGGGAGATGAGGGAGATGAGGGGGATGAGGGGGATGAGGGAGATGGGGAGAGAAATAACTAAATGCCCAATCCCCAATCCCCAATCCCCAAAGATGACTATTTTTGAGTACAACCAGGGAAAGATAAGTCAACAATCAAGATTCTGGAAGCTATTTATATGAAGGGTGTTTCTTTTGCAGGTTTAGGTACGTTCGCACTAATAGCTACAGTTCCATTTTTGGGTCAATTTCCAGGAGTTGCAAATATTTGGCATTCAGAAAGTGCTTACGCCCAAAATATCAAAACTCAAGCGCAAATTCAATTGCGCTTAGAAGCTGAAAAACAAGTCATCGCTCAAGATCAACAGGGTAAGCAAAGTCAGAAATGGGAACCTTTAAAAGGTCAAGCTGTGGTGCGACCAGGAGATGTATTGAGGTATACCTTGAGTGGCGAAAATAAGGGCGATCGCCCAGTGAAAAATTTGACTTTAAATCAACCTATTCCTAAAGGAATGGTCTACGTACTTAAATCTGCAAGCGTAACTAATAATGGAAAAATTACTTATAGCATTGATGGTGGGCGTAGCTTCGTCGAAAATCCCACCGTTAAAGTTACTGTTCCTAACGGCAAAGTGGAAACTAAACCAGCGCCAGCCATTGCTTACACCCACATCCGTTTACAGGTTCCGTCAGTTGCAGCAAAGACGACAGTCAAGGCGACTTATCAAACCCAAGTGCGTTGATTGAAAGAAGAATGCAGAATTCAGAACTCAGAATCAACTGCACTGGGAAAATTTAAGCCCATTAATGATTGAAGACCACCAAATTTTCAATTTGATGCAGTCTTAAACCGTTACTGTTGCGCTATCTAACAGTCGAATTAATTCTCAATTCTGACTCCTGAATTCTGACTCCTGAATTCTGTTTTGATAAGTTTTTTATTAACAAAAAAATTGGCATCCAGAGGAGATGTGTTCAGTGAGCCGTCCTCAAAAACAAAAGGAAATTAATTTTAGTATTAGCTGGTGGACAAGATTAACAGCAAGTATTCTGTTGGGAAGTTTTTTATATACTACTTTGCCTATATCGGTGACAGCGCAACAAAATAATAGTCAAGTTGCATCTGTGCCAATCACAAATCAAGCTACTTACACTTATACAGACCCAGCTAGTAATAATAAATATCAAGGAAGCTCTACTCAGCTTAACGTTACTCCTAACCCATTAGTTGACCCATTAGGACGGATTTTAGGTTGTGCTGGTACGCTTTTACCGGATTATACAGGTTTTTCAGTTGGGGTATACGAACCGAACTTTAGCGACCCAACGGGCACAGAATTGGGCAGTTTAGTTGCCTTAACTCGAACAGAGTTACCGGATATTCCTAATAACAATGTGCCTGGGGGAAAATCGCCAAATATCGAAAATAGTAACCCATATTTCATTACAAATAATCCTGCGGGTGTCTACAACTTTTTACTAGATCCAAACAAAGGTCAAACCGATCCGGGTAGAACTTACATTTTTGTGGTCAATCCACCACCGAATTCTGTCTATAAACAACGGCGGATCAAGATTGAAATTATTGCCAAAAATAGTAATGATGTCGTGCAATATATCGCTACTTCTTTAGATGGACAACCAATCAGTCTGACAGGTGAAACCAGAGTAGAGCAAACAGTTGTTTTAGTTCCCAATGCAGAAACAGTGGGATTGGATTTATTAGCCTTTGAATTTAGTACAAATTTGTGCCAAGCGAATCAGTTGCAGATTATTAAAACAGGCGATCGCGCTACTGCTGAACCTGGAGATACGGTAATCTACCGGCTCTCGCTCAAAAATCTCGCTGATACTGGTTTGAACAATGTAGTTATCACGGATAACTTACCTTTAGGATTCCAGTTCTTGCCAAAATCTGTGCAGGGAGAGATGGATGGTACAGCAGTCACTATCACCTCGGAACGGAACGGAAATACGGTGATATTCCGGACAGATATGACGATTCCCACTGGGAAAGTCCTGAATATTGCCTACGCTGCTCAATTAACAGCCGATTCTCTGCGTGGTAGTGGTCGCAACAGTGCGATCGCTAATGCCCAACGAACTGATAACCGTTTTAGCACTAAGGATGGGCCAGCAACACACCAACTGAAAATTCGTCCCGGAATCGTTTCTGATTGTGGCACGATTATCGGTCGGGTGTTTGTTGATAAAAACTTTGATGGCGAACAACAGCGTGGTGAACCAGGGATACCCAATGCAGTGATTTTTCTGGAAGACGGTAACCGCATCACTACAGATCCCAATGGTTTGTTCTCCTTAGCTAACGTCTTACCTGGATACCACACAGGCGTACTAGACCTCAGCAGTGTACCGGGTTACAACTTAGCTCCCAACAAAAAATTCCGCGAACGCAATAGCCAATCTCGCCTGGTGCATTTAGAACCAGGTGGCTTGGTACGTATGAACTTCGGTGTCACCCCATTTCAGGAGCCAGTCAAAAAATGAAACCCAGACTGCACTGTGCAACTATTTTCAACTTTATGTTGATGGGGGCGATGCCGATAGCTCTCAGTTTTGTTGTGTATCCTGGCATAGTCAAAGCAGAATTCACTGGTCAAAACTTGGTGTTGCCTGATTCTCCTTTGCAAGCAGAGAAGGGTGTCGAAGATCCAGTGGTTGAAAAAAGTATGAATGTGAATTCTGGGGTTGGTGATTCAGGATATGAAAGGCTCACGCAAAGGCGCAAAGGCGCAAAGATTAGGAGGAGAATTCAGCAACAGCTAAATTCTTCTCGTTTGTTGGGAAGTTCTAGACAGGAGCCGTCAGTTTCTTTTGCATCGGCTACTGTTACCTCAATTTCAAATGTCCAGCCACCTGAAACGCAAATACAACCATTTCAGCCAGCCACTTCTGTGGAATTGCCTAGAGGCTTACGCAAAATTGCCGGAATAAAGGAGAAGAAAGACCAATCGCTAAGGGAAATACAACCATTTCAACCAGCAACTTCTGTAGATTTACCCAAAGGCTTACGCAAAATTGCTAATGGGGACGCGGGGGATAAAGATGCGGGGACGCGGGGACAAGGGGACGCGGGGATGGGGGGAGATAAAGATGTGGAGACGGGGGGAAATGAAAATATGCCTGTGTCTTCACCTCCTCCGATTTCTACGGGAATCAAAATCCTGACTCCGACGGCTGACAGTGTTGTAGATGTACAAGCGACTACGGTGATTGTGCAATTTCCTGCTGGTAGCCAGGTGGAATTGCGGGTAAATGGGGTGTTGGTAGATCCTTCCTTGGTGGGGCGGACGGAAACTGATGCGAGTACTAATTTGGTAACGCAGACATGGTATGGTGTTTCGCTACAACAAGGTCAAAATACTATCTCTGCACAGGTAGTGGGGGGAACCCAAGCGCCTGTAACAGTGCAGGTTGCAGTGAGGGGAGCGCCGCAGCAATTAACTTTGGAAACTGTTGAGTCTCGTATCCCAGCGGATGGACGTTCTACGGCTACAATCCGGGGTCAACTGCTTGATGCTAGTGGCAATCGCTCTAATTATGATGCTGTGGTCACTTTGATACCTACTGCTGGGGACTTTGTGGGGAAAGATTTCAAACCAGATGAACCAGGGTTTCAAGTGGAGGCGAAAGGAGGGCAATTTACAGCGATATTGCGATCGCAACTCAAAGCCGAAACTGTCACAATCCGCGCCATCGTTAATAATTTAGAAGCTTTTACCCAATTGCAATTTGAAACGGCACTGCGTCCGAGTTTGCTGACTGGCGTCATAGATTTACGCTTGGGTGCTAGAGGTACAAATTATTACGGCAGTTTCCGTGATTTCCTCCCCCCGGACAAAGACAATAGAACGCAATTAGATTTCCATTCAGCGATATTTGCCACTGGTACCATCGGAGAATGGTTGTTCACAGGCGCATATAACAGTTCTCGTAGTTTGAATGAAGATTGTAACTGTGATAATCGCTTGTTTAGAACTTACCAATTTAGCGAGCAAAACTATCCTGTTTACGGCGATAGCTCGAAGGTTGATGTGGTGGCTCCTTCCATTGACAGCTTGTTTTTGCGTTTCGAGCGTTCAACTGGTATACCTGGATCTTCCCCTGATTTTGCCATGTGGGGTGACTATAACACAGAAGAATTTGCACGGCGATCGCAGCAATTTACTTCTATCACTCGCCAACTCCACGGTTTTAAAGCTAACTACAACTTAGGAAATTTACAAATCACAGGTTTCTACGGCAATAACCTAGAAGGATTCCAACGAGATACCATTGCTCCCGATGGTACTAGTGGTTATTATTTCCTCTCTCGCAGACTCCTACAACCAGGTAGCGAAAATGTTTTTATCGAGTTAGAGGAACTAAATCGTCCTGGAACTGTATTAGAACGCAAACAGCTAAACCGAGGCCCAGACTACGAAATCGACTACGATCGCGGTACCCTATTATTCCGCGAACCGATTCTTCGCACCGATATCGATCAAACCGGACAAGTCTTGGTACGTCGGATTGTTGTTAGCTATCAATATGAAACTGAAGACTCTGATAGCAATATCTTTGCAGGTCGTTTGCAATATAATCTTTCCCGCAAGTTGAACCAAGAAAGTTGGATTGGAGCAACTTATGTCCAAGAAAATCAGGGTGTACGTGATTTTCAACTGTATGGTGCAGATGCGCTGATATCTTTGGGTGATAAGGGTAGGCTAATTGCAGAATACGCCCATTCGAGTAATGATTCTGATGTTCTGGGAAAAGTTAGGGGTGATGCCTATCGCTTGGAAGCTGAGGGACAAATAGCTAATGGGATTCAAGGACGCGCCTATTATCGGTTTGCTGATACAGGTTTTGCCAATAATGCCACCATCAGCTTTGTACCGGGACAAACTCGTTATGGTGCCCAAGTTATAGCTAAAGTCAGTCCAACTACCAATGTCAGGGTGCAATACGACCACGAGGACAATTTTGGTATTGCTCCCCAACCCCTAGACACATTTGAAGAATTATTTGCACCCCGTAATGATGCCATACCAGGGAGTAAAGTTGATAATTCCCTGACGACGATTACCGCTGGGATTCAACAACGTTTAGGTAGCGCCATCTTCGATCTAGATTGGATTCATCGCGATCGCCAAGACCGCATTTCACCGGATGCTTTGAGTGGTAATTCCGATCAATTGCGATCGCGTTTTACAGTTCCCATCGCTAAAAACCTGACTTTCCAAGCTCAAAACGAACTCAGTTTATCTTCGCAAAAAGATAGTGTTTATCCAGACCGTACCATCTTCGGGTTGAATTGGGCAGCAATTCCTGGTGTGAATATCAGTCTCGCTCAACAGTTTTACAGTAGCGGTCAATTGTCTGGCAATTCCATCACCAGCTTGAGTGTCAACGGCGAACACAAACTTGGAAGGGATACCACCATAACTGGTCGTTACTCAATTTTGGGTGGTGCCAATGAACTGACTACCCAAGGTGCGATCGGTCTAAATAACCGCTGGACTATTGCTCGTGGATTGCGCTTGAATTTAGCTTACGAACACGTATTTGGTAACTTCTTCACACGGACTGCGGCTGGTCAACAATTTCCCCAACCCTACGCCTTTGGTCAAGCGGCATCAGCCATCGGATTTGATGGTGGCGATAGTTACAGCGTTGGCTTGGAATACAGTGATAATCCGCAGTTTCAAGCCAGCGCCCGCTACGAACATCGCTCCTCTTCTAGTGGTAGTAATACAGTAATTACCGCAGGTGCAGTAGGTAAAATTTCTCCATCGCTCACTGCTTTGGTACGTTATCAACAAGCAAATTCTGCCAATCAAAGACTTTCAGGATTGGCAGATACCGCTAATCTGAAGGTGGGTTTAGCTTATCGTGACCCCCATAGTGATAAATTTAATGCTTTGTTGCGTTATGAATATCGTCAAAATCCGGCGATTATTCCGGAAACCATTCTTTTAGGTAGTGGTACGGGTTCCCAAGACCATACTTTTGCTTTAGAAGCTATTTACGCCCCTAACTGGCAATGGGAATTTTACGGTAAGTATGCTTTGCGTAATAGTACTTCTTATTTAGCTAACGATTTAGTTGGTACAAGTACGGTGAATTTGGGACAATTGCGAGCTACTTATCGTTTGGGATATAGCTGGGATTTAGTAGGTGAGGCTCGCTGGATTGGTCAATCTAACTATAGTGAGACAGGCTTTGTTCTGGAAACAGGTTACTACCTGACTCCTAATTTGCGGCTTTCCGCTGGATATGTTTTTGGTGAAGTTGGCGACAGGGATTTTTCTGGAACGCGATCGGCTGGTGGTCCATATTTGGGTTTAACTGTCAAGCTGGATGACTTGTTTGATGGTTTTGGACAGCAAAAACCGGTACCACGTCCGCAAGAAAAATCTACGGTGCAAAGCCTTGTGGACAAATTGCGACAATCAAATTGAGGATATAAATTTGTTTCACGCAGAGGCGCTCCAGGCGCAGAGAGAATCAGAATGGTGTCCTCTGTGTAAGTTATAGAAATCTCCAAACTATCTTACTCTCCGCGTCTGGAGCGCCTCTGCGTGATAAAAATCATCTCGCAAAGGTAGCAACGCCAAATATTTAGACAAACAAGGCTTGTCTAGCTTCAACTGGTTCACCTGTCAAACTAAAAGCACGAACTTCAGTAATTTTTACCTTCACCAACTGGCCTTTCAATTCTTTGATGTCCCCAGTGAAAAAGGTTAAACGATTACCACCTGTGCGCCCCATGACTTGAGTTTTATCTTTGGGGTTTTGGTCTTCTACTAGAACTTCTTCAATGCGTCCGAAGTAACGTTGCGATCGCTCGCCTGCTTTCACATTGACTAGATGATTTAATCTTTGTAGGCGATCGCTTTTAATTTCTTCACTCAGTTGATTGTCCCACAAAGCAGCGGGTGTTCCCGGACGCGGCGAATATGCGGCTGTATTCAACATATCAAAGCCTATATCTTCCACGAGTTTCAGGGTATTTTCAAACTGTTGTTCTGTTTCCCCAGGAAATCCCACAATTGCATCGGCACTAATTGAGGCATCTGGCATATATCGCCGAATGGTATCAATGATTCTACGGTATTTTTCATGGGTATAACCCCGCGACATGGCCTTTAAAAGTTCATTATCGCCAGATTGGAAGGGAATGTGGAAGTGTTCGCAAACTTTCGGCAACTCAGCACAAGCTCGAATTAGTCTTTCAGTAAAATAACGGGGATGGCTTGTAGCAAATCTTAATCTCTCAATTCCTGGTACATCATGGACGTAATAAAGTAAATCTGTGAAGTTATGCAGATGCCGTCCTTCTGGTGTGGCTCCTGGCAAATCTCTGCCGTAAGCGTCAATATTTTGACCGAGTAAAGTAACTTCTTTGTAACCTTGTCGTCCCAATTCTGTCATTTCTTTCCGAATAACTTCTGGTGTGCGAGATTGTTCCACACCGCGCACATTGGGAACTACACAGTACGTGCAACGTTCGTTACAGCCGTAAATCACATTCACCCAAGCAGTAACTTTACTATCTCGTCGTGGCTGGGTGATATCTTCCATAATGTGAACTGACTCGGTTGCCACAACTTGGTTACCCTCAAACACTGATTCCAGCAAATCTTTGAGGCGGTTGGCGTGTTGTGGTCCCATTACCAAGTCTAATTCTGGCACACGCCGCAACAGCGCTTCGCCTTCTTGTTGGGCAACGCAACCAGCAACAATCAAAGTTAAATCTGGCTGTTCGTGCTTGCGCTTCGCCTGTCTGCCAAGGTAGGAATATACCTTTTGCTCGGCATTATCTCGAATTGTACAGGTATTGTAGAGAATCACATCTGCATTATTGGGATCTTCCGACCATTCAAAGCCCATGTCTTCCAAAACGCCAGCCATGCGCTCTGAGTCAGCTTTATTCATCTGACAACCGAAAGTAGTGATGTGATAGTGGCGTTTAGAAGTAGTCATGAGTAATTATGCTTAATTTAGCCTAATGTATATAAACTTTATTTCTATTTTTTGACACTCCACGCCCTATAAGGGCGGGGATTCTAGGTTCAAAGACTCGCCGTTAGACGACAGGTTTACACCAATCGCCCAAGAGGGCAAATCTCCCCAAGCGTAAGTTCCCGTGTGCCCCACGGTACTGATTCCGATTCT
>JAVRBV020000036.1:0-39126 GCA_034531095.2 Nostoc sp. CreGUA01 | reverse complement strand
CATTTCCCAGGTTATTGTGAGCATATGCATTGTTTAAGTTGCAGTTGATAGCTTGGCGATACTCAAAAATTGCTTCGTTTAACTTGCCTTGTTTTTCTAAAGCAAGCCCTAAGTTATTGTGAGCTTCTGAAAGGTTTGGGTCGAGGCTAATAGCTTGGCGACAAGCGGCGATCGCTTCTTCTAGTTTGTCTTGTTTGTACAGTGCTAACCCCAGGTTATTGTGAGGGTATGCATTGTTTGGGTCGAGGCGTATGGCTTGGCGATACTTAACAATTGCTTCTTCTAGTTTGCCTTGATTGTAGAGTGCTAATCCGAAGTGATTTTGCTCACTTGCATCTTCCTTATTCTGCTTGTGATTTTTGATAAACTCTAAGTTGTCACGAAACAGGGTGCTACTGGAATCGAGGCGAACAGCTATTTCCAATTGGGCGATCGCTTCCTCTAGCTTGTCTTGAGCGTACAGTGCTAACCCCAGGTTATTGTGAGCATTTGCATTGTTTGGGTTGCAATTGAGGGCTTGACGATACTCAAAAATTGCTTCCTCTAGCTTGCCCTGTTTCTTCAAAGCAAGCCCTAAGTTATTATGAGCTTCTGAAAGATTTGGGTTGAGGCTCAGAGCGTGACGATACTCAAAAATTGCTTGCTCTACCTTACCTTGTTTTTCCAAAGCACTCCCCAGATTATTGTGAGCTTCTGAAAGGTTTGGGTCGAGGTTCAGTGCTTGGCGATACTTGACAATTGCTTCCTCCATTTTGTCTTGATTGTAGAGTGCTAACCCTAAGTAATTTTGCTCTCTTGCATCGTCTTTATTCTTCTTTTTATTCGCAATAAACTCTAGGTTGTTACTAATAAGAGTGCTACTAGGATCTATGCGAACAGCTATTTCCAGTTGAGCGATCGCTTCTTCGAGTTTGTCTTGAGCGTACAGTGCTAACCCCAAGTTATGGTAAGCGTTTGCATTGTTTGGGTTGCAATTGATGGCTTGACGATACTCAAAAATTGCTTCCTCCACTTTGTCTTGTTTCTTCAAAGCAAGCCCTAAGTTATTGTGAGCTTCTGAAAGGTTCGGGTTACATTCGATCGCTTGGCGATACTTAGCAATTGCTTCAGAGAGTTTGTCTTGATTGTACAGTGCTAAACCTAGTCGATTGTAAAAATCTGCATCGTTGGGATTGAGGTATATGGCTTGACGGTATGCGGCGCTTGCTTCTTCCCACTTTTCTTGACCAGAGAGGGCTAATCCCAGGCAATAGTGAGTAATTGCATTGTTTGGGTTAACGTAGAGGGCTTGGCGGTATGCGGCGCTTGCTTCTTCCCACTTGTTTTGACTGTAGAGCGCATTCCCCAGTCGATGATGAGCGTTTGAATAGTTTGAGTCGAGTTGTAGGACTTGGCGGTAGGCGCTACTTGCTTCTTCCCATTTGCCTTGAGCGTATAGTGTATTCCCCAGGGCATTTTGAAAATCTGCATTTGTGGAGTCGAGTTGTAGGGCTTGTTGGTAGGCGCTGCTTGCTTCTTCTAGCTTGCGTTGATCGTACAGCGTATTCCCTAGCCAATAGTAAGTAATTGCATTATTTGATTCAAGTTTCAGAGCTTGTTGGTAGGCGCTGCTTGCTTCTTCTAGCTTGCCTTGAGCGTATAGCGCACTTCCCAGCGCATTGTGAAAATCGGCGTCGTTTGAGTCGATTTCCAGAGCTTTTTGGTAAGCCGCGATCGCTTCTTCTAACTTACCTTGAGTTTTCAGTGTCTTGCCTAAATTATAGTTAACGACTGCATTATTTGGATTGATGCTGAGAGCTTGGCGGTAAGCGGCAGTTGCTTCTTCTAACTTACCTTGAGTAGACAAGACGTTGCCCACTGCATTTTGAGCATACAAAGAGTTTGAGTCAAGATTGAGGGCTGCTTTGTACTTAAGAGCAGCTTCCTCTAACTTTTGATCTTCGTACAAACGATCCGCTTCTTTAATGAGATTTGTAAATTGATGCCGATGATCTTCTAGTTCTGGTGCTGTTTGTTTCGGCGATGCGGAATCTGAGTTAGCAATTAATCGCACTGCCTCCTCAATTCCTTGAACAACATCTACGAATGCCTCATCTTTGTCATTCCACTTTTTTATGGGTATGCCATTACTAGGCAGTGCCGATAGTCCATCAATTGGAGGATTTTTCCAATTTGCAGCCCGCAGCAACACTGGAATCACATGAGCCTTCCCCGATTCCTTCTGCTTGAGAGCTTGTTTGACTTGACCAGTCCAGAGTTCGTCTGAAGCAATGAAATTAGGGCTAACTAGTAGCAAGATCAACTCAGCCCGGTTGAGATGTTTATCAATTTCACCTTTGGTTTCTTGCCCAGCAATAATTTCATGAGATTGCCAACTGGTAATAATTTCTCTCCGCTGCAAAGGCACTAGATGATTCTGTAACTCTTTGCATAACTCCTCATCTTTCCGGTGAAATGAAATAAAAACTTCGATAGACTTCATAGCGGATATGGCAAACCTGTTTTTCAAACATGACTACAAACGCTTTTGCCCAATTTCCTTAAACTACGGAGCTAATACCATTTTGAATTTTAGATTTTGGATTTTGGATTGAGAATTACCTTCTGTATCTGGGTTTTATAGCGCTTCTCAATTGGGTAAAATACGGCCGTTAGTAGGGGCGCACAGCTGTGCGCCCCTACAGCGTATTGCATCCAAACGAGAATCGCTATATTAATCCATCTGTCGCAATCATTTTTCAAATAGTTCGTTTCAGGCTTTGATTAATCGTTCTTTGATGATACATAAACCCGCGTTGTAGGGGCACAGCAATGTTCCCTACCATAGATATCTGTGCATACTTTGTATTTTGCGTCAATGCGTAAGTCCTAGTTTATTTGTTAAATAACTCTTTCCAAATCCCTACTCCCAGTTTTGCAATCCCTTGGTTCAGTTTCCCTTGAGCAAACAGGGCTATCCCCAGGTTATTGTTAGCCATTGCAAGGTTTGGGTTGAGTTGCGTAGCTCTTTGGTATTCGGCGATCGCTTCTTCTATTTTGCCTTGATACAACAGTGCATTCCCCAGGTTATTATGAGTTTTTGCAGAGTGTGGGTTCAGGCGCAAAGCTTCTTTGTAGGATGCGATCGCTAACTCCGACTTCCCTTGATTGAATAGGGCATTCCCCAGATTATTGTGAGCGTATGCAAAACTGGGATCGAGGTGTAAGGCTTGGTGGTATTCGGCGATCGCTTCTTCTTGGTTTCCTCCATCGTAAAGCGCATTGGCCAAATTATTATGAGTTTTTGCAGAATCTGGGTTCACCCCCAAGGCTTTTTGGTATGCGGCGATGGCTGGTTCCAACTTCCCTTGATTGTACAGCCCTAACCCCAAGTTATTCTGAGCTATTGCATCCTTTGGATCGATTTCTAGAGCTTTTTGGTATGCGGCGATGGCTGGTTCCAACTTCCCTTGACTGAATAGGGCATTCCCCAGGTTATTATGAGCAGTGGCAAAGTTTGGGTCGATTTGCAAAGCTTTTTGGTAGACGGCGATGGCTTCTTCTAGGTTGCCTTGATTGTACAGCGCTGACCCCAGGTTATTGAGAGCGATCAGGTACAAAGCTTTTTGGTATTCGGCGATGGCTTTTTTTAGTTTGTCTTCATTGAAAAGTCTTAACTTCTGCTGAACACGAGGGATATCCTCTTCAAGGTAGACGGCTTGTTTGTAAGCGTCAATCGCTTTTTCTTCGAGGTAGAAGGCTTGTTGGAAAGCAGCGATGGCTTGTTGTAGTTCTACTTCACGGAACAACTTTGACGCCTGGTTGATCTCAGTGAACGCTTGTTCTTCGAGGTGGAGGGCATGTTGATAAGCGTCGATCGCTCGTTGGATCTTATAGGAATGGCGACCGGCCATCGTGGTTTGGTAGGTGGCGATCGCTTCTTCTAGCTTATTGAACAGCTCCTTCCCCAAGTTATAATGAGCAGTTGCGAAGTTTGGGTTGAGGCGCATGGATTTCTGGTAGATGGCGATCGCTTCTTCTAGCTTGCCTAGTTTGTACAGAACAAACACCAGGAGATTCTGAGCGAATACAGAGTTTGGATCGAGATGGAGGGCTGCTTTGTATTTGAAGGCTGCTTCCTCGAACTTTCGCTCTTGAAACAAACGATTTGCTTCGTTTATCAAGCTTGTAACTCGATCTTGGCGCTTTTCTAGCTCTTGATTAGCGGAACTTTCTTTGGGCGGTGAGTAATTCGAGTTAGCAACTAATTGCGCCACCTCTTTGCGAATTCCCTTAACAACTTCTAAGAATGCTTCATCTTGGTCAGTCCAGCCTTTTATCGGTCTGCGATTGCTAGGCAGGGGTGACAATTTATCAATAGGAGGATTGTCCCAATCTGCATGGCGTAGCAATACCGGAATTGCACGAGCTTTACCTGCTGCATTTTGTTCTAGCGCTCGTGTAACTTCAACTGTCCAGTGATAGTCTGAAGCAATAAAATCTGGACTCATCAGCAGTAAAATTAGCCCAGCCCGTTTGAGATGTTGGTTAATTTCATTTTGAAACTCTTGTCCAGCGATAATTTCGCGCTGATGCCAACTTGTAATAACTTTTTCCCGCAGCAAAGTTGCTAGATGCTTCTCTAATTCTTGGCGCAGTTCTTCATCTTTTTCGTGATAAGAAATAAAAACTTCAATAGATTTCATAGGGGATATGGCAAAACACTGACTGTTTGAAAATACGATTACGAAAGCTGTTAATTACGAATTAGTCTTAACCAACCAAAAATCTGCTCAACTGTCAAATCTAGTTCTAAAAATTTGGGAGTGGGAACGCGATTATTACCTATTAACTCCACAGGTTCTTGTCCGGGAATGAATGCTAAAATTAATCGTTCTTCTGGGTCGATTAACCATCCTAATTGAGTACCATATTTAAGGCAGTGCAAAATATTACTAATAACTTTAGTAGCTCTCTGCTCAGGTGAGAGAATTTCTAAAGTCCAGTCGGGATAAATTGCAAAAGTATTGGGTACTTCGCCGTCAGCTTCAAAAGTAATTCGTTCCCAAATGAAAACAGCAGCATCGGGAACAATAGAACGTCCACCAAAAGTACAGCGTAATTCTGGAAAGGCGAGGGCAATTCGTGGTGTTTCTGTAACTTGGTTTACAGCATCACAAAACTTCAATTGCAAGCGAGAGTGTTTGCCAGCAGGCATAGGTTTTTGGTAAATTTTACCGTCGATAAATTCGCTAGCAGGTTTAGTTTCTGGCAGTTTCAGAAATTCTTCGAGGGTGATAAATGGAGGAATTGCTGTTGTCATTTGCTTAACTTCAGGATGATTGCCATGAGTTGAAGAATTCAGAATTCGGGATTCACCTATATGTTGGTGCGTTACGACTTTAGCCTAACGCACCCTACTTAACAATGTCGCTTACTTAACCAGGATTTAGATCCCCGACTTCTTGAAGAAGTCGGGGATCTGAGCAACTAATTTTCCTTAAGTAAGTGACATTCCACCCTACTTAATATTCACTGAATTCTACCAAGACAAATCCATTAAATTCGCTAGCTTATAAACTACCCGCGCCCCAACATTTCCATCCCATTCGCCATCGCCGACTTCGCAAATATCAAAGCCAATAATCTTTCTGCCACTATTTACTAACTCCCGAAACAGACAAAATGTTTGCTCTAATTCCAAACCACCTGGAACAGGAGTACCTGTACTCGGACAAAGTTTTGGATCTAAACCATCAACATCAAAGCTAATATAAACATACTCAGGTAAATGATTGATAATTTCTCGACATAAATCAATCCAAGTTGTACCGGAGTAAAGTTTTTGTTTAATGGCAGGATCGTAATAAGCAATCATTCGACTATTAGATTGTTCAATCATTCGCACTTCATCATGAGACATATCACGCAAACCAACTTGCACTAACTTGGAAATTTGCGGTATTTTCATGGCATTAAACATAATAGATGCATGGGAAAATTCAAATCCTTCGTATGCATCGCGTAAATCTGCGTGTGCGTCAATGTGCAAAATGCCATAGTTTGGGTATTTAGTCGCTAATGCTTGGAAATAACCTAACGGCGAACTGTGATCTCCTCCAATGACGGCAACTCGTTTACCATTGTTAATTGCTTGCTGAGAATTCTCAAACAGCCATTGATTCACTTGTTGACAAGCCTGATTTATTTCTGTCAAAACAGGTGTTAAATCTGGCGTATCTGAGAGTTCTTTACCTTGCGCTAATCTTTCGATAATTTTTGCTGCCAAGGTGCGATAATATTTATTCTTTTCTAAAATCTCCTGGGAGATTTCCACCATGAAAATTCCCTGCTTCCAGCCATCGGGGCGATCGAAATCGAACAAATCTAGTTGAGTCGAAGCGTCTAGAATCCGCTGTGGCCCGTTAGCTGTACCTGCACCATAGGAAACAGTCACCTCCCAGGGTACACCAAAGACAATCAAGTTTGCAGACTCGTAATCAAATGGTAAACCTAAAAGGTTGCCATTTATTTCACTTACGCTGCTGGGATTGTAGTCTTGTAATTGATTACTCATCGATTATTTATTGAATTTAGGTAGAAAGCACGCCGCTTAGTAGACATCTGCATTTTAATCAAAATTTTTCATTGCTGCTAAACTACATATCTCACAAAGATGTTCTTTCTACATTAATATTGCTAGCAAATAGCACCATAAAAATATACGTATGTATATTTTTATTTCAACTTAAGGAACTACCGTATGTTCCGGTGATTGTTATTTAGTACAAGCACCTGCAATAAAGTTTGACTACGTTGTTGATGACGTAAAGATGACCGAACCTCAGTCAATTGCTACCCTTTTTCTCATAGAAAACCTATGCCTAGCAAGCATTAAGAGTAGGGAAGAACGGCGAGTCAAAAGATATCAAAATTTGGATGGCGATCGCAAATGTATTAAAGGCAGGTTCCGAAATAGGTAAGTTCAGAGTTGTATATAAATGATGCCTAAGTTGATTCCAAAAAACTATACAAACTCTTAAATTTAAGTGTTTTTTAAATTTATCGTAAAAAATGAAACTTAGATTTAATTCTGTGGACGTAATTTAACTGTAATGTTCAGTAAATTGATTCACGTAAACATGTAGAAAATTCATGGTGTATATCCCAACTCCATGAATTTCCAAATCCAGTAGCATTTTGTATATAAAAGTACTTATTATGATGACTGTAACAGAGAAATTAGTTGAAACACAAGCACAAGAAAATATTAACTATGACTCGAAGCGGGCTGATTTTTTGCAAGAAGTAATCGAAGGCTTAGAGGATGGTATTTTAATTTTAAACAAAGCTGGAAAAGTGCTTCATGCTAACGCATGTGCTTATCGAATTTGTTGTGAATTTCATCAGGAAAATTGTCAAGATAACTTTGTACCGCCAGCTATCTGGAATCTTTGTGAATCATTGCTTAGTAACCAGTCTTGGCTTGCTGATAAAATGATTATTTTTTCAGATGAAATCATAATTGATAAATTAAATGTTTTTAGAATTCGAGTCAGACTACTTGATTTGGAAGGATTTGATGCACCTTGTTTATTGGTAACCATACAAAATAAATACGAATCTCTCAAACATGTTGCGCTCAGTGAAGTGAAAAAATTTGAACTGACGCGGCGAGAAGCAGAAATTTGGTTTCTCTACAGAAATAACTACAGCTACAAAGAAATTGCCACTCAACTTTTCATCACTATCAATACAGTGAAAAAGCACATGAAAAATATTCATGCTAAGCGACAAGCATCTGTTATGCACGAGGATCGGTATCAAAATTAAGGAGTGGGGAGTGGGGATGAGGGAGATGAGGGAGATGAGGGAGATGAGGGAGAAAGTAATTCTTCTTTCCCCCCATCTCCCTATCCCCTTATCCCCCCATCTCTTTCCATGCCCCATGCCCCATGCCCAATGCCCCACTCCCTTCACAACTATAAAAAAAATAAGTATTTAGATTTGATTATAATTACTGAAAACATCCGTCTTTTCGCTATTCAGGCGTGGATCGTAATTTGAGTCGGTTAGCAACGTCCAAAGGTTAAATTCAGTGAACAGTTATCAGGCGTATGGTGGGGGATTTAAATCAGTTACTAGTTCCCGGTGTTCAACGATCGCTAATCCCTGGTAACTATGTAGTAGGGGCTTAAACCCAGCGACGAAACTCACAAACGATAACTGATAACTGTTAAAGGGGTTGCTTTGATTGTCAGTCAAGTTGAGAATAAATAGGCGAAGCACACGGGGAAACTAACGTGAGTCAAGAATTTGATTACGATTTAGTAATTATCGGCGCTGGTGTGGGCGGACATGGCGCAGCCCTACACGCCGTGAGTTGCGGTTTAAAAACAGCGATTATTGAAGCTGCTGATATGGGAGGAACCTGTGTTAATCGCGGTTGTATTCCTTCTAAGGCACTGCTAGCAGCATCTGGACGTGTGCGGGAATTACGAAATGCCCACCACCTCAAGTCGTTGGGAATTCAAGTTGGTAGCGTGGAATTCGATCGCCAAGCGATCGCCAATCATGCTACCAATCTCGTCTCGAAGATTCAAGGGGACTTAACTAACAGTCTCAAACGTCTGGGAGTCGATATTATCAAAGGCTGGGGAAAAATCGCCGGCACACAAAAAGTCTCCATCGCTGGAGACGGCGGTGAAAAAACCATCACAACCAAAGATATTATCCTTTCCCCTGGTTCAATTCCTTTTGTCCCCCCAGGAATTGAAGTAGACGGCAAAACTGTCTTCACCAGCGACCAAGGTGTAAAGTTGGAATCACTACCAGAGTGGGTAGCAATTATTGGCAGTGGTTACATCGGCTTGGAATTTTCTGATATTTACTCAGCTTTGGGCTGTGAAATCACCTTGATTGAAGCCCTAGATCAGTTAATGCCAGGATTTGATCGGGACATTGCCAAACTGGCTGAACGGGTACTGATTACTCCCCGCGATATTGAAACCAAAGTGGGGATATACGCCAAAAAAGTCATTCCCGGTTCACCAGTGGTAATTGAGTTAGCAGATTTCAAAACCAAAGAAGATGTAGATGTCATCGAAGTAGATGCTTGCTTAGTAGCTACAGGACGCATCCCAGCAACGCAAAATCTCGGTTTAGAGTCTGTGGGAGTAGAACTCGATCGCCGGAATTTTATCCCAGTTGACGATCGCATGGCTGTTTTGTCAGCCGGCGAAGTAGTGCCGCATCTGTGGGCAATTGGTGACGCTAATGGCAAAATGATGTTAGCACATGCCGCCTCTGCTCAAGGCATCATCGCGGTGGAAAACATAGTTGGCAGGGAAAAGAAAGTAGACTATCGCAGCATCCCCGCAGCGGCGTTTACCCACCCAGAAGTTAGCTATGTGGGCTTAACAGAAACAGCAGCCAAGGAATTGGGACAAACCGAAGGGTTTGAAATCGCCACCAGTAGAAGTTACTACAAAGGAAATTCCAAAGCCTTGGCAGAAAACGAAGCCGACGGCATTGCCAAAGTGATTTACCGCAAAGACACAGGAGAAGTCTTAGGTGTCCATATTTTCGGACTCCACGCCTCAGACTTAATTCACGAAGCATCAGCGGCCATCGCCAACCGTCAATCCGTCCAAAGTCTAGCGCATCTAGTCCACGCCCATCCAACACTTTCAGAAGTCCTAGACGAAGCTTATAAACGAGCGATCGTCAGTTAAAAGTTAAAAGTGAGGAGTGAGGAGTTAGGAGTGAGGAGCTAATAATTCCTAACTCCAAACTCCAAACTCCAAACTCCAAACTCCAAACTCCAAACTCCAAACTCCAAACTCTTAACTCCTAACTCCTAACTCCTAACTCCTCACTCCTAACTCATTATGCAAATCCGTCGCCGTTCACCCAATCCAGCTATTGCTGTATCCACATTACGTTATCAGGCTGCCGTCCCTAATTCAGAACCAAACAATATTTTGGAGGAGATTGTTTGGCATAAAGAACAAGAAGTTGACCAAATGCGGGAAAGGTTACCTTTACGGGAATTGCAACATCAGGTACTTTCTGCGCCACCAACCCGTGATTTTGTGGCAGCTTTGCGCCAAGGGAAAACAAAGCCAGGGGTGATTGCGGAAGTAAAAAAAGCTTCTCCCAGCAAAGGGGTTTTGCGAGCAGATTTTGATCCAGTAGCGATCGCTCAATCATATCAACAAGGTGGTGCTAGCTGTCTTTCGGTGTTGACTGATGCCAAATTTTTCCAAGGTGGCTTTGACAACTTAGCCAAAATTCGCACTGCGGTGGATTTGCCCCTACTGTGCAAAGATTTTATCATCTATCCCTACCAGATGTACTGGGCGCGAATTCAAGGTGCGGATGCCATTTTGTTAATTGCGGCTATTCTCAACGATAAAGATTTGCAATACTTCCTAAAAATTGCCAACAATCTGAAAATGGTAGCCTTGATTGAAGTCCATAGTTTGGCAGAACTTGACCGGGTGTTAGCCTTAGATGGCGTCTCCTTAGTGGGAATCAATAATCGCAATTTGGAAGATTTTTCTGTTGATCTGGAAACTACTTGCCAACTTTTGGCTGCAAGAGGTAGCCAATTGCAAGAGAAAAACATCCTTGTTGTCAGCGAATCAGGATTACACAAACCAGATGACTTGAGTTTAGTAGTCCAAGCAGGTGCATCCGCTGTACTGATTGGGGAATCTTTGGTCAAACAACCAGATCCCGGTGGTGCGATCGCTTCTCTATTACCCACGAATTTCTAAAAAAACACCCACCCTGCTCTTTGCAGGGTCATTGTACATAATAGTTTGGCAATTGGGCATACTATACGTGGATATACAGCTTTTTGCTGCCTAATATGAGCAATATCTTAGCCAAATCTTCATCGCTAGGCAAATCAAAGCCCTAAACAAATAGTTATGTATTATGTAACAATTTATTAATAAGAGATAAGTCTGTAGCTTGCTTCTCGCAGTGTGCAGAGGCTTCCCAACATCAGAACTTCGGTGACAAACTCTGACTCATAAAAAACCCCAAATTTGAAATGAAACTTTAACTTCATGGAGCAAATTCCCCTACCTTCACCTATCCACTACGAACTTATACTTCAACTTTTAGAAAGACAAACAATGTTGGCTGTAAATGATAATCCAGATTTACGCAATCAAGTCAATCAGCTAATTATTACTCTTCGGAAAGCGGTAGTGCAACAAAAACGACTAGAAGAAATTTGTCAGTTTTCTTCTATGAATATCGATCATCGTTGGTCAATAAATCATCATAATGGTAGCAAAGTTGTTGCCCCTGATTGAAACTGATACCATTTGGGATTGAAAATGTATTGTTTTCAGGGCTGATGTAAATGCATCTATCGCAATCATTTTTCCAAGTGGTATGAAATGTTTAAAGATGAAATTTTTCATACTTATTCAAATAGCCGATCGCTTAACTTTGTCTGCTCTGCAAAATATCTACACATATGACAATCATCTTTGATTTGTGAAAATTGTCAATGTGGATTAGACGCTAAAAACCTTGATTTATCGTTGTAGAGACGTTGCAGTGCAACGTCTCTACAGGGCGCACTAAATGTAAGTCAGATAAAATTTTTATAAAATACAGAATAAAAGCATCAGTCATCAGTCAGAATTGAGTTGTGCATTTTGTAGAATCAACTCCTGAATTCTGATGACAGTAACGGAAAAATTCCGGCTTTGCTGTTGAATTCTGAATTCTTCTTCAAAAAATTATCTCTCCAATTTGATGAAAGAATGAAATATAACAGCATTAATCAACTCTTCAGAAATAATCAGGCTTGGGTTGCCGAAAAACTGGCTTTAAACCCGAATTACTTTGAAGAATTATCTAACGGACAAACACCCCCATTTCTGTATATTGGTTGTTCTGATAGTCGTTTGCCGTTAACAAACTTTACCCGTACAGAACCAGGAGAATTATTTGTACATCGTAATATTGCGAACCAAGTTTCTCTGACAGATATTAACTTTTTAGCAGTGTTAGAATATGCAATTTTGCATCTGAAAGTAGAACACATTATTGTTTGTGGTCACTACGATTGCGGAGGAATCAAGGCGGCTTTAGAGTGGAAAACCATCGGCATTATTGATAACTGGGTAAATCCGATTCGGGAATTATATTTACATAAAAAAGCAGAAATTGACGCCTTACCAACAAGAGAAGAACGGCTGAATCGTTTGGCAGAAATGAACGTTGCAGCACAAGTGAAAAATCTGTACCAAACTTCAATTATGCGTCAGGTACTTTATACGCCAAAAGCACCTATGGTTCATGGCTGGGTACTAAATATAAGTACTGGATTAATCAAAGATTTGAACGTTTCCACCCTGGAATGGCAATTGCATAACTGTCCCTTGCTTTTGGAATGGAATATACATTAGGGCATGGGGCATGGGGCATGGGGCATGGGGGGATGAGGGAGATGAGGGGGATGAGGGAGACAAATCAATTCAAAATTCAAAATGACGCTCGCGGACACGGCTTAGCTACGCTAACAAAATTCAAAATTAAAGAACTTTTGAATGCGTGACTTTTTAATGCCCTGTTTGGCCCATGCCCAATGCCCCATGCCCCATGCCCAATGCCCAAAAATTTATTGCCCAATTGACATGGGGTGACAAGACACGATACATCATGATCGAGCCATTAAATTTTTTCAGATGAGAAATTTCTCTAATTCCCAACTTTACCAGTATCAGGAGGGGTGGAAATGGATGTCAGCTTGATAATATCCAACATCCTCAATCCGCCAGTCCTGTTTTTCTTTCTAGGTATGACTGCTGTTTTTGTCAAGTCCGATCTAGAAATTCCTCCACCAGTGCCGAAGTTGCTTTCGCTTTATCTGCTATTGGCGATTGGTTTTAAAGGGGGGGTAGAACTGATTAAAAGCGGAATTACTCAGGAAGTAGTTCTGACACTCATAGCAGCCATGTTGATGGCTTGTTTCGTACCCATTTATACGTTTTTTATCCTGAAGCTGAAGCTAGATATTTACGATGCTGCGGCGATCGCTGCAACGTATGGTTCTATCAGTGCTGTTACTTTCATCACCGCTAGCTCTTTTCTCAACGAGCTTGGTATTACTTTTGATGGCTACATGGTAGCAGCTCTGGCGTTGATGGAATCTCCAGCCATCATCGTTGGTCTGATTCTAGTGAATTTATTCTCAGTCGATGAAAAGCGAGAGTTTGCCTGGGGAGAAGTTTTACAAGAAGCATTTCTTAATAGTTCAGTCTTTCTTTTGGTTGGTAGCCTGATAATAGGTTTCCTGACAGGAGAACGCGGTGGGAAGACTTTAGAACCCTTTACTCAGGGGATATTTTATGGCGTTCTCAGTTTCTTTCTGCTGGATATGGGGCTAGTGGCTGCCAAGAGAATTAAAGACTTGCAAAAAACCGGAGTTTTTTTGATTTCATTTGCCATACTAATTCCCATAGTTAATGCAGGCATTGGGTTGGCGATCGCTAAATTCATCGGTATGCCTCAGGGTGATTCGCTTTTGTTCGCAGTGTTGTGTGCCAGTGCCTCTTACATTGCTGTTCCTGCTGCTATGCGGATGACTGTTCCAGAGGCAAACCCCAGTCTGTATGTCTCAACAGCTCTAGCAGTGACATTCCCGTTCAATATTATTGTGGGAATTCCGTTATATCTCTACGGAATTAACATGTTTTGGAGGTAATAACATGCACCTAGTTAAAAAGATAGAGATTATTGCTAACTCTTTTGAGCTTGGCAAAATATTAGATACCTTAGACAAGTCTGGTGTACATGGTCATGCTGTGATCCGCAATGTTGCTGGCAAAGGATTACGAGGATCGGCGGAAGATTTAGACATGACAATGCTTGATAATGTCTATATCATCGCCTTTTGTATGCCAGAAGAAATCAAGCGTGTTGTCGAAAACATTAGACCACTGCTCAACAAGTTTGGCGGAACTTGTTACGTCTCGGACGTAATGGAAATTCGCTCAATGAAATGTGTTGCGTCGTTATAAGAAAATCATAAATCCAATGAAGCATTTCATCGAACGTCGTGACTTTTTAAAGTTAGGAGTCACAGGAGCATTCGGAATGATGGTAACTGCCAGCGATTTCCCCTGGCAAGTTGAACAGGCTAAAGCCGCCGAATTGCCTCCTCAAAGTCTGAGTCCCGACGCCGCGTTGCAAAAGTTAATAGATGGGAATCAGCGGTTTGTTCAGCATCAACCCCAATATCCCGATCAATCTGCGGCACGGTTGCAGGAAGTTGCTCAAGCGCAACATCCATTTGCAACTATCCTCAGTTGTGCGGATTCACGAGTACCGGCAGAAATTATTTTTGACCAGGGTATCGGAGATATCTTTGATGTTCGCCTTGCCGGAAATATTGCCACCCCAGAATCCGTTGGCAGTATCGAATATGCGGTTGCTTTATTAGGTACGCCGCTGCTGATGGTGCTTGGTCATGAGCGATGTGGAGCTGTTACCGCTGCTGTGAAAAATGAAGCTTTACTCGGCGATATTGGTAGCTTTGTGGAAGCGATTAAACCAGTGGTGAAAAATGCCAAGCTTCAGCCAGGGGACGCAGTTGAAAATGCTGTGGTTGCTAACGTGCAATATCAAATTGCCCGACTAAAGCGATCGCGGCTCTTAACTGAGCGTTTAGAGTCTGGTAAATTAAAAATTGTCGGAGGTCGTTACGATTTGGATACGGGAGGAGTAACTATAATTACCTGATTAATCAGGTTAAATAGCGTATTCTCTCAATCAGAGATCCGATAACTAATTGCTTGAAGATTGAGAGCGTCCGCTAATATTTTTTGCTGCCAAAGTACTTTGGCGATCGCAGCGAGCCACCAAATAAAACTATTCCCTATTCCCTGCCCTCACCAAAAGACTTTTTCAGGAAGCCCTAATTAGTTATCATTTCAATTTTGATATTTAATTAGCGATCGCTAATTTAAAAAGACCATTTTATTTTCCCTGAGTCATTTTGTAGAGGCAATTCATGAATTACCTCTACGGAAATCTTCGTTAAAATCACTAACGCCAAAATTGGTACACCCAACTTACCGTCCAGAGAATTATTTCTTAGCAATTACCCACACTGCGTGAATAATCCCAGGAATGTAACCAAAAAGCGTTAAAACTATATTAATCCAAAAGTCTACACCAAAACCTACTTGCAAGAAAACTCCCAAAGGTGGCACAAAAATAGCACACAAAATCCGAACTAAATCCATTTAAACCTCCTATTAATTTTATCCCAAACAGCTTGTTGGGTAAGTCATTTACCACTATTCAAGCATGTTTATACTTACAATACTTCTCAAAGATAACATTAACCATCTGAATCTAGATTAGGGTTGAGATGCGGTAAACCGCACTCACTCAACGTTAGCCGCCACTGATTTTGGCTTTGTAACCTAGTTTGGTCAAAATCTCGACAATTTTCTGTTTGTGGTCGCCTTGAATTTCAATTTCGTTGTCTTTAATTGTCCCGCCTGTACCACACTGAGTTTTTAACTGTTTAAGCAAATCAGCTAAAGTTTCTGGTTTGGCTTGGAAACCGCTAATCACAGTGACGGTTTTGCCTTTGCGTCCTTTGCGAGAAGCTTGTACTCTCAGATTTTGTTGTTGTGGGGGCAATTCTGGAATTGGCCTTTCTGTAGCGGCAGAGTTATCGTTACCAAATTCGCGGTAGATAAAGTTTTTATCGGAAGATTTGGAATTAGAAGAAGACATAAAATATTGATTAAGAAAAATTTCAAACAAGTGGAAACTTCACTCTCAAGGTTAGGTGAGAGAAACAACAACTTTTCAACTGTAGATCGTATGACTATCATAATAACGCTGTCTGGTTAGCTCTATTCCTTTACCAATGCCAGTGCTTGATTCATCACAGATAGTGCGACTAGGGACTGGGTACTGGGTATTGAAAAACTATTTCTAAAGTATTAATTTACTAATCCCTAGTCCCCATTGCCCCTAATCCCCACTCCCTGTGGTCGTGGGGGCCCCGAGTTCCCCAATCCCCAATCTCCAGATACGCCTAGACTTTCCTATAATAATTAAGTCATTTCCCGTCATCAAAATCAGCCTGTGACTACCACTCCTCTCTCCACAAACTCAACTGCTCAAGTTCCCGATACACTAGGTCGCTTTGGACGCTTTGGCGGTAAGTATGTACCTGAAACGCTAATGCCTGCTCTTGCTGAATTAGAAACAGCTTATCAGCAGTACCGTAACGATCCTGGGTTTCAAGCAGAACTACAGCAGTTGTTAAGGGACTATGTAGGACGTGCCACACCGTTGTATTTCGCCGAACGCCTGACTGCTCATTATGCCCGTCCCGATGGCACCAGTCCACAAATTTACTTAAAACGTGAAGATTTAAATCACACTGGCGCCCACAAAATTAATAATGCTCTTGGTCAGGTGTTGTTGGCCAAGCGCATGGGTAAACAGCGAATTATTGCCGAAACTGGTGCTGGACAACATGGAGTAGCCACAGCCACGGTTTGCGCTCGTTTTGGACTCCAATGCGTAATTTACATGGGCGTTCATGACATGGAACGCCAAGCGTTGAATGTCTTCAGAATGCGGTTAATGGGGGCAGAAGTACGCCCGGTGGAAGCAGGAACGGGAACCCTCAAGGATGCTACTTCTGAGGCAATTCGGGATTGGGTGACGAATGTGGAAACTACTCATTACATCCTGGGTTCCGTAGCAGGGCCTCATCCTTACCCCATGATGGTACGTGATTTTCATGCAGTCATCGGCCAAGAAACTCGCGCCCAAGCAATGGAAAAATGGGGTGGATTGCCTGATATCCTTATGGCTTGTGTAGGCGGTGGTTCCAATGCTATGGGACTATTTTATGAGTTTCTCAATGAACCTTCGATACGTTTAATCGGAGTTGAGGCAGCCGGAGAAGGTGTCAACACCGAAAAACACGCGGCCACCTTGACAAAAGGACGAGTTGGTGTATTACACGGAGCAATGAGCTATCTGCTGCAAGATGAGGATGGACAAATCATTGAGGCGCACTCCATTAGTGCAGGGTTAGATTATCCTGGTGTGGGGCCAGAACATAGTTATTTAAAGGATATTGGTCGGGCAGAATACTATAGTGTGACTGATGCAGAGGCTTTGGAGGCATTCCAGCGATTATCGAAATTGGAAGGGATTATTCCAGCATTGGAAACAGCCCATGCGATCGCCTATTTGGAAACCCTGTGTCCTCAACTAACCGGCAGTCCTCGAATTATTATCAACTGCTCTGGACGCGGTGACAAAGATGTGCAAACAGTAGCCAAATTTTTAAATCCTGCGTAAGTAAATATACGTTAAATATTGGGAGAAAGCTAACGATGGATCGACAACTCCAACACGCTATGCTACCGAAAACCACTCAAGACGAGTTGGCACGCCAAGAGTTTGTCCAAAGTTTAAAACTGCACATTTTCCGGAATCTCTCTCCTGGCAATAAAGTAATTTATGAAAAACTAGCCAAGCCGAAGTTTGAACAAGAACATCAACGTCCTCCCGAAAACCGTTATGAAATTCGGGAACTCATGCAAGACGAACCCTACTACCGCTGGACTGGTGTCCTGAAACGAATCAGCCAAGAAATGTTATGGGATGCTGTAAATACCAGCGTTGATAGACAACTGCCAGAGTTGATTGAGCGTGCCAAAGACAAGGGTAGTGAACTTGGTACCTTAACTCTCGACCCAAATTTTTCAACACCTACTTATCAAAAAGCTGTAGACATTCATTGTATGCCTGGAGGATATCACAGCGAATTTACAGCTGATGATGTAGCTGCTGGTGCAACTTACGATCGCGGCACTTATATTTATGGTGTGGGTTGGTTGGGACCACTCAACGATGATATGGGGCTATCTATAGTCCAAAACTATCTCCTAAAAGAATATCCCGACTTTCAGCCGAGAAAAATTCTCGATCTGGGATGTTCTGTCGGTCATAGTACATTACCCTATGTAGATGGTTACCCAAATGCCGAAGTTCACGCCATAGATATAGGTGCAGCTATGCTGCGTTACGCTCATGCAAGAGCCGAATCTTTGGGCAAACGCGTACACTTTTCTCAGCAAAATGCCGAACACACTAACTTTCCCAATGAATCTTTTGACTTAGTGGTTTCTCACATTTTGCTACATGAAATTCCGCCGCCAGCTGTGCGGAAAGTGATGCAAGAGTGTTATCGTCTACTGGCTCCTGGTGGAATGATGCTCCATGTGGAAGCACCTTTGTATCGTCACATGGATGCCTACACACAGTTTGTTTTTGATTGGGAAACTGCTAACAACAACGAACCTTTTTGGAGTGCTGTACGGGATTTAGATTTGGTGGCGCTAGCTACTGAAGCTGGTTTTGCAGCAGATAAGACATTTGAGAAATTTGTTCCTAATGGGGCATGGAAAGCTCAAGGTGATAAATCCAAGAGCTTTGGCTCTTGGTTTGTAGTTGCTGCAACTAAGTAAGTAGATTAAAGGGAACAGGGAACAGGGAACAGGGAACAGGGAAATTCCCATAATTCAAATTAGGGAATTTACAAGGTCGCTTTTTTTCTCGCACTACGTGTCCCCTTAAAAAATCCTTTTATTTCACAATAAATTTAGGGGCTTGTGACCGAATATTCAGACAGGTTTCCATATCTGTTCCCTGTTCCCTGCCCGAAGGGCATTGTTATGTAGCCTTTTTTTAGAGAATTGGAGTGAGCATGGTAAAAACAGCCAAGGGTAAACGACCAGTTTACTTGGAGAATCCGCAAACTGATAAACTGTTGGCGATGGTTATGGCTTTAACAGGTGAAGTCTCTGTGCTGCGCGATCGCCTCGATACCATTGAACGATTGCTAGAGGTTAAAGGTATTTTATCTGCCAGTGACATTGAAGGTTATCAACCGGATGCCAAAATAATTCATGAGCGAGAAAAATGGCGTGCAGAATACATTGCGCGGGTGTTGCGCGTAGTGGAGGAAGAGTTACAAACTCTTAGCCAAGACTAATAGAAATTACGTATAAGTGATAGGAGAAAAACTATACTTCTAATGAAGAATCTAATAGAAATAATCATTCTAATGGCAGAAGAAAATTACCTGCGGATAGGACAATTTTTTGTAAAATTGTAAATTTAAAAGTTTGCTGGTAGTTTTTCAAGCTATGGCAGCATAAGTAGAGGTATATAGACTGATAACCAACTTGTTTAATCAAAAATAGTCTGGTTAGATGGTCTGGAACTTTACTTTCAGCAAATGATTAGAACAACAATCTATGGCATTGGTTTAGGAACTCTTTTGTTCAGCGGTGGAGCGATCGCTACTTCTATAACAGAGCCAACTTTGATGCCGATATCTTCACATATATCAAGTGATACTGTCGAGATTGCACAATCTACCATCAACACTGCTGCCATAGAACAATCTGTTTTCACCCAAATTAATAATTACAGATCTTCTAAAGGGCTACCAAAGCTGACTCGTAATTCTACCATCGATAATCAAGCCAGGATTCATAGTCAAAACATGGCTAGCAAAAAAGTGGCTTTTGGACATACTGGATTTCAAGAACGCCTGAAAGCAATGCGTATTAGCTACACAGGAGCTGCTGAAAATGTTGCTTACAACAAGGGATATAGTGACCCTGCTACACAAGCTGTTCAAGGCTGGCTCAAAAGTCCAGGGCATCTAGCCAATATCGTAGGTAACTATAATTTGACCGGAGTTGGTGTTGCCAGCAATAGTCAAGGGCAAATCTACTTCACGCAAATTTTCCTTCGTAGATAGGTTGAACAAGATTTATACCATTTCAGAAAATTCCTGATAGATGAGCAGGGGCGTACAGCTGTACACCCCTACAGATGTCTAACGATCAAAATCTTCAATTCTGAGCAAAATTAACAGTGATTTTCCACAAGTCGATCTATGGAAGTATTGACATTTACAAATGATTGTTTGTATGTCCTGTAAAGGATGTGGTCAAATTGCCGAAATTCATCAATCCTTAATAGTATTCTCGTATATATTTTTGGAACTATGAGGTAGAGTATAAGTCTTATATCTCTACACATTACGCAATTCTCCATGTTCCGACAAACTGCTTTTGGCATCGCTTTAAGTGCGCTTGTCCTTGCTAGTGGATTAACGACTGTTCCGATACCAGGGCAAAATTCTACAGATACATCCACCCGTAATAAGCTGTTGTCGCTTTTTTCCAGTCAGGCTGCAATATCGACTCCTACTTTTAAACCTACTGAGCTAGAAAAATCTGTTTTTGACGAAATTAATCAATATCGGATTGCCAAAGGGCTACCGAAGTTGACTCTAAATCCCAACATCACACGACAGGCAAGAATTCATAGTCAAAACATGGCTCAAGGTAAAACCCCATTTAGCCATCAAGGATTTGAAGGACGAGTCAAAGCTGTCCCCATCCGCTACAACAGTGCAGCGGAAAATGTCGCTTTCAATCGGGGATATAGCAACCCGGCAGCCGAAGCTGTTACAGGTTGGATCAAAAGCCCCGGACATCTGAAGAATGTTAAAGGAAATTACAACCTGACTGGAATTGGCGTTGCTACTAATAGTCAGGGCGAAGTCTACCTGACGCAAATCTTTTTTCGCACAAGGTAGATTTAATTTTTGATATTTTTGCACAATAATAATGTAGTGTCTGACAAGACTTTTGTCTGGTGGACACTGCTATTATTTTTGAACATTTCATGATATTACAAGATTTTCAGGTGAGCGATCGCGACCTCAGTGATGTAGCCCTTGGACAATATTTAGAATCCACAGCAATTGCAGTCGATACAGAAACGATGGGATTATTACCCCAGCGCGATCGTTTGTGTCTGCTTCAGTTGTGCAACCCAGAAGGAAAAGTCACTGCAATCCGCATCGCCAAAGGACAAACTGACGCCCCAAATTTAAAAACACTTCTGTCAGCAGCGAATGTTGTGAAAGTTTTTCACTTTGCTCGTTTTGACCTTGCTACTTTACGAGCCTATTTGGGGATTCAAGTTCACCCTGTTTTTTGCACTAAAATTGCTAGTAAGTTAGCCCGTACTTATACAAATCGCCACGGACTCAAAGATGTAGTGCAAGAGTTAGAACAAGTGGAACTTGATAAAAGCGCTCAAAGTTCTGATTGGGGTAACGCTGCTAATTTATCTGAAGCTCAATTGAGTTATGCCGCCAATGATGTGCGCTACTTACTTAGCGTACAACAAAAACTTACAGAAATGCTCGAACGAGAAGAACGTTGGGAACTTGCTCAACAATGTTTTGAAGTTCTACCAACCATCGTTTCCTTAGATTTATTGCAATTTAAAGATTTATTTGAACATTAAAACAAAATCATCCCATCCCCTAAAAGGGGATGGAATTTCACGTTCTAACTTACGTCATTTTTAGCCTGAGATCCGACATTAGAATCATTTGGGCTAGATGCTCTAGATTCATTAATGCCTTCTTTAACTTCACTAGCTTTCTCTTGAATGCCTTCCTTGAGGTTGCTAGCGCCTTCCTTGATGTTGCTAGCTCCTTCTTGAATGCCTTCTTTGAGGTTGCTGACTCCCCTTTTAATACTTTGGGCGGGACTTTCCCCTCCCTTTGGCTGATTTTCTGCATGATTTTGTAGCCGAGCTACAACATTGTAATCATCTGCACCTGGGGGAGTTTTTGATTCAATAATACCTTCGGTAGGACCGCCGATCGCCTTCCATGCCCCAAGACCACCTTTGAGTTGAGAAACATGCTCAAATCCGCTAGAACGAAGTTGTTGTGCAGCTTGGGCAGTTTCTTCTTCATTAGCACCGTAAACATAAATATCACGGCTTTTATCCAAAGAAGCTATGGCACGGTCTACCAATTCATCTGTTGACATGGGCATTGCTCCCATGATGTGACCTTCGTTGTAGGTTCTGCGATCGCGCACATCCAAAATTGTAAAAGCTGGTTCACCCCACTCCAAGCGAGACTTCAACGTATGAACATCAGATTCTGTTTGTATTGGTGGCTGTGGAGGAATGATGCCGCCTACTAAATTATTATTCATAACTATTCCCGACTGACGATATTAATAGCAATTTAACTAACAAAATATATTTAATTACTCTTTCCCTAGTATGAATATCTTTAAAGTCTCTCCTGAGATAGACTAAGTAATTTCCATAATTTCTACCAATTAATCAATTGCAAATCTTGTCAATTAAGACTATGGAAAGATCATCTTATTCTCAATAAGAATATTAATTTACCTTTGTGATTGATTACAAAGCTTACTTCTCAAAACATTCATAATTCACAGCATTCGGCAATATATTAACAGTTAGCATAAATATCTATCGTCAGCCATGTAAGTAAGGAAATGCTCCCAAGTTTGGGCTGGGGAATCAATTTTTAGTGTTGTCAAGCAGCTTCTAATCCTACTAATTTTCTCTCACGTTTATATATTCTCAGTTGGTTAAAATTTGACTTAGATTTAAAGTCTTTCAACAAGTCATCAATTTCTTGCCATTGCAGGTTAGTTATCTCCTCTAAAACATTAATACTCGTGTAAATGTCCATCAGTTGAACTGTCTGGGCAATATCCAAAATTTGTATAATGTGGCACTGATTTTGGATTTTTTCTTGTCGCTTTTGTCGCACTTCCCTGACTAATGTATCGAGGTCAGCATCTTTGAATCGTGCTTTAGCGGTTCGGTCAAATGCCACATCTTCGGGTAAACCAGCAACCTTTTGCCAAGATAGCCCCAGCTGTTGGCAAATTTGCACAAAACAGGAGCGAGAAACTGATTCACCTGCAAAAAATTTGGAAATGGGCTGGCGTGTAATCCCTAAAGCTGCTGGTAATTTATGCTGACTCCAAGTTTTGTCTATTAAAGCTGTTTTTGCTGCCCTTATCCCTTCTGCTGATGCTCTAAGTCCTTGGCTTGTCATACTAATTCATAACTATAACTCATTCATAAATGCAGTTGATTTTGAAATATTGATTAGTACATTTTTTCGATGTTGATCGATAGATTGAGTTCCTGTGTCCATTAATTAGGAATTACCAGGCTTTCCCAAGGGGATTAGAAAGTAATCATTATTCTGTTCATCAGATCAAACTCAAACTTGTAGTATAGTATATGCTTAAGAAGATAACTACATGCAAATGCACGTCAAATAAATTTTCGTAAGTCTTGTCCAGCAGGACACATCCCTTGGCTAAAGTACAGTTAAATAGGTAAAAATTAGAATTTATATTGACTTATGGCTTAGTTTGTGAGCCTTGATAAAACCCTAATGAATCAGGCAGTGTGTTCCTTTACAAAGTTGTGGCGATCGCTGCTTCTCTGGTGTTTATTTTTGGTATTTGTGGTGATGGAGACGATCTTTAATGGTACTTATTTTACGTATATTAGGTTTGATATCATACCATAAAAAATCAAGATTATACCAAAGTCATACAATACTTATACAATTGATCGGCATGAAGATGGCTGAAGTTTTGATCGACTTCATGGAAAATTCATTGTAAACAAGTACTACAGCAGCGATCGTAGTCAGCAAAGATCAGCGTGAATATACTTTCAACACAAACAAGTAAAGCAAAACTGACGCAACAGCTAATTGCCCAATTAACAATAGGCAGCAAGGCACCATTATGACTATGACCCCTGATACTACTCCGAAAATTCTCATCGTTGATGACGATTTCGGCGTCCGCAATCTCGTCTATCGTTTTTTAAGTCGAAAATATCAAATAGAATCGGCAGCAGATGGTAAGAGTGCCTTATCATTGTTTGAGCAATTCAATCCATCGTTAGTGATTTTAGATTGGAATTTACCAGATGTTAATGGCTATAGCCTCTGCCAAGAAATGCAGAGTCGTACTAATGTTTTAGTAATGATATTGACTAGTAGAACTGACGAGGCTGATAAAATTAAAATCTTAGCCGCAGGTGCTGATGATTTCATGACTAAACCCTTTAGTCTTGCAGAAGTTGAAGTGAGGGTAGAAGCGCTTTTGAGGCGGATACGCTACATCAACCCCTCCCCAACACAACGCATCGTCTTCAAGCAGCTAGTAATTAATCCAGAGGGCAGAGAGGTAACACTTAACGATAAACCTCTCGCCTTAACAGCTCTTGAATTTAATATTTTACATTTTTTGGCCAGCCATCCTGGTCAAGCTTGGAGTCGTCCACAGCTAATTCAAAAAATCTGGGGTTGTGAGTACGTAGGAGATGGACGGGTGGTTGATGTACACATTGGTCAGCTTCGTAAAAAAATGGAAATTGATGCCAGCGTACCAGAGTTTATTAAAACTGTACGTGGTTACGGTTACAAGTTTGAAGCACCTGACGAAAATATTAATTTATAATAATTGGGCATGGGGCATGGGGGGATGAGGGAGATGAGGAGGTGGGGAGGTAGCCAGATGACGGAGAAAGTAATTCTTCTTTCCCTCCATCTCCCCATCCCCCATGCCCAATGCCCAATGCCCCATGCCCCATGCCCCATGCCCCATGCCCCATGAGTATAGATCTAGCGTAGAAAACTACTAACCAACCACAGCAAAATAAAAGTCAGTACCGTAGAAAACTGATTTGACCCCAGATTTATAAATGAGATTTGTGGCAACAACCAGCTACCAAGTAGGCCTCCAGCGATTAAGCCAATTATTAAACTGACTAGAATGAACAAAACTGCTCGGCCAAATTTGCCTTCTTTGCGGTTGAGAAAGTAAATACCAATACTTACTCCAACTACCAATGCTAATTGTAAAACCTGGTCGCCTCCCTCTGGGTAAAACAGGCTAATAGCACCTAAACCAAGATACCAAGCTCCTGGCAAGAGGATATCAGCAGGGGTTGGCTGGTCTAGCATTCGCTGTAGCCATGCAGGTGAATGCTCGCGAGGGGTTTGAGTTTCTTTCGGAGGAGATTGTACTCGCAACTCTGGAAACCGGATACGTTCAGGGACTTTGATTTTACCTTCCTGGCGCATCCTTAAGCGATCCATTAAAATCGCATCGTAAGCTGCTTCAATCACTTCTAGATGCTTGGCATCGCCACTATGTTGCTCGAATAGACGATTACGAGCATCCTGAATTTCGTCGAAGGAAGCCTCTTCTGATACCCCAAGTTTTTCGTAGGGATTTTGATCGCTCATGGGAGTTTGTTACTTCAGCCTCAGTCAGCGGCAGTCTATTGTCGAATAAAAAACAAATTTAGCTTTTGTTTTAATCGAAACTATTATGTTTCGATTTGCTTTTATGCTCTACCAGGATAGTAGCACGAGTTAGTTTGATCGACTTTGAGATTTAAACTATAGTCACTTTAACATATCGCCATAACTCCGTGTATACCCTCATGTCGTTGGTCAGTTCTGGCTCTAATCTAGAATTTGAACTGATAGTACCTAAAACGCATAGTTTTCATGAAAAAATTAACTTTCCTGTTTCAGATTTGGCAACTTACTGTGCCATGACAAAGTTTTTTTTAATTATACTGACGATCGCTTGTGGTGTAGAACCACATCTCGATTTAAAATTGAAACGTTTTGAGTTACTGTCTAACTGGGATAAAAAAGTATTTGAGTTTCGCACACCGCCGTGGCTGAGCTTTGAACGTCTGTCTGGTAGGGATAAAGTTGACAGTTACAAAAACTGCATTTTACGCAGGGCTGCCTATGACTTTCCAGAAGTTTGACGCTCCATCGCCTATAATCCTGATTACAATATCAATTCTTTAAATCATCAGGATTTTCATGCTGTAGCTTTGTAGATTCTTAATAACTCCCAAAGTGGCAACTGTGTTTTTACGCAACCTTCTTGTTAATCTTACGAATTTTTGTGCAAAGTGATGGTCATGGCTCCCGCCAAGATTCTTGTTGTTGACGACGACCCTGCGGTTCGGAATTTAATCCAACGCTTCTTGATGAAGCAGAACTATCAGGTGGAGGCTGCCGAAGACGGAAAGACAGCCTTAACTCTATTTGAGCAATTCAACCCTGATTTGGTAATTCTAGATGTGAATTTACCAGATGTGATTGGGTTTAACCTCTGCCAAGAGATGCAAAGTCGTAATGGTGTTTTTGTTTTGATGCTGACTAGCCGTGCTGACGAAGCTGACAAAATTCGCGGCTTTTCTAAAGGTGCTGATGACTATCTGACCAAGCCTTTTGGTTTGGGAGAGCTAGAAGTCAGAGTAGGAGCGATTTTGAGGCGTCAGCGAGTTATAACTACTGCCGAGCAGAAACGCTTGGTATTTGAAAAACTGATGATTGACCCAGTGCGACGAGAAGTGGCACTGAATAACCAACCAGTACCCTTAACTGCTCTGGAATTTGACTTATTGCATTTTTTAGCCAGCCATCCTGGTCGAGTTTGGCGGCGTGCAGAACTAATTCAAGAGGTGTGGGACTATGAATATGTTGGCGACCAGCGGGTTGTAGATGTACACATCGGTCAAATTCGCAAGAAGATTGAAATTGATGCTAGTCAGCCAGCATTAATTCAAACTGTACGCGGTGTAGGGTATAAGTTTGAATCTCCTGCTCACTCCCAACAGTTGGAAGCTAAGTCCTGAGTCTATAGTCTGGAGTTTTTTAACTCTTGACCGAAACAATTTTAGGTTTTAGATTTTGGATGAAATTTATTTTGGTTTTAAAGCCACCAGGAGGAGCTGCCAAAAATTTAAGAAATTTGAGCAAACTGGTGTACCGTTCGTAGGGTAGTACAGCTAACTGTGCTACCCTACATGTGTTTCATTGAAATTAGATTTTAGATTGTGAAAGTTGTAAATCTTGCGCTCTGACTAAATATTTTTGACGATACGAAAAACCATAGGAACGTTTTTGCGATCGCAATTTACTGTTGTTTTTGATTGTAATCTTACTCGATGTACGATCGCTCTTAAAATGCATTAATGGGGTACGGTTTCCCGTGCCCCACTAAGACATGAGCTAGAATAACGCCCTTCATACCAGTACCTATGGGGTGTCTAGTAGATTAGCTGTTGTTGGTGAATTGATACAGGGTATTTTTTCTTAGGAATGGTGAAACAAAGTTTCTAAGTAGACTCTGGCTGCACGGCGATCGCTCTCTCCATTTTGGAGTAAAAATAATGATAGCGCTGCCGTCAATACTCTGTTTTCATCCCAATCAGGATGGGTTTCCAAGTAGTTCTTTAAAGATTCGTGAAGTGATTCAGGAATTTCTGTAAAAATGCTAACCGTTGCTTTCATGAGATTTTCCTCCTATGAGGTCAATCAAGAGGGATAAGTTGCTTGCGGTGAAGCAGCTGAAAGCTACCTCACACGATCTTTGCTTGTCCGACAAACTACGCCAAAAATTCAGGTAATTTTACACAGTTGATGTCAAAGGTTGAACGGACTATAAAAGCCAGCCGCATCATTGTGCGCTAAGAGGGGGTGGGTTTGTCAATGCTGCGAAATGTTAAAAATGCTTGTATAAAAAATAAATACGAACGAAATAATCGGGCTTTCAGTCTAAGTTCTGTTACTTAACTTTACAAAAACTCAGTCCTCCAAGTTACTCACAACTGTTAATTAACAATCCCCAATAGATACCCAGAAGCTCATTCGCTCGTATAACACCTGTGGAAAACTGCTAAAATCCCTGTGGAAACCCTGTGGAATTAGTGAGGAAAATTGTAGCCAATGATAAGAATTACAAAAATGTCACCAAACAATGACATTTAAGCTGATGAAATTAGCTTCCCAATCCCAGTTATCCTCCTGGTTACCTTCGATACATCCCCAAGTATGGATTTTGGCGATTGGTAGATTTCTCTCGGAAGTTGGCACCGGCTTTACCCTGTTTTACGCCCCCATTTTTTTTGTCAACGAAGTTGGTTTATCTGCAACCGCCGTTGGTGTAGCCTTAGCTGGTGGCTCGATTTCCGGCATTGCTGGGCGGGTTATAGGTGGTTCTTTAGCTGATTCCGGGAATTGGGGACGCCGCCGTACTTTGTTGCTGGCGATGGCGATTTTAGCAATTGCTTCTCTAGTTTTCGCTGCAACCAGTAATTTCACTATTCTGGTAATCGGTAGCTTGATTCACGGCTTAGGGATAGGTTTTTATTGGCCGGCTGTGGAAGCCGTTGTTGCTGACGCAAGCGTTATTGAGAATCGCCGCGAAACTTTTGCCATTACCCGATTAGCAGATAATCTGGGTTTAGCGATGGGAATTACGCTAGCAGGATTTTTGATAGCCGTAATTGGGAGTTATCGTTGGCTATTTATTATTGATGCCATCTCTTTTTTAGTGTTTTTTGGCGTTATATATGCGGGAATTGGTGAAACTGACAAACAAGAAATCGAGCATGAAAAAACACAATATTTTACTTCTTGGATGGCAGTATTTAGAGATGGTCGTTTCCTGGTCTACATAATAGCTAATATCTTTTTTACAATTTACATTTCCCAGATACATAGTATTTTGCCGCTTTACTTCAAAAACTTTGTCATCGAAAGTACTGACAAAGGATTTGCTGAAGCTATCATTAGCAGAATATTTGCTTGGCATCTGATAGTGGCTATCATCTTTCAGCTACCTGTTACCAGCGTCTTAAAACGTTTCTCTCATACACTCGCCCTCACTATTTCCGCCATTCTTTGGGCAATTGGTTTTGGGCTGATTTGGTTAAGCGGCACTGCTGCATCTGGTAATTTGGTTTGGGCAATATTGGCATTGGGAGTATTTGCTATTGCCATTGTTTCCTATACTCCATCTGCTGCCTCTTTAGTTACCGAGTTAGCGCCAGAAAATCAACGCGGTGTTTATTTTTCTATCAACGCTTTGTGCTGGGCTGTTGGTTCTTTTATTGGTCATCCTTTAGGTGGATGGGCAATAGACCAACCAAGAATGATTACCGATCGCTTTTGGTTAGGTTTTTCTTTAAGCGTGGCGATCGCTGTGGCAATTTTACAGTATTTAAATCGAATTTTGGCTGATTCATCATCAAAATAGTGGTATGCTCGTACTTAGAAAGCTTCTCAGGAGTTAAATCACAGTGGTACGTTGATACAACAAACAGGCAAATCATTATCACTCGCTGCGATCGGGCTAAAAGTTCGATAAATATTGATTTTTGTTTGTTGTACTTATCTCAGGATTTACTGTGAATATTCCTTTGTCGTATCTCGAAAAAATTCGTGCTATCTATCCCAATATCTCTATTGACCATCTTGACTTTAATCAAGATGGGATGGTTAACGATGTGGTAATTGTTAATCATGAGATTGTGTGTCGCTTTGCCAAAGACGACTGGGGAAAACAGGTGCTTTCTCATGAAGCTAAGGTGTTGGAAGTGGTGCAAAAATATGTTGAACTGCGGGTTCCATACTTTGAACACCTAGAAGAAGGCTTTGTGAGCTACAGATTTATTAAAGGTGAGCCGCTATCCCGTAACACCCTCCTCAAACTTAGTGAAGCATCACAAGCGTGTGTTATTTCCCAACTAGCCAGATTTCATCAACAATTGCACAGCATCCCAAATGAAGTTTTAGTGAATGCTGGGGTGTCTTCTTCTGGTGCAGAACGTTCCCGTGAAGATTGGTTGCAGTTGTTTGAGCAAGTTCAAGAAACTCTTTTTCCTCACTTATGGCGTCATCAGCAAACTTGGATACATGAACTTTTTGCGCCCGTCATTACAGATGAACTTGACCTCACCTACACACCCGTACTAATCGACGGGGATAAGGCAGTGTATCACATTCTATTTGATCCCATATCAGAAAGCATCAGCGGTCTGATTGATTTTGGCACAGCTGGTTTAGGCGACCCGGCTTGTGATATTGCTGTGCAACTCGGCAATTACGGAGAAAGTATTGTGCGACGTATGGAAAGCGACTATTCCATGTTACCGAGTGTCATTGACCGAGCGCGTTTCTGGGTGGGAACACTTGAACTTCAGTGGGCTTTAGCTGGCATAAAATTTAACGATATTTCATTATCGTTGGCGCATATTGGTTCGGCGAGAGAAGTTCAACCTGTAGGTACACGGGTAAGCTAATCTTCTTTCCTACACTGGCTATCGGCGACGTTCCTGGAGCTTACGATATACGGATTTTAAATCAACTTGATGATGAGCTAGAGCTACCAAAGTATGATATAGCAAATCAGCAACTTCACCAGCGATCGCATCTGGTTCATCATCCTTAAAAGCCATTACCACCTCAGCGGTTTCCTCACCGATCTTTTTTAAGATTTTATTATCGCCACCTGCTAATAACTTGCAGGTATAAGAACTTTCAATTGGATTGTCGCGGCGATCGCATATTGTTTGAAATAATTGTGACAATGTATCCCCTGGTGGAGGAGCTATTTTTCCTTCTATTTGGTGAAAGCAACTCCGTTCTCCTGTGTGGCAAGCAATATCTCCTAGTTGCTCCACCCCAACGAGCAAGGCATCACTATCACAGTCATAACGGATACTCCGCACTTTTTGGATATGCCCAGAAGTCGCTCCCTTATGCCAGAACTCTTGGCGAGAACGACTCCAAAACCAGGTTTCTTGCGTTTCCAAAGTCTTTTGTAACGACTCCTGATTCATCCACGCCATCATCAGGACAGTACCATCCAAATAGTCTTGGACAATTGCAGGCACTAAACCCCGTTCATCGTAGCGAATTTCCTCAACAGGAATGGCGTAATGTAGGGAATGCGAATCGTTAGAATACATACCAGATAGTCTGCTCTAATAAGAATAATTCATGGATTCACGATACCATTCTAAATAGGGCAGGTGGTATGTTTTTTTGAATTCAGCTGTCTTAATCTAGCTCTAAACAACAGCATTTCGTTCCATAGCAGAGTGCATCTTTACAGCACTCAAGGCGACTTGATGAGCTTTTGAAGCTTCACCATACCAATGAATCGCCGAGTTAAACGCTGCCCGGTATAGATCCTGGTATGCCTCAGATAATCGAGTTTGAATATCTAAAGGCAAGTCTTCATTAGACTTGTATAACATATTATTATTTTTTGGTTCCGCTAATTTTATACGATAGAAGTTCTAAGCAGCTTTTGACCCTATCCTAAGATAGAGCTTTTTATTGCCCACTGTTTAGGAGAGAACCTTGGTAAATACCCCAATTAAAACAACAAAATCACAAGAAGTCTTTGCGGCTGCTCAAAACCTGATGCCAGGAGGAGTCAGTTCCCCAGTTCGTGCTTTTAAATCTGTAGGCGGACAACCCATCGTTTTCGATCGCGTTAAAGACGCGTATATTTGGGATGTAGATGGCAACCAATACATCGACTATGTAGGCACCTGGGGCCCGGCTATTTGCGGTCATGCTCATCCGGAAGTCATCGCCGCGCTGCATGAAGCCCTAGATAAAGGCACTAGTTTCGGTGCCCCTTCAGTACTAGAAAATGTCTTGGCAGAAATGGTCATTGATGCCGTTCCCAGCATCGAAATGGTCAGATTTGTCAACTCTGGAACTGAAGCCTGTATGGGAGTTTTGCGGGTGATGCGGGCTTTCACCAACCGAGAAAAAATCATCAAGTTTGAAGGCTGTTACCACGGACACGCTGATTCATTTTTAGTGAAGGCGGGTTCTGGTGTGGCTACACTTGGTTTACCAGACTCGCCAGGAGTACCGAAATCTGCAACTAGCGGCACTCTCACGGCGCCTTACAATGACCTAGAAGCTGTGAAAGCCTTGTTTGAAGAAAACAAGGATGAAATCGCTGGTGTCATTCTTGAGCCAGTGGTCGGTAATGCTGGGTTTATTGCGCCTGATGCTGGTTTCCTCGAAGGGTTACGCGAACTTACTCAGGAGTATGGGGCTTTATTGGTGTTTGACGAAGTGATGACGGGCTTCCGCATTGCTTACGGTGGCGCTCAAGAAAAGTTTGGCATCACTCCCGATTTAACAACTTTGGGCAAGGTAATTGGCGGCGGTTTGCCAGTGGGAGCCTATGGCGGTCGTCGTGATATCATGTCATTGGTTGCCCCCGCTGGCCCCGTATATCAAGCCGGGACTCTTTCAGGTAATCCCCTAGCTATGACTGCTGGGATTAAGACTTTGGAATTACTGCAAAAGCCCGGTACTTACGATTATCTTGACCGAATTACTAAGAAGCTAGCAGATGGTTTGCTACAAGTAGCTAAAGAAACCGGCCATGCGGCTTGCGGTGGTCAAATCAGCGCTATGTTCGGCTTATTCTTTACCTCTGGGCCAGTTAACAACTACGAAGATGCGAAGAAGTCTGACACAGCCAAATTCGGACGCTTCCATCGCGGTATGTTAGAGCGCGGTATTTACTTAGCACCTTCTCAATTTGAGGCTGGGTTTACTTCTTTGGCTCACACCCAGGCAGATATTGACCAGACTTTAGCAGCTGCACGAGATGTGTTGTCTAATTTATAGACAGGAGTCAGAATTCAGGAGTCAGAATTCAGGAGTCAGAATTCAGGAGTCAGAATTCAGGAGTCAGAATTGAGAATACTCTAACCATAAACATCATGGGATCTTAGCGGAGCTTTCAAAGGCTCTGCTCCTGAGTTCTGAATTCTTCTTTACAGCAATTTTCAGGTAAATAGACCACGCGGTAGGGGCACAGCATTGCTGTGCCCCTACGATAGATGTGGTTCAAATACATGAAAACTGCCGTAACAAAAGGTATTGTTATCCCATCCTTAAAAAGGAATGGGATAACAATACCTTCGCCATTTTTTTGTAGGTTGGGTTGAGGCACGAAACCCAACCTACGAATCGAGTCATTTTTCGATTTGGCGAAGGTATTGGGATAACAGACGCTTTCTTTAGCCGATAAAAACTACAAATCAGGAGGCAAAATTACGTTATCAATGGCGTGAATTACACCATTGCTGGCTGTGATGTCAGCCTGGGTAACTCTAGCATCATTGACAGTCACGCCACTAGCAGGATCAACTTTAACGTTGATGGCGCCACCTTCAAGGCTTTTAACTTCACCAGACTTCAAATCAGTAGACAATACCTTTCCAGGCACCACATGGTAAGTTAGGAGCTTGAGTAACACTTCTTTGTTTTCTGGCTTTAACAAATCTCGCACAGCATCTGCTGGCAATTTGGCGAAGGCTGCATCGGTGGGGGCAAAAATGGTTAAGTTATCGGTGCCTTGCAAAGCTTGAGTCAATCCTGCTGCTTTCAAAGCTTTGGTTAAAGTTGTAAAAGAAGCGTTTGATTCTGCCAAGGCTAACAAATTTTTGCCTTGAGTTTCAGTTGTTCCACTCGGTGGTACTTCTGTTGGTGGTGTGGTGGGTTCAGCTCCAGGGAGAGGACGTGGGGTGACTTCACCAGGTGTAACGCTACCACCACGGTTGTAAGGAGGCTCATCAAAGATACTTGGTCTGGGATTTAGCGCCCCACCACTGCTTTGGGCTACTTCTTGGCGTTTGGTATTGCCCTTTTCTACTTCTGAAATAGCCTTAGTCGGTGTGTACTGAGCATTTGCTTGCAGGCCTTGACCTTGGTTATATGGGGCTTCGTTGAAAATACTGGGGTTAGGATTTAGTACCTCTTTGGCATCAGATGGTAAAGCAATGAGAAGGCTGAAACTACTCAATCCTGCTATGCCTGCCAACGTGGTCAGCAATTTGCTGTAATTTGTCTTCATAAATTTTGTTTGTCTTTTTTGTTCATAGGTTACATAAAGATTTATAACATTTTGCTATCCACAAAATCTAACCTAAGAGGGAAGTAAGATTTTTCTCGCCAAATATTTGGTGCTAGAGACCTTAAGGCTTAGATATGAAGAGTATTAAATATATGTAACACATATTTAATCTAAATTCAGCAGATTTTCTGCATTACATTCAAAGGGGTTCAAAAGTTTCAGTTGATGGGTGTGGATTCTCCCAAATTATGAAATTCTCAGGATTACAAGCGATCGCTAACCATAACATCCCACAAATGGTTTACTAAAAAGCAAATTTACATCCAAGATTTTTAGTTAATTTATAGTTAATTAAAAAATTCGGGTAGAATTCCAAAGCCCGAATTCATAAATCAGATTTGCTATCACACACAGTTATCTCAGGTGGTGCGTAGGAGCCTTAACCATTTTTAGTGACAAATCACATCAAACAAAAATTTTCTTTTTACTTTATAACTTGATAAATGGACTCGAAATCAAAAAATATTTTTTAAATCGATAATTTTGTGAAAAATCAAGCATGAGTTCAACCCTAACCTGAATGAAATACACAATTAAGCGACTAATACTAATAAAATTTACTTAAATTAAAGATACAATTGTAAAGTTAAGAAGTAAGTCAGTAGTTATAAGGTATAAAAAATGCTAGAATTATACCAATGGGAGCTATCGCAATACTCAGAGAAAGTGCGGCTAATTTTGGATTTTAAAGGATTAGATTACCGCAAAATAGAGGTTACGCCTGGGATTGGACAGGTAGATCTGTTCCGGCTGACTGGTCAAAGACAAGTTCCAGTATTAAAGGATGGGAATAGATATATTGTAGATTCTACGGACATTGCCAAGTATTTAGACTTAGAGTATCCCGATCGCCCTTTAATACCACAAGATGCCAAAAAACGAGGTTTAACTTTATTAATAGAAGAATGGGCGGATGAGTCCATTGGCATCAAAGGTCGTAAAGCGCTGTTTGCCGCAATCAGTCAAGATCAAAATTTCCGCAAGTCTTTGTTACCCACTTCGACACCAGATATATTTAAAAGTTTAGTTGAAGGAGTACCCAGCGACTTGCTCACCCTGTTCGGCATGGGCGTAGGTTATAGTCCAGAGGTGATACAGTCAGCGATCGCATCTTTGAAACAAGACCTAGAAGCCTTAACATTATTATTGGCAGATAGTCCGTATTTAACAGGAGATGAGCCGACTTTAGCTGACTTAGCTGTGGCAGGTTTATCCATATTGCTGAAATTCCCTGATGGTCCGTATCTAGATTTACCAGCATCCATCAGAGGAAAAGGACTGCCAATATTAGCCGAGAATCCTGATTATGCAGCATTTTTTAGTTGGCGCGATCGCCTTTACGCCCAATTTCGCAAACCTTTAATTAGTACCACTCCACCATCGGCAAGTGCGCCAACTTCGATTCAAATTGATTAGGTAATAGGAAGTTAGGAGTGAGGAGTGAGGAGTTAGGAGTGAGGCATTAGAAAGTCTGAACTGATAAATTCTCAATTTTGAACTCTAAACTTCTAACTCTTAACTCCTAACTCCTAACTCAGCACTCCCTGTTTGACCAATGACAAATGACAAATCAGATGAATTCGGGACAGCCATTAGGTTCGGTTATTCAAGGTTCTCTGACTGAAGGGTTAGAAGTGCGATTGCATCCTGACGTTTCTGTGGAAGATATGCGGGTGGGTAAATTTCTCGTTGTCCAAGGGATGCGATCGCGTTTTTTTTGTATGCTGACAGATGTGGCATTAGGAGCTGCTAATGCCCGAATTATTGCTAATCCCCCTAGTTGGGAAGACACTTTTTTACGAGATGTTTTAGCAGGAAGCGGTACTTACGGAACTATCAACCTCGCGCCGATGTTGATGTTTACTCCCGAAGCTGAAGAATCTTTTTCCCCCACAAATGGCAAATCGGCAAATCCTTTTCTCCCATCGGTGACGGGTTTGGCTTCATTTGTGCCACAAACGAGTACGACGATGGAATTGTTGCCTGTTAAAACTATTCCTAGCCACTTTAGTCAAGTTTACGAAGCCAGCGTTGACGATTTTCGCCGGGTGTTTGGTTGGGAAGATGACCCCCAAAGGCGGAATTTCTCCATCGGCAAACCTTTGGACATGGATGTGCCGGTTTGCATCGATTTGAATCGCTTCGTTGAGCGTAGTAATGGGGTTTTTGGCAAATCTGGTACTGGTAAATCATTTTTAACGCGTTTACTTTTAGCCGGGGTTATCCGTAAAAGTGCGGCAGTGAATTTGATTTTTGATATGCACTCTGAGTATGGCTGGGAAGCTGTTGCAGAAGGTAAAAATGTCAACACTGTTAAAGGCTTAAAGCAATTATTTCCTAGTAAAGTCGAAGTTTACACCCTCGACCCGGAATCGACAAAGCGCCGGGGTGTACGTGATGCTCAAGAACTTTATCTGAGTTATGAGCAAATTGAAGTTGAAGATATTAAGTTATGTAGTCGAGATTTAGGGCTTTCTGACGCAGCCTTAGATAACGCCAACATTCTGTATAGCGAATTTGGCAAGTCTTGGATTGTCCAGTTGTTAAATATGAGTAACGAAGAAATCGAGATGTTCTGCGACGAGAAGCGCGGACACAAAGGCTCGATTATGGCATTGCAGCGCAAACTCTTGCGAATGGACAGTTTGAAGTATATGCGAGCCGTTTGCCCGCAAAATTATATTAGTAAACTTGTCCAGTCACTGGAAGCCGGCAAGAATGTTGTGATAGAATTTGGTTCCCAGTCGAATATGCTCTCTTATATGTTGGTGACCAACATGATCACCAGACGTATCCACGAGCATTACGTTAAAAAAGCAGATAAATTTCTGCAAACCAAAAATCCGAGCGATCGCCCGACGCCATTGATGATTACTATTGAAGAAGCACACCGTTTCCTAGACCCAGCAGTGGTACAAAGCACTATCTTTGGAACTATTGCCAGAGAGTTGCGGAAATACTTCGTCACACTTTTGGTAGTTGATCAACGACCGTCGGGGATAGATAATGAAGTTATGTCCCAAATTGGGACTCGCATTACTGCTCTGCTGAACGATGAAAAAGACATTGACGCGATTTTTACAGGTGTATCTGGTGGTGGCGGACTGCGATCGGTGTTAGCGAAATTAGACTCTAAGCAACAAGCCTTAATTTTGGGTCACGCCGTTCCGATGCCTGTAGTGGTGCGTACCCGTCCTTACGACGCAGCTTTTTACGAAGAAATTGGTGACCCAGCCTGGGAAGAAAAACCTGACGCAGAAGTATTCGCTGCTGCTGAATTAGCGAAAGCTGATTTGGGATTTTAAATAGTTAGTGCTGAGTTAGGAGTTAGGAGTTAGGAGTAGTAGGGGCGGGTTGAGCCAGAATCTCTTTTAGCAACAAAGTCTTTTTGTAAACCCGCCCGTACAGGAGCTAGGAGTTTGGAGTTAGGAGTTAGGTGTAGTAGGGGCGGGTTGAGCCAGAATCACTTTTAGCAACAAAGTCTTTTAGTAAACCCGCCCGTACAGGAGTTCGGAGTAAAATTTTCTCCCCACCTCCCCATCTCCCCATCCCCCCACCTCCCCATCTCCCCATCTTCCCCAGTCCCAGTCCCCAATTCGTACCATCCCTCCATTCCTAGAGCAAATTAAGTTCGGTTATCCGGCTAGTTTTTAGCAACAGAAGAGGGGTTTTTGGCGTCACTATAGATGTAGTAAGTAATTTCAAGGAAGTTTAAAATTTTTTGGCAAACCGACATTTTTAAATTATAATTACAAGCTTTATCTTAAGATACTTTACTATCTGCCTGATTTATCGTATTATAAAGCTAAGTAAAACTCATATCCACTTCGGATTTTTCAGTTACTGTGAGTAACTGCCTAAGAGAAGAATTCTCAAAAACGACCCGCCGTGCTTATAAAAGATTGAAAAATTTAGGGAAGGTAGGGGGAACCTATCTCAGGGGTTTACCGTCTTAACAACGGCTTTATCAATGGATCTCATTGCTTTTGGTAGCTCCTAGTGTTCCGTGATATATGTACTACCTTTCCAATTAACTTTAGTAAGAAAAAATACATTGTGTTTACGGAGTAGAGGACAACGCACCAATGCCTACTGTCAATACCCAAACGGAAAACCTGAACACCAAATTCACGGCTGATATGGTGCGAACCTATCTGCGGGAAATTGGTCGCGTACCACTGCTAACCCGCGAACAAGAAATTGTCTATGGGAAGCAGGTGCAACAAATGATGACGCTGATGGACGCCAAGGAAGCTTTGGCGAAGAAACTGCACCGGGAACCGAGTTTACCAGAGTGGGCTGACCACGTTCGCCAATCTGAAACCGAGGTGAAACAAACGGTAGCCCAAGGTAAGCGTGCTAAGCAAAAAATGATTGAAGCGAATTTGCGCTTGGTGGTGGCGATCGCTAAGAAGTACCAAAAGCGAAACATGGAGTTTCTGGATTTGATCCAGGAAGGAACACTAGGACTAGAACGGGGTGTAGAGAAATTTGACCCAACCAGGGGTTACAAATTCTCAACCTACGCTTACTGGTGGATTCGCCAAGCGATTACCCGTGCGATCGCTCAACAAGGTCGGACTATTCGCTTACCGATTCACATTACCGAGAAACTCAACAAAATCAAAAAAGTGCAGCGCGAGTTGGCTCAAACCTTGGGGCGATCGCCTACTCCAGCGGAAATTGCCAAGGAACTGGAACTAGAACCTGCTCAAATCCGCGAGTATCTGAATATGGCGCGTCAACCAGTGTCTTTGGATGTGCGAGTTGGCGACAACCAAGATACTGAGTTACAAGAAATGCTCGAAGATGACGGACCGTCACCAGAGTATTACACTAACCAAGAGTTCCTACGCCAAGACTTGAACAACTTGCTAGCAGAACTCACCCCCCAACAGCGGGAAGTTTTAGCCTTACGCTTTGGTTTAGAGGATGGTAACGAAATGTCATTGGCGAAAGTCGGTGAGAGATTGAATCTCAGCCGGGAACGCGTCCGCCAGTTAGAGCATCAAGCTTTGGCTCATCTCCGTCGCCGTCGTGCCAATGTCAAAGAATACATTGCTAGCTAAAATTAGAGACGCGAAAATTTGCGTCTCTACACCACCTTGGTGAAGCGCCTCCTGAGTTCAGGGGGCGATTTTTTTTATTGACGCGGGGATGAGGGGGATGAGGGGGATGGGGGAGATGAGGGAGGTGAGGGGGATGGGGTGGATGAGGGGGATGAGGGAGGAATAATCAACGGCCAATGACAAAGAACACTTTGCAACCTAAACTAAGACACGCGAAATTTTGGGTCTCTACACCACCTTGGTGAACCGCCTCCTGAGTACAGGGGGCGATTTTTTATATTGGGGCGGGGATGAGGGGGATGAGGGGGATGAGGGAGATGAGGGAGATG
>JAVRBV020000035.1:0-5793 GCA_034531095.2 Nostoc sp. CreGUA01 | reverse complement strand
GGGAATGAATTCCCTCTCTTATAGCTAAAGTCTACTGAAGTAGACTAAAGATTTTTGGCTATATTTTAGTCATCTTTAGATGACTTGAGCTATGAGCAAGGAACTTCAGTTCCTTGCGGGAGATGAATCTTACGTTAAGTTAACACCAATGAGCACTGCTGTGCCCTATCTCTGGTTGTCAGAATTAATTGTGTACTTCAACAACTTGAAATCTACTTATGTATATTGGGGCGACAAAACACATCATCTTCTAGTTCTTCGATTTCTTGTAATGTTTGCCAGCCAGCTTGCCACTGGGAATTGTCTTGTAATAATTTGGCATTTATCCAGAAACGAACTTTGGGATCGCAAGCAGCCACCATTTCAGCGTACACCCACTTACCCTGATTTTTACGGTTGACAACCTGGAAGTGCCTCCATCCGTCAACTTTTTGCTGTGCCGTCCACTTAGAACCGAGTAAGTAAGGAAATTTTTGTTTTTTAGTCATTTGTCATTCATTGGGCATTGGCCAAACAGGGCATGGAAAGAGGATGGGGGGAAAGAGAAGATAGGACTTACGCAAAAATGGTCGAAAAGCTTAATTTATCGTAGACGCTTTGCGGCTTGCCGTAGGCTACCGCCAAAACGCCATCTCTACGAGAGGCTTCTCTACGAGAGGCTTCTCTACGAGAGGCTTCGCCAACGCCAACGCCAACGCGGAGCGTCTCGTTAAAGAAGAACGCCAAGAGTTCGTAGAGGGTGCGGTAAGTTTTAAAAGAATTACTTTCTCCCTCATCTCCCCATCTCCCCATCTCCCCATCTCCCCATCTCCCCATTCAATCTACTAAAGAGTTACCAAATCACCGTTACGGGTAAACTTTTGACAATCCAACTCATCATCTTGCTGGACGCATAGGGAAAACCATCTGATATGACTCCAACAAGTGTTGATATTGTTAGTAATTTTGCGCTTTTTTTTGGAAAGGCGTTGCCTTACAACTTCATTAGGGCAAAGAATTTCCAAAGTCCCGAAACCATCTTCATGATTGACGATCCGAAATAGGCAGTCTTGCAACATAGCACGGCTACTGCTGTCGAAGAAACGCTTAAATCGCTGTAGCTTTTCTCCTTCAGTCATTTTACTGATGGGTTTTATTTCAAATAAATCTTCATCCTCAAAGTCAAAATCATCATCCTCAAAGTCGTAGGGGTCAATCATTTTCAGCATCCACTAGGCGACCTGGAATTATGTTAACTCTGTCTGGGAACAGAGAAGGTTTCTTTGGAAGCAAGGGAGGAAGGGAGGTGTGGAGAATAACTCTTAACAGTCAACACTCAACATTCTCTCAGTGAGATTCTCTAAAGTAACCTTGTCGTTCTATATATAAGCTTTATACTGTAATTAAGGGTATACTGACCACCTTTTAGATGCCAATCAACACCTATGGCGTTTAATCTACCGAGAATTCCCAACTGGGTAAGAATAGTTATCAGTTTTTTCGCGTCTTTATCACTTGCAGTTTTTACTAGTATTGTTACTAACCAAGTAAATAAAGCTTTTCCCAAAAAGTTATTAGATTTAATTAATCAGCCAGTACCAATCACATTATGGATTTTGGTTTTAGCTTTATTAATTACTCTATTGCCACTTTTCTTGACTGCAAGGCATTATCACAAGGCACACCAAATCGCTATTAAGCTGAACGAATTAGATGATTCGTTACTATTACTTCTACCGAAGTTGGATGTAAATCCAAATATTCATGAATCACTAAGGCGATTATTAGAGCAATTTATTGAAAAAACACATAACATCATGCCACTTCTGGATGGGTGTGGTATTGCCATTTATGCACCAGACCCTAGTAATCCAGATTTTTTAACGACTTGGTGTCAATCACAATCACCAAATGAATACGGAAATAAAGTAGGTTTCTACATTGGTCAAGACCCTAATCAAAATCGTGGATGCGCGGGTTGTACGTTCGTTGATGGCAAACGACGTATTGTACACCTATCGCGCATTAATAAAATGTGGCACGCTGACGATCCGCAATATATTTTTAGCAAGGATAGAACTGGCCGCATTTTAGATTACATGACATTGATTACTATACCAATTATCGGTGGTACAGATAGTTTAGGAGTTTTGTGTCTCTATAGTAAAGATGTAACAACTTTTGATTCTAAGGCTACCCAAGAGTTACTTTTTGTAATTGCAAATCGCTTAGCGGCAGTGATGCTAGTAGCCCGGAATTACCAACTACAACATTCTATTACTAATTAAAGTGATAGATCTTATCTGATTTTAATTAAGTCTTGATGTTTGTTTTGCCGCCAGGGTGATGCTAGAAAACGCCACAGCTTTGGTAGGAGCTTATCTTTACTGGCTAATTCCAAGGTAACTGAACCATAGTCTGTACCATACTTGCGCTCAGCCTCTTGAAATTGACTGAGGCTTTTCTTGCCGCGCATATACTCTTTAGATTCTTTCATTAATAAAAACTGGCGTTCTTCAGCTGTTAAACCTGTTATTGGAAAATCTTTCACCTTTTTCATCACTATTAAATAACAATAAATAAATTTACTGGTTTATTTTCAAATTTTATGCATTTACTAACAAAAATTTGAGAGATAAAGCTTATATTATATCTTTATTGTACTTGAGTTCTCAAGAGTGGGAGTAGGCAGTGGGGAAAGATGGTGGTGGTTTGATTGATGCGGTGTGTCGATCGCCGCTGCTGTCAAAAAACTTATTATATTAATTTTACTAATATCAGTAATCAATTAATTTAAATTAAATCTACAGTGGAGTGTGTAGGATGCGGTGTGTCGATCGCTTTGGTGTCGAGAAAAACGGTTGCACCGTCAGCAACGGACGGCAAAAATCACCAAGGACGGTAATACTACTACTTTACAAAGACGTGAAGACCGATCCAGCTAGGGGCTTACCTGTTTTTACAATGTCTTTATCAGAGAATATTGCTCTGTGTGTCTTGTCCCCCTAAAGTGGTTTATCGAAAGCTTATGCAACCTACTGATCCTAACCAATTTACGGAAAAAGCCTGGGAAGCGATCGCCCATACACCGGATATTGTTAAACAATATCAACAACAGCAGATTGAAAGCGAACATTTGATGAAAGCACTGCTAGAACAAGATGGACTAACTAGCAGTGTCTTGACGAAAGCCAGCGTTAACTTACAAAAACTACGCGATCGCACTGAGCAATTTATCCAACGTCAGCCAAAAGTCTCTGGTAACAGTACTTCCGTCTACTTAGGCCGCAGTTTAGATACACTCCTAGACCGCGCAGACGGATATCGTAAGGAATTTCAAGACGAATATATTTCTATTGAACATTTATTGCTGGCTTATGCTAAAGATGACCGCTTTGGCAAAGCTTTATTTCAAGAATTCGCTTTAAATGAAAGCAAACTAAAAAATATTATTAAACAAATTCGTGGGAGCCAAAAAGTGACCGACCAAAATCCAGAAGGCAAATATGACGCACTGGAAAAATATGGGCGTGACCTCACAGAAGCAGCCCGAAAAGGTCAACTCGATCCAGTGATCGGACGCGATGATGAAATTCGTCGGACTGTGCAAATTCTCTCTCGCCGCACTAAGAATAATCCTGTATTAATCGGCGAACCGGGTGTTGGCAAAACTGCGATCGCTGAAGGATTAGCACAGCGCATTGTCGCTGGTGATGTCCCCCAATCCCTCAAAGACCGCAAGTTAATTGCTTTAGATATGGGTGCTTTAATTGCTGGGGCAAAATTCCGGGGTGAATTTGAAGAACGTCTGAAAGCAGTATTAAAAGAAGTTACTGAATCTGGCGGCAATATTGTTTTATTTATTGATGAAATTCACACCGTTGTCGGCGCTGGTGCAACCCAAGGAGCGATGGATGCTGGTAACTTGTTAAAACCAATGTTGGCGCGGGGGGAATTGCGCTGTATTGGGGCGACAACTTTGGATGAATATCGCAAATATATCGAAAAAGATGCGGCACTGGAAAGACGTTTCCAACAAGTTTATGTAGACCAACCAAGTGTTGAAGATGCGATTTCGATTTTGCGCGGCTTGAGGGAACGCTATGAAAACCACCACGGGGTCAAGATTTCCGATAGTGCTTTGGTTGCAGCTGCCATTTTATCGAGTCGTTATATTAGCGATCGCTTCTTACCAGACAAAGCCATTGACTTAGTAGATGAAGCCGCCGCTAGGTTAAAAATGGAGATTACTTCTAAACCAGAAGAACTCGACGAAATTGACCGCAAGATTCTGCAATTGGAAATGGAGAAACTATCACTGCAAAAAGAAAGTGATGCCGCTTCTCGTGAACGTCTCGAAAGACTAGAAAAAGAAATTGCTGACCTCAAAGAAGAACAAAGTACTCTCAATGCTCAATGGCAATCTGAAAAAGATATCATTAACAAAATTCAGTCCGTTAAAAAAGAAATTGAACGGGTGAATTTAGAAATTCAGCAAGCAGAACGCGATTATGACCTCAATCGGGCTGCTGAGTTAAAATATGGGAAACTAACAGATTTGCATCGCCAATTAGAAGCAGTAGAGAACGAATTAGCAAACGCCCAAAGAAGCGGCAAATCTCTGTTGCGCGAGGAAGTAACGGAAGCTGATATTGCTGAAATTATTTCTAAATGGACAGGAATTCCCATTAGCAAATTGGTGGAATCTGAAAAAGAAAAACTGCTGCATTTAGAAGATGAATTGCACCACCGCGTCATTGGACAACAAGAAGCAGTCACAGCTGTAGCCGATGCAATTCAGCGATCGCGTGCTGGATTGGCCGACCCCAATCGTCCCATTGCTAGCTTTATTTTCCTGGGACCCACGGGTGTAGGTAAAACTGAATTAGCAAAAGCTTTGGCGGCTTACATGTTCGACACCGAAGAGGCGCTAGTGCGAATCGATATGTCGGAATATATGGAGAAACACGCCGTCTCAAGGCTGATTGGTGCGCCTCCAGGATATATAGGTTATGAAGAAGGCGGACAATTAACCGAAGCAATTCGGCGTCGTCCTTATGCGGTGATTCTCTTCGACGAAATCGAGAAAGCACACCCCGATGTATTCAATATCTTCCTACAAATTCTCGATGATGGTCGCGTTACTGATGCCCAAGGTCATAAAGTGGACTTCAAGAACGCTATTATCATCATGACCAGCAACATCGGTTCTCAGTATATTCTCGACATTGCCGGTGATAACGCCCACTACGACGAAATGCGGCGTCGAGTGATGGAGGCGATGCGAAATAGCTTCCGTCCAGAATTCCTGAATCGGATTGACGAAATCATCATCTTCCACGGTTTGAATAAGCAAGAGTTACGCCAAATTGTGCAATTGCAGGTGGAAAGATTGCGCCAAAGATTGGGCGATCGCAAAATTTCTCTCAAACTCTCCGATGCTGCTCTTGACTTTTTGGCAGAAGTAGGATATGACCCAGTGTTTGGGGCGCGTCCATTGAAACGAGCGATTCAGCGGGAGTTAGAAACCCAAATTGCCAAAGCCATCTTACGCGGCGAATTCAACGACGGTGACACCATCTTCGTCGATGTGCAAAATGAGCGTCTTTCCTTTAGTCGTTTATCAGTTGAGGTATTTAGCAGCTGATCCGATTTTGGATTTGAGATTTTGCAGGAGTATCCATAGAAAAACGCAAAGTTAAACTAGAGCTTCTTTGCGTTTTTTTGTGAAATATTTTTTTAGGGATTTCCAAAAAATAAATTATCCAGTCTTGTAGGGTGGGCAGGCAAGATGCATTGGTGTCAACTTAACGT
>JAVRBV020000034.1:0-33163 GCA_034531095.2 Nostoc sp. CreGUA01 | reverse complement strand
CAGTGGTTGTCCCAAACCTGAAGCTAGATTCTCACGCGTTACTCACCCGTCCGCCACTAAATCCGAAGATTCCGTTCGACTTGCATGTGTTAAGCATACCGCCAGCGTTCATCCTGAGCCAGGATCAAACTCTCCGTTTTGTTGTGTTTCGAGTTTGTTTTCCGAAAAAGTATATCTGTTTCGGAATCCTAGTTATAATTTACGATTATCTTTAATTTGGAAATCCCAAATTAGATTCTCTTGACGAGGATTGGTTATTTCTTAAGCTTTCAAAGTATTGTGTTTTTACGGTTCAGCTTGTGTTGGCGTTTCTTTCTCGCCTTCACACTTACCTAGAGTAACTAGTCTGTTAGGGATTGTCAAGGGGTAAAGCAAACTTTTTTTTAATACGGCAAATCCCTTGAGCAGCGGTGCTTGCACCTCTATCACTTAGAGAAAACAGTGATGAGATTCTCCAACATAATGCCCAAAACTATCCTTTATTGCTTTATTGCTTTCTTGAGAAGGTTGTTATGGCCGGAAAGATTAAGTTGGAGAAGATTACGCACAGCTTCCTGTGCATCATCTTGTTTAATCAAAGTGTCTGCGAGTATGACAGCATGTGTACCAGCTTCAGCGACAAAGGACATATCACCTGGTGTATAAATGCCAGACTCACTGACTATACTAATGCCCAAGCTCTGGATCTGCGATCGCCTCGCTGCTAGCAATTGTCCAGTTCTGCCGATATCAACGCTAAAATCTTCTAGGCTCTGATTGTTAATTCCTATTAAGCGCACATCATCAAGCTGTAGCACTCGATCCAGTTCTACCAGGGTACGGACTTCTACCAAAGCGTTCATCCCCAAATAATGAATCACCCGCAAAAAGTTTTGAAGTTGTCTATCAGATAGAATGGCTGCAATCAGCAGCACAGCATCTGCGCCTGCTGCTCGTGCTAAATAAATTTGGCACGGGTCTAAAATAAAATCTTTGCACAGTAGAGGTAATGCTACTCGGTGGCGAATGGTGCGTAAACTCTCAAAGCTGCCATGAAAGAACTTGTGATCGGTGACTACAGAAATACAAGTTGCGCCACCACGTTCATAAGCTTTGGCCATTGCCACTGGGTCGAAGTCTGGTTTAATTATTCCATTGATTAAAGATGCTTTCTTCACCTCTGCAATAATGCAAGGTCGGTAATGACTTTGTTGCAAAGCAGTCAGGAAATCTCGCACTGTGGGTGCAGCAGTTAACTGACGTTGCAATGAAGCTAAAGACATTTCTTGCTGAATTTGTGCAACTTCATACTTTTTCTGCCATACGATCTCTTTGAGAGTAGGTTGTAGTAAATGAGTATTAGGGGTAGTAAATGGGTAAGTCATATGTTAATGATGACCAAAAAGTAGGAATTATAAGATGTAAGGCTACCCCTACATATTTTCTTTTCAATGAGCCTGGGTAGAAACGCCTTTGCTCAAAGGAAACTTTGAATAACCGAAATTTTCAATTTCAGTCTTCATCCTTTTGTTTTAAAGCTTTGCAAACAACTGCTTGGGAATAGACTCAGTTTCAGTTATTGATATTCGCTTACAAGAATTAGTTGGCATGATTTTTCAATTTTCAGAGTTGAAGCAAGGTTGATTTTAGCTTCAAAGCTTCTACAGCTTCACTATCAGTTTGATTAAACTTTGAACTTTCAACTAAACAGTTGTTTTTGAGCAGTCGGATATAGGTGCGGTAGGGTATATAATCTATGGGATTGTAACCAGCAAAACGGAGTATCAAAACACATGCCCAGGAATATTTGCCTGCAATAATAGCTTTGAGGATTTGCTCAATTTGTTCATTATTAATTTTTCTACCCATTTGTGTTTGATAGCTAGTGATGTTTTGAGTCATAATGTACGCTCTTTTAATCAATTAAAACTGGTCTTTGGCTAGCAGAAATCTTCCTATTTTTATGAATTATGACTAGTAAAATTTTTCTATAATATTCGGTAAATCAAGAAAATATTGCAAACTTATATTAAAAGTAGGGGCGGGTATAACCGACAGAATAAATATCTAGTTTAACCCGCTCTTACAGATGAACCGTATTGCAGAAGCAGCTTCTTCATTAAGCTTACTCAATGTTTGGTAAAGTAGTATATGAACAATTTTTTGATAGACGTGTCTATTTTTTCGCTTTTCAAATCTGATTTATTTTCCTTAGGATCAACTAACTTGTAACTAGCGGAAGACAGACATTGCTCTTATGAAGTTTTATTTTCTAACGCGACGTGCCTTATAAGACTTCTGTATTTTCCAATTAAACCTTTTAGAAGCTACAAGTACTTGTCAATTACAATAAATAGTGTCCTTTACCACATATTGACTTAATATTTTATATCCCTTTAGGAAGATTTTTTTAATCAATACATATCCTCAGTCAAAAAAATGTATACCCTGTGACAGATGACATCATTTATTATGATATAGTTTAATCCCTAAATGAACTATATAAAAAAAGTAAATTCAGAAAATTATTTTACTAATTTCAACCATATGTATTGGGTCGAATGTACCTAAATATATAATTTAGAATGATTGATGATATTCATGAGTAAAAAAAATGACTGTTTGAATATTTTTTTGAAATTTTCTATTATGGGTCGAAAATATAAAAAGTAGGTTGTCTAATGCTATAGGTTTATGTAAAATAGTAATTTGATGATGTCTTTCATTTTGATTTGTTAAAGTAATTTCTAATAAATACTTGTATTAATTAAAAGTCTACATGGTGAAATTAACATGTAATAATAAACAGATGGGTTTTAGATTTTGATTGCAGAAAATTTTTATCAATGACAAATAACATTTATATTTAGAATAATACCAAATATATCTTTACATTACCATTATAAAAAAAATAAGTTTTATTGTTAAAATCAAGATTAAAATCATATGATATCCGCGATTGTTTGTAATGGGTTTTGATTTTGACTCAAAGAATAGCAACATTAGAATTTTTTAAACCTGTGATTAGCAACTGATTAATCGGTATAGTTCCGACTTGTTTCACCTAGTAACCAAGGTATATAAGTTCTGGCGCTACAAGCGAGTTTAATTTGATTTTCCATTGCTGCTACAGTCAGAAGTTGAGTTGAGATTTACTGGTTTCCCGACGCAGTTTTCTGAGTGATTAATTAATAACTATATTCGGATCAACAGTCATAGGTTTTAAAGAAAGCTCGGCACAAAGTTTGATCGTCATTTCCTGCCACAAAAATCCTATTGATGGAAAAATGATACACGAATCGTCGAAAAAAATTCTTGTCATTGAAGATGATGCCGTCACCCGCAATGTCTTCTTAGAAGTTCTTGAGGCTCAAGGTTTTAATACTATAGGTGCTGAAAATGGCCTAGCTGGTATTCAGGAAGCACAAGAGCATTTACCTGACTTGGTGATTTGCGATATTCAAATGCCAGATATGGATGGTTACAGTGTTTTGACTACACTCCGTCAAGATCCTGACACAGCAATTATTCCTTTCATTTTTTTGACTGGTAGTAATACTCAAGCTGATGTTCGTAAAGGTATGGAGTTGGGAGCAGATGATTATCTTACTAAACCTTCTACTATAGAGGATTTGCTCAGAGCGATCGCTGTGCGATTTGAAAAGCAAGCTTTATTAAGGTATTGGTACACCAATAATTCTGATCGACTCAGCCAAACATTACCCTCATCGATTAACTCTGAGTCCATTTTTCCATCTGTTCCTCACTTACAATCAGTTTTCGACTTTATTGAAGATAATTATCACCAAGGAATTACTTTGTCTGATGTAGCTGTTGCAGTTGGTTATTCCCCTGCCTACTTAACCAATCGGGTGGCAAAACAAACAGGAGAGACTGTAAACGCTTGGATTGTTAAGCGTCGGATGGCAGCAGCACGTCCATTACTCAAAAATACTAATAAGACAATTGAGCAGATTGCGATTGCAGTAGGCTATCAAAATACATGTCATTTTTCTCGGCAGTTTCGTCAACACCACGGTCTTTCTCCAAAAATTTGGAGAAAACAGCAACAGCTTTTTGAATCTTCTAAAAATGCAAAGCTACAATTAATCAATAATCGTGGTTCGTTGCAAAAACTTGTCTCTTTAGGTTGTTAATGGAAAGTAAATTATTTAGTTTTCGCTATTTTTTGGTTTGCTCAATTGTTGCACTAATAATTGCACTGTTAAAGCCAATAAACCAATTGCTACTATACCAAATACGCCGCTTCCTAAAGCAACTACACCAACAACCAAGGTACGAACAGCAGAGGTAATTTTGATTACCAAGGGATTAATTGAATGGATAGGTTTGGTAGCAAAATTTGTGGCGATCGCAATCATTAGCGAATACGTTGCAAATGCCATTCCTCCGGAAATTACAGCCCCAATTATGGAACGTAAGGGACTTGCTGTCACCTGTACTTGAGGATCTATTTTTGGAGTTAGATTTTGGTCAGTCATACAATTTTGGATTTTGGATTTTGGATTTTGGATTGGGCATCTTGTAGAGACTTGATGAATCACGTCTCTACAAGATGCCCGATTTTTTTAAACTGAAGATGCTACCTGAATACCGTGTGTAATTGTCCGAGTCACGAATAATTCTAAGTCTTCATCAGGAATTGTTTTCCTGATGTGCAGCTTAACTTGTTCTGCTTGCTGTTCAGACTCACAAAGAGCAAATACTGTCGGACCAGAACCAGACATCATTGTTCCTAAAACGCCTTCTTGATTTGCAAAGATTTCTTTCAGTTGCAATACTTGGGAATAGGTTGGTAATACTACCCGTTCTAAATCATTGTGCAGTTTTTGGGCAATCTTTCCTGGGTCTTGTTTGACGATCGCTTGTACTATTTCTCCTGAGTGGACTGCACTAGCACGCGCTACTAAGTCGTTGGTATCTCTGATATAAGAATTACCAAATTCCTGCCGATAGGTTTTGTATGCCCAAGCGGTGGAAACTTCTAAGCTGCGGTATTTTCCTAATACTATGTGTATGTTATCCAAACTTGGTAACGGGGAAAGTTGCTCACCTCTACCTGTGGCGATCGCTGTTCCACCTGATACACAAAATGGCACATCTGAACCGAGTGTAGCTCCCAATTCTTCTAATTCTGACTGAGTTAGTCCCAATTTCCAGAGTAAATCTATCCCTACTAACACAGCTGCGGCATTTGTCGAACCCCCGGCTAATCCAGCAGCCACCGGAATTTGCTTGTTGATGCTAATCTCTACACCGCCATGTTTAGCAAAGGCTTCAGGAAATTGCCTCGTCATGAGTTCTGCCGCTTTGTATGCCAGATTACTTTTATCTGTCGGTACTTGTGGGTGGTTACAATGGACGCGAATGCTGTCATTACTTGTAGATAGAACATCAATGCGGTCTGCAAGGGAAATACTTTGGAGTATCATTGCTAACTCGTGATAGCCATCGGAGGCATCGCCAATGATTTCCAAATACAAATTGATTTTAGCAGGGGCAATTAAGCTGTAGGAATGCATTTTGAAAGTTAGGAGTTAGGAGTTAGGAGTTAGGAGTTAGGAGTTAGGAGTTGGGAGTTGGGAGTTGGGAGTTAGGAGTTAGGAGTTAGGAGTTGGGAGTTGGGAGTTGGGAGTTGGGAGTTAGGAGTTGGGAGTTAGGAGTTGGGAGTTGGGAGTTAGGAATTGGGAGTTGGGAGTTGGGAATGTAACTCTTAACTCTTCACTCTTAACTCCTCACTCCTCACTCTTCACTCTTAACTCTTCACTCTTAACTCTTAACTCCTCACTCCTCACTTTTAACTCCCAACTCATTTGCTAAAGTTACCCATTGCTCAACGCTGAGGTCTTCGGCTCTGGCTTGGGGATTTATTTCTAATTGTTCCAGTAATTGGGTTAGGCGATCGCGTTCTACAGCTGATTGCAAATTATTTCGTAACATTTTGCGCTTGGCAGCAAATCCCAACTTTACTAAGTTCTCGAATCGTCTGGGATCGAGTGCTGGTATCTCTATTTTTCTGGGACGCAATCGCACAACTGCTGAATCGACTTTTGGTGGTGGATGGAATGCGGCGGCTGGGACTGTGCAAATTAACTGACACTCAGCTAAATATTGTACCCGCACGCTCAACGCCCCAAAGGCTTTTGACCCTGGTTGAGCATACAATCTTTCTGCTACTTCTTTTTGTACCAGCAACACTATTGATTCAAATGGTTCGGGGTTCGGGTTAGCGATGGTACCGAGTAGTTTTTCAATGATCGGGCCTGTGATATTGTAGGGAATATTGGCTACTACTTTATTTTGCTTTTGGAAATTAGGAAATGCTACCAACTGGGATGGTAAATCTAAGGTGAGAAAGTCTCCTTGCAGGAGTAAAAAATTTTCTCTCTTACCTAATTGCTTTGCTAATAATTCGCATAAGTCACGGTCTATTTCAACTGCAAGTAGAGATTGGACTAAAGGTAATAAACGACGAGTGAGGATACCTGTTCCTGGTCCGATTTCTAGAATGCGATCGCTCTGTTGACACTCTGCTGCTTTAATAATTGCGTCGAGCGCTTTTTCACTTTTAAGCCAATGTTGAGCAAAGACCTTGCGCGGTCGAATCATTGATATTTCTTGCCTTGTATAGTTTTCAGATGTTTCCCAAAAATGCGTTTGTTATTTTTTCTCAAGAAGAATTCAGGAGCAGAGCCGGAGACGCTCCGCCTCCGGTCAGAATGGGCTACACTCTATTACGCTAACAGAATTCAGTATCAAGGAAGTTTGCATATAATTATTAACCGAATTAATCAAATTAAATCGGAAGCAAGCAAAAATATTATTAGCAAGGGTTAAGGGTTTTGAAATTTATCAGAATCTGTATTTTAGCTTTTTTTGTCGTCCCCTTAGAACAAAGGACAATTAATTACTTAATATTGCTAAACAATCAGTTTCCGCCCACCAAACATAAATTAAGGTGTCGGGGTCTGGTAAACTACCAAACGTATTAGGTTGCAATACATTAATTTTGACACCATTCGTTAATTCCACTATGTAATTAACGTGAGTGCCCAAATACATAACATTAATCAACCGACCTTCAAAACAGTTTGTTGGTAAATTGGGTGGATAAAGTGAAAGCTGGATTTTTTCTGGGCGTACACTTACAACCACAGCTTGTGATAATTCAGATGGTGTATCTTCAGCACGGGCGATGATAATTGAGAGTCCTGTTTTTGTCAAAATTTGCACATAAGTAGAGTTAACCGCTAGAATTTCACCGCTAAATAAATTAGTATCACCGATAAAATCAGCAACAAAAGATGTTTGGGGACGTTCGTAAATTTGGTTGGGAGTACCAATTTGCTCGATTTTGCCTTGATTCATTACAGCAATGCGATCGCTCAAGGAAAGTGCTTCTTCTTGGTCGTGTGTCACCATCACAAAAGTCAAACCCAAGTCTTTATGTAAATTTGATAACTCAACTTGCATTTCCTTACGCAGTTTTAAATCTAACGCCCCTAAAGGTTCATCTAAGAGTACGACGGCGGGACGGTTGACTAAAGCCCTAGCCAAAGCAACGCGTTGCTGTTGACCACCAGAAAGTTGATTGGGAAAGCGCGATCGCAAACTTTCCATTTTCACCAGTTTTAAAGCTTCTTGGACTCTAGTTTCAATTTCAGCTTGACGTAATTTTTTTAACCGCAATCCGAAAGCGATATTATCCCACACATTCAAGTGGTTAAATAAAGCATAACTTTGAAATACAGTATTGACGGGTCGGCGGTAAGGGGGCACATTAGTCATAGATTCACCTTGAATCAACACTTTGCCCGCATCAGCTATTTCAAACCCGGCAATTAACCGTAGTGTTGTTGTTTTCCCACAACCGGAGGGGCCTAAAATACTAAAAAATTCTCCCTGTTTGACATCCAAATCTATACCGTGTACTGCTGGTTCTTGGTTAAAAAACTTGAACACATTACGCAGTTCAACGTCAAGTGGGTGAAAACTTGCGATCGCCCTCTGATTCTGCATCACAGTTTGAGCCATAATCCTTAGTAGAATGCCGTGATTTTACCTGATTTGGTCAATTTATCTACTCTATATGGGCAGACTAGATTTGACACTTTGGTTTATTGTATCCGCCAAAAATAATTGTTCACAAATATACCCGCCTAATTCTTTAGCACCCAGTACTAGCTATCCCAAATATTTACAGATAATCTTAATTTTCAAATACTCTTTGTCTTATGACTTTACTGAAACCATCACCGTTTGGTGGCAAAAAAAATACACGTACAGTCGGACGTAGTTTTCAGCCGACATTTTTAATCATATTTACTCTGTTGATGATTGCAGGAATTGGCACTCGCTTAGCATACTTGCAAATTATCGAAGGAACCAATCACCGCAAACGAGCAGAAGCAAATCGGATTCGTATGATCCCCAAACAACCAGAGAGGGGTAATATTTTTGACCGCAACGGCAAACTTTTAGCTAGTACTCGCTATCCTCGCTCTGTGTATTTGTGGCCGATGGCACATACTAAACCATTCTGGCCAGTTGTAGCCCGGCGTCTATCTCAAGTTCTGGAAGTTTCCCAAGAAGAAATGGAAAAGAAACTAGAAGAGGCTGGTGCTAATTCTTCTTCATTGATTCGCATTGCTCGTGACTTGAACGAAGCACAAGTTACGGCATTGAAGGAGTATGAAAGCGAACTTCCAGATGTAGAAATTTCTACGGAAGCAGTTCGCTACTATCCGCATGGTAAACAATTAGCGCATGTATTAGGTTATACGCGAGAGTTAACTCCCGAACAGTTAAAAGAAAAGAAGCAGGAAGGTTATAGATTAGGTGATGTCATCGGTCAAATGGGAGCTGAAAAGGCTTATGAGAAAATGCTGCGGGGTGAATGGGGAGGTCAACAGGTAGAAGTCGATGGTGCTGGTCGGCCGCTGCGGGTTTTGGGTGAGAAACAAGCCAAAGCTGGGAATGATTTGCACTTGACCATAGATTTAGAGATGCAAAAGACAGCAGAAAAAGCTTTAGGCAATCGCAATGGAGCGATCGTGACCCTAGATCCCAAGAATGGTGCGGTTTTAGCAATGGTATCTCACCCCACCTTTGACCCAAATATTTTCTCGAAGCAAAAACTTACCCAAAAAGATTGGCAAATTCTCCAAGGTTCAGAACATCCCTTGTTGAATCGATCCCTCAGGCCGTTTCCACCTGCTAGTACCTTCAAAGTAGTCACCACCACTGCTGGACTAGAATCGGGCAAATTTTCTCCTGGCACGATTTTACAAACCTACGGTTATTTAAACATTGGTGGTACACGCTTTGGTGAGTGGAACCATGCGGGATTCGGACCGTTGGGTTTTGTTGGAGCATTACAGTGGAGCAGTGATACCTTCTTTTATCAAATTGGTCGGGCAGTTGGCGGTCCGACTTTAATTGAATGGACTAAAAAGTATGGATTTGGCCAAAGAACTGGCTTTGAATTTGTTGATGAAGAAGTGGCGGGTTTAGTACCAGATGAAGCATGGAAACAGAAAAGATGGAAGATGCCTTGGACTGTAGGTGACAGCATTAATATGTCAATTGGTCAAGGTGCTTTACAAACAACACCCTTGCAAGTTGCCATTATGTTTGCCGTACCTGCTAACGGTGGTTACCGAGTCCAGCCACATTTACTCAAAGACAATGAAGAAGCAAAAAGCTGGCGAGAGTCTTTAAAGATGAAGCCGACAACTATGAGTGTCCTGCGTCAAGGACTGCGGAAAGTAATATCTGAAGGCACAGGTAAAGTTTTGAACAAACCAACACTTCCTCCAGTAGCTGGAAAGAGTGGCACAGCCGAAGCATGGAAGGGTTATGTTAAACAAAATCACGCTTGGTTTGGTGCTTATGCTCCCGCAGATCAGCCAGAAATTCTCGTTGTAGCATTTGCTGAACATTCCGGCGGTGGTGGCGGTAGCGTTGCGGCGCCAATGATTTTAGAAATTATGGAAGAATATTTTTCTCGGAAGTACCCTGGTAAATATCAAAAACCAGAAGGTGAAAACCCACCAAAGAGTTGATAAAACTAAATTTAGTAGGCAATAGGGAACAGGCAATAGGCAACAGGTTTAAGAGTCTGTTGGTGTCGTGTTTTTACCGACCTTCGGTCGAGGGAACAGGCTATGCATGAACACAAAATGATTAATCTTATTTAGGGCTTGCTGAATAGCTTTGAAAAGCTTATTTCATAGGCTTTTCAGGTTTTTTAGTCGTACAAAAGTGCAAGAGAATAAGGGCATGAGGCTTAAAAACCTTGCATTGCTTATTTGCTGGACTTGAAAAAATGGAAAACAATTGGGATAAAACTGTTCCCTCTTCCCTACCACGACCAGAGGACTTTTTCAGCAAGCCCTATTTAGAACTTACGCACTGTACAAAAGAACTATCTTGTGAATTAACGTAAATACGTTGTTTCAGGAGTTTAGATGTCACTTTAGATTGCTGGCGATCGCTAAAATAAATATCATTCAAAATCTCACTAAAACCCTTGAAAACCATACCTGTAATTTTGGCTTTTCTGTCAATGCGTAAGTCCTAATATTGATGCTCAAAACAAGTTTTGGTTAAGAAAAAGCGAAGAAACTTGAAATAAAAGTAAATTCGGAAGTGGAGGATAAAAAAAACGCTCATTCGGCTTTGAGCGTAGATAAACTTTTATTTAGTCACTGGCGTGGGTTTTAAATTTCTGGCTCTGTAGAATGTTTCCAAACTATCGCGATCGCCAACAAAACGCCAGTGCCAAGGTTCATAACTCACGCCTTGAACATTATTTTTGGCAAAGGACATTTCAAAGCCAAAACGCGCCGCATTTGCTTGTAGCCACTTATAAGCTTTGGTATTTTCAAAGTTAGTTTGGAGATTAGTTGCTGGTGCCGCACCGTCTCCAATATCCACAGCATAACCTGTGTGATGTTCGCTATGACCTGGAGGAGCGCTGAGGGCAGCTCGTTGTGCTGGTGTTTGATTTTTCTGGGCACCGAGACCAAAAAACAATTGCTCTTGGTCTTTAACTGAGCGAAAGCCAGAAATTGGCACCAAAATTACATTTGCACTCCGCGCTGTTGCTACCATCTCCTGAAATTTTTGGGCAGCAGTTTTTCGCATTCTGATGCCCCTATTTCCGGAAATAGTTACTAGTTCTGACTCAGGCGCTTGTGGATATGTCAAATGTCCCAACAGAGTATTGTTGGAATTATTAGATGGTGCGGGAGTTGCAGGAGCAGAACTAATTGGTGAAGGTTCCGAATTAACAGTTTTTCTCGGCGTAGTGAGGAAAAACAAAAAACCGCTTATTAAAGCCAGCAGCAAAAAGCCCGCTACTCCCCCAATCAGTAAAAATTGGGGCTGCAACCACACCTTCGGTGTTGCAACAGGAGTATCGCGTATAGCCACTGGAATATCATCAGGGTCGGGTGATGAATTTTGCAGTTTTTTAGAAAACCCAGCTTTCTTCAAGGGAAAACTCCTGTTTTGTAGGATAGCCATAACAGATTTTGCACTGGACAAAAGGTATACGTAACAGGTAGCATTTTACATTGGTGGTTCTTAGGTGGAATTTTGACAAACCTTTTAGAACTATACGTCAAGCTGGGAGGATTGATACTGGTAGGTTTTATTTTGGGACGCAAACTACCTGTAACGGTTCCTACCCATTTAGGACAGTTTCTGTATTGGGTGGGAGTACCCATAAGCATAGTATCTTTTTTGCGTCAATCCAGCTTGTCGGCGCAGGTTTGGATTGCACCTGCGATCGCTTACCTAGCCATTCTACTCGGTGCTTTTTTAGGTTGGGTAGGCATTAAAGCACAAGCCCATTTTAGAAATACCGTTCCCCAAGCGCCAACTCAGGCTAGCTTACTCCTATCGGCAATGATGGGTAACACAGGTATTCTGGGCTTTCCCATCTCCTTAGCAATGGTAGGTAAGGAATACTTTGCTTGGGCGTTATTTTACGATTTGTTGGGTTCGTTCCCAGGAACTTACGGCTTAGGTGTGTTAGTGGCAGCACATTTTGGGGGTAATACTCAGAATTATTGGCAAACTCTCAAAGCGGTATTAATTAATCCTGCTCTGTGGAGTTTCGGATTTGGCTTGCTATTTCGAGAGGTAGCAATTCCCACACTGGTAGAATTCTGGCTAGATAAACTGGCTTGGAGTGTCCTAGCTTTATCTTTGGTGCTAATCGGAATGCGAATAGCACTGATCGAGTCTTGGCGAAGCTTACCACAAGCAGGCATGAGCTTGGGAATCAAAATGCTACTAGTTCCTTTAATTTTGGGTAGCATTTTACCACTATTTGGATTAACAGGTTCCACAGCAAAGGCGATCGTGCTGCAAATGGCTATGCCTCCTGCTTTTGGCACGCTGGTAATTGCTGAGGCATTCAATCTCGATCGCGATTTGGCAGTAACAGCATTAGCCAGTGGAGTTATCGTATTGCTTGTTACTCTGCCGATTTGGCTGTGGCTGTTTTGATTTTGGATTGTAGATTTTGGATTTTGATTTGTCAATTGGTATGACTGATTAAAATACAACAAATCATACCAATAAAATTACACAAACAGTTGCTATAACTTTTATTGTCAGTGTACTTTTACGGGGAAGCAAGCGACGCGCAGGGTTTCCTTTAGGAGAAGTTCAGGCTTGAATTGTCTGTGTTTTCTGTGCGTCTTTTGTGGTTATACCAATTTGAAAAAAGCCCTCTATTCCCGTAGCGGCAATTCATGAATTGCCGCTACAGTCTGTAGTTTTGCATCAGTCTTATAAGCGCATCTTCAAACAGAAATGGTATTAGCTGCGAGTTCGGCGATGTTCATCTGTTCGTAGTGTTCAAAGGGTTGATGAATCCAAGGGTTATCGGGTAGGTAATCAACGTAGTAATCGGGTGCTATAACTGAACAGGCTTTATACCACAGCACGGCGGTGCGAATTTCTGCAATGGCAAAATCTGTATTTTGTTTCAGCCAAGGAATAGTTTGCTGGAGTGTAATTCCAGAGTCCACTAAGTCATCAACTAAAAGAATGTGTGAACCTAAGTTTTCATTGGTCATGGTCAAGTGGCGGGAGAAAATTAAATTACTTCTTTCTTGCTTGCCGGGGCCACTGTAAGATGAGGTTGCTAAAATTGCCAGAGGTTGATTGTATATGCGGGAGAGAATATCTCCGATTCGTAGTCCTCCTCTGGCAAGACAAATAATTTGGTTAAATCGCCAACCGGATTCATAAATCTGAATGGCCAGTTGTTCAATGTTTTGATGATAATCTGACCAAGAAACATAAAGGTCTGGCATAAGTCTCACTTAAATGGTAAATAGCTACTATTAAAGGCAAACGCAAACATTTTAATATGAGGACAAGTTATTATGAATGATTCTGGTGCTGATGGTGATGCCCAAGGAAATCCTTTAAATGAAAAATTGGATTTGAAAACAAAATTAGCTTACGGTGCAGGAGATTTAGGCCCGGCCATTACTGCTAATATCTCTGTGTTTTTTCTGCTGGTTTTTTTTACTAATGTTGCTGGTATCCCAGCGGGTTTAGCTGGCAGTATTTTGATGATTGGCAAAATTTGGGACGGGGTAAACGATCCGGTTGTTGGCTTTTTGACTGATAAAACGAAATCTCGTCGCTGGGGTCGTCGTCTTCCTTGGATGTTTTATGGGGCAATTCCCTTTGGAATTTTCTTTTTCTTGCAATGGATTGTACCCCAATTTAGTGCAGAGCAGAGTAATAATATTTGGCCGTTGTTTTGGTATTACGTGGTGATTGGGGTGATATCTCAGGCGTTTTACACTGTTGTAAATTTGCCTTATACGGCAATGACTCCGGAATTAACTCAAGATTATGATGAACGCACTAGCCTTAACAGCTATCGCTTTACATTTTCCATTGGTGGTAGCATTTTGTCTTTGATTTTAACGCAAATTGTTTTTTCTCAAATTAGCGATCGCCAGCAACAATATCTCGTTTTAGCAGCAGTTTGTACGGTAATTTCGATTTTAGGATTATATTGGTGCGTTTTTGGAGTCCGCGATCGCATTCTCGCTTTTGAAGCCAAACGCATCGAAATCGAGGAACCTCCATCTCTTCCTTTCTTTGAACAGTTAAAAATTGTCTTCAGCAACAGACCTTTTTTATTTGTGATTGGTATATATCTTTTTTCTTGGCTAGGCGTGCAAATCACAGCCAGCATTATTCCCTATTTTGTAGTCAATTGTATGCGCCTCCAAGAATCAGATGTGCCCACATTAATGATTGCAGTCCAAGGAACTGCCTTATTGATGTTATTTGTTTGGGGTGAATTAAGTAAAAAAGTCGGCAAAAAAGTTGTTTATTTTCTGGGAATGATTTCATGGATGATTGCAGGATCAGGATTATTTTTCTTGCAACCCGGTCAAATAGTTTTGATGTATTTTATGGCTGTGATGGCAGGAATTGGTGTGTCTACAGCTTATCTCATTCCCTGGTCGATGATTCCAGATGTGATTGAATTAGATGAACTTCAAACCGGACAACGCAGAGAAGGTATTTTTTATGGCTTCATGGTTTTGCTGCAAAAATTTGGTTTAGCTTTTGGGTTATTTTTAGTAGGAAATGCGCTGCAAGTAGCGGGTTTTAAAGCAGCTGTTCCCGGAGAAACTACATTACCCATTCAACCTGAATCAGCATTGCTAGCTATTCGCATTGCCATTGGTCCTATACCCACAATTTGTTTGATTTTTGGCTTAATTTTAACTTATTTTTATCCAATTACCCGCGAGATGCACGCTGAAATTATGCTGAAACTTAGAGAACGCCAACAAAATCAGGGGAGATAATAGGAAGCAGGTATCTCAGGGAACGCAAGTAACTTCAAATTAGGCCTTGCTGATTTCATCTATGAATCTGATGTAGACGAAAAGTATTAGTGCTGAGATATATTTCGCCTATTTAGCACTATTTTTGACAAGTAGAGTCACATTTACGAACTTGCGCTTTCAATTTAATGTAAGGGGAATTTTTATTAACCTTTGAGAAAGGTTCTACTTTCAGGATGATTAGCTTTTGTCCTTTTTGAAGTTTAACAATTGTTTGTCCTGATAAAGATTTTTTTGTCCATAGATGCAGTTCATCTTTAACAGTGACAGTTGATCCTAGTGATGGCACGAAAGCAGGAGTAATACGAGGAAGTTCCTCAGAATTTGATGTTTGAAGAATTAGTGGTTTTCCAACAAAACTACCTGAAGTTTTATTAACCATACCTATCCATATCCAGCCATTAGGATTCCCTGTTTTTGATGAATTTACATTTGATTTAGGTGTTGAAGAAGAGATATCTAATATATTAGATGGTCGAGAAATAAAGAACATAACCATAGTACCTACTACAACGATAATAACTAGTTCTATGGGAATCTTCCTTACCCTATTCCGGCGACGAGATCTGGATGGGCATAAGTAAGAAAACATTAGCATTCCCAGAAATATAAAAGCTTTTAGGGTAAACTCTGCAATAACTGTTACGATTGCCCAAAGCAAACGGAGAGATTTTTTAATAAGGAAATTAGAATCAGTAAGTTCCTCAGCTACTTCTCGAATACCTGTAGTAATATTTGCAAAAGCTTTATCATAGGGTCTCCATTCAGTTATGGGTCTTTCACCCCTTTCATCCTTGGGTAAAACTTTGACATTGGGGAATGCGACCTTCCAATAATTATCGACTGGACGAAGCAGAATAGTAATAACACGAGATGTTTTAGCTCTATGCTGTTCCATAGCTTGTTTCGCTAAAACATCCCAGTGATAATCTGAAGCAGTAAATTCTGAACTAATTAGTACCAAAATTATATCGGCCGCTTTTAAATTTCTATCAATCTCAGTTTCCCATTCTTTACCTGGGCTGATCATGCCTTTGTCCCAATTCTTAATCACACCTTCGCGCTCCAAAGCCCTGAGGTGCTTCTCTAGTTGTTTACGCATTTCTTCATCTTGAGCAGAATCGGAGCAGCAATAAAAAACTTTGATAACCTTAGTATTATGCATTGGTTTCAGCACCTATTTGTATGAAATAATCATTATTTTTTCATACCATTTTTTTATTTAAATTTTTGATATTTTATTTAAACAAAATCATGAAGTTTAAACAGAGAAATTTTACGAATTTACTGCCAATTCTTTTGCAACTAACCGGATACCTTCAGCAACACTTAAAAATGCCTTATCACGATTTCCCCACTCCTTAACAGGTTTAGCATTTTTGGGCAGGGCTTGAAGCTTTCCAAACGGTGCGCTTTTCCAATCAACAAAGTCAAGAATTACAGGGATCACTCTAGCTTCTTTGGCTTCATGTCGTTCCATTGCCCGTTTGACTTCAACATCCCAGCAATAATCTGAAGCAATAAAATTTGGACTTATAAGCAGCAAAATTATATGAGATGAATTTAAGTGAATATCTATCTCATTCTGCCATTCTTTTCCTGCTCCAATTTTGCGATCATGCCATCCTGTAATTACACCTTCTCGCTCTAAAAGAGTCAGGTGCTTTACTAGTTTTTCGCAAAGTTTTTCATCTTCATGAGCATAAGAATAAAACACTTCAATAGCTTGATGAGGTTGCACTAACATAAGTTTGTTTTAGAATCTAATTTTTAAATAAATTTTAAATATTTATCAAATTTTGTCTGCGAAAATTTTTTGTTTTTAGTTGAAGACATGAGGTATCACAATATTGATTTAGATTTATCTAGTAGTACTTTGTAGTACTCTACCATAAAGCACTACTAAAGTAATAGTACTTATTTCATCTAATCAAACTCTTCACTGACACTATTTTCTCAACTTGATCTACCTGAATCTGCGCCAATCCAAACTGTCGAATTACTCCAGCATTCGTAATCAAATGACTACTCACCTGGGCTACTCGGTAATGACTTTCTTGTGAAGCTAAAGCAGCAGGCAATAATAATTGGTCTGCTAAATGTTCATCTACTGGTGCGCCTGTGTGATGAAACTCAAGTAGTTGCTGACAAGCAATTTCGGCAACTGTTTCGGCTGATAACCGCAAACGCCCAAACCCACCAAAACCAGCTAAACTATTCTGATACTCAGCAGTCAGGAAAATACCCGCCCCTGGTGCAACACCTTTTTCTCGTGATGCTTGCACAGCAACTTTTAAATGCGCTTCTCTTAATAAATTTTCGGCACGATTGGCCATGCGTTGGGGTATGTGAGAAGGTAATTCTGTTACCACAGCAACTCCGCGTACTTGCTGTAAGTTCCCTCGTTCTAACAAATTGATCCCGCCGAGTTGACAACCGCCAGTAATTTGTAACTCTATTTCTCCGCCACCTTGGGGATACCAACCCCAAGCCCCTAATTTAACTTTTGCTTCTACTCCCATACGTTGGAGTATCCGCAGATAAACTTGTTCAATGTATGTGACTGTGGGACTGAAGTTCACATGAGTTCCACCTTTGAGTGTGACTTGGGAATTGCCAGGTGCTAGGGCTAAAGGTAAGAGAATTGTCTGGAGAATGAGAGCGATCGCACCCGCAGAACCACCCGGTTGTGCTTTACTAACATCAAAGGCATAAGTCCCAGCTTGCACAGCACTACCTGGGATAAATTCCAGTTGCATTGAACCCAAAGCATCACCCCGTAATTGGGCATTACAAATTCTCGCTGCGGCACGAACAGCAGTTAAATGCTGTGGTGCTAGTCCTGGCTTTTTGCGTCCAGCGCGAATACCTGTAATCCGTATCGGTTCGCCAGCGATCGCGGCTAGACTTAAGGAAGTGCGAAGAACTTGTCCGCCTCCCTCTCCATAAGAACCATCAATTTCAATCATGGGTGATTTTGGGATGTTGTTTTGGGTTCTACCCACGGAATATTTAGAATTCAGGAGTCAGGAGTCAGAATCCAGAATTCAGAATACTTCAATTTTTACAGCGTATTTTAAGAAACGCAAAGTAAGCAAACTAAGTTTGGTAACCATGTATTAAGCCTGTTTTACTTCTGATTCCTGAATTCTGACTCCTGAATTCTCAATTGAGAACTTTGCTTTTACCGGGGTTCATTAATCCATAGGGATCTACTATTTCTTTAAATTTTAACTGCTCAGGATCGATAACTTTTCTTCCACCATCTTCAATAATATAGGTGTGAGGATTGGCAATAGTCACCCCCTGTTCTTCGTGATAGCGGATAATTTCGTTGAGACGTTCTTCTGTGGTGTAGCGGACAAGTTGCAAACCACCAGGAACTACAGCACCGTTGACGCGAAAAAATTCTAAATGCATCATCACTTCGGCGCCAAAATGATTATACATTTGCTCTACAAGTTGCAGACTTTTACCCGCAGGAAACATACTTTGTAGATAGGTAATTCCAGTGTCTACAGTCCGGGCGTGTAAGGTGGTGTGATTCCAGGTAAATTCTGCCAATGGTGTGCCTTTGGCTGCTTCCTGGGCTGGTTTTTCATAACTAATCTGGCCGGCGTATCGCTGCACCAAACCGGGCAAGAATTCTAAACTCGGTTCGGCAACCATCAAAAATACTGCATGAGTACCTTCAGGAATGTATTGTTGTAAGGCGTGAAAGTATTGAGGAATTGGGGATGCGAAGACAGAAATCAATTTCTTAATCATGCCATCGCTACTGCCAAGTGCCTGACCAAATTTTGCTGCTGTCATGAAGTCGTCAAATGTAACAATGACTTCTGCCCAAGGATAAGCTGGCCCTAAGGGAATTTCGACTTCGGTGATGATGCCATTAATTCCCCAAGCATGGTTCACCTTTTGTACATCGTCTCCCCGCAATTCCATCGCTCGGGGTTCATCTTCTAAAGTTACCACTCGCAGTGCCAGAATATTACCGCGATCGCGTAAAGATCCATATTGTATCGAACCAATACCCCCACTCCCCCCAGCAATAAATCCGCCAATTGTGGCTGTGCGGTAAGTAGACGGTGCCATGCGGATTTCCCAGCCGATTTCTCGTGTTTTTTTATCTATAGCCGCCAACTTGATCCCGGCTTCCACCCGCGCCTCCCCTGGCTTCACCCAAAGAATCTTGTGCATCCGGGTCATGTCTAAAATTACGCCACCGTGCAAGGGTACGCATTGCCCATAATTCCCAGTCCCAGCGCCCCGCACGGTTAAGGGTACGCGGTATTTCGCACAAGCAGCTGCAACTTTGAAAACCTCTGGTTCATTGGCGGGACGAACCACAATATCCCCCACTTTTCCCTCTAGTTTCGGCACAAGCACGGGGCTAAAGGTATGGTAATCATGAGATAATTTTGCAACTTGGGTTGAGTCCGTGATAATTTCTATACCTTCTAGAGAATTAATCAGTGTATCTAAGTTGGTTGTCGTCATAATTTATTAATCAGGGTATCTATCAGGAATCCAATTTGATGATATTATCTCTTGCTTTGATGTCAGAAAAATCAACAACTGAATGCATCATCAGACTCAAGTGGTATAAAATTTATAAAATTGATCAAATAATCAAATGCTGGTAGTTAAAATCCACGATGAGCAAATGAATATATCGCTTATTCCTACTCACGAGCAATTTGTTTTATCTAAAGTTCAAAGTGGAAAATATGCTCCCCGCAGACGAAGTAATTCCTGCCCCATTGCAATTGGTGGAAGAACAGGAACGTTTTTAGATTCTTAATTTAGTTGCGAATGCGATCGCCTAATTCAAATCCCCGCAATTCTTGTTGAGTGGCTTCAAATTCCTGTCCAGCAATATAAGCTAATTTGTTAGATTTAGTTAAAGAAGCGCCGATAATACCACACAAATAACTACCTTGGAGGTGGTCTATTCGCAAAGTGGCAATATTATCACCTTTGATAGAACCATTAACAACGACAAAAAATGTATTGGGAAACTGTGAAGCAACTTGTTCCACCGCTGCATCAAATTGTCCGCCGTGGGCAAATATTATACTGTAGCCTTTACGAGCAAAATCTGTTAAAGTCAGAGACTACGCAAAAATAGCTAATTTCGCTTAATTTATCGTAGACGCTTTGCGGCTTGCCGTAGGCTACCGCCTTCGCGCTTCGCGTCTCGTAGAGAAGACGCGAAGAACGCCAAGAGTTCGTAGAGTTTGCGTAAGTACTAAAAGTTTCTGTCTGGTCTGCTTGTGTCACTTGTTCGACATAAGCAACATCTCCACCCAGCTTTTGTTTCGCCAGATTTACACCTTCATAACCAGATTGATTCCAGGCTTTATCGGTGATGACTCCAGGGAGGAGCGATCGCTATTTTAAATCCTTCTCCACCACTTGCATTACTTTGTGTTGTAGATTGGTTATTGCTACTGCAAGCTTTCAGCACTAGGCTGCTAGCAAAAACCGCCCAAGCATAAATCAATTCACGCCGCCCAAAGTTTCCCGCCATAAACTAGTCCCCAAATTCATAGTTTTTTTAGTAACAACATATATACATTAAAACTCTGAAAACATTTAGTATTTTAAAATGATGAATAGCTTTTTTGACTAAAGTGTTTTGGGGGAATACTGTATGACTATTTGGGTAAATGAGCAAATCGATCCGTCTGGGATGATTCATGCTTGTATTGCTTGTTGTAACGAATCTCAAGCCAAAGATTGTCATTATTCCTTTGAGAATAATTTGACCGAGACACAAAAAGCAGCAGGTTGGGTAGCGCGATTACGCACAGTCGAGTCTTGGGATGAAGTTCCAGTCAATTCTTTAAAACTCAATTAAGTAGTCGTCACTAACTGCATACACCAATAACGGATGAAAATAGGCGTAGTTGACTACGAAATTTTAGCAGAACGACAACAACAAAGGCGATCGCTTGTCCCATATCAGTTAGAACAACGGGTAGGACAATTGCCATTACAGATAGGCATAGATGGCAAGCAGTAGCCTTTCATCAATAAACATCTCCAGAAATTAACTCTCTTTAATCACTGAACCAACCAAGGAAATCCCATTAAACAGGTTAATAAAGCATAAAAATCAGATTAAAATTATCAAATTATTAACAACTACTTCCAAAAAAATAATTTATTATAGAAATTTGATGATTTTTTGCAACTATTAAGAGTTATCATCTATACCGTAGATTAAATTAAAAAACTTGCTTTCAACCGAATCAATTGAGTGAACTATCCCAGAGTTTACACTTCAAAGCAAGGCTATCCCATTAATTTAGTTGGCGAAACGGGACAAGCTGTTCAAATTTCAATTCATCCCCCCAGTCAATATATCTGTGCCAACTGCGAACGGATATTACCAGATTGGAAACGACAGCCATTTTTGAGAGTAGTGATTGTCTTACAGCAATCCCGTTATCAACTAGTGGAAAAGACCGCCGAAATAGAGACAGAGAAAGAACGCTTGCGAGAAAAGTTTATGAGATTTGGCTGTGATTTGGCATTTAATCTGCGCGATCGCGGCTACCTAACTGACCTCATCGACCCTCGTACAGGCTATCCTTTATTATCCCATCCTGGAGCAATTCCCCACGACGATACAGCAGCTGTTCAAGCTTTACTCAACTATCCACTGATTAAAAATCAATGCCGTGTGTTAATTCATCCCGAATGGGGTGCAGCAGTTTATCCTAGCATCTTGATCTCAGAAGCTCCCCCAATTGTCATTGAATGGGTTACTAAAGCCATAGCAGCAGTGCATGGTTGGAAGGAAATTGATTATTAGTTATTAGTCATTGGTCATTGGTCATTGGTCATTGGTCATTGGTCATTAGTCATTGGTCATTGATCATTCTCCGCGTCCCCGTGTCCCCGTGTCCCCGTGTCCCCGTGTCCCCCCATCTCTTCTATATTGGAAATGAAAAAATAAAAACAACCATCATGGAATCTGTGTCTGTAGACAACTTGTTCCAAGAAGTTAGGACAGTGGAAGCTTCTGATCATGCGGCTTGCTACTTTCCCCTGATGAGTGGACGCTATGAAGTTAAGCCAGGGATGATGCCTTTTGGCTGCTGTTTGGGTAACACTCAGGTTGATGGACAGGTATTTCAAATTGATGATAATTTTAACCAATACCGTCAAGCTAAACTTTTAGCTCGTGAGGAACGGTTGAACAAGTACTACCAAACCTGCAATTATTCTAAGACTGTGGCAAGTGCGATCGCTCGTTTAATAATTCATCGCCTCATCCAAGAACATCCAGAGCATTTTGATTGCCAAAAGTCAATAGATAACACCCTGAAATTTCATAGCCAACTCACCAAAGAAACGCTTTATTTAGATGCACAGTTGCAGTTACAAAAAGTTGAAGGTAGCCGAGTTGTTCCAACTTACACTTCTACTCTTGATGCTTTAGCGGCACAGGTGCAGGAAGACCTGGCAATTATTTGCCGTTGTGCTGATGGTAGCAACTTCTTGAGTGCAGTTCATCTGTGTTATCCCAACCACTGGTCAGCCGAGGAGAAAATTGGTTCCGATTTTGCCAAAATCCATGCACCGGTGGCGGGTATGGAAAAAATAAATCGGCGAGGGAAGGCGATCGCTAATACAATGATTACCCAGAAACCGATGGTGCGTTTTGCTTGGGGTTTGAGTACCGATACCCGCCTCAACCATCATCCCGAACCACCGCCTGGTGTATCAGTTAGCCAATGGCAAGGTAGAAACTTTGATTTGCAAGATCCCAGGCTTTATCTGCGAATTGAGCGACAGGTAATTTGGGGAATACCAGAATGTGAAGCAGCACTGTTTACTATTCGTACTTACTTTAGAGATTGTGCTGTAGTCAAAAAAGATTCAATATTAAATTCTAAACTTTATGCTTCAATTGAGTCGATGACACCAGAAGCTTTAGCATATAAAGGTTTGGTAGAAAGTAAAGTTAGTATTTTGCAGTGGTTACAGAATATTTAATAGGCATTTAATTTGTATATTTAATCATGTTCGCGTAAAGCAAATATTAATAGGACTTACACAAACTCTATGAACTCTTGGCGTTCTTCTCTAACGAGACGCTCCGCGTTGGCGAAGCCTCTCGCAGAGAAGGCATCTTGGCGGTAGCCTACGGCAAGCCGCAAAGCGTCTACGATAAATTAGGCTTTTTGGTTATTTTTGCGTAAGTCCTAATTAAAACTCAAATCAGGTGTTTTTTGGTCGCCGCAGTTGTTTGTAATTAATCGGGCCGAGAATTTTGTTGAGGTTACGCAACTGCTCAGCTGTACCCATACCAATTAGCCGATCTCCTGGCATTAACACCGTATCGCCAGTGGGGCCGCCGATTAAAGTACCATCAAGGCGGCGAATTGCCAAAACTAATGCGCCAGTTTGCGATCGCAATCTCGCTTTTTGTAAAGTTTGACCGACAAAAGGACAAGAAGCCGGGTCGAGTAAAAATTCTTCCATGTACAACTGGCGGTCTGCACCTGTCAAAATTCCGTCTACAAAGTCCAAAACTTGAGGTCTGAGAGCCGCAGCCGCCATCCGCTTCCCACCAGTAATATACGGTGAAATCACTTCATCTGCACCACCACGTTGTAATTTTTGTAATGCTTCTTCCGTACTGGCGCGAGCGATCGCCCGAATTTCTGGATTCAGTGTTTTTGCTGATAAAACTGTATATAAATTTTCGGCATCAGAAGGTAATGCTGCTACCAAACAAATCGCTCTTTGAATGCCCACCTTCAAAAGCGTATCATCTAGCGTTGCATCACCCTGATATACTGTATAACCTTCAGCTTGTGCCCTTTGTACAGATTCCATCTCCGAATCAATGACCACAAAAGGTACACCTTCTGCCCGGAATTCCTTGGCAATTTGGCGACCAGTCCGACTAAAGCCACAGATAATGTAGTGTTCTGACAGGGATTCCATTAGCCGCCTCTGTTGTTGTAGTCGAATTCCTTGTTGAAAGTAGCCTTCAATAATTGCTTCAGTAAATCTGTTGACAATGTAACCGATATTGACTACGCCCAATAAAATGAGGGCAATTGTAAACAACCGTCCTCGGCTACCGAGTGGGTGCGTTTCGCTATATCCCACAGTAGCTAAAGTGATGACCGTCATGTAAGCAGCGTCTTCCCATGACCAGCCCTCTATTATTCGATACCACAAAGTTCCAATAAGGAAAACACCACCAAGAGCGATCGCCCCGGCCATTAACTCCTTTTGGATGCGTTGATATTTTTGCTCTAGAGTTGAGAATGGCGTATAAATAGTACTTTAGGCCTATATTTTTAAGTTTTGTACTAACTTTATAGTATTTATCTTTGCCAGCAAAGAGGACAAGGAGATAGGGAGAACAAATAGTTTTTTTGTAAATAGCAGTATTGTAGCGATCGCTGCTTAATCATGAGTTTCTTGCCAATCTATTACACATATCCCCTGACTTTCAAACCATAATATGTGTTTTAAGTTTGTTGTCACAATTAGGACATCATTAAAATTCGCTAACTGCAAAATAGCCTGAGCAGCAAGAATTACATCACCATCTAAGGGACTTCCAAAAAATAAATTGTTCCAAATTATTTGTACATTTGTAGGGGCGCACAGCTGTGCGCCCCTACGTTCGCGGAGCGTCCCGCAGGGATGGGACGTTTTTTTTATTGGAAGTCCCTAAGCTGTCATGGCTTGCAGTTGGCTTCCCTTGGTTTGGCACCCATGCCCACATTTATGCTGCTTTTCGCATCGTTTCAGGGGTTAGTGGTATGAGGCAAATTTCGCTAAGTTTATTCTTTCCTTGTCGCAATAGTTCCCGCCGAAGCTCATAGTCTGCTATTTCAGCAAGTGCGTTAGCATCAGGATACTGTACCCTAGCTAAATTCTCGACCAAAAAGCAGACAAAGCCTACACACTCAAAGCTTGCGTAAAATCCTACATAACCGTAAAATTACTTACATGATGTAAAGCCATCGCCCCTAGTTATATGGAGTCAAAAAGCGTGGGTGATTAACGAAGCGATCGGGCTTTGAGAGAATTAAAAGTAATTTTTTGAGATTTCTAGGAAACTAGTAAATAACTATATGATGAAAAACTTCCAGGAGGAGAGGTAGTGAGCTTACAAACTCTAGTTGAACAAACCACCATCCCCCCAAATTCAGGATCAATAACACCCAGTCCCTTTGATGCAGATAGCTTTAATCAAGCTGTCATGTCTACCTATGGGCGGTTTCCCTTAGCCCTAGAACGAGGCGCTGGGTGTCGGGTTTGGGATACACAGGGGCGCGAATATTTGGATTTTGTAGCGGGAATTGCCACTTGCACCTTAGGACATGCCCACCCAGTGATGGTGGAAGCGGTGACACGCCAAATCCAAAAGCTGCACCACGTCTCTAATTTGTACTATATTCCCGAACAAGGTGAATTGGCAAAATGGATTGTTGAACATTCTTGTGCCGATCGCGTCTTTTTCTGCAACTCTGGAGCTGAAGCTAACGAAGCAGCAATAAAATTAGCCAGAAAATATGCCCACACGGTATTAGACATTGAAAAACCGATTATCTTAACTGCTAATGCCAGTTTCCACGGCCGGACTTTAGCCACCATTACCGCCACAGGACAACCAAAGTATCAAAAATACTTCGATCCTTTGATGCCTGGATTCCACTACATAAATTACAACGATATTAACTCTGTGGAACTGGCGATTAGCGAGTTGGATGAAGGCGATTATCGTGTAGCAGCAATTTTGATTGAGCCTTTGCAAGGAGAAGGCGGCGTGCGTCCCGGAGACATTGCCTATTTCAAAAAGCTACGGCAGATTTGCGACGAAACCGGAATTTTGCTGATTTTTGATGAAGTGCAAGTTGGCATGGGTCGCAGTGGTAAGTTATGGGCTTACGAACATCTAGGCGTCGAACCGGATATTTTCACCAGTGCTAAAGGCTTAGGTGGCGGTATCCCCATCGGTGCGATGATGAGCAAAAAATTCTGCGATGTTTTTCAACCAGGAGAACACGCCAGTACTTTTGGTGGCAATCCTTTTGTGTGTGGTGTAGCACTGAGTGTTTGCCAGACATTAGAGCGAGAAAATATCTTGCAGAATGTCCAAGACAGAGGCGAACAGTTACGAACTGGACTAAAAGCGATCGCCGCCAAATATCCTCATCACATTAGCGAAGTTCGGGGTTGGGGTTTAATCAATGGTTTAGAACTGCGATCTGAAATTAGCCTCACCGCAGCCGATGTGGTTAATGCTGCCATCAACGAGGGTTTATTGCTCGTCCCAGCCGGGCCAAAAGTCATCCGATTTGTGCCACCGTTGATTGTCACAGAAGCCGAAGTCAACACTGCTTTGGAAACTGTGGAAAAAGCAATGGCGATCGCCACAAAATAGGCGGGCAAAATTTAGTGCTTTCTGCTTGCATACAACACATCAACTACTGTTGTGTTTCTAAATATCAGTTTGAGTGCCAACATCTTAAACGTAGAGGGGAAAGTTCAATGAGCTTTCCTCTTGCTATTTCTACTTATTTTTTCTGAGAAAACTTGTACAATTATCAAGGCGGTTTTCACAAACAGGTAGTTCTCACGTGTAAAATTTATCGACACCAAAATTTTTCTATTTTGTGTTTTTCCATTCTTTATTTATCCTTGAGGAGGCAGGAAGCAGAGGTCAGGATAGCGCAAAGCCGTGTCCGCAAGCGTCGGCAGAAGGTTTTATTAACAAGGGGATTGGTGACCCCTCCTGCATTGTGAATGCATCGACTCGCAATTGAGTTGTATCGACTCGCAATTGAGTTGTATCGACTCGCAATTGAGTTGTATCGACTCGCAATTGAGTTGTGTCGCCTCGCAATTGAGTTGTGTCGCATCGCAATTGAGTTGTATCGCCTCGCAATTGAGTTGTGTCGCCTCGCAATTGAGTTGTGTCGCCTCGCAATTGAGTTGTAAGTAAGCGGACATAATTAAGTATCAAATCTAAACCAGCGAAACCTTTTACTGTTGAGAGTTTTACCTCCTGCCCCCTGCCTCCTTCCCTGGAGCCTTTCTTCGATAAAATACCACAAGTTAGGCGCTCATATCGTGCAATAAATAACTTTTAGCTCATGACTGGAGACCAAAATCTTGGGAATAGAACTACGCAGTTTCGTGTTTCTCGACAGCCTGCAACCTCAACATGCAGCATATATGGGAACAGTAGCCCAAGGTTTCTTACCATTACCAGGAGATACATCCCTGTGGATTGAAATCTCACCTGGCATCGAAATTAATAAAATTACAGATGTAGCCCTCAAAGCCGCCTCCGTGCGTCCGGGAGTACAGGTAGTTGAACGCTTGTACGGTCTATTAGAAGTTCATTCTGGCTCCCAAGGAGAAACACGAGCTGCTGGTCAAGCCATTTTGGCGATGCTGGGAGTCCGCAGAGAAGAATGTCTTAAACCGCGTGTTGTTTCCAGCCAAATTATTCGTAACATCGATGCTTATCAAACACAACTGATCAATCGTAGCCGTCGGGGACAGCTTCTATTAGCAGGGCAAACATTATATGTATTAGAAGTAGAGCCTGCTGCTTACGCCGCCTTGGCTGCCAATGAAGCAGAGAAAGCGGCGTCGATTAACATTCTTGAAGTGCAAGCTGTAGGCAGTTTTGGACGGCTTTACTTGGGTGGAGAAGAACGGGATATTCTAGCAGGTGCAGCGGGAGCATTAGCGGCGATTGAAAGTGTACCCGGTCGAAGTCCTCAAAGTGGGCGTCAGGAATGAAGAGTGGGGAGTGGTGAGTGGTGAGTGGTGAGTGGGGGGGATGAGGGAGATGGGGAGATGGGGAGATGGGGAGATGGGGAGATGGGGAGATGGGGAGATGAGGGGGATGAGGGGGATGAGGGGAAAATTTCTAACTCCTAACTCCTAACTCCTAACTCCTAACTCCCAACTCCCAACTCCCTACTCCCTACTCATTACTAATAAAGCACTTGTTGATAAAGGAGAGAAAATGGCGAATCGAGAGCATCTGAATTTACTCAAAGCAGGTGCAGTTATATGGACTGAGTGGAGAAACAAAAATCCTCACATTCAACCAGACCTCAGCGGTGCGAATCTGCAAGGAGATAACCTCAGAGGTGCAGATCTCCAGGGCGTGAACTTGAGCAAGGGAGATTTGACTAATGCTTTACTTGTGCGGGCAAACCTCAGCAATGCTGAACTCAGTGGCGCAAACTTCCACAAAGCGCTACTTACTGAAGCTAATCTGAATTCTGCTAACTTCAGTGTTGCTAACTTGAGTGGTGCTACACTTTCACAGGCAAATCTCAGTTATGCCAATTTAATTGGTGCTGACTTGAGTGAGGCGAATCTCAGAGGTGCTGGCCTTGCTCATGCTAATCTCATTGGCACCGATTTAAAAAGCGCTAACTTAAGAGGTGCGGATTTAGATGTAGCAAAACTAATTCGAGCCAATCTCTGTTTTGCTAACTTGATTGAAGCTAACTTGATTGAAGCTGATTTGGGTGAGGCCAGCTTATACGAGGCGGAAATGTTAGGGGCTTATCTTTATAAAACTGATTTGTATAAAGCTAATTTGACCAAGGCTCACCTGAGTGGTGCATATTTGTTGTCTGCTAACTTGAATGAAGCAGACTTGAGCCAAGCTGATTTGAGTTGGGCTAACCTCAGACGAGCAAACTTGGCAGGGGCAAATTTCAGAAAAGCGAACCTCAGAGGAGCTGATTTGAGGTTCGCTCACCTCACTGGTGTCAATTTTCAAGAAGCAATTATGCCTGATTCTTCAAAGCACGATTAGTTAATAAGATAGAATTCAGAATTCAAAATTTGGAATTATTAATTGAAACAGGGTTCATATACAAATCTTATTTGATTTTTGCATAAACTCATCCCCAACCCCAAAAAGTTAATTCCCTACTCCCTACTCCCATACAGACAAGGGTTATTTTCTCGCTGATCCCTGCCTATGACGCTTGGGCTGGGCTGGGCGTACTACGGAAATAAGTTCAAAAATCAAAGCGGATTACTATACGCGGCTTGAAAATATAGTTTTTATTTAATCACTAGTCTAAAAATTGGGATTAATTATTGTCGAAAATTGGGATTGCGATCGCTGATTTTCACTCTAGGATTATTAAATTTGGTGTCAACGACAACTATCTAAAGAGTGAAAGTTTTATCTCAAATTACAGCCGTTAGTTAGTTGCGTAAATTAAGTAATAGTTGAAGAATATTACTTATACTACCAGTACACATTTCCCTTTCTTAAATATTAATAAATCTGATGATGCATTAAGCTTGACCGTATTCACCTTTTTCAGTAATCATAAAGACACGGCTATCAAGGCCAATTAATACAATGTTTAAGTGCGATTCTATGCTTGATAAAATCGCTAGACTTTCACAACTGTCTTTATTATTCCAATATATCAGATGACCACAGTATCTCTTTTTATTTTTAGTGTTATCTGCGGTTCTGGAAAAATCTCACAAGAAATGAAAAGTAAAAAGTAAAACTAATGTTAAATTCATACTTGTGTTGATTTTTGCCTTTTACCTTTCGTCTTTTGCCTTTTGCCCCGTTGAGTCAATTTTTTTCCTGGAGGATATTGTAATGTCTAGTGTGTTTCCTTGGTCATCACTAAGAGTAGCTTTGTTAGTTCTGGGAATGGCAACTGCTACAGTAGCTCCCATCGTAATTTCTACGCCAGCGTCATCTCAAAATACTGTTCCCAGTACTACACCATCGCCAACTTCAACAGTTAATTTGTCAGATGTCACTTCAGATTACTGGGCACGTCCATTTATTCAAACTCTAGCTGATAATAATGTAATTAGTGGTTTTCCTGATGGCAGCTTTAGACCAAATCAATCTGTGACTCGTGCGGAATTTGCCGCCCTAATTCAAAAAGCTTTCGGTAACCAAAACCGAATTCGCCAATTGGCCGCAGGCGGATTTAGTGATGTTCCTGCCGGTTACTGGGCGGCTGCCGCAATTCAGAACGCCTACGAAATTGGGTTTTTATCAGGTTATCCTGGGAATGTATTTAGACCAAATCAACAAATACCCAAAGTAGAAGCGATCGTTTCTATAAGTAATGGTTTGGGCTTATCTGCTAGCGATACAAGTACTCTTAACACCTACTACAGCGATGCTTCAGCTATTCCGAATTATGCCGTTAGTAGTGTAGCAGCAGCAACACAAAGTAATCTTGTTGTCAACTACCCAGATATCAAACAACTTAATCCCCAACAAGCCCTAACTCGTGCTGAAGCAGCCGCGCTTTTGTATCAAGCTTTAGTGAGACAGGGACGGCTACAACCGATTGCTAGCAATGTGTCAGCTGCTCAGTATATTGTCGCTGGATCTGGTACAGGTACTCAAACAGGTAACGACATTGTTTCTCTGGCTGCATCCAGTAACTCTTTTTCAACACTGACTTCTTTATTAAAAGCAGCCGGTTTAGCAGAGACTCTTCAACAGCCCGGCCCTTACACAGTTTTCGCCCCTACTAATGATGCATTTGCCGCTTTACCTGCTTCTACCCTAGAACAATTGCAGCAACCACAAAACAGAGAAGCTTTGGTGAAGATTTTGACTTATCACGTAGTTCCTGGGGCGGTAACTGCTAGCCAACTCACAAACGGCGAACTGAAAACCTTTGAAGAAAGACCTGTAAATATTCAAATCGATCGCGCTAACAATCAAGTCGCAGTCAATAATGCTAGAGTCATCCAAGCTGATGTTCCAGCCAGCAACGGTGTTATTCATGCAATCAACCAAGTCCTCATCCCCCCGGATCTTAATCTCAGCCAGTTAGATCAGCAGCCCACAGAAGGGGGCACCACTAATGGTGGAACATCTGGTGTAGATGTAGGTAGAGCTACTCGTGGTGGCAGAAGCTACATTGGGGTTGCTGGTAACATTGGTTTGACGGGTGGTGATACAGCTTTAAGCGAAGGTAACTTTACAGTTATCAGCAAACTTGGTGTGACAAATTACCTATCAGTCAGACCATCGGTGCTGTTTGGCGACGATACAGTATTTCTGGTTCCCTTGACTTATGATTTCACTCCACGTGCAGCAGCTTCCGTGGGTGAACGAACCTACACCATATCTCCTTACTTGGGTGCAGGTGTAGCTATTGAAGCTAATCTCGATACTGATATTGGATTATTGCTAACTGGTGGTGTGGACGTTCCTCTAGGTACTCGATTCACACTTACAGGTGCTGTAAACGCCGCTTTCATGGATGAAACTGATGTCGGCTTGTTATTAGGGGTTGGTTACAATTTCTAAGCATTACAATTTCTAAGCATTACCATAAGCGCCCAAACAAGGGCGCGTTTTTTTTTCACAACACTAGGACTTACGCAAACTCTAGGAACTCTTGTCGTTCTTGGCGTCTTCTCTACGAGACGCGAAGCGCGTTGGCGAAAGCCTCTCGTAGAGAAGGCGGTTCGATAAATAGGGCAGCACAGTTGTGCTACCCTACTGCAAATAGGCACAGAAATTTGTAGGGGCGCAAAGCTTTGCGCCCCTAACAAGTACCTCACTAGAAAAGGAATTGATATTAGGCGTGCTAACCTAAAATTTCAACTTTCTTGAAAAATTCTCTACTTTTGACTGGAAAATCATGGTTCCTTCTAAACGAGTTTATTTATTATTACTATTAGGAATTGCGATCGCCCTCATCCTATCCTTTTTTCTGACGATTTTTGCAACCATCGCCATAACTTTGTTATTTGATGTCGTAGTTCTCCTATTCATGGTTGCAGATGGTTTGCAGGCGCGGCGTTATCGCGTGCAAATTACCCGCGAGTTACCGCCACGCCTATCCATTGGGCGGGATAATCCAGTCATATTAAAAGTAACATCGCAAAATGCCAACGCTCAAATTCACATCCGTGACTATTATCCAACAGGTTTTGGTGTATCTGCACCTGCACTAGAGGCCACTATTCCCAGTAATAGCACCCAGCAATTAACTTATACCGTTAACCCGACACAACGCGGAGAATTTCCTTGGGGAAACATTCAAGTCAGACAATTGGGACTTTGGGGGTTAGCTTGGGATGATTGGCAGATTTTACAAAGTCTGCCAGTGAAAGTTTACCCTGATTTAATCGGGTTGCGATCGCTCACAATTCGCCTGACATTGCAATCATCGGGGTCAATGCGCCAAGCTAAGCAAACAGGTATCGGTACAGAGTTTGCCGAATTGCGGAATTATCGCACTGGTGACGATTTGCGGTTTATTGATTGGAAAGCTACCGCCCGTCGAGTTGGTGCTTATGGTAACTCACCGCCATTGGTGAGGGTTTTGGAACCAGAACAGGAACAAACTTTGCTGATTTTACTCGATCGCGGTAGGTTGATGACAGCAAAAGTCCAAGGTTTGCAGCGATTTGATTGGGGTTTGAATGCAACTTTATCCTTAGCTTTGGCAGGTTTACATCGAGGCGATCGCGTCGGCGTTGGTGTATTTGACCGCCAAATGCATACGTGGATTCCCCCAGAGCGCGGTCAACTTCATTTGAGTCAGTCGATCGATGATCTGACTCCCATTCAACCAGTGTTATTTGAATCTGATTATTTGGGCGCGGTGACAAATGTTGTGCAACGACAAACTCGCAGGGCGCTTGTGGTGGTGATTACTGACTTAGTTGATGTCACCGCTTCTATGGAACTGCTGGCTGCACTTTCCAAACTTGCACCCCGCTATTTGCCATTTTGCGTGACTCTGCGAGATCCGCAAGTCGATCGTTTGGCACATACTTTTAGTGAAAATGTTACAGGCGCTTATGTACGTGCAGTGTCATTAGATTTATTGGCACAGCGACAAGTGGCATTTGCTCAGTTGAAACAAAAAGGTGTATTAATATTAGATGCACCAGCAAATCAAATTGCAGATCAGTTGGTTGAACGATATCTGCAATTGAAGGCACGAAATCAACTTTAAAATGGGGCGTTGCTGAATCAAGGGATAATTCTTGTGGGGTGGGCATCCTGCCATAGGTGTCAACTTAACGTAAAACCCTTGTAAAGACGTGATATTCAGTTCTCTGACTTCCCATCACAAGGGCGCGTCACCCCACCCCGGTTTTGTCTAAAGCCAAAACCGCCCCTCCCCTTATCAAGGCTATCCATTACCCGGATCTTTCTTAACAAACAGACAAAATACTTAAAATTAGGTCGAAACGGTTAATGGGTATAGTTTTGAGAG
>JAVRBV020000033.1:0-68882 GCA_034531095.2 Nostoc sp. CreGUA01 | reverse complement strand
CTGCTTAAGAGTTTTTTCCTCTGCATACCAATTACATCATTGTCAAGCCCCTGTTTTTTCGCTATCTCTACAACCCTTGTCAATAGTGGTTTTTGCAATTGTTAAGAAAGATCCCGGTAATGGATAGCTTAAAAAGGGGGGCTAGGGGGGATCGATAAGTGCCTAAAATCACAGCCAAACACTTTTAAAACAACCTCTTCGATGCCCTGAAGGATGTTTAAAATAGCTGCCTAATTTAGCTGAACATCTTTGTAAAAATTTGCAGATAGTGAGCAGCCAATGATTTAATAATCTAAACTTTTTTATTCATCCTCTATGTATTCAGATTATCTAATTTGGCAAAAAATGTTTTACAATATTTGCTTTTCTTTATAAAAAATATCGTTAGTTGAAATTAGCTAAAATGATACTTTTGAAATAAGTACAGCAACTCACAAAAAGATTATTTTTATAAGCTTAAAATCCCAAAATTTACCATTAAATTTTCAAAAGTTATTCCTATAATCACAATAAAATATAACACTATGTTTGCTGTTATACAGATTACAATTGACTAATGACCAATAACGAATGACCGATGACTAATGACTATTAAGCCGTTTGCACCACTTGTAGGACAACAGCAAGCCATAGAATTGCTTACCCAAGCTGTTAGACAAAACCGGGTTGCTCCTGCTTATTTATTTGTTGGTCCAGATGGTGTAGGCAGGAGTTTAGCAGCTAGGTGCTTTGTAGAATTGCTATTTTCTAGTGAAATGGGAATCACTACTGCTTTACAAAATCGTTTGCGTCAAGGTAACCACCCGGCTTTATTGTGGGTGCAACCAACTTATCAATACCAAGGACAACGATTTACAGCAGCACAAGCGGCTGAAAAAGGACTCAAGCGTAAAGCACCTCCGGTAATTCGACTAGAACAAATTCGGGAAATCACTGAGTTTCTTAGTCGTCCACCTTTAGAAGCGCCAAGGAATATGGTAGTGCTGGAAGAAGCCCAAACAATGGCAGAAGCCGCAGCGAACGCTTTATTGAAAACCTTAGAAGAACCAGGACAAGCAACGTTAATTTTAATTGCACCTACAATTGAGTCTGTGTTACCCACCTTGGTATCACGCTGTCAACGCATTCCTTTTTATCGCTTAGATACACAGTCTTTAGCTGTTGTACTGACACAAACAGGTCATCAAGAAATTTTGCAACATCAAGCAGTATTGAATATAGCAGCTGGCAGTGCGGGAAGTGCGATCGCATCTTACGAGCAATTACAAGCTATTCCTCCTGAATTGCTCGAAGATTTGAAAAATGCGCCCAAATCCTACCGCAAAGCTTTGGAGTTAGCTAAGAAAATTGATAAAGATTTAGATACAGAAGCACAACTATGGTTAGTTGATTATCTTCAGCAATTTTACTGGCAGCAGTGGCACCAAGCCAAGGCGATCGAACAGCTAGAAAAATCTCGTAAGTGCTTACTTGCTTACGCTCAACCACGCCTAGTTTGGGAATGTTTGCTTTTGTCTATGTGTCAAGTAAACTCTAATTTTTCATAATTGTGCGATTATTCGCAAGCTAAAATAGCTGTAGCAGCTTTCCGTATATCCCTGGCTCATGATGAACTTACTACGGACAATTCCAGTTCTTCTTGTAGGGGCTACCTTAGCTGTGCTGTCCCCTCAACTTGGCACTGCTTCCTCTATTCAAAAGATACCTAACCTTGCCCAAGCATCGAGTAATTTACCAGTGGTCAAATCAGCAGGACTTTCCCCTGATATGAACGTCCCTTGGTCAAAACCTGTGAGAATCCTTGACCCTTTTGAAGGCGAGTTTGTTGGAGTTTTCGATCGCAATTATTTAGGTGGTTATTTATACCGAAATAATTCCAAGCAAGTTATTACTTTATGGACTCCTTCTAGCGTTCGACTACTCGTAACAGTAAATTCCGGTCAAGCAAGGTCTTCTTTCTACACCGCAGGTCATTTGTATCCCAGACCAGATTATTTGAGATTCGTGACCACCCAAAAAGTAGATAAACTTTTAATAAAAGTTCGAGAACAAGTTTTTCAATTAGACGGTTCAACCGGCACCTTTGTCGTTAGTCAAGAATTAGCCACTGCTTTGAAAAACGCTCCAGACGAGAACTTAGACATCAGACTAGTGCTAGAAGGAGGTCAAACTATTGATAGCGAAATCGGTAAAGGGACGGTGCAAGCTTGGCGAAGTATTTACCAGCCATCGGTCAACAACCCCACTCACATCAAGAAGACCTCCAATAATTAATCACTTTTATTTATTGAATTGAAAAAAAAAAGTAATTGTTTCTATTCTTGAAAGTCTTTAAAGTGGAGTTAGCCGGTCAACATTTAGTTGATTTTCAATTTTTCTTAGCGATAGCTTAGGGAAATAGATTCAGTAACTTTGTATATTTAGGTGTGAGTTTAAAATATTACGCCTGTGGTAATCTCTAACAAATCAGAATACGCGCTTCTAGCCCTGTTAGAGTTGGCAACTTGCTACCCTAACGGTGACGCCCTGCAAATTCGAGAGATAGCAGCATTACAAGACATACCCAACCGCTATTTAGAACAACTCCTGGCAACATTAAGGCGTGGAGGTTTAATTAAGAGTATACGCGGAGCCAAAGGTGGCTATGTTTTGGCAAGAGATCCCAGAACAATTACAGTGCTAGATGCTTTTAGCTGTATGGAAGGGTCAGATGCTGTTGTCTCTACTTCTGAACCGCCTCCCAGCACAGTAGAAGGTGAGCTAATTCAGGAAGTTTGGCAGGAAGCACGTCAAGCTGCTAACTCAGTTTTGGAAAAATATACACTCCAAGACCTTTGTGAACGCAGAGCAATCCGACAACAAAAGGAACTAATGTATTATATTTAGCAAGGTTTAAATTCCGAAAAATCCGATGTATTATTTTTGTGTTAAAAAATACAAATAGTGGGGAGATGGGGAGATGAGGGAGTGTGGGGAGTGTGGAGAAAGAGAATTAATGCTTCCCCATCCTCCCACACCTCCCACACCTCCTGCTTGCCCCATGCCCCATTCCTTTTTCAAGTTATAGTTTTGAAAAATTCGCGTTCTCAAACGTCTAACTAGACATTTTTTGTGATGTAATCCTTAATAACAGTAATTAATGATATAGCCTGTGAGGCTGTTATATGTCTCAAATAAATTCTCAACAGCCCGTTAACAATCCTGCTACTGTTTTGGAAAGGTATGCAGCAGGAAAACGAGACTTTAGTAAAGCAGAACTAGGTAATGCTGATTTACAAAGTATTAATTTGAGAGGATCTGACCTCAGTTATGCTGACTTGAGTGAAGCGAATTTGAACGGTGCTAATTTAAGGGGAACTGATTTGAGCTTCGCCGATCTGAGTCAAGCTAATTTGAGAGATGCCGATCTCAGGGGAGCATTGTTAATGTCAGCTAATCTCCATCAAGCCGATCTCCAAGGAGCGAACTTGGAAAAAGCAGACTACGATCGCAATACCCATTTTCCCGAAGATTTCGACCCAGCCAAAGCTGGTATGCAAATTAAAGATTAACCCTCTTTAATCACTCTCGCCGGGTAAAAATCTAAAACCTTTATTTTTCAATCTAGGACTTACGCAAAAATAGCCAAAAACCCTAATTTATCGAACCGCCTTCGTGCTTCGCGTCTCGTAGAGAAGACGCCAAGAACGCCAAGAGTTCGTAGAGTTTGCGTAAGTCCTAGCCATAACAAAATTTTTCAGCATACTACAAAATTGAGTGCTTTTTAATACATCTAGTACTGGTCTAATTGCCGCGATCGCCTGATTCATATTTTGATTTAGCAACGCCAAAAAATTTTTTCCCAATTGCAACTATCTCCCCTAGTTCTCCCCTATTTATCTCTACATTCAAATCACAAGAGCAGAGAACACCGCACAAAACAAGCGCACAATCTTTGCTATATCAATAAGTCAACAAAAAAGGAGAACTAAATTATGTTAAACCAAATTAAAGAACTACTGCAAAACGCAAAATTACAACAGCAATTAAAAGCAGCAGCGAACCAAGCAGAAGCTATCAAAGTGTTAGCGATCGCTAGTGCAGAGAAAGGTTATAACTTCACAACCGAAGCCATTTCTCAAATGTTAACAGAGTTGATTTCTGTGGAATCTGACGAACTGAGTGAAGAAGAATTACTCGGTGTTAGTGGAGGAGCAGCCGGTTCACACGTACATATGTCATGTTGTAACGACTGTCCAACTAGAAAAACTAACTAAAGAAATGCGAGCAAGGGAATAGGAAGAGTAAAAGATTATTTGGCTTCAGTAATCCCTTGCTAAATTTCAATCTATCATCAGACTTTGCTGTTTGATAAACCGACACAAATAAGTAAGGTTATATTCATCGAATATAACCTGCACTAGTAGTCTATCGCATTAATTTTGATAAGTTTGTAGTAAGCACTTCAGTGCTTAAAAATCAAGGACTAAAGTCCTAACTACAAACTTATTTACCTCTCAGAACTAATGACATGGACTACTAGTATTGTTCTACTTTTGTCTAACCACCACCTAAAAAAGTCCAGCCATGTCCCAAGTATTTGTTCAATCTCCCCAGCAGATTGCTTCACCTAATTTAACAACCATCGTTAGTAAAGCTAGTTTTCTCTGGGAACGCCTTGATACAGAAAAATTTGCGATCGCTGCTGGTTCGGTTAATGAACAACAGATTGACCATCGCTTTAAACGCTGGTGTCAAGTTGCAGGACAAGGTAATTGGAACACTCTACAAAAACGCTTGCAGTGGGAAGGCTTAGACTTTGATAAAATTCGCCCTCGATTGGGAACAGTAGAGTTCAATGCTGGTCAGCCGTTGCCAAAATGGGCAGAAACTTTACAAAAAATTATCCAAATAACAACAGAATTTGAATCTCAATTAGAAACATTTCTACCAATTGATTCCGAAAATACTATTCCCTTTGAAGACGTTTTTTTACCTATTATTAAATTCGCTAGATTAGAACTTCAAAATCGAGTTACAGAAGATTTTCTGCTATTACTTCTAACACCAGCAGCTTACCGCAACTTGGAGCGTAGTTTGTTGCAACGGCTGGCAGCATTTTGCACAAAAACACTGCATTTTGAATTTTGTCAGGTTCGTCCATTTGGTCAAAATTTACTCAACTTGCTCGGACTAGAAACGGAAAATCAGGAAACTAAGATTTACTATCATAAATTTGTCAATCAAATTTTAGAAGATGGATTGACGGCATTTTTTTGCAAGTATCCAGTTCTGGCTCGATTAATAGCAACAGCAGTCAATTTTTGGGTTGATTTCACTGCTGAGTTTGTGCAACGTTTGGCTGAAGACAAAGCAGACATTCAGCGAATTTTTGGACAATTTAACTCTCAGACAGCAGATCCTTTAGGTAAAGTTGCTGAAATTCAAACTTCCTTGTCAGACCCCCACAAACAAGGACGAACTGTTATTTTACTCACATTTGAATCGGGATTAAAACTAGTTTATAAACCTAAAGATTTGGGTATGGAAGTTGGTTTCAACCAATTTCTAGACTGGTGCAATCAGCACAGCCAACTCTTAAATTTTAAAGTTATCCAAGTGCTGAACCGAAATAATTACGGTTGGGTAGAATATGTTGAACACCAAGCTTGTATCGATGAAACTGCTGCGGAACGTTTTTATCAGCGAGCCGGGATGCTCTTATGTGTGCTTTATGCCTTAAGGGGAACAGATTGTCACCACGAAAACTTAATTGCCAGTGGCGAACATTTAGTGCTGATTGACACAGAAACTCTGTTGCATCATGAAGCAAATTTGATTGAAAATTCCCCAGATATGGAAGACTCTGAAGCCAACGCGGAACAGCAACTTGGTAACTCAGTACTACGTAGTGGACTTTTACCTCGTTGGGACTTTAGTAGCGATCGCCGTGTTGCTTATGATGTTAGTGGTCTGGGCAGTACCGATCCTCAGCAAGCTCCTCAAAAAGTGCCGCGTTGGGGGCTAGTTAATACTGACGATATGCACCTGGGTTATGAATTTATCAACTTACCCATTCAAAAAAATGTGCCCTACATAGGTGAAATTGCCTTATCTCCCAACGATTATCAAGCACAAATTTCTGCGGGGTTTGAGCAAATGTATCGTTTCCTGATGACCCACAAAGAAATACTGTGTCAACCAAAGAGTCCGTTAACTGCCATTGGTAACCAACAGGTGCGTTTTGTCTTTCGGCCAACCCGCGTCTACAGCCTCATTCTGCAAAAAATTTGGGCATCCGATTACCTTAAAGACGGCATAGACTACAGCATTGAACTCGAACGCCTCAGTTGTGCTTTTTTGGTTGCTCAGGAAAAACCGAATGCCTGGCCTGTTTTGAGCGCGGAACTACAAGCTATGGAACAACTAGACATTCCTTTTTTTCTGGCTAACGCTGCTAGCGATGAATTGAGTGTCAAGGACGATTTATGCATTCCCCATTATTTTAAACAACCCAGTTATCAGCATGTCTTAAAGCAGTTGCAGGCAATGAATGAAACTGACCTTGTTCGACAAGTAGCGATTATTCAAGGCTCATTCCACGCCAAGTTAGCCAAAACCTCCAGCGAACACAGCGAGCAATGGAACCTTGAATCTGCACCATTGCTGAGTTCGGCACAATTGGTAGAAGAAGCCAAAGCGATCGCCAATGCACTGGCAAAGACAGCTATTATCGATCCTGATGGCAGTGTCAACTGGATTGGCTTAAGTTATGTACCCGAAGCAGAACGATTCCGATTGCAAGTATTAGATTCCGGTCTTTATGATGGACGTTGTGGGGTTGCCTTATTTCTAGCTGCCCTCGATAAAATAGCCGGGGAGCCAAGCTACCGCGATTTGGCATTGAGGACGTTACAAACCTTGCGGCGGCAAATCCAGACTTTTGACTTAGAATCTCAGCAACGCATGGCTCGTTTGATGGGAATCGGTGGAGGAGCCGGTTTGGGTTCTTTAATTTATGCTTTCGTGAAAATCAGCCAATTTCTCAACGATGAAACCCTATTGGCAGATGCTCAAGCATTGGCAAATTGGATGACATTTGAATTGATTGCTGCGGATCAAAAATTAGATATTATGAGTGGGTCTGCCGGAGCTATTTTAGGGCTGTTGTCTTTGCATAAAGTGACACAAGATGCAACAGTTTTAGAAAAGGCGATCGCCTGTGGACAGCATTTACTCACCCATCAGACCAGCTATCAAGGCGCTCCCAAAGCTTGGCAGACTCTTGGCGAACAGCCCTTAACTGGCTTCTCCCACGGAAGCGCGGGAATTTCTTATGCTTTGCTGCAACTGGCCACAGTTACTCAAAATCCAGCTTACACCCAAGCAGCACTGGCAGGTATTGACTATGAACGCAGCGTCTTTTGTGAATCCCAAGCCAACTGGCCTGATTTTCGCACTACAGAACTGAATCAACCACCAGGCTTCCCAGTTAGATGGTGCCACGGTGCGGCTGGAATTGGTTTAGGGCGCTTGGGCTGCTTGGGGGTTATCGATTCCCTGGAAATTCAGCGGGAAATCGAAATTGCTTTGCAAACTACCCAGAATCATAGCTTACAAGACAGCGACCACCTGTGCTGCGGCAATTTAGGTCGCATTGAGACGTTGTTAGTCGGCGCTCAACGTTGCTCCCGCCCTGATTGGCATCAAGCCGCCCTCCAAAATGCTGCCAATGTCATAGCTAGAGCCAGACAAACCGGAGCCTACCAAATGTTTACTAACTTACCCAGTTCCGTATTTCATCCGAGTTTATTCCGAGGTACGGCGGGAATTGGTTATCAGTTGCTCAGGTTAGCTACCGATGATTTGCCTTCGGTACTGCTGTGGGAATGATATTAGCGACTTCCAAATAAAAAAATATAGCGCTTCTCAATTGGGTAAAATACGGCCGTTCGTAAGGGCGCACAGCTGTGCGCCCCTACTGCCAATACGGTTCAGTTAAGGTTTTTTGGTGAAAATTATAGATTGCAAAGACGCGATAAATCGCCGTCTCTACGAAAGAATGATTATTGTAGAGACGCCGATTCATCGCGTCTGTTGCCTTAACTTTTTGTAAAAGTCAATTTTTTTAACGTAGACGCGCAGCGGCTTGCCGCAGGCTACCGCCAAGGACGCCTTCTCTTCGAGAGGCTGACGCCAACGCGCAGCGTCTCGCTCCAGAAGGACGCAAAGAGAAGAAAGAAATGCTTAACTGAACTGTATTGCCTTACTACCGACTGCGAAAACCCTGTTTTCCATTAACTTGGTCAAAGAGTACATCGTATTTATCAAAAAATGCAATTCCCGGATTTACAAATATACTCAGTTGTGCTTGTGGTGAAATACTCAAATTCCAGCGATTAAATCCGTCGCGGGTTCCTGGTTTGAGACTGTAATCAAAAATGCCATTCATTGCAACTTTCACAGTATTTGCTGAACCTAATGTTCCTGGTTTGAGTTTTCCTGCTGTAGAAGTTGACTTGAATTCAGTCAAACCATTGATAGTTCCAGTATCAGCGATCGCTGTGGCATTACAAGAATTTTTTGCAGAACTCCCAGCAAGAGTTAAACAAGCTTTGCTCAGTCGAGAGTCCCATCTTTTACCGGGTACACCATTAATTTCCGGTTGTTGACTCCAAGCAGCCATTTTGAAACCTGCTTGATTTTGGGCAGTTAAACCGAGAATCAGGCTGCCATTGTTGTTACTACCACCGTTTCCTCTGACAATAAATCCGTTACTCAAATTGCCTGGTAATTTTCTCAACGGGTTATAGGGAAGCGACTTTTCAAAATAATTGACACCAATAACACCGGAAAATGGTACGCCACTATTTGCTGAACATTTAGGTTTTTGGGGAGTACATTGACGACTGGTAACGACTTGTACGGGAACGGGTTCGGCGGTGGGAATCAAACCAAACCGGACATTAGTATAAACTAATTCACCTTCTAGGATAGTACCATCACTTAAGACCTCCTTGATATTTTGACCTGTTCTTTGGATGGGAGAATTACCTAAAAACTCTTTGGGAACTCTTAGCCCTGCTGACCCTGTATCTAATAAAACACGTTTTGGTTGACCTCCGGCGATCGCCACTTCCAGAAAATAGCCGCGAACACGTTGACCGAGGGAAGGTTTTGGATATAAAGGTAAGGATATGGTGTTAAAAGTTGGCTGGCGGGGTGTATTTTGCGAGATGTCACGTAACACCCGATTGGGGAAAAGAGCCGCAAATGCAGACTGGCGCTGGGCTGCTGGTTCAGGCGCAATATCCCAAAGGCTTTCGTAGTAGAAAAACCCGGTACCTAAACCGCGTTGTTGCGCTGCTTGCACCTGGGATTGAATTTGTGATATGGAAACTGGGCGATTTCGTAACCCCGCCATAATACCGATACCGGTTGGGATGACTTGTTGTGTTTCCAAAATTTCTGGGCGGGTAATTTGAGCAATAAAACTTTCTAAATCATTACGGTACACCTGCATCACCAACTCATCGACAATACCCAAACGTACCCAGTTAAGCCAATCTTGCAGTTGCAGCTTGTAAGCAAAATCATAGTAATTGGGAGAAACTGAGAAAATAGCATTCGGTTTTCGGGCTTTCACAGTTTGGTGGAGGTCTACCATGAAGGCGGTAATTTTATCTGCCCGCCATTTTATCCATGCTTGGGCTTGGGGATTAGGTGGAGGAGGATTTCCAGTTTCTTGGGTATATAGACTAATTGTGTATTTATCGTAACCAAAATCTACAGGTAAACTCGTATGGTCGTCAAATTGAACGCCATCAGCATTGTATTGAGTGATGACTTCCATCACCAGTTCGCGGATAAACTGTTGCACTTCGGGGTGAAAAGGATTCAACCAAGCTACTTCACCCGCAGCAGTAATTGAAGTTTGAGTCCCATCCTGCTTTTGTGTTAGCCAGTTTGGATGCTGGGATGCCAGTTCTGAAGTTAAAGGAACCATGAAACCAAATTCAAACCAAGGTATTGCTAGTAGTCCTTGGCTGCGGGCTTGGCTGATAATATCTGCAATTACATCTTGGCCATCTGTTCCCTTGAAGAAAAAGGGTATGCCTTTTTTCTGCATAATGGCGCTGGGGTATTGTGTGTAACCATCATTCCAGACTACGGGATAAACAGTATTAAAGTTTAACTGCCGCAGTTGGCTCATGGCTGCTTGCACCTGCGAACGATTTCTGAAAACGCTAAAATCGTTACCACTTAGCCACACGCCCCGAATTTCCTGACGAGGTAGTTGGGCAAATACAGGAACAAAGCTATTAAGTTGCAATGCCGCCAAGAATGATATGAGACATAATAATGGCAGCAGACGCTTTCTTAAAAACCACCAAGCTCGAAGCAATGTCCGTTGACTGACTACCCTGTTCACAGGCTGAAATAGGAAGTTATTTAGAGTCGCATTAATTTCTCTGCTTTTTTGCCAAAACTCAGTTGTCATTATTTTTACTTACTCAACGCCGATTAATTATTTATATTTTCCATATAAATGTTAAATTGCTACACCAAAAAAACTGATACAGTAATTTAGCTGAAGATATTTGACGCAGTTATCAGCTTAGTGGTGCCGCATAGAAATAATGGCAAAAGTTTTCAGAGAGTGACACAACAGGGGTAAGGCAATGCCAGATGCTACGGTGAAATTGATCCTATGAATTTCAAACCTCACCAAAGTACTTTTGACGACAAACTAAGCGCCAGTATTGGGCTGGTGATGGGACTGCTGTTCATTGGGGGCGGTTTTTGGGTGCGTAACATAGTTGCCCACGAAGGTGCAACGCTAAACGAAACACGGGGTACGGTGGTGGACAGCATCAGCCGTCGCGATCGCACCGATACGAACAATCAACAAAAACAAACCTATGCGCCAGTTATCGAGTTTCTAGCCAACGGTGAACGAACTCGGTTTACAGGTAATTATGAGTCCTACCGTTCTAGTAACGGCCAGATAGTGGTGGTACGTTACGATCCTCAACAACCAACAACCACTGCGCGTGTGGTGAGTCCCCTTGAAGGTTTAGTACCTTGGGGGATGTTTGGTATGGGTGGATTAGCTGTGCTTTATAGCCTGGGTACATTATTGCCTGTACGCTGGTCTTCGGGTGAATAACTAGAAATTCGACTGTTTTGATTTTCGTGCTGACTTTGGCGGTGTTCGATGGGTACCAAAATATTTCTCACTGCGGTAACGCAACCACACCCGTAACACTTGGGGAATCTGCTCTTTTTGTTCCTTGGTCAAGGTGTTGTAAAGGGCTAAAGCGCGATCGCGTTCACCCCGACAAGCAGCATTGTTGTGAGCATCCCAATAGCTGCGGGCTACTCGAATCCGCCGACACACTTCTTTAATCAGTGCATCTGGCAAAAGTGGACTATCTTGCTTGGTCATGCTCAAATGCTATAAATTTCTAATGCCATCCTAGCAAGTTAGACTTATAGCGGTTCCCAATCAAATGAAGCACAGAAATTTGTAGGGGCGCAAAGCTTTGCGCCCTTACCAAGTACCTCACGAAAACGGAAAATGCTAGAAAAATTTTGAATTTACGCGAAATCATTTTTATACCTAAATGCAAAACTAAGGACTTTTCAAACATCCTCTAAGAATTGAAAGTAGAGAATAGTGTAGTTAAATGCTATTTTGGGCATACTAAGGAAAAACTTAGGCAATCTTTTGAGCGACTCATCCCTAATTGGGGATGAAATGCCTAGAAGAAAGTCAATACCTTGCAGGATTAAGCAAGATGGTCTTTTTCGACATTGTTCCGCAACAATCTTCTCAGGCTTTTCTGTGGAGTATTCTGAACAGCATTACAGATCCGATTTTTGTCAAAGACAGACAACACACTTTGGTGTTTGTCAATGATGCATTGTGTCAGTTCATGGGATATAAACGCGCAGAACTGATGGGTAAGTCCGATTATGATTTATTTTCCAAAACAGCAGCAGATATTTTTTGGGAGCGAGATGAACTAGCATTCACCACAGGTTTGACTGATGAACATGAGGAATTAATCACAGATTGTCACGGTCAAAATCAGATTGTTTCTACTAAGAAAAGCCTATTTTATGATGAAGTTGGTAATTTATTTTTAGTGAGTTCAATTCGACTGATTGCTTCCAAAAATAAAATTGAAACTGCTTTACTGCGTCAAACAGTAAGTAAGTTGGAACAGGAAATTCATGAACGCCAAGAAACAGAAAAGCGCTTTCGCAGGCATAGTACTGCTTTACAACAACTTGTGCAAAGTGAAAAACTACAACATGATGATTTTGAAATTGCCATCCACTATATAACCAAAGTGGCTAGTTTGGGTCTTGATGTTCAACGTGTAAGTGTTTGGTTATATACAGAAAAATGTTTAGGAATTCAATGTATTGATTTATATGAACGTGAAAATAATTGCCACAGTCATGGTTTAATATTATATGTTTGTGATTTTCCTAACTATTTTCAAGCTCTAAAAGAAGAACAAGTAATTGCAGTTTCTGATGTTCATACCGATCCTCGTACTTCGGAGTTTTCTGCAACTTATACAACCCCGTTGGGAATTGCTTCAATGCTAGATGCTAGGATTTGGTCTAGAGGAGAGGTGATTGGTGTAGTTTGTTGCGAACATTTAGAAACTCAGCGTCAATGGACATTAGAAGAAGAAAGTTTTATTAGCTCGATTACTGACTTTGTACGACTGGTAATTGAATCACGCGATCGCAAAAATGCTGAAGAAGCACTGCGGCAATCAGAAATGCAGTTCAGACAACAAACTCAAAAATTAGAGGCAGCGTTGAAAGAACTACAACGCACCCAAACTCAAATGATCCAAAGTGAAAAAATGTCTTCTTTGGGACAACTGGTAGCAGGTGTAGCTCACGAAATCAATAATCCAGTTAACTTTATCTATGGCAATATTGCACCTGCTCATGATTACATTAAAGACTTATTAAACCTGATTAAATTATATCAAGAATACTACCCCGTCGCCGTTCCAGTTATTCAATCAGAAATTGTGGCTATAGACCTAGAATTTTTGATGGCAGATTTACCTAAGCTCTTATCTTCAATGAAAATAGGAGCAGAGCGCATTCAGGAAATTGTTCTTTCTTTGCGAACTTTTTCTCGTTTGGATGAAGCTGAATATAAAGCAGTTGATATTCACGAAGGAATTGATAGTACGTTATTCATTTTAGAGAGTCGTCTGAAAGCAAAACCCAATCATCCGGGGATTGGAATTATTAGAAAATATGAAGATTTACCTTTAGTTGAGTGCTATGCAGGTCAGCTAAATCAGGTATTCATGAATATTTTAAGTAATGCTATTGATGCTTTAGAAGAACGGGATAGCCAACGTACTCAACAGGAAATTAAACAATCTCCTAGTATCATTCAAATTTGCACAGAAACAATTAATAAAAATCAGATTGCTATTAAAATTGCCGACAATGGTCCAGGTATACCAGAAAACATCAAGCAACGTATTTTCGACCCATTCTTTACTACAAAACCAATTGGTAAAGGAACAGGAATAGGTATGTCAATTAGTTATCAAATTATCACCAAAAATCATCATGGAACCCTTGAATGTATTTCATCTCCAGATGGAGGTGCAGCTTTTGTGATTGTCATTCCTTTAAAACAACAGCAGTTGGTTAACTAAAACAACTTGTGCATTTTCCACCATCAAAAGCCTTTTGGGTTAGTGTGGGTATTGTAGCGTAACGTGATTATTGGCAGCTACTAGCGATCGCACTTGCCTCAAGATAGAAGATATTCTTATCAAAATAGAATTATTTTGGTAACAAAGCAGAACTATGAGGTTGCAGATGGAGGCGAAAAGTACAACCCTCAAACCACGAACACCCCTGATTATTGCAGGAATTGTTCTTGGTTTGGGTCTTGGAGGATTTATTGATGGCATTTTACTGCATCAGCTACTCCAGTGTTAAACCAGGCCCAAATCAATTAGCTTGGGATCTAGGATTTATTGCATTTGGTGGTCTACTTGCCGTTATTGGCTGGATAATGATAAAAAAAGATTCAATTGTAATTAATGAATAGGGCATTGGGCATAAAAAAGTCAAAAGTCAAAAGTTCTTTAATTTTGAATTTTGAATTTTGAATTTTGAATTGATTTATCTCCCCACCTCCCCACCTCCCTCTATGTCTACAGATGCTTTTGAAAAAACTAACTGGAATTGGCAGCTTTCTCAATTCCAACAACAAGTAGGAGAATGGTGGGAATACCAGTTTTACCGCTTGGAAAGAGCTTTGCCAGAATTACCCGATGGATGGTCAATTAGCCCTTGGGTAGGTGAGTTATTGAAATTCCTGTTTTGGCTGATACTAGGCTTATTTGCAGCTTGGGTAGCTTGGCGATTATGGCTAGAATTCAGTCCCTATCTATATTCTTGGTTGAATAGAGGTAGTAATTTCACTGATTTTAATGTTAAAAATAGCTCTAGTGAATCATCTATTGCGGTTTTGTTGGAGCGATCGCAAAAATTTTACCGTCAAGGCAACTACCGTGAAGCTTGCCGTTGTCTTTATTTAGCAATGTTACAGCATTTGCATCAGCAAGCGATCGCACCTCACAAAGTCAGCCGTACAGATGGAGAATATCTCCAATTATTGCGATCGTCTGTGAGTCCCATACAGCCTTATGAAACTCTAATTACCACTCACGAGCAATTATGTTTTGGGAATGCCGAGATCTTACCAGACAACTACGAGCAGTGCCGACAAGCTTATCGAGAAATTTCACCTGAATAATAATGATGGCGTTGCTCCCATTGCGGCATGATTTGAGAAGTTGCATCAACTATAATCCAAGACGCTTGGGTTAACCACAAAAGTAGGTTGGGTTGAGCCTAAGCGAAACCCAACAAAGTCTTAAGAATGTTGGGTTTCGTTCTTCAAGCCAACTGTAGGTAGTGGTCTGTCCCATTTCAATTTGATGGGTAAGATGTTCGTAGTCAGGACTTTAGTCCTGAATTTTTAAGCACGCTTTGTGCTTACTACAAACTCATCACAACTAATGACACAGACCAGTAGTTCAATAAGGCCACTTCCAGTCCCGAATTTCTGGCATATCGTCGCCGTACTTCTCAATGTAGTGCTTGTGTTCGATCAGTTTATCTTGCATCTGCTGTTTGACATAAGCTGCTTTAGATCCCAGTTTGTCCACGCGATTGATGACATCGATGACTAGATGAAAGCGATCGAGATCGTTGAGAACAACCATATCAAAGGGGGTGGTGGTGGTTCCCTCTTCCTTGTAGCCACGCACATGCAAGTTCTTATGATTGGTCTGGCGGTAGGTTAAGCGATGAATCAGCCAGGGATAGCCATGAAATGCAAAGATGATTGGTTTGTCGGTGGTGAAAATTGTATCAAAATCTTTTTCGCTCAAACCGTGGGGATGTTCAGTTTTTGGCTGTAGTGTCATCAAATCGACTACGTTCACTACGCGCACTTTTAAGTCAGGGAAGTTCTGGCGCAAGATGTCTACCGCCGCCAAGGTTTCTAAGGTGGGAATATCGCCAGCACAACCTAGTACTACATCTGGTTCGCCGCCTTGGTCGTTGCTTGCCCATTCCCAAATGCCGATGCCTTTGGTGCAGTGCTTGACGGCTGCATCCATGTTGAGGTATTGCAACGCTGGCTGTTTCCCGGCAACGATGACGTTGACATAGTTGCGGCTTCTCAAGCAATGGTCAGTTACGGATAGCAGAGTGTTGGCATCGGGGGGCAAATACACGCGCACAATTTCTGCTTTCTTATTAACCACATGGTCAATAAAACCGGGGTCTTGGTGGGAAAAGCCGTTGTGGTCTTGTCGCCAAACGTGGGAGGAAAGTAGGTAATTGAAGGAAGCAATTGGTCTGCGCCAGGGAATATCTATGGTAGTTTTCAACCATTTGGCGTGTTGGTTGAACATGGAATCAATGATGTGGATGAAGGCCTCATAACAGGAGAAAAAGCCGTGGCGACCTGTGAGGAGGTAACCTTCTAACCATCCTTGACAACAAGTTTCGCTGAGAATTTCCATCACCCGACCGTTTGGTGAGAGATGGTCATCTTCGGGGAGGATCTGGGCTACCCAAGTCCGGTCTGTAACTTCAAGCACAGTATCGAGACGATTGGATGCTGTTTCATCGGGACCGAAAACACGGAAATTGGCTTTTTGTTCGTTAAGTTTCATGATATCCCGCAGGAATCTACCAGTAACTTTGGTAGCCTCAGCGATCGCCTTCCCTGGTTCAAGAACATCTACAGCATAGTCTCGAAAATCGGGCATCTTCAGGTCATGCAGCAAAATACCGCCGTTGGCGTGGGGATTGTCACCCATGCGTCGATGACCTTTGGGAGCTAGTTCTGTTAGTTCGTTAATCAGCTTACCGTTGCTGTCGAAGAGTTCTTCTGGTTTATAACTCTTCATCCAATCTTCTAGGAGTTTCAAGTGTTCTGGCTGTTTGCTTATGTTACCAAAAGGAACTTGGTGCGATCGCCAATAACCCTCGGTTTTTTTGCCATCCACTTCCTTGGGCCCCGTCCAACCTTTAGGAGTTCGCATGATAATCATCGGCCACTGGGGACGTTCAGTGAAACCATGTACGCGGGCTTCTCTTTGGATACTTTGAATTTCGGCGATCGCTGTATCTAGAGTCGCCGCCATCTGTTGGTGGACATCTGCGGGATCGTCACCTTCTACAAAGTATGGTTTGTAGCCGTAGCCTACAAATAAACTCTCTAATTCTTCATGACTAATCCGTGCTAATACTGTTGGATTGGCAATTTTATACCCGTTTAAATGCAGAATTGGCAGTACCGCACCATCAGACACGGGGTTAATAAACTTGTTGGAATGCCAGCTAGCCGCTAAAGCACCCGTTTCCGCTTCACCGTCACCCACAACCGCAGCAACAATCAAGTCTGGGTTATCAAAGGCAGCACCGTAAGCATGGACGAGGGCATAACCGAGTTCTCCGCCTTCATGGATAGAACCAGGAGTTTCCGGTGCAACGTGGCTGGGAATACCACCAGGAAAAGAGAATTGTTTGAAGAGTTTCTGGATTCCCTCAGCATCCTGGGTAATATTATGGTAGTACTCGCTGTAAGTACCTTCTAAGTAGGTGTTGGCTACCAGTCCGGGACCTCCATGACCAGGCCCAGCAATGTAGATTATATTTAGGTCATATTTTTTAATCACCCGATTCAGGTGAACATAGATAAAGTTCAACCCTGGTGTTGTTCCCCAGTGACCCAAAAGCCTGGGTTTCACATGTTCTAGTTTTAGCGGTTCTCTCAGTAGTGGATTGTCGAGTAGATATATTTGCCCAACCGAAAGATAATTAGCCGCACGCCAGTAGGCATTGATTTTCCCTAATTCTTCATCTGTTAAAGGCTTTGTTTGTGGAGTCGTTGCTAATGTCATTTCGACACTCCATTACAAAAGGATTTTGATGGTTTCATCAGTATGTAATTATACTTATTTTCCAGATGATGGCCATCTAACCCATGAAAAATTTTTTTAGCGTTTGTGAATAAAATACTCCTTAGTATTAAGAGGCAATCGAACGTGGATTTATCGGTTCGGGAAGTTGAACTTAACGATGCTGAAGCTATTATCAGCATTTTGAACCCAATCATTGAAGCTGGAGTATACACAGCATTTGATACCCCATTCACCGTAGAAGCTGAACGCGAATACATTTTAAACTTTCCAGTGCGTGGGGTATTTCACGTAGCTATTGGCGGTCATGAGCAAAAGATTGTGGGATTTCAAAGTATGGAACCATTTGCTACTTACACCCATGCTTTCGATCATGTGGGAGTGCTTGGAACTTATGTAGATCTTTCACATCGACGACAAAAAGTTGCTACAAGTTTATTTAATGCTACGTTTGAGGTTGCCCGTCAGCGAGGATATGAGAAACTATTCACTTTTATCCGTGCAGATAATATGGCGGCGCTAGCTACTTACCTCAATCAAGGCTTTTACATCATTGGTACAGCCAAAAGACAAGCCAAAATTAACAGGACATATATAGACGAAATCATCATTGAAAGATTTTTGTAAGTCCTAAAAGTATGCACAGTTTGAAAACCATATCTATCGTAGGGAACACTGCTGTGCCCCTATTTTGGTAAAGCTTGAGTCACTTTCCAGCCTCCAAAATTTTAACTAATTATTAATTTCCAACAACCCTGGTGGCGGCGTAATTTCAATGCGACCAGATTGCAAGTCTACCACTGGGGCGATCGCTTCTACAAAGGGAATCAAAACAGTCTTTTGCTTTTTGCCGCTAGCAAACGATTCATGCAATTTTACTTCTAATAAATCATTACCCGCGGGGATGATATCTACCACCGTACCCACAAGTTCGCCAGATACTTGCATGAAAACTTCCAAACCAATCAAATCCAGGACATGATATTCATTTTCGCCTAATTGGGGGCGATCGCTTGCCGGCACCATTAACTTACAACCGCGCAACTCCTCTGCCTGATTGCAATTTTCCACTCCAGCTAATTTAATGACATACAAATTTTTGTTACTGATATAACGTCCTGCCAATAATTCTATCGGTTGCGGTTCCGTCTGGCCAGGACGCAACAACCAACGTTTTCCCGGCACCTCAAATCGTTCGGGGAAGTCCGAGTCAGGATAAACTCGTAACTCCCCAGACAATCCTTGAGGTGCAACAATCTTACCAATTTCTAGCCAGTCATCGGATTTGGGCATTGGGCATTGGGCATTGGGCATTGGGCATTGGGCATTGGGCATTGGGCATGGGGCATTGGGCATGGGGCATGGGGCATTGGGCATGGGGCACAGGAGTAGGAGAAGAATAATAACTCTTAATTCTTAACTCCTAACTCCTAACTCCTAACTCTTAACTCTTAACTCCTAACTCCTAACTCCTAACTCCTAACTCCTAACTCCTAACTCTTAACTCTTAACTCCTAACTCCTAACTCCTAACTCATCACACACTCACAGCCGCACGCTGATAAGCTTCTTCGGCTACTTTGGCTAAACGTTGCATACCAGTGACAATTTCTTCATCGCTGCCGGTGAGGCTGATACGGAAGCATTGGTGTTTATGCGCCCACTCTTGGTGTAAACCAGGGAAGAAGGTACTTCCAGGGACAATAATTACACCTACTTGTTTGAGTTCTTGGTAAAATTCCCAGTCGGTGATGGGTAAGTTTTCTAACCACAACCAAGCAAAAATTGCTCCTTCACCGCGATGGAGGAACCAAGGCAAATTCTTGGGCATTGCTTGTTCTAAGCTGGTTTCTAAGACGGTAAATTTATTTTGGTAGAAGGGACGAATCACAGTTTGAGAAATTTCTACTAAGGCACCAGAATTAATTGCTAAGGCTGCGATCGCTTGACCGTAACGTGAAGAATGCAGACTCGCGTTGGCCTGAAAACACTCTAGCACTTCAATCCACTTTTCATGCCCAATGGCAATACCAATTCTTTCTCCTGGTAATCCGGCTTTGGATAAACTCATACAGTGTAAAATATTATCGCCAAACACCGGGGTCATTTCGGTAAAGTTCAATGACGGGAAGGGAGGCGCATAAGCTGAGTCAATTAATACAGGTGAATTGTAAGGCGAGGCTAGGGCAGCAATCTTTTTCACTTCGTCGTCAGTCAGAACGTTACCGGTGGGGTTACAGGGGCGAGAGAAGATGACACAACCTGTGTTTTCGGTAATCGACACTTGGCTGAAGTCTGGGCGATATTTAAATCGGTGGGCGGCTGCATCAATATCGAGAGTTGGTTTGTAAGCGACTAAGGCTTTTGGTTCCAAACAAATACCGCCGTAACCGGTGTAGTCAGGACTCAGGGGCAAAACAATTTGTTTTAACTCGCCGCTAGTGGTGTAGCCACCGAATATATTAGCAGCGTAGAAATACAGGGTTTGACTACCGGGGGTGATAAAGATATTGCGATCGCCCAATTTTAACCCGTAGCGTTTATTAAAGTCGTTGGCGATCGCTTCAATTAATGGTGCATAGCCCTGACTTGACCCGTAGCGACAAACTACCTCACCATATTCTGGACTCGCCAAAAGCTGTGCAGTGCAATCCCGCCACAACTGTTCTACCTCCGGTAAAATCAACGGGTTTCCAGCACTCAAATTAATAAACTGCTGCCCTGCACCGGCTCGTAATGTTTCGATAATATCCTTCATGATTGCTCTGACGCCAGTCAGGTTGGACATTTGAGCGCCAATTTGTGTTAGGGCAGGGTTCATAAGCTGTAACAAAATTTATTAATTAAGGGTGGACAAATTACTTGGGATTTGCTGCTGACATCTAGTTTACATTGTTGCCAAAACAACTGTTTCCGCCTTTAACCAATCTAGCTAGAGAATCATATTTTTACAAAGTAATATTCGAGGGACTGGGGAGGTGGGGAGGTGGGGAGGTGGCCAGATGAGGGAGAAAGTAATTCTCCTTTCCCCCCATCTGGCCATCCTCTTATCCCCCCATCCTCTTCCCCATGCCCAATGCCCCATCTCCCGATATAAACTCAAATAAGTTGATTGACTATACAGGAGGGCTGACGTTGCAAGTTAAAGCAGCAGTAGCTTACAGCGCAGGTAAGCCGTTGACTATTGAAACGGTTGAACTATCTGGGCCACAAGCTGGGGAAGTATTAGTCGAGATTAAAGCCACTGGGGTTTGTCATACTGACGCCTATACCCTTTCTGGTATCGACCCCGAAGGTTTATTTCCAGCAATTTTGGGACATGAAGGTGCTGGCGTGGTGGTTGAGGTCGGCGCTGGTGTCACTAGTCTCAAAGTGGGCGATCGCGTGATTCCTTTATACATTGCTGAATGTCGTCAGTGTGAATATTGTCTCAGCTTCAAAACTAATCTTTGTCAAGCCATTCGCCTCACCCAAGGACGCGGTGTTATGCCTGATGGCACTAGCCGTTTTAGTATTGATGGACAGATGATTCATCATTACATGGGTACATCTACTTTCGCTAACTATACGGTGCTGCCGGAAATTGCTTTGGCAAAAATTCGGGAAGATGCCCCATTTGAGAAGGTTTGTTACATTGGCTGTGGCGTGACTACTGGTATTGGTGCAGTCATTAATACAGCCAAGGTGGAACCAGGAGCAAATGTGGTGGTTTTCGGTTTGGGTGGTATTGGCTTAAATGTCATCCAAGGGGCGCGGATGGTGGGAGCAAATATGATTGTTGGGGTGGATATTAATCCCAGCAAACGCGCTTTGGCAGAAAAGTTTGGGATGACGCACTTTGTTAATCCCCAGGAAGTAGAGGGTGATTTAGTTCCCTATTTAGTTGATTTAACAAAAGGTGGTGCTGATTACAGTTTTGAATGTATTGGTAATGTGAAAGTCATGCGTCAAGCATTAGAATGCTGCCACAAAGGTTGGGGCGTTAGTGTAATTATTGGTGTTGCTGGCGCTGGAGAGGAAATTAGTACTCGTCCTTTTCAATTAGTAACTGGACGGGTTTGGAAAGGTACGGCATTCGGTGGCGCGAGAGGGCGTACAGATGTGCCGAAAATTGTTGATTGGTATATGGAAGGTAAGATAAATATCGATGATTTGATTACCCATGTAATGCCCGTTGAGCAAATTAATGATGCTTTTGATTTGATGCACAAAGGTGAATCAATTCGGAGTGTGGTGACTTTTTAATTCGTAATGGGCTACGCCCCGCTACGCTAACGTAATTCGTAATTAAAAAGAGTTTGTATCTGGTGCTTATGGAGGTAGTTCTGTTTCAGATAGGGTTTAAGGGACTTCCAAAAAATAAATTGTTCCAAATTATTTGTACATTTGTAGGGGCGCACAGCTGTGCGCCCCTACGATGGGACGTTTTTTTTATTGGAAGTCCCTAAAGTTCTATCTGAAACATAATTATGAATTATGAATTTTAAGCGATCGCTCTTATCCAAGTGAGCCGACAACAGATGATTTGATGGAATAATAGCGCACTCTGTGACGGGTTACCACTTTTTCTAATATACAAGGGTGCGTTACGCTATTGATAATACACCAATTGCCACATTTTGTGAGTTAATTAATATGGTTTTACAAACAGAGAAGCGTTACTACACCCCAGAAGAATATCTGGAATTAGAAGAGAAGGCTGAATATAAAAATGAATACAGAGACGGAGAAATTATACCTATGACAGGGGGAACAACTAACCATAACAACATTGCAGGTAATTTTTACAAAAAATTTCCCCTGACAGTACAAGGTCAAAATTATAACATATATATAGGCGATGTGAAATTATCAATACCTCGTTATCGCATTAATACTTATCCTGATGTTATGGTCATCAAAGGTAAGCCAATCTACGAGGGAACAGGTAAAACAATTATTACTAATCCCTTGTTAATTGTAGAAGTTTTATCAAATTCAACTAAAAATTATGATAAGACAGATAAATTTAAATATTATCGTTCGATTCCTGAGTTTCAGGAATATATTATGATTGACCAGTATAGTTTTTCTGTAGAACAATTTGCCAAACAAACAGAAGGTCAATGGATATTTAAGGAATATGAAGGCGAAGAGGCTGTTTTAATTTTGAATAGTATCGATTTTAAAATTACGTTACGAGATATTTATGAACGAGTTGATTTTGAGTTAATTGAGGAATAAAACAGGGGTTAACAATTCAAAATTTGGCGTCGCTGAATTAATTTTTGTGAAATATATCCTCGGTCTTCAAAGAGTTTAATAATTAAATCTTTAGTCATAATCTGGTACTGGCTTACGGTCATCAACGTTGGCAAGAGTCAGCTTGAATGCTAGCAACTCTCCACAATCGTTAATAATCAAATGAAGCGATTTAATCCAAAGTGCCAGCCAACAGAATTTTTACCCCACTTCACTAACCCTTTAAAAACTTTATGAGCGTGGGAGTGGCAATTATGTTCTCCCAGTGGTTGCAAAAATCATCTACGTCCCAGAAAATTTCTGTGATGTCGAGGCGAGATACAATGGTAGACATAGCCAAGACCTGGTTTTTATTTGATATTTTTAGTCTCGGCGTTTTTTGGTGACTTTTTTCTCCATTCTCAATCAATCTTAGCGATCGCCTCAAATTGTTTTTGCAACACAACCTTGAAAACTGGGCACTTCTGCCAACGGAATTAGAATTAGTCAGAAACAAAGTCGGTGCCCCACACTCAAAAGCCCTACGAATAATAGGTTTGCCGTTATCTTAGTGCCATTCCCGCTTAAGCATTTATTAATTCTTGTTTAACTGTTATTGTATTAACACCTTATAAGGTATATATTCTTATGATATCAGCTGTATATCGTCAGGTTAATTCTCAATTTTCAAGTCTTATCCAGAGAAAAGGCTATTCATGTAGTAGTAGACTCAACTGGAGTTGCGGTACTTAATCGCATGATTCAGTTGGGCAAACCAGACAACTACAAAGTTGAAGACTAATAATCCACTCTACGGAGAGAAGGTGTGCCTTTTTGAATTCATGCAACAACGCCATTGCATACCATTCAAAGACAGAATTAACAAGGGAGTAGAGAAATATGCTGCCCGTAAAGAGCAAAACCGTTCTCGTGAGCCAGCCACCATTAGTTGAGATGGGGTTGCCATACCTGCCCATAATGTGGGGTATTTTTAAGACTTATTGGGAGAACTACGGTACTGGAAAAGACTATGTACGTTGGCTTTCGCCAATCAACCAAGTAGCAGAGGTTTCAACTCTTCTACGTCCTTATCAGGATACCTCAATAGATGTATTAGCACTAAGTTGCTACATCTGGAATTGGAAGTTGCAATGCCTAATTGCACAGCAAATCAAAGCTCTCCACCCACAATGTTTAATAATCGCTGGAGGGCCAGAACCAGATTACAAAGATGTAGATTTCTTTAAGAAATATCCTTATATCGATATGGTTGCAGTCAAGGATGGAGAAATCACATTTACCAAGATTCTCAAAAAAGTCCTTGAATACGACGATACTGGTGAATCGATCGCTAATAAAAACTTATTTGGAGATATTTCTGGACTTTATCTCCCAGGAACCGACGGAAAAGGGCATATTTACACCGGGCCGACTGAGGTACCAACGGAATTCCACCATAGTCCTTATATTGAACAAAGCGCCTACTATCAAGAGATGCTTAGCTCTATTAGTAGTGATGTCATTGTCATTTGGGAAACCAATCGCGGTTGTCCATACAAATGTAGCTACTGCGATTGGGGTTCTAATACGATGTCAAAAATTCGGCAATTACCGATGGAGAGGATCAAAGCCGAGATCGAATGGTTTGGACAAATGAAAATCGGCTTTGTCATGTCAGCTGACGCCAACTTTGGGATGTTACCAAGGGATATGGAAATTGCGGATCTCCTGATTGCTGCTAATAAAAAGTACGGTTTTCCTAAATATTTTTCTTACAACACGGCTAAAAATAATCCAGACAGAGCGTTGACAATTGCTAAGAAGTTTCTCAATACTGGTCTTTTATCAGCCCATGTGCTATCTATCCAACACACAAATCGAGAAGTCTTAGCCGCTACCAACCGTTCCAATATTTCTACACAAAAACAGTACGAAGTCGCACGGCAACTTATGGAGGATGGTATACCAGTCTATGTTCAACTAATTTTAGGAATTCCTGGAGACAAATACGAGTATTGGAAAGCTTGTTTTTCAGATTTGATGGAATGGGGAATCCACACGTATTATTGGGTTTTTCCTTATAATTTACTACCGAACGCACCAGCGGCAGAACCAGATTATATTCAAAAATGGGAAATTGAAACAGTCGATCGCTACGTTTTATTGAATCATGGTATGCGTCTGCGGGGGCCATTTGATCCCTTGACAACGAAATCCCGACTCATCGTCAAGACGAAGACATTTTCATCTGATGATTGGGTGAAAATGAATACCTATGCAGCTTACATTAAGTCCCTACACAATTGTAGTGTGACGCAGTTAATCGCCATCTATCTCAGGTTTACCCACAATATTCCTTACGATTGGTTTTACAACGATTTATTTGATAACTTTATCCAACAGATAAATCCTGCTAGAGACTGGTATCAAGCAGTCCAGGAAAATTATCAAGCCTATTTGGCAAATGATGATGCGATCGCTTTTATGGATATCCCCCAATTTCCTCAATTTGAATACCAAATAGAACCTAGTCATTGGATATTCATTCAAATCTGTTTACAACTTGAATATTTTTTCGACACGCTCAAAGAATATTTATTGCAGAGATATCCAGACTTTCATAATCTAGAAAGTGTTGTTGAATACCAAAAACAATTGATTGTATTACCAAGTTATGATAAGAACAAAGGAAAAATATTCACCACCAACCTTGATTGGATAACTTACTTCACGACAGCACGTCGTCTTGTTTCATATACTCCATTAGCAGAACCGCAATTTATTCCCAATACTGTGATTAAAGTCAGCGATGTATCTTGGACAGACGAAGGCTTAACATTACCTTTTAATTGGGGAAATGGCAATGAAGAAGAACGATGGATTAAATGGTTTCATACTATGGTTTTTGGACGTAATTCCAGCTATAAAAACAACTTTCAAATACTTGAAATTCAGCAACAGAATGCTTTGGTTGCCCACGGTTGAACAAATAATTACTAATTCGCAATTCGTAAGCAACTTGCCGTTGTGGTGCTTTGTGTTGATAATGCAGTGAAGCGCAAGTCTTCTTTTGTCAGAGACGTTCTAAAAACGAGCGTCTGGCAAACTTGCGTTAGCAAGCGAGTGTAAACCGAAGGGTAATTCTTAATTAAGAGGGTGCAATACTCCACCAAAATATCTAATATGGTGGTAGTTAATTTTATTTAATTTCTGTCACTAATTCCAATCCAATGACGCTTTATTTTCAGTTTTAACTGTTATGGAGGGTCTAATTTAATTTGCTGTTTTATTCGTAAATTAATTGGAAAAGTTTAACTTTTTTTTATTTTTTTATTTCATCTTGTGTCACCCATTGCAGGTAACATGATGAACATGGATTTTAATTTAGTAAGGGAACTGAAGATTTATTGTCATTAGATGCAATATTTACTTTTATTTGCACACAAATTTCTATAATTTAGTGCAGATAATATTCCTTTACTAAAGGAAAATTCCATAAGTTGAAATGAGAAAATAAGGATTGCAATTAATACCATTCCTGTATGATTATGCGCCTATATAGCTTGCCCAAAAATAGACACTATTTGGGCAATTCCTAAATTGCTTTGAAGTGAAAAAAGCGCAATATTACAGGAATTGGTATAAGCAAATTGTTCAAATCATGTAATTCCTCAAAAGGAGTAAAAATCATGTCAAATCCAGAAGCAAACATGAAGATTATGTCTCGTTATATAGAAGCCTTAACCAAAGGTGACTACAAGACTTTAGAAGAATTACTCTGTGATGAACTGGAACACAATCTCAGTCGCTACGGTATGGATGTCGGTATATCAGGGAGCGCAGATGCGGTTAATGCTGCTAGACAAGCAGGCCCCGTTGATGTAAAAGTTCATGATGTATTTGCGAGTGGAGATAAAGTAGTTGGACGATATAGCTACACAATTTCCAGCGATGTTGTTCCTAATGCACAACCAGGAAAAACAACAGAAGTTTCCGGGATTGTAATCACTCGTATAGCAAATAACGAAATCGTTGAAGTATGGCATGAGCAAGATGCACTGGGGATGCATCTAGCCTTTGGACTAGTTCCTCAACCAGTCGCTTAACGAAATCGTTTCTTTGCATCCCTTGTTACAAGATTCAACCCAACACAACTAAAACATCAAAAGAGAGACAGTATGGAAACCGCAACCTTGTTTGTAGAAAAAGAAACTACGAAAGATGCACAGAAAGTAATCAGTCAAGTTTCAGCAATGGCTATGGTGGACGAAGAGTTCAAAACCCGTCTAGTATCGGAACCGACATCTGTACTTGAGGAATACGGTTTAGAGATGCCATCGGATATGAAAATCGAAATTCGCAAGTCTTTTGAAGAAATTCCAGCTGAACGCAACTCACATACTCTCTATCTCGTCATCCCCCAGGCTGATGAATTGTCACATGAAGACTTGTCGATGGCTATATATGCAGCTGCTAGTTGCGAAACAACTGCAAGTTCAGCTTGCACAACACCTTCGTGTCTTTCCTCAGCTTCCACAGCATCGTCAAACAGCTGTAGTTAATGCTTAGACGCAGAATTGAGAATTTAGAATGCGATCGAATGACGGTTTGAATCGTCACCTGATTGTAGACATCAAAATCTGCGATTTGGTGAATCAGTCATAAGCAGGCAGGGAAGTAGGGGAACAAAGGAAAGATTTGTACAAATTCTTTCCCCTATGCACTTCGGGGCTGTTCCCCCTCTTCATTTCCTGTTACCTGTTTCTGCCCCCAAGAAGCTTGGTAAATAGACAATGCCCAATCATATAACAATACCTTCGCCATTTTTTCGTAGGTTGGGTTGAGCGAAGCGAAACCCAACGTATTTGTTGGGTTTCGTGCCTCAACCCAACCTACAAATCAGCGCATTTTTCGATTTGGCGAAGGTATTGATATAAACCAATGTACTTTTAACTTGGATATTCAAGGCAAAATACCCACGCTACAAGATTTTTACCTAAATATATGCAAATTTAATGTTTAGACAGTTTAGTTGCAAAATCCAGGATCGTGCATTAATGATTAAACAACCCAAACTGAAGAACCACCTACACGTTGAAATTGTTGGCAATGACAAGGTTCTCTTGATTGCAGAAGGTCGTTATTTCGCCTTGTCTGGTCGTGTGTATGCCCGAATCATGCCTCTGATTGATGGGCAACGTCACACCGAGCAGATTGTTGACAAACTACAAGACGAATTTTCGCAGACTGAAATATACCATGCTCTGCTGATTTTAGAGCGTAACGGTCATATTGAAGAGTCATTCACTGGTCTACCAGACTCGATCGCAGCATTTTGGAATACATTCGGGGTAGACACACAAACCCTCGCCAAGGTCTTGGCTACTAAAACTGTGAGTGTGACTTGCTTTGGTGACGTTCCCAAGGAAGAATTTCTGACTCTTTTAGAAAAACTCTATATCCGTATAGCACCTATAGAAACTGCCCAGTTCTCAGTTGCACTTGTTGACGATTATCTTCAAGATGGTTTAGAGGAGTTTAACCAACATACCCTAAAACTTGGCAGACCTTGGTTAATTGCTAAACCGAATGGTATTTACTCTTGGATAGGGCCGTTATTCCAACCTGGAGAAACCGGTTGTTGGGCCTGTCTGGCTCAAAGATTGCGTAACAATTACGAAGTCGAAGAGTTTGCACGACGGATTAACAAACGAATTCATCCCTACCCTGCTTTAGCATCCTTACCTGCAACCATGAACATGGGTTTAAGTATGGCTGCAATTGAGGTAGCAAAATGGCTAGTCTTAAGCGAAAATACGACACTCAAGAATAAATTAATCACATTTGATACAGGTAGGCTGCAAATACAAGAACATACAGTTGTACGCCGTCCCCAGTGTCTAGAATGTGGAGATGCAGAATATCAAGCATCTCGATCGCCAAGTGCTGTTGTGCTGAATAGCGTATGCAAAACTTTTGTTGCAGATGGTGGACATCGCGCTGTATCCCCAGAAGAAACACTCAAAAACAACAAACATCACATTAGTCCACTGACTGGAATCGCTAAAAGTTTAATTCGCGTTACAGACCAAGACAATTCACCTTTGCACGTCTACATGTCTGGGCATAACATGGCAGTACGCTATGACTCATTTCAAAAACTACGGCGTCACATTCGGGGTTCTTCTTGTGGCAAAGGAATTACCGATGCACAAGCCCAAGCCAGCGCCCTTTGCGAGGCAATTGAACGCTATTCCGGCGTTTTTCGCGGTGAAGAAATCCGGCGCAAAACCAGTGCTGATGCTTTAGGGACACAGGCTATCAACCCACAAGACTGTATGCTCTTTAGTGAAGCCCAGTATAGCGATCGCGACGAATGGAACGCCCGCGATCGCCGTTTAGATATGATTCCTCTACCCTTTGACCAGGAAGCCGAAATTGACTGGACTCCGCTGTGGTCATTGACACACAAAGAATTCCGCTATTTACCCACTAGCTACTGTTATTACAGCTACCCTTCATTGCTGGAGCATTTCTTCTGCTTACCAGATTCTAATGGTTCTGCTGCTGGCAATACCAAAGAAGAAGCAATTCTCCAAGGCTTTATGGAGCTAGTAGAACGAGATAGCGTTGCTACATGGTGGTATAACCAATTACGAAAACCAGCAGTTGACCTCGATAGCTTTGACGATCCATACATTCAAAATTTAAGACAGTATTATCATAGTATTCACCGAGAGCTTTGGGTTCTCGATTTAACAAACGACCTTGAAATTCCAGCATTTATAGCAATTTCTCGCCGTATCGATCGCCCCCTGGAAGATATCATCTTTGCACCTGCGGCCCATTTTGACCCCAGACTAGGTATTGTGCGTGCATTAACAGAATTAAATCAAATGTTACCTGGTGTCTCTACCAGCAAACCTGATGGTACAGGCTACAGCTATGACGATCCAGAAGCAATCCAATGGTGGCGCACAGCTACACTAGCAAACCAACCATATCTTGCACCGTGCGATCGCATTTTGCCCCGGCGACGCAGCGATTACAAATCAGCTCAAACCGACGATTTACGAGACGACATTTTGCTTTGTCAGTCACTTGTTGAGCGCCTGGGGTTGGAAATGCTCGTTTTAGATCAGACTCGGCCGGACATTGGCTTATCTGTGGTCAAAGTAGTGGTTCCAGGTCTGAGACATTTTTGGGCGCGTTTCGCACCAGGGCGTCTGTACGACGTTCCAGTAAAAATGGGATGGCTGACCGAACCAATTTCTGAAACAGCACTTAACCCCGTGGCTATCTTTATCTAAAAGTTTAGAGAATTTTATGCAATGGCACTTAATACACTCACCAAGTCTCTGAGCAACTCATTACAAGTTACGCTGCGAAAGGAATTGATTTTGCAGGATCAGCCAGATGCAAGTCTTTGTATTAGCTCTGCATTTGGTCAACTCACTTTCAAGTGCTTGACACCAGGCTTACGAGCCGCATTTACTACCTTGAAAGAGGGTAAAGCAACTGTAGATGAATTAAGCGAGTCGGTTTTAACTACTGACGGCGGTGAAGCGCTGACCCGATTCTATTACCACTTTGACCAACTTCTGACACGAGGCTGGCTGCAACATACAGTGGTTGCTAGTGGAGTAGCGATCGCCACGATTGTGTCTATCAGTCCCAGCTACCGCTTTCATTGGCGAGATTTAGACCTCGATCGACCCTATCAACTTTCTCGCTTCGCTTATTGCCGACGCGAAGACGAACATCTAGTACTTGAGTCTCCTGTCGGTCATACACAGATTATCTTACATGATTGGCGAGCTACAGCTTTAATTGCACTGCTGGCACAACCGCAATCCATACGCCAATTGAGAGGATATTTGGCAGGTATTAATGATGAAGTTGTTGCAGGTTGCTTGCAACTTTTGTTAAATGCAGAAGCGTTGACAACTGTCTTTGCAGATGGAGGAGATAGTGAAGATAGTAATTTGACCTTGGCACAATGGGACTTCCACGATCTAGTCTTTCACAGTCGCAGTCGTTACGGTCGGCACGCCAATTTGTTTGGAGCTAACTTTCGTCACATTAACCGAATTCAACCATTGCCAGCAGTCAAACCATCTCCTGAAGGCCCAAAAATCGACCTTTATCAACCAGAACTCGCACAACTGCAAGCCAATGACCCACCACTGGGCTATGTGATGGAAACACGGCGTTCCGTGTACACTTACGACACAAAACCGATTACGCTCCAGCAGTTAGGTGAATTTCTTTATCGGGTTGCACGAGTACGAACTCTCAGTGAAATTTCAGTTCAGGCTGCTAATGGATATGGAAAAGAGGTAATGCAAGTCAGTAGCCGCCCCTATCCGGCTGGGGGTAAATGTTACGATTTGGAGTTTTATCTGACGATTAATCAGTGCGAGGGATTACTGAGTGGATTGTATCATTATGAGCCATTGCAGCATCAACTAACTCGGCTGCGGGAGCGCGATCGGTTCGTAGAGTCATTGTTAAACTATGCAATCATCGCAGCACGGCAAAGCAATCCCCAAGTATTGATTACACTGGCTGCTAGGTTCCAACGAATTTCTTGGAAGTATGATGCGATCGCTTATGCCACAACACTAAAACACGTCGGTGTAGTTTACCAAACCATGTACTTGGTAGCAACAGCTATGAACCTCGCTCCTTGTGCTTTAGGCAGTGGTGACTCTGACATGTTTGCTGCTGCGGCGAAGACAGACTATTTTGCAGAAACCTCAGTGGGTGAATTTATCTTAGGAAGTTTACCAAAACCTTACCAATCATAACTAGAAGTTGGATAAAGATTTATGTCCTTAACTACTTATCACAGCAAACTCCAGGAACATGCTATCTTTAAACGCTTCAACGAACGATGGGTAGCCGATCCAGACTTCCGCAAAGCACTGAATGAAGATAAAGCAGGAACACTTGCTGGCTATGGCATTGATTGTAGTCCAGCAGATGTGCAATCGTTATTTGAAGCCGATGTTTCTCAGCCTTCAAAAGCTATGCGTGCCATGTGGCAAATCGTGGTTACCAAAACCAACTGGGTCAATGAATTTTATAAAAAACAGGCCCTACCTAGTGATTTGCGGATTTATAGCTGGCGAGAGAGACAAATTGCTAGGCAATTACTGGAACTTGGGCCTTTCCATACAAAGTCTAATCTTCACGCCTCATTGAGCATTGAATTGACCAAAGGCTGCTCGGTGGGATGTTGGTTTTGCGCCTTGAGTCCAGAGCGTCTGAGTGGTATTTTTGAATACAGTTCTGCCAACCAAGTATTGTGGAACGACGTGCTGCTAGTTCTGCATCAATATTTGGGAACTGGCGTCCAGAGTGGTTTTCTTTATTGGGCTACCGATCCACTGGACAATCCAGACTATGAGCAATTATGTCTTGATTTTTACAAAATTACCGGGGTGTTTCCCCCGACCACTACAGCCCAAGCATTAAAAGACCCAACAAGAACGCGTGCCTTGCTGAAAATGTCACAAGAACGGGGATGTTGGCTGAATCGCTTTTCTATTCTCAGTATTAAAATGCTGAATCAAGTTCATGCCGAGTTCAGCGCCGAAGAGTTGGCACAGGTTGAGTGTCTATCACTCAATCGTGAGTCGGCTTTTGCCTTTGGGAATGCAGGTAAGTTCCGCGAGCGAGCTAACAAAGAGCCTGAACTGTTGCAGAAACAGCGAAAAAACCTGCTTTGGGCGCCTTGGTATACTGGCGATCCGGCCTATGCAAACACCGAGGAATATCCTTTGGCCAGCATTGGTTGTGTGACTGGGTTTTTATTGAATATGTGCGATCGCACTGTGCAGTTGATTAGTCCTGCCGCTGCTAGCGATCGCTGGCCTCTCGGTTACTACATTCATGCTCAGGGTACTTTCAACGATGGTGCAGAGCTAGCTGCATTGCTGAATCGCATGATTGAGGAACATATGTCGCCATTTTTGCGCCCTAGCGATCGCCTTTGTTTTCACGACTGGCTGCAATTTGAAGAGTTAGAAACAGGCTTTCGGCTCAATGGACGATTTCATCAATCTACAACATTTCAAGGTCAAGAGCGCTACAGTCAATGGCGAGAAATTGGCGATCTAGTCCACAGGGGTGGAAAGACTGTAGCAGAGATTTCAGAGATTGTCTCTGTAAAATGCAATGTTAACCCAGAAGTTGTTCAATCGATGCTAAATGAATTGCTGCGTGCGGGAGTATTAGATGAAATTAACAATTGATATATGGGCTAGACTTTCCAAAGAGCAGCAAGAACGGCTACAACGAATCATCGCTCGCGCTGTTCCATCCCATGAGCGTACCATGAGCGAGTTTTTCTTGCCGCGATCGCCTGTAAATCAAGCGCGAATTGAGAAACTGACACAGCAATGGCAAAAAGCAATTACGAACGATGTACCGGAAAAATTTGACATCTATCTGCAAACTCAAAACCTGACCCATAACGCACAAATCAAAACATCTGTTTCCCAGTCAACAGTCATCAACCAAAATTATTTTCCAGCTAAATTTGTTGAAGTCTTAATTAAAAATCCCCAAGAACTACCTGAATGGGCTAATGCTCTTGTGGAGTTAATTAGTCTGGCTACACTCCCAGAGGAACAGGTAAAACAATCAGACAATCAACAAATCCCATATCATCAAGTCATAGAACCTTTCCTACAAGGTGCAAAGCTTACCCTGCAACAGTGTATTGCAACATCGGGATTAACTGTATCGGCTGCGGGTTTAACTGACATGCTAGCTGTATTTGCCAATCGACTTTGGCATCTGGTTGGCTCAGTTGTGGACTTTGAACTGCATCTTTTAGCGGCTAATACAGGCTTGTTGAATAACCTGGGGGCCAAGTCTCAACCGATTTTAGATAGCGACGTGACTAGTTGGCTAGACAGATTTGAACGATTTCCCGTCCTTGCATACTTGGTTGCCGTTTCCTATATGAATTGGCGGGGATGGATGACCGAAATTTGTCAACGTCTAGCAGCAGATCGGGAGTTACTCTGCACTCAACTGTTTGAAGGAATGCAGCTAGGACAGTTAACTGGCTTTCAAGGAGACGCAGGTGATGTTCACGCCCAAGGACGCACAGTGGCAATTTTGACATTTGCATCGGGTAACAAGGTCGTCTATAAACCAAAAGACCTGCGGTGTGCTGCTGCGTTTATTAATCTGGTTACCGATCTGAATCAATCAGGTTTAGAACCTCAACTACATGTGCGTCGCATCTTGACAAGGGGTAACTATACCTGGGAAGAGTTCGTGGAATACAAACCATGTCAAAATTCCCAGCAGGTTCAAAGATTTTATATGCGTATGGGCATGACAATCCGTCTTTTGCAATTGCTGGAAGGACGTGACTTTTGGCTGGATAACTTAGTTGCTCATGGGGAGTACCCTGTATTTATCGATCTAGAAACCATACTCCAACCACGCCCAACCCCAACCAATTTGTTACCCGCAGAACAAGCTGCCCGGCAGATGTTAGCTGAGTCAGTAGTGGAAACGTGCATCATCGCCATGCCAACACCTATTGAGATGGGGATTAAGGCTGAGGATTTTGGTGCTTTGGCCATGCCTGGGGAGTTCATCACTCCTTATAAACGTTCAACAGCAAGCAGACATAACGGCAACAGGCCCAATGAACAGGACTACTTTACCTGGAGTCATACTCAACATGCCCCAGTTTTGGATAATAATCCAGTTGATGCGGCAGAATATCTTCAGGAAATTCTTGCAGGTTACAAGCTGATGCAGGAATGTTTGCAGACCAATCAGACAGCACTGCTGGCTGCTGATAGTCCTTTGGTCTACTTAAGTAATGTCCAAGTTAGGTTTATTTATCGTGACACCTGGACTTACCATAAGTTGATTCGTTCCAGTCTGACTCCGGCGCTGCTGGTCGATCCTATTCAAAGAGAGATTTTTTTCCAACAACTACTTCGACCCATCTTCACACATGAACTGGAAATTGAGTCCAGAAATCAGCACTGCCAGATCGTGGAAAGCGAAATTGCAGCTTTATTAAGGCTTGACATCCCATTTTTCACTTCTCGTCCTAATAGTAATGCTGTGTTTACCTTAGAGGGAAACGAAGTTGCTGGGTATTTCGATGATACGTCCTGGAATTGCTTGCAACAAAGGCTCCATTGCCTGAATAAATTTCCTTTAGAACAACAGATGGATTTGATCCGTTCTTGTTTGGCGACAAGCCGACCTCATGTTGACTTGCAGGTTACAGAACACAAGGTGAAATCTGCCGTAGTTGAAAATAGCTGGATTTCAGAAGCGATCGCTTTAGGTTCTTCTATCTTGGCAGATTCGGTAACATCATCTGCCAACGATCTAGCTTGGCTAGGGCTTGTTTATCATCCCCACATGGATCTTCTTTCTCTTGAGGTGCTACAGTCCGATTTACTTACTGGAACTTGTGGTTTAGCTATATTATTTTGCGATCTCTACACCATTACAGGTCAAGCATCTTGGAAAGATGCGGCGCGAGGAGCCTTAGCAGCAACGATCAAGTCCGTTAACCATATTTCTGAGGCTTGGCAAGAGCCTGAATGGAGCGATCGCATTCAGAGAAACCCCTATTGTGGTGCATTTTTGGGAGTTGGCGCACAAATTTTCTGTCTACGTTATTGCGCTCAGGCATTAGCAGCACCAGATATTGACAAAATTGCTAATACCTGCATTCAAAACTTACCTCTAGAGACACTCATTACCCATCCCAGCTGCGATTTTGTATCTGGATTGTCAGGTCTTATGCTTTCTGTGCTGTCGTCAACAGAAGGGCTAGAAATTGGTATTAAACTCATCACACATTTATTAGATATACGAACTAAAAATGGAGAATTTCCTCCACCGCTTTATCCACACCCAAGTTTATGGATGAACAGTTTCCCTGACGCTACAGCAGTATTGACTATGGGACTTGCGAAATTGTTAAAGCATGAGCATAGAATGGCGCCTCGGTTCCAACATGAGTTAGAAAGTCTTTTATATGCACAATTACAGAATGATCCAGGGGTTAGGCACTCTCCAGGACACCTACTTGCTAACTTAGATATTATTCAATCTACCAGAATAGATGCAGAGCAAGTACTTAGGAAAATCGACGAATATCTTGCTGTTGAGAGATTAGCAACCGATACAGTTGGACTGCTGGATGACCTAGAGGTTGCCATCACAGCATTTCAAGTTACTGGTAAAGATAAATACCTCCAGCACGCCTTTAGCTCAGCTGAACAAATAAGGACAATCCGAGAGTCCTATGGATCTTGGTTTCCCAGGTCATTTGCTGCCGATCGGCATAATCTTTCTGTTGTATGGGGTGTTACTGCCATTGCACGAGCTTTTCTAAGATTGCATAGCCCATCTGTTTTCACCTCTATTCGTATCCTTGGAAACCCGAACTAATAGAACACTCTCGACATCGTAGTGTGTTTAACTTTTTGGTCAATCTGATAGCTGGTTTGGCTGTTTACACCTATTTGCCTAATAAACCGTCGATTGACATTTATCTAAAAGATTTGCCTGCATTGCCTTCTGCCATTTTTTAGTTCGTCGAACTCACGTTAACTTACTGGGCTTGGAGTTTTCCACCCAAGCGAGGCACAATTGACGGAAACGATCGCCCCGCACTTCAAAATTCGGGTACTGATCGAAACTCGCACAAGCAGGAGATAGCAACACTACAGCGGCTTGATGCTGCTTAGCTAATTGGGCCGATCTCGGGATTGCCTTTTCCATAGTTTCCACAGCTTCATAAGTATAATATCCTACTTCGTGTAGTCGTTGGGCAAATGCAGGTGCGGCAGAGCCAATCAATAACACAGCAGCAGCTTTGTTTTGAATTTGTGCTAGCCAAGCACTATCATCACCTGCTTTTGCTTCCCCACCAGCAATTAAAATCGCTGGGCTGTTCACCGATGTCAAGCCAACTTCCGCAGCGTCGTAGTTGGTGGCTTTGCTATCGTTAATAAAATCAATACCTTCCCAAGTGCAGATATGTTCTAAACGATGGGCAACCCCAGGGAAGTCATGAATTGCACGAGCGATCGCATCGCCATTAATTCCCGCCAATCGCGCCGCAGCTACCGCCATCAAGAGATTTTGCTGGTTATGTTCTCCCACCATCCGCAAAGCCGAGACTTTCACAATCTTTTCTGGTGCAGAGGTAGGAGTTAGCTTTTCCACAACCCAGCCATCTTCAATATAAAAGCCTTTTTCGCTAATCAGAAAATCTTTTCCTTTGACACTCGTCCAATAAGCATTTGGCCAAGCACTCAAACCTAACTTGCTCAAGTAAGCATCATCGCCATTAAATACTTGTAACTCCGACTGGCTCAATAACTTAGCTTTGATATTGTAATAATTCTCTAAAGTTTTATGCCGCGCCAAATGATCCGGTGTAAAAGTCGTCCAAACACCGATGCGAGGTGCAAGAGACGTTGAAGATTCTATTTGATAGCTGCTAAGTTCGGCAATTATCCAATCGAGTGAAGAAGATGAGGGGGATGAGGGGGATGAGGGGGATGAGGGGGATGAGGGGGATGAGGAAGATATTGCTCCCTCATCTCCCCCCTCTCCCTCATCTCCCCCATCTCCCCCATCTCCCCCCCTCCAAGACAGAGCGACTTCACAAGCAGCGTAGCCAATATTACCGCAAGCAGGTGCATCTAAGCCTGCTGCTTGGAAAATGGCAGCAATTAAAGCTGTGGTGGTGGTTTTGCCGTTAGTGCCAGTAATTCCTACCCAAGGTAAAGGTTGCAAATGTCGCCAAGCGAGTTCCATTTCGCCGATGGTTTCAATCCCTAGTTCCCGTGCCTGATTTAATACAGCGATATCCCAAGGCACGCCGGGACTGACGACTATTAATTCTGGTAAATTAGCACCATTCAGTTCTGGGGATTGACCTAGTTTAACGGTTATTTGTTCAACAGCGAGTTCTTGTTGTTGTTGAAGGAGGGTTTCGGAGGTGTTGCGTTCAGCTAAGCTCTCTGCGCTAGCGGAATCGCACAGTTCCACCTCCCAACCTTCCCGTTTCAACAATCTCGCCGCAGCAACACCGGACTTTCCCAATCCAATTACAGTAGCTCTAGGCATAGATTGTAGCAGAGATCCCTGGTTAAGCACTCCCTATACTAACGTTTATTGGCAAAAATTACACAACTTTTTATTGACCTACGCTACAGATTTTTGACAATTGCTCCGAAATCAGCTAAAACACGGGCATGATTGCGAACTAATCCCAATAGATGTAATCGATTACGCTTAATTTCTGCATCGGAATCCATCACTAAAACGCTATCCGGCCCGTCAAAGAAGTTACTTACTGTGGGAGCAATTTTTGTGAGAGCTGCTACTAACAGTTGATAATTTCTAGTTTCTTGTGCTGCTTGGGTTTCTGGCACTAAATCAACTAGGGCGTTATACAAAGCTACTTCTGAAGGCTTTTGGAATAGTTCTTCACGGATTAAGCTTGTGGGTTCTAGCTGTTTTGTATCCAAATCTCCTTGGGCAGCTAAGCGTGTGGAACGATTAACGGTTTCATAGATGGTGTCTAAGATGCCGTCGTTGCGAATTTGTTGCAGATATAAGGCGCGATCGCGTACATCTAATAAATCCTTTAATGCCCTTTCTGTATATTCTGGATCGTTTTCTCCCAAAACTGCATTCACTAAGTCGTAATCAATTTGTTTTTCTTCTTGCAATAAAGTCCGAATACGTTGTAGGAAAAATTCTTGTAATGCTGCGGTTAATGATGCCAGATCTTTCTGATATTTGCTCGCAAAGTCTGTCGCTATTTGCAACAGTAAATCATCTAATTTAATTGGTAGATTCGCAAACCAAGTAATTTTTACTACTGCATTGGCAGCACGGCGCAAGGCGAAGGGATCGGAAGAACCGGAGGGAATTAAACCTAATCCAAAGATACTCACTAAAGTATCTAATCTGTCTGCTAAACCGACAACTTGACCTGTGAGGGTTTCCGGTAAATTGTCACCTGCTCCTGTTGGCAAGTAATGTTGAAAAATTGCCTTTGCGACTTCGCTATCTTCGCCACTGGCTAAGGCATATTTTTCTCCCATAATGCCTTGCAATTCTGGAAATTCATACACCATTTGGGTGACTAAATCTGCTTTACATAATAAAGCCGCACGGTGAATTTTTTGGCTTTGATTGGCGGCTAATTTTAATTGGTTAGTGATTTGCTCGGCAATCTTAACTACTCTATCTACCTTGAGACGCAATGAACCCAATTGTTCTTGGAAAGTGACTGTTTCTAACTTTGGTAAAAAGCTTTCCAAAGGCTTAGTTAAATCAGCTTCATAGAAAAATCTGCCATCAGCTAATCTAGCACGAATTACCCGTTCATTACCCACGGCAACAATATCTGATTTTTGAGGATCGGCGTTAGAAATGGTGATGAAATTTGGTAATAATTCTTGTTGAAGACTGCCTGATTTAAATACAGGAAAATAACGTTGATGAGTGACCATAACTTCGGTAACTACCTCAGTCGGTAACTCTAAAAATTCTGGTTCAAATTTACCCACTACAGCCGAAGGATATTCTACCAGATTGGTTACTTCCTCTAATAAATCCGGGTAAATTACTGTATGTCCACCTAACTTTTCGGCTACTGTATTTACTTGCTCTGTGATTAAATTTGCCCGTTCTGCTGGGTCAACGGTAACGTAGGCTGATTGGAGGGTGCTAACATAATCTGTAGCCTGGGTAATTGTCACAGGTTGAGGATGTAAGACGCGATGACCTTGGGAAATGCGATCGCTCTGAATCGTTTTAGAACCATTCACCAATTCTAAAGGCAGCACCGTATCATCTAACAAAGCCACAAGCCAACGAATTGGTCGAGAAAACCTCGCATCTCCATCACCCCAACGCATCAACCGCTTACCTTCCAAGCCCCAAATCCACTGGGGAATAAGTTCTGTCAAAATTTCCGCCACAGGACGACCGTCTATTCTTTTTTGCACAAACACAAAATCCCCTTTATCAGTCGGGCGAACAGACAGCGCATCTATTTCCACGCCCTGCTTTTTAGCAAAGCCTACTGCTGCTGGTGTCGGCTGACCATCTTTAAAGGCAGCACTAGCAGGAGGTCCTTTAATTTCTTCTTCTCGGTCTGGTTGCTGGGATGGTAAACCTTTAATCAATACCGCCAGACGCCGGGGAGTCCCGTACACCTCCACACTTTCACCCTTGAGGCTGTTTGTTGTCAAACTTCGGGGAATGCGCTCTTGCCATTGCACTAAGGCATCACTAAGAAAGCTTGCAGGTAGTTCTTCTGTACCAATTTCTAATAAAAACGCAGGCATAGGTCACTGTTTTCATTTTTGCGTAGCTCAACTTTATCAGTTATTCTCAGGCGATGACTCCTGATTTTTAGCTTGAACAGCAATTCATTTTGAGAGGGTAGCACAGCTTCTCTTTCAGAGACGCTAACGCGAACGGCATGGCAACTCTTAGAGACGCACTCGCGTTCGCTTAGAGCGAGTCCTCCACCATACTTTTATGTTGGTGGCGGGAGGAACGCCCTGGTGGTACTGGGGACTGGGGACTGGGAAATTGTTCCAAAATTTACTGTGGGTAAGAGCAAAATTCCATAATTTTTCCGCTTCAAACCCAGTCCCCAATCCCCAGTCCCTTTTACTCGCCTTTTCTCCAAAACTTTACAAGATAAATCTTTATCTTTATTGATTTAATATATTTAACACCGTATTTTCATGCAGTATTTACCTATACATATTTCTATCGTAAAGTTAATGATGCCTGATGTATTGATACCTGCATCACGGCAGTTAATTTTGGAGTTATGACCATGAAAAATATTTTCCTCAAAATTGCTGCTACCACAGCAACCAGCGCAGCTCTGAGTATTGCGATCGCTGCTGGTGCTAACAATCCAGCTCAAGCTATTGATTTCAACTTTAAATGGCTAGGTGATGCTGGTTATTCAGCAATAGGTTCATTTAGCTACGACGAAACTACAGCGCCTACCATTATTACAGAAAGTGGTGGTGGAGAAACCAACTTTTTACAATCCTTAAGTGTCTCTTTTTTAGACCCATCTCAAAACCTTCTGGGAACTTACAACACCGTTAGTGGTGGTGTGTCCCAATCTAATTTCTTTGCATTCAACTTTGATACCTCCACTCATAAGTTGTTTGGTCCGTTTGATGTAGCAGGAGGGACAGGTATAATCGGAGAGTATTATTTCCAGGGAACCGTTGGCGACTCTTTGTTCTTACGCCAGGATATCGATCAAGTGTCACAATTTAGAACATTAGATCAAAATTCTGGTTCTATTCACGTAACAAAAGTTCCTGAACCTGCTTCTATGTTGGGTTTACTAGCATTTGGGATGTTTGGTGTAGGTTCAACTCTCAAGAAAAAGCAAGTCTCTTGCTAGAAAGTAGGACATCCTAGTTCGAGGTAGCTTCATCAGTTAGTTAGCGATCGCTCCAATACTTATGTCAATATTGGAGCGATACCTGCGCTGGGCTACGCCTAAGTAATCAAAGGTTAAAATACTTCATGTGCCAGTTTCAAAGCCGGAATGTGTGCTTCATATACGAGATTAAATATGATGCTACAATCCCCTAAGTGTAAAATTAAGCATTAAATTCCCTTTTAAATGACTAATACCAATTCTCTATGAAGATGCATTTAATTTTTTTAACGAACCGCCAAGAACGCCAAGAACGCCAAGATAAGAGTTTAAGAGAGTTTTGTGCGGCTTCATCAAGAAACGGTATAAACAGTTATCACGCATATGGAAAGCGACTGAAATTCAGTAAACAATGATCGGTGAATACTGGTAAATTTTTACTGTGTGGTAGAGAGACTTTATCCAAGCAAAAAACTGATAATTGATAACTAATAACTAATAACTGTTAAAATTCACCTAGAAAATTTCTAAATAGTGTTTAATCTGATTCTGATTTAAAAAAATCATAACCTGTTCACAACCTAAATTAAATAATACAAAGTAATAGCCCCTATTGAAGTTAGGAATCAATCTGTTCATCTGTGGCTGTCTTCACAAACTTTACAAATAGCTCATGCACATTCTGATCTATTCCTACAACTATCATCCAGAGCCGATTGGAATTGCTCCCTTAATGACTGAATTGGCTGAAGGACTAGTAAAGCGGGGTCATCAAGTGCGAGCGATCACTGCAATGCCCAACTATCCTGAGCGCCAGATTTACGATGAGTATCGAGGTAAATGGTACGTTACTGAACATAAAAATGGCGTGACAATCCAACGAAGTTACGTGCGAATTAAGTCTAAACCCAACGTCGTAGATCGGCTGTTATTAGAGTTGAGCTTTGTTTTCACCAGCTTGCCGCAAGCTTTTAAAGGCGAACGTCCAGATGCGATCGTTTTAACAGTTCCACCTCTACTAGGAATCTTGCCAGCAACAATATTTAGTTATTTATACAACTGCCCACTAATTTTAAATGTGCAAGATATATTACCAGAAGCTGCCGTGCGTGTCGGGCTATTAAAAAACAAGTGGATGATCCGAACTCTTGCAGCCTTAGAAAAATTTGCCTATCGAACTGCACACAAAATTAGCGTGATTGCAGATGGATTTAGTGAAAATTTAGTCAATAAAGGAGTGCCTGCTCATAAAATTGTTTGTATTCCCAATTGGGTGAATATCAATTTCATTCGCCCTTTACCAAAACACGATAACTCTTGGAGAGCTACACATCAACTAGATGGGAAATTTGTAGTACTTTATTCGGGAAATATTGCCCTCACCCAAGGTTTAGAGACAGTCATAGAAGCAGCAATTTGCTTGCGTGATATTAAAGATATTGTCTTTGCGATCGTTGGTGAATCAAGAGCATTGCAAAGGTTACAGGAATATTGTCTATTAAATGGAGCAGATAATGTTTTGCTCTTACCCTTGCAGCCGCGAGAAAAACTGCCAGAAATGCTAGCAGCATCGGATGTAGGACTGATTGTGCAAAAACACAATGTGATTTCATTCAACATGCCTTCAAAAATACCACTCCTTTTGGCCAGTGGTCGCCCGATTGTGGGTTCAGTTCCCGCTAGTGGGACTGCTGCTAGAGCGATCGCACTTAGCGGCGGTGGCATAATTGTGGAACCAGAATCACCCCGCGCATTAGCAGACGCAGTACAAAATTTATATACCAATCCGGCGTTAGCAACAAAGTTAGGTCACACAGGCAGACAATTCGCCGAAGCCAACTATTCCCTAGAACAAGCACTCGATCGCTACGAGTGGCTATTTTCTCAGATTGTTACCAACCAAAAATCAATTACGGCGATGTTACCAAAATTAGATGCCAAAAAATCGGTTGTGGATGGTTGAATTAGGGGCATTGAGCGTTAGGAGTTAGGAGTTAGGAGTTAGGAGTTAGGAGTTAGGAGTTAGGAGTTAGGAGTTAGGAGTTAGGAGTTAGGAGTTAGGAGTTAGGAGTTAGGAGGTAGGAGTTAGGAGGTAGGAGTTAGGAGTTAGGAATTCTCACCTCATCTCCCTCATCCCCCTCATCCCCCTCATCCCCCTCATCCCCCTCATCCCCCTCATCCCCCTCATCTCCCTCATCTCCCTCATCTCCCCACCTCCCCACCCCCAAATCTGCAAAAATTAAATCACCCGATCGGGTGACCTAAATGTAGGAAGTTGAAATCGATCAAAAAGAGGATTCTGGATCAATAAACACTGATTGTGTTTCATTCTTGGTGAGGATAAATCAATGAAACTGGCAAACGTAATTTAGATAAATCCAAAATAATTAGCGATTCGCTACTCTTTTCTTCCTTGAGATCAATATTCAGTACTACTTAAGAACGGTAAACTCATTTTTAGCATTACCAATCTTCTTTACTATGTAGTTATAATGCAACCTAATACTTACATAAAGATGCAAGCAAGCACTTGCAAACACTGATGAAAAACCCAGCATCAGGTTGCCCATCTGACTTGATACGAGACTGAAAAAATTGCTGTTTGAACAGCTGGTTGTGTACTAAAACAAGGGTGAGGAGAAGGTTACAGTGCGCTCAGATATTGATTTGAAACCATCTTTGCATAGTTGTGTGGGTATGTTGCTTTGCCTGAAATGCAGACGTATAAGCTAGGCGAGTTCATGGGCACAGGTGCGAATAATAACTCCACACTCGACGATAATCAACAGTCAACCTACCAATGCCCATGCCCAACTTCCTCCTCTTCGTTGACGTAAGTAAGATTGCTCAAGTCTAGATCCATAAGACGAGAAAACGAAAATGTCCCATTCTGAGTTCCCTGAGTCTTCTTTTCCTGTTGAAATAGAACAGCCTAATGTTAATGATTCCACTCAAGAGTCGGGATCTTTGCCAGAGCGATCGCCCAAGCCACCTCAAAACCGACGTTGGCCTTTGCTGTTGGCAGTTATTGTGTTAATCACAGGTGTTGGTTTTGGTTGGCGTTGGTGGCAAACTAGCAGTGCTAGCAATGGAGCATCGGGTAATCAGGCTGCTCCTGGTCAACCGATGGCAGTTCCGGTGAAGCTAGCAACTGTGGAGACAGAAACTACGCAAGAAAGTTCCCAATTTCTTGGCTCCTTAGAGGCTCCACGCTCGGTAATCATTAAGCCACAGATTGAAGGACGAGTTACCCAGATTTTCGTCCAAGAGGGCAACCGAGTCCAACAAGGGCAAGTTATTTTTACCTTGCAAAGTGATGAAGCCCAAGCTCAGTTATTACAAGCTAGAGGCGCACTCCAGCAATCCCAGGCGCGTCTTGCTGAACTGGTAGCAGGTACGCGCTCTGAAGAAGTTGCCCAAGCCAAAGCGCTGTTAGTCCAAGCCCAAGCTCGCCTTAAAGATGCCCAAGCAGGAGCGCAGCCAGAAGAAATTGCTCAAGCTGAGGCTCAAATCCAGTCAGCTAAATCTGATGTGGATTTGGCACAGTCACGAGCCAAGCGATACGAACAATTGAGAAAAGAAGGTGCAGTTTCCCAAGATGCCTTAGAAGGATATGTCAAAGAACAGCGGAGTGCTGAAGCGGCCTTGGTAGTAGCCCAGAAACGTTTAGACCAACTCAAAAAGAGCAGAAGCTCTAGTATCAACGAGTTAACTGCTGCCGTAGAACAACAACAACAGAACTTAAGGCAACTGGAAAATGGTTCGCGTCCAGAAGAAATTGCCCAAGCGCGATCGCAAGTCACTCAAGCAGCAGGTCAAGTCCAAGCAGCCGAAGTCCAAGTGCAATATACAAAAGTCCTAGCTCCTTTCACTGGCATTGTTGGTGATATTCCCACAAAGGTCGGAGATTTCGTAGAAAGAGCAGACCAGCTGACTACATTAACTAGAAACGACTCATTAGAACTGAATATTGCCGTTCCCCTAGAAGAAGCCCAAAAATTGCGCTTGGGATTACCCGTACAAATGCTCGACGCCCAAGGCAAAGCCATAGCCACAGGTAAAGTGAGTTTCATCTCCCCAAATGCGAGTTTAGATTCCCAAACAGTTTTAGCTAAAGCCAACTTTGGCAATTCTAGAAGACAACTGCTCAATCAAACTAGAGTACAAACCAAAGTGATCTGGGACGAACGCCCAGGAATTTTAATTCCAGTCACAGCAGTATCTCGTTTGGGTGGCGAGACATTTGTCTTTGTAGCTGAAACACCGACCCAAAACTCCCAAAACTCTAAACCCGGAGCGCCAACACCAAAATTGGTTGCTCAACAAAAACCCGTGAAGTTGGGAGCGATTGAAGGCAATAATTATCAAGTCATCGAAGGACTAAAACCCGGTGAGAAAATTGTTGTTTCTGGTATTCTCAACCTCACCAATGGCGCCCCCATCACTCCTGCACCGGAAACAGTCGGTAGTCGGAATTTTTAGGTGAAAACGGGAGTCAAGAGACACTCTGATGTGGAGAGGTGGAGAGTTGACTGGGGAGTTAGGAGTTAGGAGTTAGGAGTTAGGAGTTAGGAGTTAGGAGTTAGGAGTTTGGAATCTCACCTCTGCTAAGAGCTCCCTGCCCCCCTGTCTGTTCATCCCCCTCATCTCCCTCATCCCCCTCATCTCCCTCATCTCCCCCATGCCCCATGCCCAATTCCCAATTCCCTAAATTATGTTTGTTGACTTTTTTATTAAGCGGCCAATCTTTGCGTCGGTCTGCGCCATTGTTATCCTTTTAATAGGATTAATCAGTATTCCGACACTACCCATCGCCAGGTTTCCAGAAATTAGTCCTACCCAAATTAGTGTCACTTCTAATTACAGCGGAGCCAGTGCTGAAGTTGTAGAAAGCGGTGTTACCAATATCTTAGAAAGGCAAATCAACGGTGTTGAGGGACTCAGATATATCACTTCCAGCAGCAGTAACGACGGTACTAGTACAATTACAGTCACTTTTGATTCATCCCGTGATAAAGATATTGCGGCTGTAGATGTGCAAAACCGTGTTTCTGTCGCCCAACCCCAATTGCCAGAGTCTGTACAACGCACGGGAGTCCAGGTATCAAAGGAGTCTAGCAATATTCTCTTGGCAATTGGTCTATTCGCGGAAAATAACGAATATGACAATACATTTCTCAGTAACTATGCTGACCTCTACTTGGCAGATGCCTTAAAAAGAGTCAAAGGTGTCAGTAATGCCCAGGTTTTTGGCGAACGCCGCTACGCTATGCGTTTGTGGTTAGATCCAAATCGGCTTGCTAGTCGGGGGTTAACAACTCAGGATGTGGCAAATGCCTTATCTGAACAAAATATTCAGGTGGGTGCCGGCAGAATTGGACAAGAACCTGCTCCAGAAGGACAAAGGTATCAAATTGATGTGCGTGCTGCCAGTCGATTGACAGACACCACTGAATTTGCCGAGATTGTCCTGAAAACAGAAGATGATGGCACATTAGTTAAGCTCAAAGATGTCGGCAGAGCAGAATTAGGTGCAGAAAATTACAACACATTCCTGCGATTTCGTGGCAATGATGCGATCGGGTTAGGGATTTATCAGGTTCCTGGGAGTAATGCTTTGGATGTAGCTAGGGGAGTCAAAGACGAAATAGCGCGATTAGCTCCGAGTTTTCCCCCAGGCATGAAATATCAAGTAGCTTTTGACACTACCATGTTTGTGGAAGAGTCCTTGGCAGAAGTGGTTAAGACTCTGATTGCAGCGGTGGTGCTGGTAGTAATTGTTATTTTTGTGTTTTTGCAGGACTGGCGAACGACTTTAATTCCCGCACTGACTATTCCTCTAGCACTAATTGGGACATTTGCCTTCGTCAAAGTTTTTAACTTTTCGATTAATAGTTTGACTTTATTTGGTCTGACTTTAGCATCTGGGATGGTGGTAGATGATGCGATCGTTGTAGTGGAGCAAATCAGCCGTTTTATTCAAGATAAAGGCATAAGTCCTCGCCGCGCCGCTAGTGAATCAATGGCGGAACTTTTTGGGGCGGTAATTGCAACATCACTGGTGTTGATGGCGGTGTTTGTACCAGTGGCGTTCTTTCCGGGAACCACAGGCGCACTTTATCGGCAATTTGCCCTCACTATTGCCTTTTCCATTGCCATTTCAACTTTTTTGGCTTTGACTCTGACACCTTCGTTGTGTGGGGTGTTGCTGCGTCAAGAACAAGAAGCTCCAAGGTGGATTGGCTGGTTATTTAACTTGATTAATCGGTTCCTGGAATGGGTAAGATCGAGTTATGAGCGATCGCTAACTTTTCTCACACGCATCAAAAGTGTGGTTATTGGCTTATTTATCGTCTCCTTAGGGATGACTGCTTGGCTTTACACCACAGTACCTACAGCCTTTTTGCCAGACGAAGACGAAGGCTATTTCATCACAATTATCCAAGGACCCCAAGGCGTTTCCCTGCAATATACCAGTGATGTCATGGCACAGGTAGAAAAAGAAATCCTACCACTTCCGGAAGTACTGGGAACTTTTGCCGTGGGAGGATTTGGTTTTAGTGGTAGCACCGCTAACAGTGGGATCATATTTACAACCTTAAAACCTTGGGCAGAACGCTCAAGACCAGATCAATCAGTACAGGCGATAATTGGGAAATTGCAAGGTAAGTTGTTGTCAATCCCAGAAGCTAGGGTATTTCCGGTCAATCCGCCACCAATTCAGGGTTTAGGAAACTTTGGCGGCTTCGTCTTTCAGCTGCAAGACCGCAGAGGTAACAGTGGTTTAGAAAATTTGGTGCAGTCGATGGGGCAATTACTCGGTCGCGCCAATCAAACACCAGGATTACAAGCTGTATTCAGTACCTTTGCCGCAGATACACCACAATTGCTTGTGGAAGTAGACCGCAATAAAGCCAAATCACTGCAAGTTTCCATAGATGATGTTTTCAGTACTTTACAAACTGCTTTGGGTTCACAATATGTGAATGATTTCAATCTTCAGCAGCGCAATTATCGAGTTTATATCCAAGCAGATCAACAGTTTCGTTCTAACCCTCAGGATATTGGAAAATTATACGTTCGTTCCCAAAAGAATCAAATGATTCCTTTGAGTAACTTAGTCAAAGTGACGCCAACTGTGGGAGCGCAAACGATAAATCATTACAATTTGTTCCGTTCAATTGAAATTAACGGTTCTGCTGCTCCTGGCTCTAGTTCTGGAGACGCTATTAAGGCGATGGAACAAGTTGCTGTTGCAGTTTTACCTCCAGGTTTTGGTTATGAATGGTCTGGAACTGCATTAGAAGAAATAGATTCTGCTGGCTTAGCACCTCTGATTTTTGGATTAGGATTGGTGTTTGTATTTTTGGTACTGGCTGCTCAGTACGAAAACTACATTGACCCTTTCATAATTTTGTTGTCAGTTCCCTTAGCTATTTTTGGAGCGCTGATAGCTCAATCAATGCGGGGTTTTGCCAATGATGTTTACTGTCAAATTGGTCTAGTAATGTTGATTGGTTTGGCTAGTAAGAATGCTATTTTGATTGTAGAATTTGCTAACCAATTGCGAGACCAAGGACTTTCCATTACTAAAGCAGCTATTGAGGCTTCACAAGACCGATTACGCCCAATTTTGATGACTGCTTTTTCTACTCTTTTAGGGATTTTTCCCTTGGTTACTGCCACAGGTGCGGGGGCGGGTAGTCGCCAATCTTTAGGAACTACTGTTTTTGGCGGCATGTTAATTGCTACTTTTTTGAGTTTGTTTGTAGTGCCAATTTTGTATATTGTGATTAAGACGGGGACGGAGCGTTTAATTAAGCCAAAACCGCATCAAGAACTGCAATCATAGATGGTCTCTGTCGGTGGCAAAACATCTACTGGTATCATGTCCGTTTAATTACTTACTAAACCCGGAAAACCCCACCCCGCCAAAGCGTAGTTTTGGCGGGGTGGGTTTTTTTTTCATTTATGCAAGAAGTCTATTGTAAATCTTATGCGTGAGCGATCGCCGAAATTTCGATTATATAGCCGTAGCCAAGCTGGTTAGGACATCAAGAGATGATAAAACTTAGACACCAAAAGACTTTTCACCCAGTCCCTTGCTATAAGCAGTGAAATTTGCATAAAAAATCAGATAAATAGTAATATTACTGATTACTTCCCCATCAATGCAGGTTACATATAGTACGTATTACAACACTTGCTACTTATTTGCATGACCCCACTTTGATTAATGAAAAGGTTTTAACATAAAAGCCTTATATCAATTCCAGAAAACAATGAAACAGATGCATTTGTTTGGTTTCACTTCGTTCAACCAAACAATTACAAAACTTTGAGGCGTTGGGTTTGGTTCCTCAAACCACTTGCTTTAAGTTATGTAACCATATGGATTAAGATGAAACTTTCTCTATTATTTCGCATAATCTGAGAGATTAATTCAGGTTTATCTAGTTTGTTTGTGGCTGAAAATATAATTTGAATTAGCTATAAATATGACAAGTGAAATCAAGTCAAATTTACCTCTGTGGAAACTAGTTTTAATCGTTGCCATTTCTACATTTGGTATTGGCATTGTCGGATATGGAGTATGGAATGTAATTTCTTATAATCAATCTATCACTAGTAAAAGTAATCAAACCAAGTCTAAAAATATTGAAGGATTATTTCCGATTGAACAAGATAATAAATACGGTTATATAGATAAAACAGGAAAGATAGTTATTAATCCTCAGTTTGATAATTTTAGAGAATTCTCTGAAGGATTAGCAGCAGTAAAAATTGGTAAAAAATGGGGTTACATTGATAAAATAGGAAAGATAGCCATTAATCCGCAGTTTGAGGAAGCCGGTAGTAAATTTTCTCAAGGATTAGCACTAGTAAAAATTAGTGATAAGTATGGTTATATTGATAAAACAGGTAAGATAGCTATTAACCCTCAGTTTGATTATGAGAGTAGTGATTTTTTTGAAGAATTAGCACTAGTAAAAATTAATCATAAGTACGGTTATATCGATAAAACAGGTAAGATAGCTATTAATCCTGTGTTTGATTATGCTAGTAATAAATTTTCTGAAGAATTAGCACTAGTCAGAATTGGTGATAAGTTTGGTTATATCGATAAAACTGGAAAAATAGTTATTAATCCTCAATTTGATGGTGCTAGTACCGAATTTTTTGAAGGATTAGCATTAGTAAAAATTGGTAATAAGCGTGGTTACATAGATATAACAGGGAACATAGTTATTAATCCTCAGTTTGATGAAGCCAGTAGTGAATTTTCTGAAGGATTATCAGCAGTAAGAATCGGTGATAAGTACGGTTACATAGATAAAACAGGAAAGATAGTTATTAACCCTCAATTTGATGGTAGTAGTATCGGATTTTCCGAAGGATTATCATCAGTAAAAATTGGTGATAAATGGGGTTACATAGATAAAACAGGGAAGGTAGTTATTAATCCTCAGTTTGATGATGCTAAGGAATTATCCGAAGGATTAGCACGAGTAAAAATTGGTAGGAAGTACGGTTACATCGATAAAACAGGGAAGATAATTATTAATCCTCAATTTGATGATGCAAGAGAATTATCGGAAGGATTAGCACTGGTAAAAATTGGTGAGAAGTACGGTTACATCAATAAAACTGGAAAATATATTTGGAATCCCGCTAGGATTTTTCACTAATTTCAATTTTTCAAGTATTCTCTAATAAAAATACAATTCAGACAATTGGACATATATGTATATTAACAAGAAGATTTTTCAATTTACATTGATAGTTTGCACAATTTTAATATCTACTACCAGTTGTAATCAAAATTTAAATGAAAAATATCAGAGTCAATCAACTTCAAGTGTTGAAAATGAAACTGAAAGAATTACACAAAATGAACCAAAAGAAAATGATTTAACTCAGTGTTTAGAACCTGGGGATTATTTGGCGCAAGATATCTTAGATAGTCGTTCTGAATCTAAATTATTAAAATTACCATTTAATCCTTCTCGATATGAGCAAATCTCTCTGAACTCTCAAAAGAACGTGATTTATTTGGGTAAAATAAAGGAATTACCTAACTATTGTTCGCAGGTCACACCCAATAATAATGGTTCAGAAACTTCCTCAAATGATAAAATAATCTCCGAAATCAGTGATACTCTAAATATTGAATTATTTAATAGGCTTTTCACTTACTTTAAAGTTGATTCATCTAGTCCAAATAATAAATTTAAGATTTTTGTAACTGTAGTTAATAACCCATCTAGTCAAGTTTCTGAATTAGACAACGAAAGATTAAAATTGGCTAGTAATGAAAGACATCAAAACTTTAGTTTCACTCAAGTAGTTGCTATTAATAAGTGTATACCAAACACAAAATGTTACAATTTGATTTTAAAAGATGTTGATTTAACAAATTCTAATCCTCACAATAATGTCTTCGTTGCACTTTCAGCAGGTATGTTTAAGATATTGGCACATATCGAGCTTGAGCAGAGAAATATTTCATTAGATAATGGCGAAGGAATTTTAAGTGCTGGTTCAAAGGTTTTTAGTAATTTTACTGGAGCAAATGTAGAATCAATTGATGAAACTTTAAAACTCAACAATCCAGAAAATTTTTCACCAGCCATAGTTGGTGCATTTTTCTTGAAGGAATTTGGTTCCAAACCAGAAGGATTCAAAGGTTTAACACCTGTTCAAAAACAAAAGCTATTTGAAGTTGATATGGGGTATCTTGTAGATAATGCAGGTTTTTGGGCTTCTGGCCTGGTATCTAAAATAAATAAAGATTTCCAACTTTATATGGCAGATTATAGTGAATCCGGCTTAAAAGACTTTAACTCATTTTATGATTTAACTCAAGTAAATAAAAATTATTTAGTTTTAGATAAAGTCAAAGCATTTCAAGTGGCAGCAGAAATTCTCAATCGTCAATTTAAAAGCATTAGCGATGCTGACAAGCCTGGGGAACAATTTACATTTTTGTGGAATGTTCGAGAAAATAGGACACTTGATGCTCAAAATCAACTCAATATAACAACTGAAGTAAGTATGAACTTAGCTGGCAGAATAGATGCAAAACAAATGGAAGAACAAGCCAAAAGTAAAAATATTAATGGATACTCATCTGGGCAGAAGTAGCTAGTTTTTCTGATTAGTTCAATAAGATACGATCGATCTGGAATATAATTTTGCTAAATTGTAGCGACAGTTAAAAAGGTAATTAACTGTCGCTAATTATCGTAAGATGAGACAATAAGGCAGGCTGATTTTAGAGGGGAAGGCATGAGAATCGCTATTGGCAGTGATGAACGCACTAACCTTACCGATACTATATTGGAGGAACTGAAGCGGCGTGGGCATGAAGTTATACCTTTCGGTTCTCTAGCGGAGGATCATCGAGATGTTGATTGGCCTATCAGTAGTAGTAAGGTGGCTTTGGCAGTAGCAGCTCAGAAAGTAGATGAGGGAATTGTTTTTTGTTGGACTGGTACTGGTGCGTCTATTGCTGCCAATAAAGTCTGTGGCATACGTGCTGCTTTGTGCCATGATGCTGAAACGGCGCGGGGTGCCCGCACTTGGAATCATGCCAATGTCCTAGTATTAAGTTTACGTGCAACTACAGAAGCGATCGCTAAAGAAATATTAGATGCCTGGTTTAACACGCCCTATTCTGAAGATGACTGGAATCTCCTACAAATCAAGCGCATTCGACAGTTAGAGAAATGAGATGTGGGGACAATAGTTGATTTGTTTTATCGATCGCTTTATAATCCCCAAGTTAGACCATTCAGGGAACGAGTGTAAAGGCGATCGCTGTCCAATCTTCAACTTTGAGCTTAGGGTTCTCACCATCCTGCAAGCTTTATAATATTATTAAAACATGCAGAAGAATCAGGATGTCTCAATCATTCAAAACGTTAGCTAAGTGGTCAGTTGATGACTATCATCGCATGATTGAAGCTGATATCTTAGCACAACGTCATGTCGAACTTTTATCAGGGGAAATTGTTGAAATGACTCCAGAAAGTCCGTTTCATACGGTTTATGGAGAGGGACTGGCAAATTATTTACGAATTCGTTTAAACGATCGTGCTTGGATTCGTGAAGCTCGTCCTATTACTTTAGCAAACTCAGAACCTGAACCTGATATCGCAGTTGTTAGACTTCCTTGGTTTCAATACAGTCAGCATCATCCTTTCAGTGAGGATATTTTTTGGCTGATTGAAATTTCGGATTCAACTCTCACTAAGGATCTGAGTGAAAAACAACGCATTTATGCTCAAGCAGGCATATTAGAATATTGGGTTGTCGATGTCAAAGCGAAGAAAGTAATTGTTTTCCAACAGCCTGAAGGAATAAGCTATTGTGTTCGATTAGAATACAGCCAAGGGACAATTTCTCCTTTAGCTTTTGGGGATATTAAAGTACCCATCGAAAAAATTTTTTCAGGACAAATACTCAATGATTAGATCCATTGCATTTGACTGAATATGTATAGCATTCCTAAATCATTCGTGAACAACAAGATCCCCGACTTCTTTTAGAAGTCGGGGATCTGAAGCCCCTCGATTTTCACAAATCAAATAGGATTGCTATATTACAGCAGTTTTCATGTATTTGAACCACATCTATCGTAGGGGCACAGCAATGCTTTGCCCCTACCGCGTGGTCTATTTACCTGAAAATTGCTGTAACCTTATCCATTTGCCATCTGTGCTTCAGAAACCCAATTAGCATGGAAGCCGTAAGGAACACGCTGGGGCATCAATATCTGCGCCACAGGACCAGCTGTGATATTTCGGGCATCAATCACCAATAGCTCAGACTTTTTCGCTAGTGCATCCCAAACCATAGTCAGCAACCAGCCATCATCTTCAGCGGTAGCACCAGGACGAGGCGCAAACACACTATCACCACCAAAACGCCCCCGACCAAATTCATGTACTTGGGTGCTACCAGTTTCCAAATCATACTTCACCAGACCATCCAACAAAAGTCTCGGTCTCATGTAAGTAGCTTGTCGGGATGCGTAGACGTAACGTGTTTTTCGCCCAGTTAGGTCATCGTTAATCCGAGGAAATTCTGTGGCGGTATCATCGTTATTGAGCAATTCTTCTTTCACAACACCCGTTGCCAAGTTGATTCTGTAGAGATACAGTCGGAAATGTTCAAATTCAGTATCTCCGCCCTCACCATTGTCTTTTTGAGGAATAAACAGATAGGTATCAGGTGCCCTGGTGGCGATAAGTACTATTTCGTTGCCTTCCTCCCAAGCGTTAGCAACATGGTAGAGCATACAGGTCGAGATATTGAACCAGCGGATAGTTCGGTTATCGCCGTGGCGGGGTAGAACGCCGATGCGACTGGGGTTTTGCTTCTCAAACTTAATGGGTAATTGATCCTGCATAATCCGCATCGGACTGAAGACTAGCGGCATATCCAGAAAAAGGGTGTAGTGTTGAGTGATGGCAAAATCATGCATCATCACTGGCGAAGGTATATCAATAGGTACGGTTCGCAACATTTCGCCCTCTGCGGATACCACGCTGTATTCAAGATAAGGAGGAGCGATGGGTGCAAAGCCCATTACAATCATTTCACCTGTTTCGGCATCGACTTTTGGGTGAGCTGTAAAGGTAGAAGCAAGCTTAGTGTTAAAGGTATGTACGCCAACAGTTTCTAAGTCGGGAAGACGAATTTCATAAGGTGCGCCAGCTTCCCATAGTGCCAGCAGTTTACCTGCGTGCCATACAGTTGAGGTGTTACCAGTATTCTTCATCATCAAGCCATAAGGAGCATCAAACCGAGGCAGGTTCAGCAAACCAGGCCAAATTGCCTTACCTTGTTTTCGCTCAATCTCAAACCCCTCTGTGCGAATGTAGCGGTTGCGATAGCTGGCTTTGCCATTGCTAATATTTACTGCGTGGAGCATTCCATCCCCATCTAACCAGTGATGGAGTCCGATAGGGCCGAATTGGGGGTTAGGGCCGTTGCGGAGAAATATGCCATTAAGTCCTTCGGGTAGTTCACCGATGACAGTGAGGTTGTCAGCAGTTACTTCTTGCTTGACTGGGGCAAAGTTGTCAGTCAAATAAAAATCTGCCATATCTTTTGCCAGGATATTAACTCTGGCAGTAGTGCTGAGGCGGCTCAAAATTTGGTAAGGTACACGTGCATAGTAGCCAGTAACCGAAGGCCCTTTATTGACTATTGATGAGCGCTCCATCTGTAAGACGTTAGCTAGAAATTTGCTATCCATCAAAGCGCTCATGAAGCGCCGTTGCAAAGTACTGGGGCGAGTACCAGTTGGGGCTGCTGTGGCGATGGCGAGGGTTTGTATGAGTTCCTTTTCTGTAGCATCTAACACACCGTCGTTATACATCAATGAGTTGAGAGCTTCGTATAACTCCTGAAAATCTTTTTCGTCAGGATAACTTCCTAAATAGGCCTGAAGCCAGCCATAACACTCTTCTGCTGTGACGGGTTGATTGGTTGATAATAAAGATTGAATTTCTGGATCTTCAGTTAATCCTTTTTGTTGTGCCATTTGCTGCAAAAATTCTTTTTCTTCAGGTTCCAGTACTCCATCAATCCAAGCAATACCAATCAGGAGTTTTAACAAGTCTCGATCGTTTTTTAACGGTTGATGTAATATGTCAGCTTGAGGAATTGGTACGTCAAAATGCTCATTTGCAGTGGCATCAGGACGAATATTTTTCTCTGTGGAATACAAGACTTTTGAACTGTCTGGTGTTTTGATCACAAGAAATAAGTCAGGATTGCCTTCAAATTTTTCAAATTTACCTTTAAAATCAGCTTCGGTGTAGTTAATTTCAAAAGTGCCAGTACTATTGGTTTTAACTTGTCCTAATTTATCTGTTTTGACAACATCCTTATCAAATGCTTCGACTAGTAAGTTAGGAATTCCTAAACCGCTTTCAGCTATGTAAATTCGTCCAGTAACTTTAAACGTCATTAAATTGCTCCTTTTTTAGTTATTTTTTGAAAAAGCTTTCACTTTTGTGATGGTTTGAAGTATTGAATGCAATACTTCAGGTTAACAATAAAGAATTCAGGAGTCAGGATGGGCTAAACCTTAGCTATTCGCTAACAGAATTGAATGCTGTGCGATTAGCAGATAGAGTAGCGATTCGCCGTGTCCTCGATAGCGGAACGTTAGCGAGTACTCGAGCGTCGCGTCTGAATAAATGGGTTTAAGTCCCCCACCAAATCTATGATTTGGTGGTGCAACAATTCAGTGGCGGGTGTAAATCCCCCACTGATTGCATTGCTGAATTCAGAATTCTGAATTCTGTTTTAATCTTGCTATTGCTGAGATACCAAATAAACACGAAAATTTAGGATCAAATATTCAGTTTTTTTGACCCAGATTGATTAAATTTTCATGAGTAGTTGAAAGTTTATGTAACTAGACTTGCATAGTTAGCCATTTTTCAACTAAGAAAATTGTGTTACTTTTTTTGACAATTTATTAATTAATTGCCATTCTATAAAATTTTGTAAATAAATATTTTTTAATTATTTAAGTATAAAATTTTATAGACAAAATCATTAAAGCAAACAGATGTTTATTAGTCAATGCTTTATTGTTAATAATCTTACTCTTCCTCTAGGTTAGCCGCGTCATATCAAGAAAAACAGCGTATTCTCAATAGAGTCTAATATCTAATTAGTAAAGAAAATCTTAAGATTACTAGGTTTGACTTTTTGTAAATAGGCGGTTTATTGTGCTGAGTGACTCCAAACGAGTGCCCAGGAAAAACTAAAATTAAACGGACTACGCACAAGAGGTTTGAAGCCCTAATATTAGTCAGCACTCAGCAATTTTACAGCAATTTTCAGGTAAATAGACCACGCGGTAGGGGCGCAAAGCATTGCGCCCCTACGATAGATGTGGTTCAAATATATGAAAACTGCTGTAAGTTAGAGAAGGCAGCAAAAAAAGAGAAGAGTAGTTTATTTGAGCAATCTTAAACCACTCAAGGTGACTAACACTGTGGAACCTTCATGGCCGATAACGCCGATGGGTAAGTTAATATTTCCCAGAAAGTTGCCTACTAAAAGCAAGACAATAAAACCCAATGCTACGACCATATTCTGTTTAACTATGGATTGCGATCGCCTACCCAAATGTATCGCCACAGCAATTTTTTCTAACTTGTCTGCCATCAATACTATATCTGCGGTTTCCAATGCCACATCACTACCGGATACTCCCATTGCTATACCCACAGATGCTTGGGCTAAGGCTGGTGCATCATTAATGCCATCGCCCACCATTGCCACAGTTTGATACTTTTGCTGTAAATGACGAATCACATCAAGCTTATGTTCTGGCAAAAGTTCAGCATACACCCGTTCAATTCCCACTGCTTTAGCCACACTATTAGCAGTTTCCTGATTATCCCCAGTTAACATGACAATTTGTTCAACTCCCAGTTTTTTTAACCGGCTAATAGTCGCCGCCGCTTGCACTCTCACCTCATCTGCAATGGTAATAATACCCATCACCTCTGCCCCTCTGCCCCACTGCCCCTCTGCTCCCCCTCCTTCCCCTGCTACCCAAACCACAGTTTTACCTTCTTGCTCGAAAGATTGAGCTATTTGTCGCAATTCTTCGGGCAAATTTGTTACATACTGCTGCACAAAACTGGCATTCCCAACAATCACCTGTTGTTCTTTGACAATTCCTACAATTCCCTGTCCAGGTATGGCTTGTACTTCCACTGCACCAACCCAATTCAAATCAGCAGCGGCTTGCACAATTGCCTTCCCGATGGGATGTTCGGAAGATGATTCGACACTGGCAGCGGCTTTTAATACATCTTGTTGTGTGTATTCACTAGCTGGAATTACTTGGAATACTTGCACTTCTCCTGTTGTCAGAGTACCAGTTTTATCAAATGCGATCGCTCGAACTTTGCCAATCTTCTCTAACTGGGCGCCATTCTTAAATAAAATCCCCTGTCTTGCACCGTTGGCAATTCCTGAAAGTAGGGTGGGCATAATTGCAGCCATCAACGCACAGGGAGAAGCTACTACTAAGAAAGTGAGGGCGCGATAAATGGTAGTTTCCCAATCCCAACCCCAGAGAAATGGCGGTAAAGTTGCCAGTAATATCCCAGCTATGACAATAACTTTGGCATATGCTTTTTCAAAGCGATCGATAAATTCTTGGGAAGGGGGGGCTTCTGTTTGCGCCTGTTCTACCAAACGAATCACGCGCATAATTAAACTACTTTGGGCTGGTTTGTGGACTTTAATCTGCAATGCACCATAACCATTAAGTGTGCCGGCAAATACTTCTGCACCCACTGTTTTTTCTACAGGTAAAGACTCGCCTGTAATTGCAGCTTGATTAATGGTGCTGTAACCAGACACAATAATTCCATCTGTAGGAATTAATTCTCCAGGTTTGACAACAATTTCATCACCAACTTTTAGCTGACTGATGGGAACTTCCTCTTCTCTTCCCTGAAGCAAAACCCTTGCTGTATCTGGCGTCAAACTCATCAAACTCCGAATACTGCGCTCAGTTCGCTGCATGGCGTAGCCTTCGAGTGCGCCACTGATGGCAAAGATGAGAATCAAAATTGCCCCATCAATAATTAAATAATATTCTCTCCGCCATAAGCCCAAACTAGCGGCACCAATAGCGGCGACAATCATCAACAAATCTACATCGAGTTCTTTTTCTTGGAAAAGGGTAGTCAGTCCCTCTCGCGCACTTTCGTAACCACCAATCACGTAAGCAGCAGGTAGCAGCAGCAGCGCCAATTCCAAAGCGCCGAGATGCAGGGCGAACCATCCGAGAAATAACAGGAAGCCACAAACTAGGGCTGCTAAGATATCTGCGTGTTCTCTGGTGAATTGGGTGAAACGTTGGGGGTAAAGCATGAGAGGTGAATTGAGAGGGGCTTTCTCAGGCTAAAGCTTGACATCAATGTTAATGTCAAGCTTTATAATGATTTTGAAGCGCAAAGGTACGCAAAGTTAATTCTGAGGGTTTTTCAAAAGCTGGATGTGGGTAAATGTGACAATTTAACTGTTACCTTGAAAACTGGATTGGGAGAAAAGATTTATGCTCAAGCGAATTTATATTGATAACTTTCGTTGTTTGGTCAATTTTGATCTGAGCTTTGATTCTATTAACCTGTTTCTTGGTAGTAACGGAACAGGTAAATCAACTGTTTTTGAAGTTTTGCGAAAAATTCAAACTTTTGTAAGTGGTGACTCTAAAGTAGAGGGAATTTTTAAATCTATTGACTGTACTCGTTGGCAGACTTTTGCAACTCAGCATTTTGAGTTAGAGATTGCTGGAAATGGCGGCAATTATAAATATGCACTTGCCATTGAACACAATCAAGAAAAGAGCCGTGTTATGCATGAACGTTTATGGTTTGATAACCAACCATTGCTGAAATTTGAGATGGGCGAAGTTCAACTTTTTCAAGATAATTATTCAGAAGGCTCAAAATATTCATTTGATTGGTCACAGTCCATACTGCCCTCATTGATGCCAAGACAGGAAAATACGAAGTTGACTTGGTTCAAAAATAGAATGAACCGATTCATTATTGTAAAAATTATTCCGAGTTTGATGATTGATGGTAGTGAACAAGAAGAAATTCAATTAGCTTCTAGAATGGAGAATTTCGTTTCTTGGTATCGCTATATATCACAGGATCAGGGTAAGATTGCCGAGCTGATGAATGTTTTGAAAAATGTATTAGATGGTTTTATAAGTTTTAAGTTTGAGCAGTTTCGTGAAAAATATCTAACTTTGAATCTGCGGTTTTTAACAGATACAGATAAGAAAATTATTGATTATAGCTTGAGTGAATTATCTGATGGACAAAAGGTGCTAGTTGCCCTGTATACACTTATATATTGTACTCAGTCTGAAGATTATACACTCTGCATAGATGAACCAGAGAACTTCTTAGCACTACCAGAAATTCAGCCTTGGCTAATTCAACTATCTGATTTTTGCACTGAAGAAAAACTACAAGCTTTACTGATTTCTCACCATCCTGAATTTATTAACTATCTTTTAACATCACCCATCGGCCATTGGTTTGAGCGTCAAAGTAACGCACCTGTTAAAGTCAGAAAAATTAGCAATGAAGAAGCAGAGGGTACAGGACTAAAAATTTCACAACTCATTGCACGAGGATGGTTGTAATGAATCGACGCAGGTTACAGATTGTCATCGTGTGTGAGGATAAACAACAAGAAGTGTTTGCCCGCCATTTTTTGCAAAAGCGTGGTTTTATTTTAGATAGGAATTTCCGAATTGAAACATGTCCAAAAGGCGCAGGTGAGCAGTTCGTTAGAGAAAAGTATGCGGAAGAAGTAAAAGGATATCGTAGTGGTAAAAATAAGCGTTCAGGAATGCTAATTATTGTAATTGATGCAGACAAAAAGAATATAAATGAAAGGTTGAGGCAATTAAATGATGCACTAGTAGAAAACTCACAAGAACTTCGTCAACCTGATGAGTCAATAGCTATATTTATCCCCAAAAGAAATATTGAAACTTGGATACACTATTTACAGGGTGAAACTGTTGATGAAGAATCAGAATATACAAAATTCAAAAAACAGTCAGATTGCAAGCCCTATGTTGAGCAATTAGTAAATCAATGTTACCAAGGCTTAGATGAAAATGCACCGCCATCTCTTCAGGCGGCTTGTGGAGAATTACAAAGAATTTTGCCGTTGTTAGATAAATTATGAATGCCAGTTGCTTAACTATTAAAGAACTTACAGATGCAGTGGGTGGTGGTTTGACTCCGCGGATGGTGCGGCATTATCATCAACTAGGATTATTACCGCAACCAGTACGATCGCCAAGTAATTATCGTCTCTACACCCAAAAAGATGTCCTGCGCTTACAAAGGATTGTCGCACTCAAGCAGCAAGGGTTTCAGCTAAATCATATCCGCCACATTTTGGAGGTGGAACCAGAGGCGGATACAAATCAAAACCTGATGGTGCAACTCCAGCAGCAATATCGCGCGGTGATGCAACAAATTTCCCAACTGCGCCAAACTGCATCAGCATTAGAAGGATTATTGGGACGCGATCGCCATTGTCAAATTATACAGGCCCAAGTCCTCGCACAACTCAAGTTACTGGATGTGGAAACCCAAGCGGGATTGGGGGGACTGGAAAAATTGTGGAGTGGTTTGGATGCTGAAATTCATACACACTCGGAGGCTTTTTCGGAATCGCTACAACGCTTGTTACCTGATTTATCTCATCGTTCGGAAATTGAACAACACTTAATTTCTCAGCTGGTTTTGGCTTGTGGTGATGTGAGTTTGGTATCCTTTATTAAATTGAGTCAAGATGCGATCGCAGCTAGTCGAAAAGCTTTATCTGACCGCTGTCAAATTGTTGTCGATACCCAAACGGTGGCTGCTGCTTTGGATCAAACTCGATTATTTCACTTGGGATGTCGCATTGAAACTTTAATTGATAATCCTCATATTACTACTGCCACAGAGGCGGAACTTGCTTTTTGCCAACAGCAAGAATGGCGAGAAAAATTGCAACAAGTTACTCCAGGTTGTCTGCTGGTGGTTGGTTATGCTCCCTCGGTGCTGCTAGAAGTTTCCGTAGCTATGGCTAATCAAAAAATTCAGCCTGCACTCGTAATCGCTATGCCCATCGGCTTTAGCCATGCTCCCGCCGCCAAGCGACAACTAATGCAACAACGAATACCTTATATTACAGTTGAAGGCACTTTGGGAGGCGGCGCTTTAGCCGCAACTGCGCTGAATGCTTTGGTGGAATCACTAATTGATAAGCCAGATTGCCATTGTTATCTCAAAGATATACAGGACTCTGATTTGATTGCGTCAAAAAGCTCGCCCTGAAATCGAAAAGGCTCCAGCCCTACTTCCTGCCCGCGCAAATAAATTCAAAAATAAAAGTGGATTGTTAAATAATATTGAATTTGCTACACTTCACCAGTTTTAGCTAATTCGGGCAGAAGCCTCCCGCTTACAAGGGAGAGAAGCCGTGAGATAAATGCCTAGACGACGAAACTACCTCCGCCTGATATCAACCGCAGGTTGATTAGGGGGTGGGGGGAACAGAGAAGTCGTCAATCTCCGTGATATTATGCAGGTATCCCGAACCGCTAGTTGGGCGACGAGAGTAGCTGTGGTGGGCGAACTCGTCTAAGCGGACTTTAAAAGGCTAGACACCACACTGGAACTGGAAATGAATACCGTAGTTTCCACAAAAAAGTTCCTAAATTAAAGAGTTTTCTGCCCTCGGTTGGCGGGCAGCTGCCTGGGTTCCAGCAACGACTGGATAAAGGAGGTTTCCTCCAGAGACGCTGTGTAAGACCATTATCGGGTTAAGTCCCGAACTCCTAGTAATAGGAATCCCCAACGTGGCAACAGTGAGTGAGACAGGAAGCCTACTGTGAACGCGTTGGCGGAAGCCTCTCGTAGAGAAGCGTCCTGTAGGTACTTCACTAATTCAATAATTCATAATTGTCACCACAAGCTAACAAGTTGGTATAACTTGCAATATAAATTGGAAAAATTTATAGTAAACAGATTCTTGCAGTTACAGTATAAACGATCATGCTATACAAGCTTTATCAAAGTATAAATCAATGCAAGTACGTTGAAGGAATTAGAAGTAAAGATAACTCAGATGTATAATTAGCGCGTCTCCTCCATAATCCTGAAAAACATAGCGATTTAGGGCTGGCAGGCTTTCTATTTTTTACTTTAATAACGGGCATTATGTGGCAACAAGAAAAAAAAGATACTTCAATAATCAAGCTGGTATTATGGGTTGCTTTAGCTACGACTCCGATGGCAGCAACTCTGGTAGTTTCAGCACCGACACTGGCGCAATCTGCACCCGAAACTCCGTCTTTTCCACTGCCGCAAACAGTGGAAAATGGAACAACAGTGCGAATTGATGGTTCCAGTAGCTTAACTGCAACCAACCAAAGTCTCAAAGATAATTTTGAAAAACAGTTTTCTGGTACAAAAGTTGAAATTGCTGCCAACGGCGCTGATACAGCACTGAGAGATTTGCTAGATGGCAAAATCGACATCGCAGCCATCGGCCGTGGTTTAACGCCAGCAGAAAAAGCACTAGGACTAGAACAAGTGCGCTTGCGCCGGGAAAAAATTGCCATCGTGGTTGGTGCAGAGAATCCTTTCAACCAAAGTTTGACTAGTAGGCAATTCGCCCGGATTTTTCGGGGAACAATTACAAATTGGTCGCAATTAGGCGGTCCCAACGCCAAGATTCGCGTCATCGATCGCCCCGAAACCAGCGATACTCGTGATACTTTTCGTGATTACCCAGCTTTCAAAGCTGCTAAATTTGCTACAGGCTCCAATGCTACTCAACTAACCGACGACAACACCGCCGAAATCGTCAAACAACTGGGCAAAGATGGTATCAGCTATGTCCTAGCTAATCAGATATCGAAGTTAGAAGGTGTACGAGTTCTGCAATTACATCAAACCTTGCCAGACGATGCCAAATATCCCTTCTCGCAACCATTAGTTTACGTCTACAAAAACAATCCCAGCTTAGGTGCAGCCAGTTTTCTCGGTTTTACCCTGGCACCACCAGGACAGCAGGCCATAGAACAAGCTAGAGTCGCAGAAGCTGAAGCCATCGCCACCAGTATCTCACAACCTGCCGCCACAACTTCCCCCAGTCTAGAAGCCACACCAGCTGCTACACCTTCTCCCAATGCAACTACTTCTGTATTTGGCCAACAACCCTTTGTGGCTCCTAGCGAATCAGAAAAAGCTCCAATTGTCAATAGGGAAACACCATTTTGGTTGCTCTTACCTTTGTTGATTACCACTGTCGGTGGCGGCTTACTCTGGTGGTTTTTTGGCAGACGACCATCGCTGCCAGAGAAAACAGACAACTCGCTACCACCAAATCCTGATTCGCCAAGCACAAATGATGTAGAACCTGCGGTGAATCCTAGCACTAGCCTAGAGTTGCCAGAAGAAGAAACAGGCGATCGCACTCCTTTTCAAATTTACGGTCAAACATCATCTGAACTACACCAGACAACTAATGGCACAACCCCAAGCGTAGCTGTCTCAGAAAACAACAACTTGGGAGCCGCAGCTTTAACGGGTGGTGCTGCTCTGGCAACTGGAATCGGGGCGGCTACTTGGTCTACCTTTGCCGACAAAGAAAATGACGTAAAAGAAGACGCGATTCCAGAGAACGATCCTGAAATCAGTCCTCCTGAATCCGGCGAAGTTGCATGGGATATAGAAGCCCCAGCAGCTGTTGTCAATACTTCATATCCTCATCTGGCTAATATTTCCGAAGAAGCATCTGATGAACAACTGCCTTTATCGGAACAAACAACCCCACTATCAGAATTAGCAGATGTGCCCAAAGCAACTTCTGATTTTGAGTATTGGGACACAGAAGTTAGCGAAGAAGAAATTCAAGAAGAACTGAAAGCAGAATTGGAATGGCTAGAAAGTATCACCTCAACCGATGATACAGCCTTATCAGAGTCCGGCGAAGTAGCAGCAGACGAACTGCCCGAATTTCCCGAAGATGCCTTTAATGTAGTAGCAGACGAACTGCCAGAATTTCCCGAAGATGCATTTAATGTAGTAGCAGATGCAGCCGAACCACCAGTAGATTTACCAGAGTCAGAATCACCAGACCTTGCTGCTGCTGCGGCCGTGGCAGCCGGGGCAGGAATTGGAGCCTGGGCTAGTACGGTTGACAATGTACCGACAGTAGTAGACGCAGAAGAAGAAAGTACTATTGTCTTGACACCGCGCACTCATACATTGGCTGATGTCTGTTGGGAAATTTCCCCAAGCCAAAAATCAGCACTGCGACAACAAGGTGTTTCTCAGTTGCTAGTGCGGCTGTACGATGTGACAGGCATTGACCTGAGTTATCAAATTCCTCAGTTTCTAGAGCAGTACGACAGCGAAGAATTACTCAACAAAAGCCTGAATATTCCCGCAAGCGATCGCAATTACATAGCTGAAATTGGCTATCTTGCTGAAGGCGATCGCTGGTTCCCCATAGCCCATTCAGCAATTGTCCGCTTCTTTAGTCCTGTTGAGCCAGACCCCATCGTTGAAGATTTACCCATAGTCAACCAAACAGCGGATGCACAAGAACCAAGCACTATTGTGCTGACACCGCGCAGTCATACACTGGCTGATATCTCTTGGGAAATTTCCCCAAGCCAAAAATCAGCACTGCGACAACAAGGTGTTTCTCAGTTGCTAGTAAGACTGTATGATGTGACAAGCATTGACCTGAGTTATCAAACTCCCAGTCTTGTGCAGCAATACGAAAGTGAAGAATTACTCAGCCAGAGTGTAGATATTCCCGCAAGCGATCGCAATTACATCGCTGAAATTGGCTATCTGACCGAAGGTGATGGTTGGTTTACCATAGCGCGTTCAGAAATTGTCCGCTTCTTTAGTCCTGTTGAACCAGATCCCATCGTCGAAGATTTACCCGTAGTCAACGAAATAGCCCTTCCAGAAGAACCAAGCACTATTGTCTTGACACCGCGCACTTATACATTGGCTGATGTCTGTTGGGAAATTTCCCCAAGCCAAAAATCAGCACTGGAACAACAAGGCGTTTCCCAGTTGCTAGTGCGGCTGTATGATGTGACAGGCATTGACCTGAGTTATCAAATTCCTCAGTTTCTAGAACAGTATGACAGCGAAGAATTACTCAACAAAAGCCTGAATATTCCCGCAAGCGATCGCAATTACATCGCTGAAATTGGCTATGTGACCGAAGGTGATGGTTGGTTTACCATAGCGCGTTCAGAAATTGTCCGCTTCTTTAGCCCTGTTGAGCCAGATCCCATCATCGAAGATTTACCCGTAGTCAACGAAACAGCCCCTCCAGAAGAAGAAAGCACCATTGTCCTAACACCGCGCACTCCCAAATGGGCTTATGTCTGCTGGTATATTTCCCCGACTCAAAAACAAGCACTGCGACAACAAGGTGGTTCACAATTAGCAGTACGGATTTATGATGTCACAGGCATTGACCTGAGTTATCAAACTGCCCAACTTGTACAGCAGTATGAATGCGAAGAAGTAGCAAGCGATCGCTTCGTGGCGATTCCCGTGAGCGATCGTGACTACATCGCTGAAATTGGTTATCTTGCAGATGGCGATCGTTGGTTAACCATCGCACGTTCGCCAATTGTGCGTATCTTTAGTCGTCCTCAGGGAGATTTTTGGTTTGTCGCAGATGCTGAATTGATTATTCACGGAGCAACCGAACCAAATACAACCGTAGCCATTGGTGGTAATAACATCAAAATCAAACCGGATGGTACTTTCCACCTGCGTCTTCCCTTTTCAGATGGTTTAATGGACTATCTAATCACCGTAGCTGCTGATGGGGAATCTCCAAAAACTATTCACAAAAAATTCTCCCAAGAAACTTCCGAAAGCTAATGAGTACCTGTGCAAAATTAATTACATACTATAAAGGTCATTGCGAGGCTTCCGTTCGCGTAGCGTTCCGCAGGAAAGGAGTACGCTCCATTCGCAATGACGAATGTACATTTAATTTTGCATTACTACTTACCATTTTCAATTTTGCAAAAAGTTGAGCCATTCTTCAAAACCCAAACAGAGGCTTTTCCAAGAGTGGTGGTGTTGATTGGAGGAAACCTCCAATCAAACTTTTTTCTAGGGAGAATTATGATAAACATTCGAGAAGCAAAGCTTGAAGATATTGACACTCTTTTCAAAATCAGAACTAGCGTTGGCGAGAATTATCAGTCTCGTGAAGAATTAGCTGAGTTGGGAGTCACTCCACAGACAGTTGCGAACATGCTACAAACTGATTGCTGTGCATGGATTGGTGAAATCAATAGACAAGCTGTCGGTTTCTCAATGGCGAATGCGACACAGAAAACAATTTTTGGTATGTTTGTTCTTCCAGCCTTTGAAGGTCGTGGTGTCGGCCGTCAGTTGATGCAAAAAGCTGAAGAATGGTTATGGTCACAAGGGGCTGAGGAAATTTGGCTGTTAACAGGTAATGACCCAGCATTCAGAGCTTATGGTTTTTACCTGCATCTGGAATGGATTCCTGTTGAGGTTCAATCAAAAGGGGAAGTAAAATTTATCAAGAAGAGAGCCAGTATTAATCCTCATACTTTATCAAAATAGAATTCAGGAGTCAGGAGCCAGAATTCTCCAATTGAATTGTGTGTGACTGGCGGATGAATCAAAGGGTTTAGAGTGTTCCAAAAAATAAATGATCCAAAACCAGTCATTGCGAGCGAAGCGAAGCAATCCCAGTCTTTGCGATTGCTTCGCTTCGCTCGCAATGACAATTGGGCATTTTTTTACTTGGAGTACTCTTAATACTCCCACTAAATTTTCGAGTCGCGTCTTGATTCTGACTTCCTTTTTCTGACTCCTGAATTCTGACTTCTGAATTCTTCTTCAAGGTTTACTAATGAAAATTGACATTCAAAAAACAATAGAAATCCTCCAACAAGCTCAACAATCAGAATTCACACTGGGTCTCAAGAATGAAGCCTGTCGTTCCAAATTTTTGATTCACCCTGACTTCACACCAAAAGTTTTTTTGTTTTTGCATGGTTTTACAGCAGGCCCTTACCAGTTTGAGCCGCTGGGTAAAGCCTTATTTAACAAGGGATATAATGTTTTGATTCCTTTACAACCGGGTCATGGACGCTCAGGTAACTGGAAGCGGCAAAATCCGCCACCACTACCAACAGATATTCAGATATATCAAAAATTTTTGCTCGAATGGTTGGAGATTGCCAAAACGCTAGGGCAACAAGTTGTAATTGGTGGATTATCAACAGGTGGAACTCTAGCTGCTTGGTTAAGTTTAGAGCATCCCCAGCAGATTGACCGCAGTTTATTGTTCACGCCTTATTTGGGTAGCCGTTACTCAATATTCGATCGATTGATCGAAATCTTGCCAATTTACTTTGAATGGTTCAACAAAGATGCACCCGGAAATTTTGGTTATAAAGGTTTTTGTCTCAAGGCATTACGGATATTTCTGCAATTGGCACAAGAGGTTTTACAAAAAGCTCAAAGCCGTGTTTCTGCCCCGATTTTAATGGTATGTAGTGAGGCAGACCAAGCTGTTAGTCGCTCCAAACAGCAGGACTTTTTCCGCAGGGTAGTTAAACCGCAACCAAAATCCTGGTATTACTGTTTCGATGATTCGCTTCACATCGAACACCGAATGATGACAAAAATGGAAGACAATGATTATGAGGAATTGGTAATTACCCTTGCTAAAGCATTTGTTGAAAGTGATTTGACTTGGGTAGAGTTTGAGCAAATGGCAAAGCGCATAGCTCAAGGACAAGCCTACGACCAAATCATCGGAGAATTCAACCTCGATCGCCAAGTTTTTCAACAGCTATCTGCAATGATGACTCAAGGTCTCGGCTGCGAGGATCTCAAGTGCATCAATCCATTTCGGTAAGCTCTGGACACAAGTCTCTCGACCTGCACCTTGAATGTATCGACCTGCAACAAAGTTGCATCCACCTGCACCTTGAATGTATCGACCTGCAACAAAGTTGCATCCACCTGCACCTTGAATGTATCGACCTGCAACAAAGTTGCATCCACCTGCACCTTGAATGTATCGACCTGCAACAAAGTTGCATCCACCTGT
>JAVRBV020000032.1:0-62205 GCA_034531095.2 Nostoc sp. CreGUA01 | reverse complement strand
AGTTCTGAGTCAAAAGCTCAGTTTAAAAAAAGAATTGTATCGAGACGCGTAGCGCAAGATACAAAGCGTCATTTTTTCAATCTCACGTTTTTAAACGTGAGTTCCCTACACCCTACACCCTACACCCTACACCCTCTGAATATCGACACATAATTGTTAGCCTAGACTATGCCAAGGCAGAACGCCGTCGGGCAAGTTTTATTACACACTGTCCTGATTTTGTAATTGTGGATGAGGCGCATACTTGTACCCGTCCCAGCAGCAAGAGTACATCTCAGCAACAACGTCACCAATTAATTCAGCAGATTGCCGAGAAAAATAATCGCCATTTATTATTACTTTCGGCTACTCCTCACAGTGGCATTGAAGAGTCGTTTTTATCCCTGCTAGGATTACTTCAACCGGAGTTTGAGCAATTAACCCTAGACCGCCTAACAGAGAAACAGCGAGACAAACTAGCGAGTCATTTTATTCAGCGTCGGCGGGCAGATGTTAAACAGTGGTTGGGGAATGAAACGCCTTTTCCTGAAAGAGATTCAGAAGAAAAGCCTTATAAGTTATCGAAGGAATATAAGCAATTATTTGATGATGTCTACAACTTTGCTCGTGGGCTAGTAAAAACTACAACGCAAGACATGAGCTATGCCCAGCGTCGGGGACGTTATTGGTCAGCCTTGGCGTTGATTCGTTGTGTGATGTCTTCTCCCGCCGCCGCAGTAGCAACGTTAAACCGTCAGGTGAGTAAATCTGGTGACGATAGTTTACTGGCTGATTTAGACGAAGACTTAATGAGTTCTTACGTTTACGACTCCACAGACCAGGAGCAAGCTGTTGATGCAACTCCTACTGTTTGTAGTAGCGCTTTAGCGCATCCGAATCAAGAGGCGCTGAAGCGCAACTACGAACGCAAGCTCCGAGCTTTTGTGCAAGCAGCCCAAAAGTTACAGGGTGAGAAAGACCAAAAATTGCAATCATGTATCGCTTCCATACAAACCCTGCTTTCAGAAGGTTTTAACCCGATTATCTGGTGTCGCTATATTGCTACAGCAAGTTATGTTGCTGATACTCTCAAGGAAAAACTAGAAAAAAAGGGGAGTCAAATTCGAGTTATTGCTATTACTGGGGAACTTTCAGAAGACGAACGAGAAATTCGCCTGCAAGAGTTAAAGTCATATCCTCAAAGAGTTTTGGTAGCTACCGATTGTTTGAGTGAAGGGATAAACCTGCAATCTCACTTCAGTGCAGTGATTCACTACGATTTACCTTGGAATCCGAATCGTTTGGAACAACGGGAAGGACGTATTGACCGCTATGGTCAAACTGCAAGTCAAGTTAAAACTTTGTTGCTTTACGGTTCAGATAATCCGGTGGATGGCGCGGTTTTGGACGTGCTAATTCGCAAGGCTGTACAAATTCATAAGACCTTGGGAATTACTGTTCCCGTACCAATGGACAGCACCACAGTGTCGGAAGCTGTTTTTAAATCTTTATTTGACCGCGCTCAAGATGCGGTGCAATTGTCTCTGCTGGATTTATTGGATGAAAAAGAATCTGCTGTTGAGCAAGTTCATAAAAATTGGGACAAAGCTGTAGAGCGAGAAAAAACTAGCCGTACCCGCTTTGCTCAACGTTCAATCAAACCTGTGGAGGTAGAGCAAGAACTGATTGAATCTGAACAAATTCTAGGTAATGAACAGGATGTGGAACGGTTCGTGTTGTCAGCCACAAATCGCCTATCTTGTTCATTAACCAAGAAAAAACAGGGTTGGTTACTATCCACAATTCCTAATTTTCTCCAGCCTGCACTGGGGGATAAGCCGCGCTTGCTCACCTTTACAACCCCTGCACCAGAAGGGGTGGAATATGTAGGACGGAATCACCCATTGGTAGAAGGTTTAGCGCGTCACATTATTGAAGATGCACTCTCCAATAGTCAAGATCCGATCGCAGCGCGGTGTGGTTTTACTACGACGGATACTGTCACCAAGCGCACGACTTTGCTGTTATTGCGGCTACGGCATTTGTTAAACAGTCCAAAACACCAAAGTTTGCTGGCGGAGGAATGTGCAGTAGTTGGATTTACTGGGCCTCCATCTAATCCCATCTGGCTGACAACGGAGGATGCAAAATCTTTGCTGGAACAAGCTAACCCTGTGGGTGATGCGCCTCTAGGCATCAAACAGGCGGAAATTGAAGAGTTACTCAGCAAAATTACAGAGTTTGAGTCTGATTTAGAACTATTTGCCAGAGAGCGATCGCATTCTCTTTCCCAATCACATCGACGAGTCAGAGCAATCACCCAAGAAGGACAGATTCAGGTTAAACCCCAGCTACCAATGGATATTCTAGGGGTTTATATTCTCCAGCCTGGGAAAATTCGTAATTCGTAATTCGTAATTCGTAATTTTTTAGACAATTTTTAATATTAGGTGCGTGAGAGATGAGTGTAGCAGGGATTACTTTAGCAGGTGTTCAGATTGAAGGGAATTTGCTAGCAGCAGATATAACTGCCGAATTGCTGGCAGGTAATATCAAAGGGCAAGCACCAGAGGATTTTGGTTTTACGAAAACTGACAAGCTAGCAGATGAAATTGCGATCGCCTGGGGTGATGCTAAAGCTTATTGGGCTGCATTTCAACGAGGATTAGCCAGATTAGATGAGAATGACTCAGCTACAAGTATTACCCGTGAACTTTGGGCAGTCCCCTTACTACGCAGTCTCGGATATAACCCTGTTTATACCGCAAAAGCCGAAATCATTGACGGACAAACCTATGCGATCTCCCACCGCGCCGTCAAACCTCAAGAATCAATTACGAATTACGAATTACGAATTACGAATTATCCCCCTATCCACATTATTGGTTGTCGCATCAAGGTAGATCATCGTCCTCCCAGTGGCACACCCAGGTTATCAGCACACGCACTGGTGCAGGAGTATCTTAACAAGACGGAACATTTGTGGGCGATCGCAACTAACGGTTTTCGCTGGCGGTTACTGCGCGACTCTTCCTTGATGACTCGTCTTACCTACGTTGAATTTGACTTAGAACAGATTCTCAACGGTGAGAACTTTGCCGAATTTGGGCTATTTTATCGGTTGTTTCACCGTTCCCGCTTGCCTGAAGGTATGGATGATGCCGATAAGTGCTTGCTGGAATATTACCACCAAGAAGCACTGCAACAGGGCGGACGGGTACGCGACAGACTCCGAGATGGGGTAGAAAAAGCACTAATACAGCTAGGCACTGGTTTTCTACAACATCCCCAAAACGAACACCTCCGCCAAAAATTCGGGGTTCGTAGTTGCGCTTTAGCGCCTCTTGATTCAGATGCGCTAAAGCGCAACTACGAACTGGAATATTATCGCCAACTGTTGCGGCTGATTTATCGTCTGCTGTTTTTGATGGTGGCAGAGTCTCGTAATTTATTAATTGGTGAAGATGTAGAGAAAGGGCGAATCTACCGAGAATATTACAGCATTGAGCGACTGCGAGAGTTAGCCGAGCGTCCCCATTGGCGGCGGGAAGGCTTTCAAGATTTATGGCAGGGTTTACGAGTTACATTCTTGCTATTTGATGAAAATTGGCGGGGAAAATATTTAGGATTATCACCATTAAATGGCGATTTATTTGGTTCGTATACTCTACCAGCTTTAGATGATTGTGCTATTGATAATCACGATTTGTTAGTAGCGATTCGGGAGTTATCTTTATATCAAGATAAGGGGCAATTACGACGGGTAAATTATGCTGCCTTGGATGTAGAAGAATTGGGTAGTGTATATGAAAGTCTCCTTGATTTTCATCCAGAAATCTCTGCTAAAAATTACGAATTCAAATTAGTATTTGGTAGTGAAAGGAAAACTACAGGCTCTTACTATACGCCACCACAGTTAGTGGGACAACTAATAAAAACAGCTTTAGAACCCGTAATTGAAGAAAAGGTTCGTAGTTGCGCTTCAGCGCATCTTGATTCGGATGCGCTAAAGCGCAACTACGAACAAAGTTTACTCAGCCTGAAAATTGTAGACCCCGCCTGTGGTTCCGGTCATTTTCTCTTAGCCGCAGCACGTCGGGTAGGAAAGGAATTAGCTAAAATTCGCACTGGGGAAGCTGAACCAGGTAGTGAACCTTTAAAGTTAGCGATTCGAGATGTTATTCAAAATTGCATTTATGGGGTGGATTTAAACCCCTTGGCTGTTGATTTGTGCAAAGTAGCCTTATGGATTGAAGGCTTTTCTCGCGGCTTCCCTCTTAATTTTTTAGACCACAGAATTAAGTGTGGTAATTCCCTTGTGGGAGTGATGGATTTGAGTTGTTTGAATGAAGGAATCCCTGATGAAGCGTTTAAGCCAGTAACAGGTGATGATAAAAAACTATCTACACAGCTTAAGAAACGGAATAAAAACGAACGAGAGAAAACAGGACAACTATCAATTGATGAGAAGTTAGAAACTGATAGCGTAGATTATGCCCAAATGTGGCGACAGTTGGGGGGAATTCCTGAAACCACACCAGAACAAGTTAAAGACAAGCAAAAGCAATATAAAGAGAATCTGCAAGAACCTAGTTGGTGGTTGAAATATTCTGCTTGCAACTTATGGACAGCAGCATTTTTTATGTCACTAACCGAACATCATTTACAGTTACTACCTACAACTGAAGCATTAAACCGTTTAAAGCGTGAAAAAGTAGAGAAAATTCGGAAATCAGAGGATAATTACGAATTACGAATTACGAACTACGAATTAAATAAGGTTGTAGATGCGGCGAATAAATTATCTGAAGAAAAACACTTTTTTCACTGGTGTTTAGAGTTTCCTGAAGTCTTTGAACAAGGTGGGTTTGATTGTGTATTGGGTAATCCACCTTGGGAACGGATTAAGTTACAAGAGAAAGAATTTTTTGCTTCTCAAAGTGCGGAAATTGCTAACGCTGTAAATAAGGCGGCGCGGGAGAAGTTAATTAAGGAATTACCTAAGAAAAATCCTGAGTTAGCACAAGCTTTTGAAGATGCAAAGCATGATGCTGAGGCACAAGGGAAATTTATTCGGGAGTCGGGTAGATTTCCTTTAACTGCGGTGGGAGACATCAATACTTATGCTATTTTTGCTGAGACTACGAGAAAGTTGATTTCATCTGATGGAAGAGTTGGGGTAATTGTTCCAACCGGAATTGCAACTGATGACACTTGTAAAAAGTTTTTTGGAGATTTGACGCAGAAACAAGCTTTAGCAAGTCTATATGATTTTGAAAATCGAGAAGGTTTATTTAGTGCTGTAGATAGCCGTATGAAATTTTCACTACTGGCTATGAGTGGTAAACCAATTAAACGGGGGAATTTTGCCTTCTTCCTGACTCAAACTAAACAATTAGAAAATCAAACTCGTCTATTTCAGCTTTCACCTCAAGATATTGCCTTAATTAATCCTAATACACTTACCTGTCCTGTTTTTAGAACTAACACTGATGCTGAACTTACTAAGAAAATTTATCAAAATAATGAAATACTTTTACCAGAATTTCAAAAACATAGCCATACAGTAAGAATAACTAGAATGTTTGATATGAATAAACAAAGTGATTTATTTGAATCTTCAGAAAATTTATCAAAAATAGGAATTAAAGATAAGTCTGGATATATTTATAGTAACAATATAAAATATTTACCATTAGTAGATGGTAAAAGTTTTGATACTTATGATCATAGATATGCAACACAAAAAATTAATAAAAATGCTCAATTAAGAACAGGTATTGCTGAAAATATAACACTTGAAGAACATCAAAATATTAACTTTTGTCCAGACAAATTATTATATATTAACGAAAATCTAGTTGATAAATGGTCAAATAAACGTTTAAATCGAAAATGGATTCTTGCTTTAATGAATGTCACAAGTAGTACAAACCATAGAACTGTAATCGCTTCTTTGCTTCCTGATGTAGCTACAGATTATTCTGTTCGTATTGTAATTTTTGATCAACCTAATGCTGTTTACGCAGCTTGTTTGTTAGGATTATTTAATTCTATAACTTTTGATTATATTACTCGCCAAAAAATACAAGGACTTAATCTATCAGATTATATTACTTACCAATTAGCAGTTCCTTCAAAAGAAAAATTATTAAATAGTCAAAATTTTATTATTCCAAGAGTTCTCGAATTAGTTTACACCGCCTGGGATATGCAACCCTTCGCCAAAGATATGGGATACGACGGCGAACCCTTCATTTGGAACCCCAACAGACGCGCATTATTAAGAGCAGAATTAGACGCATATTACGCCAAACTCTACGGACTCACCCGTGATGAACTGCGATATATTCTAGACCCTGCTGATGTCTACGGCGCAGACTTCCCCAGCGAAACATTCCGCGTTTTGAAGAACAATGAAATTAAACAATTTGGTGAATATCGCACACAAAGATTAGTTTTAGAAGCATGGGATAGAATGTTTAAATAATTCGTAATTCGTAAATAAATATGTAAAATATCTATTAAATGCCAAAGAAAATCCGAGAACTTAAGCAAATACTCCGTCAAGTAGGTTTTACAGAAATACCAGGTAAAGGAAGTCATACTAACTGGATACATCCTTTATACGCTGGAAAACTTACAATTTCTGGTAAAGATAGTGCAGATGCTAAACGTTATCAAGAAAAAGAAGTACAACAAGCTATTGAAGAAATAGAAGGTAAGACTAACAATGATGAGACTTAAGTATCAAATGATAATTCAATGGTCAGAAGAAGATAATTGTTTTTTAGTTGCTTTTCCTGACTTTCCTGGACAAAAATGGCGAACTCACGGCGAAACTTACGAAGAAGCAGTTACAAACGGAACTGAAGCCTTAGAATCTTTAGTAATAGCATATCAAACAACAGGTGAACCGCTTCCAGAACCAACTGTTAATAAAGTAGCATAGCCAAATTAGGAATTGTACGCTTAGTTATAGAGAGTGAAAACAAAGCCGGAGAATTAGCCAAAAGCCTAATTGACAAAGCTAAAGACGAATTAACAGACACTCTTATTCAAAGAAAAATTCTAGAATTTATAGAGATAATCGTAGTCTACAAGTTTCCTAACTTAAGCCGCGAGGAGATAGAAACCATGCTGAACTTAAACATACTTAAAGAAACTAGAGTCTATCAAGAAGCAAAAGAAGAAGGTAAAGAAGAAGGAAAACTAGAAACTAAATTGAAAATGATACCAATTTTCCTGGAACTAGGATTAACTGTTCAAGAAATTGCTGAACGTTTAGAACTAGATATGGAGGAAGTAAGAAAAGTTTTAGAAGAGATGTAAAAATATGAACAATTGTGTCCTGCAAGATTCCCAACTTATTAAATAAGTCGGGAATCTGGAATTTGATGTTTGGTTCGTAGTTGCGCTTCAGCGCATTCGGATTAAGAGGCGCTAAAGCGCAACTACGAACGAATGAATTACTATAAATCATCCCATCCTTTACCGTAATCTCTTACCGGATATTCAATCCAACAACTGCGTAACCAATCCCTCCCATAATTTTCTAAATACCAATGAACACTAGATTCAGTCCAAGCATAAGGAGATTTTGCCCAACCATGTTTCACCGGATTGTAATGAATATAATTCAAGGTTGTATAGTAATGTCGTTCCGAACGGATTGCTCTGTCACTAAAAGAACACCAAAGTTTACCAGTTAGGTTATCTTCAAGATTCCATTGTCTAGCAATAGAACCATGAATTGAACGTAAAACCTTACTTAATATTTTGAAGTCTAAGTTTTTTACTAATAAATGATAATGATTTTGCAGCACAACCCAGGCAAGGATTTCTATATCTTGATATGTAAATTTTTCAAATAATTGATTTAATAATTGCTGACGGCGTTCTTCACTATTGATTCGACATTTATGTTCATAACAAGTTGCAGTAATCAAATAAAATTCACTGTTTTCTACTGGATGTGGTGGCGAATGAGGGGGATACCCCTTAGCCAATCTTTCTTGGACAACAATTATTTTTTCTTCTTGGGTAAGTTGTCGGTATTTGTACATATTTGTACATAAATGTTTTTTGCTTTTTTCTGATTGGGTATTTTAGCGCTGAAGCGCAACTACGAACAAATCAAATTTTATGAAAATTACTATAAAGCTACAGGAATTATTACAGCAGCCTGAAAATGCGATTTTACCGATTAGCAATTTATTAAGTCAAAAATTAGCATTCCTAGATTGTACAGGAGTAATAGCTGTTACACCAGAACAATTAACTTTGCTATTTACAAGTATCCCTCAAAATTGGGATATACAAGAAATTTCAGAAATCTTCGATTTTTCTACTATTACTCAAACCTTTAACTACCAACTTCAAGAATGGATTGACCAACGCTTAGGACGCACCCCACCCCCATCATCAATTACGAATTACGAATTACGAACTACGAATTATCTTGATATATTTAATTTCCGCAACGAAGTAATTGGCGACTACCGCCGCTATATTGAAAGCTTCCTCAAAATCCGCGACGAAAAAGTAAAAGCATTTGTCGATAACGAGTTAGAAAAAGGTCAACTCTGGACTGACCCTTTAGTGCAACTTAACCCTAAATATCGTCCTGGCGCATCTGTCACTACATTAGTACAGCAACGTCTTCTCCATCCAGACTGTACACGCTACTTCTCACAAGATGGTAAACCTTTTACCTTCCACTACCACCAAAAAGAAGCCTTTGAAACAGCACAACGTCAAGAACCCTACGTTGTCACCACAGGAACGGGTTCGGGTAAAAGCCTAACTTATGTTGTACCCATCATTGATGATTTGCTGCACCATCCTGAAATCAAAGGAGTTAGGGCTATTTTGGTTTATCCCATGAATGCCCTAATTAATTCTCAAGAAGAAGAATTAAGAAAATTTCTCAAACAAGTACCTAACACACATATTCGCGTTGAAAAGTACACTGGGCAAGAAAAACTAGAGAAGAAAACCGAAATTCAAAACAACCCGCCCCAAATCTTGCTCACAAATTACGTGATGCTAGAGTTAATGCTGTCTCGCACTCACGAAGATAAATTAGTAGCATCCCCCGATTTAAAATTCCTCGTACTAGATGAACTGCATACTTACAGAGGACGGCAAGGTGCAGATGTCGCCATCTTAATTCGCAAACTTCGGCAACGCTGCGGCCAGAAACTTCTGTGTATTGGCACTAGCGCCACCATGTCTTCGGAAGGTTCCCGCCAGCAACGCCGTCAGGTAGTCGCAGATGTTGCTAGTAAATTATTCGGCGTAGAAATTCAACCCAGCAACGTCATCGATGAAACTTTAGAACGTTCCATCAAAAGTGCTGCACCCACCACCGAAAAATTGCGTGAAAGCATTATCCAAGGTTTACCCCCAAAGTCCGAACAAACCTTAGACGCTTTTAAACAGCATCCCCTTAGCCACTGGGTAGAGATGAACTTTGGTTTAGAAGAAAAAGAAGGACATCTTGTGCGTCGCACACCTATCACCCTTCAAGAAGGTGCAGAAAAATTAGTTCGTAGTTGCGCTTTAGCGCATCCGAATCAAGAGGCGCTAAAGCGCAACTACGAACAATGCTTAAATATCCTCAAACAGATATTTCTTTGGGGAAGCAAAACTAAGGGGTTGGCATTCCGCCTGCATCAGTTTATTTCCCAAGGGGGTAGCGTTTACGCCACCATTGAAAATCGAGACAAACGACTTCTCACCCTGGAAGGCCAGTACACAACCACCGAAAACCGCCTGCTTTATCCCCTGGTCTTTTGTCGGGAATGCGGACAGGACTATTACGTAGTACGCTACGATTCTGAAAAAGACATTGTACTGCCCCAATTACCCACAGCCTTAGATAGTCTTGACAATGAAGATATCAAGGAAGGCTACTTAACCCTTGATGAACCCGGACTTTGGGATAAAGAAGACGAAGAGAGACTTCCTGACTCATGGTTTAAAGAAACTAAAAGGCAAGGGCGTATTCCCGAAAAAAAATATGCACCTTTTATTCCCCACAAACTGCAAGTTTTACCCAACGGTAAAGTCATAAATTCTGTATTACAGGGAACTACCTGTTGGTTTATTCCTAAACCCTTTCTTACTTGTCTCCACTGCGGTGTATTGTACGACCAAAAGAAAAACGAATTTACCAAACTCTCTCGCCTAAGCAGTGAAGGACGCAGTACCGCAACTACTCTACTTTGTCTTTCTACCGTCAGTCGCCTCAAGCAAGTTTTCACTGGCGAGAAAGCCAAAGCCGCAAAAATCCTCAGCTTTACTGATAACCGTCAGGATGCTTCATTACAGGCAGGACATTTTAATGATTTTGTCCAAACCAGTTTCTTACGGGCAGCTTTGAATAGTGCTATTCAAGAAAATGAAAAGTTAACCCACAAAGCACTGGCGGCGGAAGTTGTCAAACAGATGGGTTTATCTCAAGTAGATTATGCAATCGAAGCCGCAGAATTTGGCTTTGGTAAACGCAAGAATGAAGAAGCTTTTAGCAATTTAATTGAATATCGGCTATACGAAGATTTACGTCGCGGTTGGCGAATTGTCCAACCAAATCTAGAACAATGCGGTTTATTAACTATAGAATATGCCGAACTATTAGCGACTTGTGAAAATACTCAACTCTGGCAAAAATACCGCCATCCAATTTTACTGCAAGCCTCACCGTCACAAAGATATTTTGTCGTTAAAACCTTCCTCGACCACCTCAGAAAAAAATTGGTAATTGATGCGAAAATTTTACAACGTGAGGGTACAGAACAACTGAAAAAGGAAGTATCCCAAGCACTAAAAGACCCTTGGACTATTGATAATTTTGAATATTTACACGAAGCTAATTGGGCAAGCCTCAGCCCTACAGAAAAAAAAGGTAAATCACGGCGGAATACAATTAGACTGACATTTCGTGGTGAAATCGGGCGCTTTCTGCGTTCTAATCGGGCATGGAATTGGTTGCAAAAACCTTTATCAGAGTCAGATTATAACCAATTAATTAATGCTCTGGTAAATGCTTTAGCAGATGCAGGTTACTTATACAAGAAAGAAGAAGAAGTCCAACTAAAAATTAATTCAATGGTCTGGGTAGCCTCAAAATTAAGTGAAATTCCCCCCGACCCTTTAACCTCCCGCCGCTTGCAGGGTAGCGACAGAAATACTTCTGTCAACCAATTTTTTCAAGACTTCTACCAAACTAACGCCCATCAAATTAAAGCACTAGAAGGGCGAGAACATACCGGACAGGTAAAAAACGAAAACCGCCAGAAACGAGAAGACGCATTCCGTCATGGCAAATTAGCAACTTTATTTTGCTCCCCGACAATGGAATTGGGGATAGACATTTCCGACCTCAGCGTTGTCCATCTGCGGAATGTTCCCCCCAGTCCAGCCAACTATGCCCAACGCAGTGGTCGCGCCGGCAGAAGTGGACAGGAAGCTTTAGTAATTACTTATGCCTCCATTGGTAGCGGTCACGACCAATATTTCTTTAAACGTCAAAGTCAAATGGTTGCTGGTGTCGTCGCCCCGCCCAAATTAGAACTAGCTAACCAGGATTTAATTAAATCTCATGTGTATTCAATTTGGCTAGCACACACTGGCTTATACCTGGAAAATTCCATGAACCAAATTCTGGAGTTAGATTCGCCGGACTGTCCGCTAAAAGAAGATGTGACTCAGAAAATCAAGATGAGTCAGGAAAAATTAGCCAAATGTCTGGCAGCTACAAAACTGATTTTATCTGATACTTTCTGCCAAAACGATCTGAACAAAACTTCTTGGTATTCTGAAAATTGGTTACATTTTACCCTAGAAAATGCAGATAACGCTTTTGATCGAGCTTGCGATCGCTGGCGTAGACTATACAAAGATGCAGTTGAACAATTAGAAAAAGCCCGCGACAGCACAAGTCGTTATACCAGAGGCTATGCGACCCAAGAAGAACGAGATATCGCAAAAGCCCAAGAAAAAGAAGCACTGCGACAAATCGACCTGCTAGTGGGACAAGTCCAAGGTAAAAGCAATAATCAGTTTGAATTTTACCCCTATCGTTACTTTGCTGCCGAGGGATTTTTACCTGGGTTTAATTTCCCCCGCTTACCAGTCCGGGCATTTATTCCCACAGAAGAAAGTGGTGAATTTATTTCCCGCCTCCGCAGCGTGGCTTTGAGAGAATTTGCCCCTGGTAATGTTATTTACTACGAGGGTAGTAAATTTATGGTGGCTAAAACCAAAATCCCTGTTGGTGGTGCTGACTATCAACGGGTAAATGTCTGCTTTAAATGCGGTTATTTCCATGAAGGGGCAACCAGTAACCGCGATACCTGTGAGAACTGCGGGGCAAAACTTGTCGATAGTAACAATAATAAGGCTTTACTTACACGCTTATTATCAATGGAAACTGCGATCGCCTGGAGACGAGAACGCATTACCTGTGATGAAGAAGAACGCCTGAAATACGGTTACAACATCACCACCCATTTCCGTTACGACCAGCAAAAACGCCAATCAGCAACAGTACAGACTGCCGATGGTACAGAATTATTACGTTTAACCTACGGCGCTACGGCAGACATCTGGCATATTAATCGCGGACTGAACAAGAAAAAAAGCGAGGAACGAGGATTTAAACTTGATATCAAAACTGGTATTTGGGGCGATGCCAAAAACGACTCAGCAAAAGATAGCATTCACACCGACGTTAACTTAATGGTAAACAACACCTGCAATATTCTGGTTGTTGAACCATTAAGTGTACCCACAGACGAAAGAGAAGCTTTTATTGCCACTCTGCAATATGTCTTGGAAACTGCCATCCAAGCAGTGTACAAATTAGAAGCCGATGAACTCGACTCCGAACGCTTGGGAGACGGGAAATATTTGCTGTTCTGGGAGGCTACAGAAGGCGGTGCAGGTGTCCTTTCTCAACTATTAGAAAAACCTAATGCTTTTCAAAAAATAGCCGATGCAGCTTTAGATATCTGCCATTTCAAAGAAATTAAAGATACCTGTATCCAAGCTTGCTATGAATGCTTACTTTCTTACCGCAACCAGTTCGACCATGCTTTGATAAATCGTCATCTTATCAAACCCTTACTTGACGAACTGCAAAACAGTACAGTGCAGATAGAAGGAATATGTCGTGATGAACAGTATCAACAACTCCTGCAACAAACAGACCCAAATTCCGAATTTGAACGCATAGTTCTAGATGAAATTTATCACGGTGGGTATAAATTACCCGATACTGCACAAGAATTGATTCCAGAGTCAAACTGTAAGCCAGATTTTCTTTATAAAGAAGATTGCATTGCTGTTTTCTGCGACGGTTCAGTTCATGACAGCCCTGAAAAACGCAAGCAAGACCAAATTGAACGGGATAATCTCAAGCACAACACCAGTTACCATATCCTTGTCATACGCCATGATGAAGATTGGCGAAGGGAGTTGACAAAACTAGCAAGTTTGTGAATTTTAGAGTGCAATCTTACTTCCAAAATTAGAACTTAACCCTCTTTTGTCACTCTAGGCAGAGGAAAAATAGAAATAAGGTATATTGAAGTTTTGAAAAATTGAGCAAGTCAGATTATTAACAATCATTTGAAGCTGAAAAAATCCCTCAGATAGCTTAGGAACTGTAAAGACCGCTAACCAAGGTAAAATTTAAGTTAAATAGTGTAAATGGCTGAAGTATCAAACGGAGGTTATTCAGAATATTATTCCAACCGTTGCCTTGATTCCACCAAGGATGTGATGAAAATATAGATTCAGATTGTGGTGGTAATTTTAGCAGTTGTCGAATAACACTTTATTTGTCGTCGTTAACAAATTAATGTCGTGATTAACAAATTAATGTTAATAGCGATCGCTTGTAGCTTTGCTAAGATTTGGTTCCAAATTCTGCCTTTTTGCCAGCGATAAAACCTTGGGTCAAGCTGTAATTCCTGTGTCTTAGAAAGTTATAGCCCGCTGACTCCCATTACCGGATTATGATGATATTCTGTATTTTTCTGGTCGCTCTTTAACTATAATTCGCTCAATAATCTCTTCTGGTAATCTATAAAGATTCGCAATTTCTCCAATAGTAGCAATTTTTAAACTAAACATATCCCTAATCTCTAAAATTTGCTGATTATTAAGGATTATTCCATTCAAATTTCCTACATTTATACCAGATGTCTCTGACTGACCAAACTCATAAATTCGTAACCCTTCCTTAGATGGAAATGTACCTTTTACATAGGCACATTCAACCCAAATCAATGCTTCTTCACTACGATTCTTACCTACAGAACAAAGACGGTAATGCCTTCTTCTATGATAACTAGTAAACTGCCTTTTAGATTCAGTAATGCTGACGAAATCTTCTGATTTAAAATCATTAACTTTCCCTATTTCATCAATAGAAAAAACTCCTGTTTCACCACTACGTTGACCGTAGATTTTCACTAGTGAATATCCCTGGTTTTCTCTTTTTTCAAGTGCTTTACTCTTTATATCTCCATTATCTGATTCCAAATCTTGAGGTAAATCCTTAGAAATAAACGCAGGTATTTGTTCTACTATTTCCTCAGTTAGTTGATAATTAGTTGTATAAAATATAGCATTAATGACTAATTTTAAAATTTTGAATATTAGTGTACGACACTGTTCATCATGAAATTCTTCAAATTCATAAAATAAAAATTCGTTCAATAATTCTATATTAAAATCAATATCAATCTTATCAACTAAATTATTCTCTTCTATATAATTAAATATGGCTTTCTTATGAGATGCGGAAGTATCTATTATTTCCCAGTCTAAAGCTTCCCCAATAGTTACGTCTGGATTAACTAAAGGAATTTTCACGAAAAGTGCTTCGGTTGGATATTCCAGCCAATTATCACTCAGAACTAGAGATTCCGGAGAACCAATTAACGCTAATTCCAAACCACCGTTAGCTATTTCTTTGACATATACTCCCTCCAAGAAATATTTATTGGTTTGCCTAGTTTTTGTTGAGAACGAACATAAAAATTCACTGTTAACCACATGTCCAAGTTCTAATTCTAAGTCCTTTTGCAAACCAAAATGTAAATAAAAAGCTGGATATGGAAGTTTGAGATCCCGTAAAGGAATGTTTTCTATATTTGTATTTTTAAAGGACTCTAATAAAGATTGAGGAAAATTAAAAATATTTTTGCCTGAGTTATAAAAATTTACAAAACCTAATACCAACTTCAACTCATGGAAAACATTAGCTTTCCAAACATTGACAATAAGTGAATACTCATCATCAATTATCTCTCTAGCTAAAAATTCTAGATTGAGAGCTTGATTTTGAATCTCTCTGAAAGTCATTTTTAGATATTTTGCATAAGTTGTATTACCAGGAGTGTTGCATACCATCTCAGCAAAATATTCAAAAAAATCAGTTTGTAATGTGCTAATATCAAGCACTTTGTCTGGAGGTAAAACAGCAAAATCTATTAGTTGAGTAGCATATATTTTTTGATATCTATTGACAAATTTAGATAAATGCCTACGAACTAGAGCATACCGATAAGGAAAATACTTTTGTTGTCTTTGAAATCCCTGAATAGTCTGAGAATCTATTCCAAATAAAGAAGAGGCACTCATATTATGCAACTTTAATTGACAGTCAGACCAAAGGGTGAGGTTTGGTTCCAGAAGGCTGCCACCCCCTCACCGCTTTACGTCTAGGATTTTCTGTTACCTACGGTTAATATCAAGTCCAGCTAATCATTTATGATGAAAATCTTTTTGCCTCAGCCTAAATGATAAGTTTTTTATCGGACATGATATAAGTCCTAATATATTTTTAAGATTTCCCTCCAGCTGCTTCTTCCATTTTCTTGCGAAGACTAAGCGGCCTCATATCAGTCCAAACTTCTTTGATGTAATCTAAACATTCCTGTTTTAAACCACTTTTGCCAGCGTCCTTCCAGCCAAGTGCGTTTTCTCGGTCGGCTGGCCAAATGGAATACTGTTCTTCATGATTGACTACAACTTTGTAAATGGTTGTGTCTTCTTTATCGTCTTGGTACATAATCTGTATTCTCCTATCTAATTAACTTTGCTTTGCAAAATTTAATGACTTAGTAGATTATCCTACTAATTGAGAGAGCTAAAATCCTGAAATATTCAAGTACACTTTGTGCTTAATACAAACCTATAAAAACTGCGCTAAATGTCACTATTGTACTGGTTCAAGGTGTCCCTTACCCTCTAAAGTCGCCAGTTCAATATCGGCAACACATCGGACTTTCACATAATTCAGTATCAGATTACCAACTAAATGAACCTTTCCTGTTTGATGCTCAAAGTCAGCTGACTGGAAATCAGAGGCTTCTGGGTCGAGTCTGACACCCAAATCAGTACCTCCATTGGTATTTGTGAATTTGATGTGAACATAACCTCGGTCAATACTTTCTTTGAATGCTGTAGCTGTTTTTTCGGGTCGTAAGCTTGCTTCAACAGAATGTTCCCCTTCTGATAAACGTTGTACTAACTCGTTCATAATATGTCTCTCCTTTAAAAATTATTTTTGTGTTGATGCTTCTACTTTCACCGGTTCATAGACTGGAATCTCAAATCCCAGAATTTTGTGACAAAACTCCTGCCATTGGGGAGTTACACGATCAAAAATGATATTCTCATCCTTATAAATCCCATCTGTAACTACATAGTTTTCTTGCAGGTAAAGAAAGTCATCATCAGTTAGTTTTCTGTTAATTACGACTTCTTTCCCCTCAACTACTTTGTTTTCTTTTCTTGTATTTTCAGTACACTCCGTCCATTGACTAAATTCACGCAATTTTTTTACAGAGTAGGCTTTGCAATACTTTCCCATTGTTGCCATGGTAATACCTCAGCTCACATTTTTTTCGCTAGCGATGCGATCAATCTATGTTTTAATAGTTCAACAAAATTGGCAGAATTGGTCGTGCATCAAGCTTTTTTTCTCTAATACCCTCGTCAAAGGTCAACTCTAATAGTGGAGATTCCCCTCGTTCGATAGTTATAAGACTATGTGTACAAACTAGAGACATAGCATCAGTCAAATCTTTGTCGCTATTAATTGTGATTTTGACGCTTGTTAGCTTTCTAACACCCAAGGGGTGAGAGATTAACTGCTGATGTGCGGTTAATGAGGGATCGAGCCAAGCTGTCAGAGCAATACAATCAGGAATTATAAAGCAAAAAGGCTCTTGCTGATTCACAAAATTTTCTGCTGCAAAACTAATAGACTTGTGCGTAGGCGTAGCCCAACCTAGGCATCGCATCGACTCAACCCAGTGTAAATTTGAATCGGATGCCACCTTGCTTCGATCTAACTTCCTACGCAAACCGACACCAAAAGGTGATGCTCCCGAATGCTGCTTATGAAGGCGAGTTAGTGTCTGAATGTCTGTTTGTATAGACTGCTGTTCTGCTAAGTGCTTATCTTCTATCCAAATTAACTCCAGATAGCTATTCTCAAAAAAAATTATTTTTGAGGCGGTTCCATGTTTGACATGTTGCACCAGCTGATTAGAACAGTGAAGACCAAGTTGTTGAAGAACTGAAATACTTTGGGCCTCTTTTGTCGTACAGACAAAAATGTGATCTACCTCTAGAAAAAAATCATCCACGCTTACCTGGGGTGAGGTTGTTTGCATAACAACTAATTCTCAGCTTGATTTTATTGCTGGACTGAGATCTAGACTCTAGCTAGATGAGAGATTTGCCTTGCTCAGGAACCCATGTGTGGAAACTTAAATTTTATATCGTCGTGCCCGGGAAAATACTTATGATTTAGACTGACGCCCAGATGCTCTGACGCGGAGAGTTTTTTGACAAGTAATTAGCCAGACATGATATTAGAGACTAGTTTAGGTAAAGTCTATTTACCTTTATTCAAACAAGCGGAGTTTGTGTTGGAAGTGTAATAAAATACTTATCCCACAGGTGTTGCACCAGTAGTTAGAAATCTTACTTAAGTCGAATTATGCATAATTTAGGTATTAGAAGTTAGTTTTTATTTTTTGTCATTCTCAATAAAGAAAGCTCACTAGATAGAAAAGTTTTGCAAACCAAAAAAAGAATCACGGTTTGTGCCTATGTTTTGGGGACTGGCAATCATCAGTGGTTGCGGTGGCGCAAAGCACCCGCAATATGCGATCGCTCTTTAGTCAATCCATAACAAGGTTAGGCTAAAAGGTAGATTCTAAGATGCTTTTAGGGAATTGTATTTCCCATCTCAAGTCAAGGGCTAGTAAGACCTTTGGAAAACTTTTTAATCTACTTAATTCACTTAACAATAAAGATTATCATTAAGTGGGGAACAGATCAAGCTACTCACTTCATATTTTTAGCTTTTGAATTTGATAGCTGCGGATTCACCCATTTGTTTTGAACTTAGATCAATTGGTAAATACCGTAGCCATAAGGGTTTGGCAGAAATCGGGTTTTTGGATAGTTGCCAGTGGTGAACCAATTAAAATTGTCTGGGTTATGAAAATCCATCTATCCCATTCTTTTTTCAAATTTGTATTAATTCTACATTTAGAGGTATTGACAAAAAGACTGAAATTTAAGTCGTGAGGGATAAAAATCAACTCATAATCGACTATCATATATATAAAGTAGTTTAGACAAATCGTGAGCAAGTTCAAAAAACAAAGTCAAGCAGTCAGTGGTTTCGACTATGAAATTTTGGATTCTGAACAACGTCAAGTTATTCAGCAGCGAACTGGAGAAATAAAAGAACGCTTACGGCGCTCAGCGCAAGATATTTGGGAAATAGGTCAGAAGCTAGCCGAGGTTCGTTCTCAGCTCAAACACGGACAGTTTGAGAGTTGGCTCAAAGCTGAGTTTGATTGGAGCCGACGGACAGCTTACAATTTTATTAACGTTTATGAAACATTGGCCGAACGTGCAAATCTTGCACAAATAGATATTGCCACATCTGCACTGTATCTTTTGGCAGCACCGTCAACTCCCCAAAATGTCCGCGAGGAATTTCTACAACGCGCTCATGAAGGTCAAACCATAACTCACAAGAGTATTCGTCAAGTAATTGAGTCGGAAAAATCTAAGTCTATCTCTGCTGTCACTTCGTCTGAGTTACCACAGCCTCTTATTTCTCAGCCAGAGATTGTAACTATAATTCCGAAACAGGAAGTGAAAACTGAAGCACCAACTTTAGAAGTTACTGTAGCACAAACTACTTCAGTGTCACCTGTTGTTGTGAATCCAGATGAAATTGAGTCGGGTTGGTTTTTACTGGAAAAGCAGCATTTTTTGTACTGCGGCGATACAGCTTCAGCAAAATTCATCGATCGCATACCCTTTGCTACCCTTGCTATAGCCATAACCTCCGATGACTGGGATCATGATTGGTTAGTTGAACGAGCCAAGACTGTGATTATCTTCCCAGAATCAGATTTAAAAGAACAGCTCACTGAACAGCTAATCAAGATGTTTTCGGCATCTGGGGACATAATAATTTTTCCCTGGCTACCAAGTGCGGATATGGTCGCCATCGCTCATCAATTAAATCGGCGAGTGTTTGCAGGAGATCCGAGCGTTGAGCGTTGTCGTCAGGCGATCGCATACTCACAATTCAGACTTGACCCATTGGACTACCCCTAGACTAAAATCAGGTCATTGAAAGCGTTTGACTTCCTCCAGCCATCGACATCTATCAAAAGTAATAAATTATTTGCTTACATAGTTTAAAATCACACATCTTTCAAGTATTGATAATAATTAGCTATGAATACAGGATTGCAAAATGCCACAATCCCTTGTAATCTAAGAAAGTCTAAATGAAAATAACTAGCAATATCAAAGCTTAGATGACTGAATTAGTAATTGCGCCCTCTATTCCCTAAAGCAACATTGAGGTCTGTTGAAGAGTTTTTCCAATTGAATTAAATAATTCTGTAAAAACACCAGCTTGAGTGAGAAAGAGGTATATCTGTTAAGGTTTACTCTCAACTTAAGATATCCACAACAACTGACTTTAACCTATGTTCATCTGGCAGTGAGTGTGATATCAAGTTCGCATAATCACTTATTATTAAAATTTCTCCGCGTCCCCGCGTCCTCGCGTCCCCGCGTCAGTCCTAATGATAAGTCTTCACCCGAACATGATATGAAACTAATTTTGCCACTATTGTTTGCCTGGATCTGATTACGGGAGGCATAATAATGACTGAGATTCTCAATAATTTCCCAGAAATTCCGCCTGAGTGTGCAACTATCGTTGATATTCTGCGCGATCGCAGTTTCAAGATGCCGCACACACAAGCATTCACTTTCCTTGAAGATGGAGAGGCTCAGGAATTAACGCTGACTTACCATGAATTAGATCGGCGCAGTCGAGCCGTAGCAGCTCAACTCCAAGCTTTTGGTTTAAGTGGGGAACGTGCCATATTACTGTATCCTCCCGGACTGGATTACCTCATAGCATTTTTTGGTTGTCTATACGCTGGAGTCGTGGCAGTTCCAGCTTATCCACCTCGCAATCAACGTAAAACGCCCAGAATACAAGCTATTACCATAGATGCACAAGCTAGTATTGCTCTCACCACAACAGCAATGCTAAGAGCATTACAATCAATATTCACACCAGATACAAAACAGGGAAATTTTCGCTGGCTGACAACTGACAACATAGCCCAAGGTCTAGAAGATTCTTGGGAGCAACCTGCAATTAATGGAGATACCCTAGCTTTTCTGCAATACACATCAGGTTCCACAGGCACACCAAAGGGAGTGATGCTCAGTCATGGCAACCTGCTGCACAACGCCGCCGTCACTTACCAACTCATGGAACATTCATCCAGTAGCAAGTTTGTTTCCTGGCTACCTGTTTATCATGACATGGGGTTAATTGGCGGCATTTTGCAACCATTGTATGGTGCATTTCCTTGCATATTAATGTCACCAGCATCCTTTCTGCAACGACCTTATCGCTGGTTACAAGCGATTTCCCGTTACAAAGGCACCACGAGTGGCGGCCCTAATTTTGCTTACGAACAATGTGTTCAAAGAATTACTCAACAACAAAAAGAAACTCTTGACTTAAGTAGTTGGAGTGTCGCGTTTAACGGTGCCGAACCAGTCCGGCGAGATACCCTTGAGCAATTTGCAGCCAGCTTTGCAGAATGTGGCTTTCGTGCAGAAGCATTTTATCCCTGTTACGGCATGGCGGAAGCAACTTTAATAGTTTCTGGTGGGAGCAAAACAGCATTAGCCCAAGTAAAATCTGTAGAGAAATCTGCACTTTCACAAAACCAGATAATTGAAGCAACCGCCCAAAGTCAAGATATTCAAAGCTTTGTCAGTTGTGGTGAAACTATTTCTCAACAGCAAATTGTCATCGTTAATCCTGAAACATTAACTCGTTGTTCATCAAATGAAGTTGGGGAAATTTGGGTATCTGGCCTTAGTGTTGGTCAAGGTTATTGGAATCGAACAGAAGAAACGAAAGAAACATTCCACGCCTATCTCAAAGATACAAAACAAGGGTCATTTTTACGGACTGGTGACTTAGGCTTTTTGCACAATGGCGAGCTTTTTATTACAGGTAGAGCAAAAGATTTAATTATTATTCGCGGTCGTAATCTTTACCCACAAGATATAGAATTAACAGCAGAACGCAGTCATTTATCGTTACGTCCTGGTGCTAATGCAGCATTTACAGTAGAAGTTAATAATGAAGAAAGATTGGTAGTTGTACAAGAATTAGAGTTTCGCGCCAAGCCAAATTTAGCAGAAGTAGTTAATGCAATTCGGCAATCAATTACTGAAGAACATGAAGTACAAGTTTATGGTGTAGTTTTAATTAAACCAGGTAGTATACCTAAAACTTCTAGCGGTAAGATTCAACGTCGTGCAACTCGCACTCAGTTTCAAAATGGCGAATTAAATATAGTTGAAAGTGACATTCTCAAAATTAGTGATATTGCCAGAAATGAAAGTCAATTACGGCGTTCTGAACTGTTGGAACTTTCCCCAAAAGAATGTCAAATAATTTTAGAATCATATCTGATGGAATTGTTAGCGGGAGTGCTTTCAATTGCCGCAGATGATATTAATCTCCAAGAACCATTAAGTACGCTGGGACTCGATTCTTTAAGAGTATTTGAGTTAAAAAATCGGATTGAATTTGATTTAGAAATCGAAGTATCTGTGGCAGATTTTTTTGAAGGAATGAGTGGGCGATCGCTCGCAACCAAAATACTCGCTCAACTGACCACAGATGCACTCCCATCATTATCCTTTATTCAACAAGATAAAAACACATCACATCATCCCCTATCTTTTGCTCAGCAGGGATTATGGTTTATCAATCAGCTAACTCCTGATACTCCTACATACAATATTCCTATAATTATTAACTTCAAAGGTTGCATTAACTTAACAGCTTTACAAGATAGTCTGAACGAAATTATTAGACGACACGAAGTCTTACGCACAAGTTTTATAGTAGAAGATGGACAACCCGTCCAAATTGTAAATGAAACTGTAACCGTAACTTTATCGGTTGAAGATTTACGTTCTTTATCAGAAAATGAGCGTATCCCAGAAGCAGAACGTTTGGCTACAGAGTTTGCACAACAGCCATTTGACTTATCTGCTGAATCACTTTTGCGTAGTAAAATTTTACAATTAAATGATAGAAATTATCAATTATTGGTGACTCTACATCATATAATTGCAGATGGTTGGTCTATGGGTATTCTGATTAAAGAACTAACTGCACTATATGAAGCATTCTCAACAGGCAAAGTTTCACCACTTCCTGAATTACCAATTCAGTATCGAGATTTTGTCAATTGGCAACGAAAATGGCTTGATGGCCAACGCATTCAACCGTTATTGAACTCTTGGAAACAAAAATTGCAGGGTGAGCTACCTGTACTGAATTTACCAACAGACCGTCCACGTCCTCCAATTCAAACCTTCAACGGCGCTCAAGCGAAATTAGTTCTTTCTCCAACTCTGACAAAAGAATTAAAGAATTTGAGCCGTCAGCAGGGAGTAACTCTGTTTATGACCTTGCTGACAGCCTTTAAAACCTTGCTATATCGCTATACAGGTCAGACTGATATTTTAGTCGGTTCGCCAATCGCTAATCGTAACAGAGCAGAAATTGATTCATTAATCGGATTTTTTGTCAATGTTTTAGTGCTGCGTACAGACCTATCTGGCGACTTAAGTTTTCAGGAGTTGTTAAGGCGGGTGAAGTCAACAGCTTTAGAGGCTTATGTTCATCAAGACTTACCTTTTGAAAAGTTAGTAGAAGAACTACAGCCAAATAGAGACTTGAGTTACAATCCACTATTTCAAGTGATGTTTGTTCTCCAAAATGTGCCAATATCAAATCTTACACTATCAGATGTCTCTGTTTCTTATGAAGAAGGTTACAACGGGACATCTAAGTTTGATTTGACATTGTTCGTGCAGGATTTTGAGCAAGGTTTGGTTGCAACTTGCGAGTACAACACAGATTTATTTAATGCAGATACTATTACCCGAATGTTGGGACATTTCCAAACTTTACTAGAAAGTCTAATTAGCGATCCCCAACAGTGCATTTCAGATTTGCAATTACTAACACCATCTGAAGTACAGCAATTATTAGTTGAGTGGAATCATACTAAAACAGATTATCCTCAAGATAAGTGCATTCATCAGTTATTTGAAGAACAGGTAGAGAAAACACCAGATGCAGTTGCAGTAGTCTTTGAAAACCAACAATTAACCTACCGCGAGTTGAATAACCGAGCAAATCAACTAGCACATTACTTGCAAAAGTTGGGTGTAAAGCCAGAGGTATTGGTGGGGGTTTGTGTAGAGCGATCGCCCTTAATGGTAATTGCAGTTTTAAGTATTTTAAAAGCTGGCGGAGCCTATGTGCCCTTAGATCCTGCACATCCTAAAGAGCGTTTAGCCTTCATCTTAGAAGACACCCAAAGTCCAGTACTGCTAACTCAGCAGAGCTTGATAAACAAATTGCCAACTGATGACATCAAGGTAATTTGTTTAGACTCCGATTGGAAAGAAATTGCTCAAGAGTCATTAGAAAACCCCGTTTGTCAGATAAATTCCGCCAACCTAGCGTATGTTATCTATACTTCTGGCTCCACTGGTAAACCTAAAGGAACATTAATTCCTCATCAGGGATTACTCAACTATTTAAGTTGGTGTACTCAAGCATATACAGTTGAGCAAGGCAAAGGAACTGTGGTTCACTCTTCTTTTGCTTTTGACTTAACTATCACAAGCTTGTTCTCACCGTTACTAGTTGGGCGTCAGGTAGAACTTATTCCTGAAAACCAAAACATCGAGTCTTTGGGAAATACACTTCGTCAAGAGTCAAACTTGAGTCTCGTTAAAATTACACCAGCCGAACTTTTATTACTCTCTAAGCAATTATCTTCAAAAGAAGTAGCAGGTATAACCAGAGCTTTCATTATTGGAGGAGAGAACCTCTTGGCAGAGAACATCACCTTCTGGAAAGTCTTTGCACCTGAAACATTATTAGTGAATGAATATGGTCCGACGGAAACTGTAGTAGGCTGTTGTGTTTATCGAGTATCCCAGGATGATATTGAGTCAAATTCTGTTCCTATTGGTCAGCCAATAGCTAATACTCAGCTATACGTATTAGACCAACACCATCAACCAGTACCGATAGGAGTTTCAGGCGAACTATACATTGGTGGTGCTGGTTTAGCGCGAGGTTATCTGAATCAACCAGAACTTACAGCTGTTAAATTCATTCCCAATCCCTTCAGTAATGAGACGGGAACGCGATTGTACAAAACCGGAGACTTGGCTCGTTATTGTTGGGATGGAAATTTAGAATTTTTAGGACGGATTGACCATCAAGTAAAAGTGCGTGGTTATCGTATTGAACTTGGAGAAATTGAGAGTTTATTAGTACAACATCCAGAAATTCAAGAAGCAATCGTGCTGATGCGGGAGGATGTACCAAATAATCAGCGTTTAGTAGCTTATTTTGTTAGCAACACACGGACAACACCAACCACTACTGACCTGCGGAACTTTCTCAAAGAACAATTACCAGAATACATGCTACCTTCAGTGTTCGTGCAGTTAAAGGCGCTACCGTTAACGACAAATGGCAAGATAGATCGTCGAGCATTACCTGTACCAGATGGCGATCGCCCTGAGTTAGCAGAGATTTATGTAGCTCCTCGTTCTGAGATCGAAAGGGCGATCGCTGCTGTTTGGCAAGAGGCGCTAAATCTGGAAAAAGTCGGCGTCAATGACAATTTCTTTGACCTTGGGGGTCATTCATTATTGATGGTTCAGGTTAATAACAAGCTACAAGAAGTTCTTAAGCAAAATTTATCAATTGTAGAAATGTTCCAAAATCCAACCATCAGTTCCTTAGCACGATATTTAAGTCAAAATATAGAGAGTGTGCCTACTTTTGGGTCGATACATCAGCGCGTGCAAAAGCAAATAGAAGTAAGTAATCGGCGCAAAGAATTATTACTAAAGCAATTAAAAAATAACATTCGTTGAAAATCAAGCTATTAATCTGAGAGGATATATATAATGGTCAAAATTGAATTGCTCCGAACTAGCACAGCCAGAATAGTTTATAGCAAAGACGACCAAAGTATTCTTAGTCTGCCGACCCATGAAGTTTTAGAAATGTTCAAGTCATTTGGTTTACTTCTTTTTCGAGGTTTTAGAGTGTTATGATTGATAATTCCAAATTTTTGCACGATCACAGAGCATTTGAAGATGAAAAACGTCAAATTTATACTCACTTAGGTTATCTATCATCTTGAGATAAACATGCTATTTTTCAAACGATATTTGATGAATTAAGGACAAGAAAATAATGAGCCTCGCAGAAGTTAATAACTCTGTGGAAGAAATAGCTATTATTGGCGTAGCAGGAAGTTTTCCAAAAGCCAAAACTCTTTCAGAATTTTGGCAGAATTTGGCTGATGGAGTCGAATCAATTTCTTTTTTAAGCGATGAAGAATTAATTGATTCTGGAATAGATTTAGCGGTGCTAAATGAGCCAAATTACATCAAAAACGGTGTCATTTTAGAAAATATCGATTTATTTGATGCTGCGTTTTTTGGCTTTAATCCCAGAGAAGCAGAAATTACCGACCCGCAACACCGGATTTTTTTAGAATGTGCGTGTGTTGCATTGGAAAATGCTGGCTATGATTCTAATAGATATGAAAGTAGGATTGGAGTTTACGCTGGTGCTAGTTTAAATAACTATTATTCATTAGATTTAAACCGCGATCGCCTGGGTTCAGCCCAATGCTATCAAACAGTAATTGGTAACGATAAAGATTTTCTTACTACCCGTGTTTCTTATAAATTAAATCTCACAGGCCCTAGTATTACAGTCCAAACAGCTTGCTCTACCTCATTAGTTGCAACCACACTCGCCTGCCAAAGTTTGTTGAATTATCAATGCGATATGGTTTTGGCAGGAGGAGTTTCTATCCACGTACCACAAAAAACGGGTTATCTATACGAACCTGGAGGAACACTATCTCCTGATGGTCACTGTCGTGCTTTTGATGCCAAAGCCCAAGGAACAACTATTGGTAATGGTGTAGGAATTGTTGTTCTTAAAAGATTGAGTGATGCTCTAGCAGATGGTGACTGCATCCACGCTGTAATTAAAGGTTCAGCTATTAATAATGATGGTTCTGGCAAAGTTGGTTATACAGCGCCTAGCGTCAATGGTCAAGCAGAGGTGATAGCCGAAGCGATGATGCTTGCGGGAGTTGACCCTGAAACAATCAGCTACATTGAAGCTCATGGTACTGGTACAGCTTTAGGCGATCCCATTGAAATTGCCGCACTCTCTCAAGTTTTTCGTAGCAGTACCACCAAAAAAGGCTTCTGTGGTATTGGTTCAGTCAAAACAAACATCGGTCATTTAGATGCAGCGGCTGGTATTGCCGGACTTATGAAAACGATTTTAGCCCTGAAACACAAGCAGATACCGCCCAGCCTAAACTTCGAGCAGCCAAATCCCCAAATTGATTTTGCAAATAGTCCCTTTTTCGTTAATACAAAATTGACAGAATGGAAAACTAATGGTTTTCCTCGTCGTGCTGGTGTGAGTTCTTTAGGTATCGGTGGGACTAATGCTCATGTGATTGTAGAAGAAGCACCAGTTCTAGAACCTTCTAGCCTTTCTCGTTCTTGGCAGTTGTTGTTACTTTCTGCTAAAACTGAATCGGCTCTAGAAACTGCAACAGAAAATCTGGCTAATCACCTCCAGCTACATCCCGATGTTAACTTAGCGGATGTTGCCCATACCCTGCAAGTGGGGCGTGGTGAATTTAGTCATCGTCGCGTGTTGGTGTGCCAAGATATCGAGGATGCAACCAGCGCCTTACGAGATCCGCAAAGAGTTTTCACTCGCTTAGTTGAAAGTGGCGTTCACGTTGGCGCAGCCTCTCGTAGAGAAGTGACTCCGCAGGAGTATCGCTCCATCGCCTTCATGTTTCCCGGACAGGGCGCTCAGTATGCAAACATGGGTAAAGAACTTTACCAAACTGAGCCGATTTTCCAACAACAGATTGATTTGTGTTGTGAATTGCTGCAACCTCATTTAGGTTTGGATTTGCGTTCAGTTATTTATCCCAAGGAGTCTGAATCACAAGCCGCAGCAGAAAAACTCCAACAAACTGCCATCACTCAGCCTGCATTGTTTGTGGTTGAATATGCTTTAGCTCAGTTGTGGATGTCTTGGGGAATTTCTCCGGGTGCCATGATTGGTCATAGCATTGGTGAATATGTTGCAGCTTGTCTTGCTGGTGTATTTTCCCTAGAAGATGCTTTAGCTTTGGTTGCTATCCGTGGACGACTGATGCAACAACTTCCAAGCGGCGCTATGCTATCGGTTTCCCAATCAGCCGCAGAGATTGAAAATTTACTAAATGAAAATTTATCTTTAGCCGCCAGCAATGCTCCTGATTTGTGCGTCGTTTCCGGAACCCATGAAGCTGTAGACACAATTCATCAACAACTCACAACATTAGGTGTAGAGTGTCGCCGCCTGCATACTTCCCACGCCTTTCATTCTGCAATGATGGAACCTATCATTGAGCCATTCATCAAGGAAGTTAAAAAAGTTAAACTAAATCCTCCGCAAATTCCTTTTATCTCCAACGTCACGGGAACCTGGATAACAGCAAAAGAAGCCACAGATCCCAATTACTGGGCAACACATTTACGCCATACGGTGGAGTTTACAGCAGGCATTTCCACATTGCAGCAAGAGCCAAATCGTATTTTGGTAGAAGTAGGGCCAGGACGCACCTTATGTACTTTTGCTCAAAAGCATTCAGATGTCATCGGACTGTGTTCATTGCGGCATCCAAAGGAAAAACATTCGGATGTAGCATTTTTACTGAACACATTAGGTAAACTCTGGTTGCACGGAGTACAGATTGATTGGTCGGGATTTTATACCAACGAGCGTCGTTATCGTCTTCCCTTACCGACGTATCCTTTCGAGCGACAGCGTTATTGGATCGAAGACTATAAACAAAGGCAGGATAAGAGTGCTAAACCTGTGTTATCTGGTAAAAAGCCAGATATTGCAGATTGGTTTTACTTGCCTTTATGGAAACAATCTATACCTTCTGTACTGCTCAAGCAGAAAGAATTGGTGACTCAAAAATCTTGCATTCTTGTGTTTATCGATGAGTGTGGCTTGGGTAATGAGCTGGTAAAACGACTTCAGTTTGATGGTCATGATGTTATTACACTGAAACAAGGATCGAGGTTTGTTCAGTTGGGCGATCGCGCATATAACCTTAATGCTGGACAAAGCGATGATTATGATGCCCTGCTGAATGAACTAATAGCACAAAACAAGATCCCAACAACAATTGTTCATTTATGGAGTGTAACTTCTGTTGGTGATACTCCATCAGGACTCGCAGGAGTTGATAAAGCTCAAGAAAAAGGTTTTTATAGCTTGCTGTTTTTAGCTCAAGCGCTGGGAAAACAGCATATTAAAGACGAGCTTCAAATGACAGTTGTCTCCAATAATATGCACTCAATAATTGGAGAAGAGGCGCTATGCCCAGAAAAAGCAACTATGTTGGCAGCTGTTAAAATAATTCCGCAGGAATATCCAAATATCAGCTGTCGTAGCATTGATGTTGCAATTCCTCAAGAAGTAAGTTGGCAAGACGAGAAACTTTTAAAAAATTTGCTCAACGAGCTACAAACACAATCTTCTGACATTGTGATTGCTTACCGTGGTTCTAATCGCTGGGTGCAAACCTTTGAGCCAGTCCGATTAGAACCAATCATGAGAGAAACATCAAGATTAAAGAAAGGAGGAGTATACCTCATTACAGGTGGACTCGGAGGTGTGGGACTTAGTTTAGCATCATATCTAGCGAAGTCTGTACAAGCTAAACTAGTTCTCATCGGGCGTTCAGTTTTTCCAGCAAAAGAAGAGTGGAAACAATGGTTAGCTACTCACGATGAAAACGATGGTATCAGTCACAAAATTCGGCAAATAGAGGAACTAGAAGATTTAGGTGCAGAAGTTTTGGTACTGAGCGCTGATGTCGCCAACTTTGAACAAATGCAAGAAGCGATCGCTAAAATTCAAGAACAATTTAACCAAATCAATGGCGTGATTCATTGTGCCGGAGTTGCTGATTATGCTGGTGTGATTTCTCGAAGAACGCGAGAGATGACAGAAAGTATTATGGCTCCTAAAGTCAGAGGTACATTAGTGCTGGATAGCCTTTTAAAAAATGTTAAGCTGGATTTTTTGATTCTTTGTTCGTCTCTTAGTTCTATTATTTATAGAAAAAAATTTAGTGAAGTTGGCTATTGCGCTGCTAATGAATTTTTGGACGCCTTTGCTTATTATAAAAACAACAAAGATAGCACATTTACAGTTTCTATTAACTGGACTGATTGGCAGGATGTTGGTATGTCATTTGCGGCGGTAAAGCGGTTAGTTGAAAAACGTGATATTTCTGATGATACATCATTATTAATAGATGCTTTATTACCTTTAGAAGGTATAGAAGTTTTTCAGCGGATTCTTAATATTACAGTTCCTCGAATTGCAGTATCAACTGAAGATTTAACAAGTTTAATAGAACGCGATCGCAATTTTAATGCCAAAGCTCTTTTAGAATCTTTAGGGAGAGCTAACCTTTCAAAATCGCTACACCCAAGGCCTGAACTGAGTAATGCTTATGTTGCTCCGAGAAATGAAACAGAGCAAATAATTGCAGACATCTGGCAAAAACTACTTGGTATCGAACTAGTAGGCATTTACGATAACTTCTTTGAACTTGGTGGTGATTCACTTCTGATAGTTCAGGTGCAAAGTCAACTGCAAAAAGCATTCAAACAAGATTTATTAACAACAGATTTATTTGAATATCCGACAGTAAGTGCCTTAGCAGGATATCTCAGCCAAGAACAGGTAGAACAATTTGCCTTTGGACAGGTTAATTCTCGTGCAAAAAGGCAAGAAAAGGCCATTGAAGAAGAAGCACAAATGATGAAACACAGGAGGAAGGCACGTGGATAGTCAAAATACTCATAATGCTTTGAAAGGTATAGCTGTCATTGGTATGGCTGGTCGTTTTCCAGGTGCTAAAAGCGTTGAGCAGTTTTGGCAGAATCTGTGCGACGGTGTGGAATCCATTTCATTCTTCACTGATGATGAATTGGTAAATTCCGGCTTAGATCCAGCTTTGCTACGCGATCCCAACTACGTAAAAGCTAGGGCTGTGCTGGAAGATATTGAGATGCTTGATGCTTCATTCTTTGGCTTTACGCCCAGAGAAGCTACGCTAATGGACCCGCAACACCGTCTTTTCTTGGAGTGTGCTTGGGAAGCCCTGGAAAATGCTGGTTATAATCCTGAAGCAGACAAAGAACTGACTGGTGTTTACGCAGGAGCTAGCTTAAGTAGCTACTTAATTAACAACTTAATTTCGGACCCCAACCTCAGCAAATCAAGTATTTTGCCAATAACAATTGGTAATGATAAAGACTATTTGTCCACACGGGTGTCCTACAAATTGAATTTGAAGGGGCCAAGTATTAGCGTCAACACAGCATGTTCTACATCATTAGTAGCAGTTCACTTGGCGTGCCGAGGATTGCTAAGTTATCAGTGTGATAGAGCGCTGGCTGGTGGAGTGACTATAGAAGTCCCACATCAGGAAGGCTATTTCTATCAGGAAGGCGGGATTACTTCTCCTGATGGTCACTGTCGTGCCTTTGATGCTAAAGCACAGGGTTGCCCTTCTGGAAACGGGGTAGGCATTGTCATACTCAAGAGATTAGAAGACGCTTTGGCTGATGGTGACTGTATTTATGCAGTCATCAAAGGTTCAGCAATCAATAACGACGGTTCCGAGAAAGTGAGTTTTACGGCACCTAGTGTGACAGGTCAAGCACAGGTAATTGCAGAAGCTCAGGCGATCGCCTCCTTTGACCCGGAAACAGTCACTTACATAGAAACTCATGGAACTGGCACAGCACTGGGCGATCCTATTGAAGTTAGGGCACTTAAAAAGGCATTTAGCGCTGGGACTAATAAAAAGGGTTTCTGCGCGATCGGTTCGGTAAAAACCAATATCAGTCATCTGAATGCAGCTGCTGGTGTAGTGGGCTTAATTAAGACAGTCTTGGGACTCAAACACAAGATTATTCCCCCCACCTTGCACTTTAAGATGGCTAATTCTGAGATAGATTTTACCAACAGCCCCTTTTACGTTAATACTCAGCTTAGTGAATGGAAAACAGACGGGACTCCTCGGCGTGCTGGGGTTAGTTCTTTTGGTTTAGGAGGGACTAATGCTCATGTCGTCCTTGAAGAATCTCCAACAGTTGAACTCTCCGGAAAATCTCGTCCTTGGCACTTACTGATGTTATCTGCCAAAACTAACTCAGCTTTAGAAACTGCAACTGCAAACTTAGTTAATCACCTCCAACAGCACCCAGAAATCAACCTTGCGGATGTCGCTTATACATTGCAAGTCGGTCGTCACCCCTTTAGTCACCGACGCACAGTTGTTTGTCAAAACATTCAAGACGCAATAGCCGCCCTCCAAAATCCCAAACGAGTCCTAACTAGCACTCAGGAAACGAGTGAGCGCCCAGTAGTCTTTATGTTTACTGGTTTGGGAACTCATTATGTCAATATGGGTTTGGAATTATACCAATTTGAACTAACTTTTCGTCAACATTTAGATCGCTGTTGTTCTTTATTTGAACCCCTTGTAGGCATTGATCTCAAAGAAATTATCTATCCTAATTCTTCCCCCAAGCCAGAAGCAACACAAGAAAAATCAGGTATCAATTTACGCCAAATGCTTGGTCGCGATCCTCAAGCAACAGACCCCGCCACCCAAAAACTCAATCAAACATACCTGACTCAGCCAGCGCTGTTTGCCATTGAATATGCTTTAGCTCAATTGTGGATGTCTTGGGGTATTCGTCCAGTGGCGATGATTGGTTACAGCATCGGCGAATATGTCGCAGCAACTCTAGCAGGGGTATTGTCTTTAGAAGATGCCATTACTCTTGTTGCCAAAAGAGCGCAAATGATTCAAGAGTTACCAGGGGGTGCAATGCTAGCGGTTCCTCTGACAGAGGAAGAAGTGCAACCTTTCTTGGGTGAAAAGCTTTCCTTATCAGCAGTCAATGGTTCATCTCAATGTGTGCTTGCAGGAACTACACAGGCTGTAGAGGAATTGGCACAGGATTTGAGTGCTAAGGGGTTAGCTTGTCGGAGATTGCAGACTTCCCATGCTTTTCATTCTTACATGATGGAAGCGATCGCTGACTCTTTCACCGCACTGGTGCAAACTATCAATCTCAAACCACCACAAATTCCTTATCTGTCCAATGTTACCGGAACTTGGATAACACCAGAGCAAGCCACAAATCCCAGCTACTGGACACAGCACATGTGCCAAGCCGTGCGTTTTGCCGATGGAATAAATCAGTTGTGGACGGAACATAGTCCCATTTTGTTGGAGATAGGGCCAGGACAAGCATTAAGCAGTTTAGCGATGCAATGTTTAGATAATATTTCTGGCGATAAGAAAGTAATATTATCTTCGCTGCGTTATGCATACGAGCGCCAGTCTGATGTTGCTTTCATCCTCAACACATTAGGACAACTATGGCTTGCGGGAATCAAGATAGATTGGTCGGGATTTTATGCTCATGAACGCCGACATCGCCTTCCCTTGCCAACATATCCCTTTGAGCGACAAAGATATTGGATTGAACCACAAAAATTATCATCTGCACAAACAATTTTCCAACCCAAATTAACAGTATCAGAGCTTTGGCAATCTCTGGTAGAAGCTGGTCAAATTCAAGCTAATGCAGGGGCGTTGGAATTTGATCAGCAGATTTCTCAACAGAAAAGAGAATGTTTAGACCGTTTATGTATTGCTTATATTAATCTTGCATTAACACATTTAGGAGCTTTTAGTAATCCCACTAAAAAGTATTCTTCCGAAGAATTATTTGACCAATGTCAGATTATTCCTAATTATAAAGAATTGTTAAGCCGATGGTTGGAAATATTGGTAGAGCAAGGCCAGTTAAATCAAGAACAAGAGCTATTTACTAATTTTGTTCCAATATCAACAGACTTTGTGAATGAGCTTTTGGTAGAAGTCAGAGCTAAATGGGCAAACACACTGCAACAAATAGATTTGCTGCAACTATATGGCGAAAATATGGTAGCTCTGCTGACTGGGAAAAAAGAACCACTGGAGTTTCATGTTTCTACCTTATTAAAGTCAGGAGAATTTTCAGTCCAACAATCCCTTGAAAATAAATATTACAACTCAATCATGCGGGTATGCTTAGAACAGGTGTTAAAAGCATTACCCCATCAAGTCAATCTCAGAATATTGGAACTTGGTGCTGGAACTGGTACTGGCACGGCAGAGTTATTACCCATACTATCATCAGAGATAACAAATTATACCTTCACTGATGTGGGAGGTTTTTTCCTGAATGCTGCTAAGAAGAAATTTAGCGATTATCCATTTATCGAATATCGGTTACTAGACCTTGAGCGATCGCTACAAGAACAAGGGTACTCAAGTCACAGCTTTGATGTAATTGTAGCTTTTCAGGTGTTGCATGTCGCTCGAAATATTGGAGAAACTCTCGATCGCATTCGCTCTTTACTTGCTCCTGGAGGTTTACTTCTATTTTGGGAAACAACTCAACCCAGGTTAGAATTTGAGTTCATTGACGCACTGCTGATGAATCCGATAAAAGATGCAGATGGCGAGCGTAACATGTGCAATCCCTTTTTATCCAAAGAGCAATGGCAACAAGAACTCAAATCTCATGATTTTGTGCAGGTAACAGCTTTCTCAGAATTCGCACCTTTTACAGGCCACATAATTGTCGCTCAGGCTTCTGCATCAGCAACCGACGAAGCACCAGCAGCATTTACAGCATTACTTCACGAACAAAAAACAAACAAGACGCATGAAGTTTCATTTGGCAAAAAGCCCAACATTGCTGACTGGTTTTACATCCCTTCATGGAAACGTTCACTACCACCACAGTCAAACGTCAAACAAGTAGAACGCTGGTTGGTATTTGTAGATGAGTATGGGTTAGGCACTCAAATTGTCATGCGACTCGAACTTGAAAATCATGAGGTAATTACTGTCAAAATTGGGGAGCAATTTAGCGAATCTTCAAAAGAACACCTTGGTAGGTGTACATATACAATAGACCCTCAACAAAGGGATGATTACAACACTCTGATTCACGAACTTCACACCCAAAATTTCGTACCAAACAGAATTATTCATCTGTGGAGTGTCACAGAGTCAGAACTTGCAGATTTTAACACAGCCCAAGGATTCCAAAGTTTGCTGTTTTTGGCACAGGCACTAGGAAAACAAAACTTTACTGATGAGTTAGAGCTTGCAGTGATTTCCAACAACATGCAAGCTGTCACTGGAGTCGAAAATCTCTGTCCAGAAAAAGCAACATTACTTGGACTTGTTAAAGTCATCCCTCAAGAATATTCAAATATTAAATGTCGCAGCATTGATGTTATTATTCCTTTATCAGAAAATTGGCAACAAGAGAAATTTATCAGCCAACTACTAACGGAACTCAAAGCGAATTCCTCTGATTCAGTGATTGCTTATCGTGGTTTAGAACGTTGGATTCAAACTTTTGAGTCTGTGGAATTAGATGCTAATATCCCTGAAACACCAAAGTTAAAAGAAAAAGGAGTCTACTTAATTACTGGTGGAATTGAAGACATAGGACTTGTGGTAGCTGAACATTTAGCAAAGACACTACAAGCAAAACTCCTAATTTTAGAAGCAGAAGATTTTCCCAATCAAGAGCAGTGGGAAGAGTGGCTGAAAACTCACGATGAGCAAGATAATATCAGCCGTCGAATTTTAAAAGCACAGGAACTAGAAAAGCTGGGTACAGAAGTTTTAATTAAAAGCCTTGATGTGTTGAATTTAGCACAAATGCAAAGTGCTATTATTCAAGCCCAAGAACAGCTTGGTCAACTCAACGGCGTATTTCACACAGCGAAGATACCTCAAGAGAAATTATTCACCCCGATTGCAGAAATAGATCCAAAAAACTGGGAACAGCAATTTCAACAAAAGAGACGAAAACTGTTAATATTAGAAGAAATTTTGCAATCCCAAAAAATTGACTTTTGTTTATTGATGTCTTCCTTAACCTCTGTTTTAGGAGGATTAGGTTCTGTTGGCTACTCAGCAGCAAGTCTTTTCATCGATACTTTTGCGTACCAGCATAATCAGAAAAATCCTATTCCTTGGATGAGCATTAACTGGGATGCATGGCAATTTCCAACAGACAACCAACAAATATTTGCTAGTACAAGTTTGGCAGAATTCGCCATCCAGCCCCAAGAAGGTATTAATGCCCTTGAACGTATTCTATTGTGGAGTCAATATCATCAAATAGTTGTCTCAACTGGTAACTTACAATCTAGAATTGACCAATGGATTAAGCTAGAATCTTTACAAGAGAAAAATTATGTTCAACAAGTCAATTTATCTTCTCGCCACTCCAGACCAAATTTAAAGAATGCTTATGTCGCTCCTAGTAGCGATGTAGAATGTAGACTGGCTGATATTTTTCAAGAGTTACTAGGTATTGAGCCAATCGGTATTCATGATAACTTCTTTGCATTAGGTGGTGACTCTCTCACTGGAACTGTACTTATTTCTCAGGTTCGCAAACATTTCCAAGTAGAACTACCTGTTCGTTCTCTCTTTGAAGCACCCACTGTAGATGAGTTAGCTTTAGTAATTGAAGAAATTCTCATAGAAGAAATAGAGCAATTATCTGACAATTGGGAAAGAGATAAAACTCTTAATTTGCAATTGTCAAATTAGGTTCAGTTCAGGATATAAATCATGAAAATTCAAGTTGTCGGTGTAGTTGGAGCAGGTGTAATGGGAATTGGGTTAGCCCAAAACCTAGCACAAACTGGTCATCAAGTAATTCTCATAGATATTTCCGAAGAAATCTTGGAACGTGCTAATGCACAAATCAAAAAAAATATTCGTTTCCAAGGATTTTTCAATAAAAATGAAAAAGTAGAAAATTCCGAAAATATTCTGCATAAAATTAAATTTTCTACCAATTATCAATTTCTGGAATCAGCAGAATTTGTGATTGAAAATGCCACGGAAAAATGGGATATTAAAAAAGGGATATACGCCCAGCTTGATGCTATTTGTCCTGAAAGCACTATACTTGCAGCCAATACTTCTGCCATTTCCATTACTCGAATTGCTTCAGTTACTAAACGTGCTGACAAAGTTATTGGAATGCACTTCATGAACCCGGTACCAATGAAGCCGATGGTGGAAATGATTCGTGGATATCACACATCTGATCAGACAATTTCGACAGCTAAAGAATTGTTGTCACAAATGGGTAAAGAAAGCATCCTTGTCAATGATTCACCTGGATTTGTTTCCAACCGAGTTCTCATGTTGACGATAAATGAAGCTATTTTCTTGCTACAAGATCAAGTTGCTTCAATTGAAGAAGTGGATAGGATTTTCAAAAATTGTTTTGGTCATAAAATGGGACCTTTGGAAACTGCTGACTTAATTGGATTAGACACAATTCTTTTCTCCATCGAAGTCTTGTATGAAAGTTTCAATGATAGCAAATACAGACCTTGCCCAATGCTGAAAAAAATGGTAGATGCAGGATTGCATGGTCGTAAGAGTGGACAAGGTTTTTATACTTATAATGTAGCAATTTGAAGTCAATTAGAATCAGGTAAATTAAAAATGCAACAAACTCAAGCAAAAATTAAAGAATTTCTCTCACGTTTTTTTCGTAACCATGACTTACAGCTAGATGAAGATATCTTCGCTCTTGGTTTTGTTAATTCTATGTTTGCCATGCAACTTGTTTTATTCATTGAACAAGAATTTGAAATTACTATTGAAAATGAAGATTTAGATTTTGCAAACTTTAAAACAATAAATGCGATGACTCGTTTAGTAGAAAGCAAAACAAATTTAGTTACACCAGCATAAATTGTTGACATTGATGAATATTTTTATATGGAAGTCAAAAAATGAAAATTGAATTGACTACTCAACAAAAAGACGCTCAAGCTGAATTTAGGTCTTTCGTCAACGAAGAGATTGTTCCTTACGCGAATCACTACGACCAAGAAGAGTATACTCCTCCCAAACTTATTGAAAAGTTCGCTCAACAAGGATATTTAGGTGCGATATTACCTAAGGATTTTGGTGGTAAAAGTATAGATATCATCACCTATGGTCTGCTGAATGAAGAAATTGGCCGGGGATGTTCTTCGCTACGAAGCTTGCTCACTGTTCACAGTATGGTTAGTTATGCTTTGTGTAAATGGGGTAATAAATCTCAAAAAGAATATTGGCTTCCCAAGTTAGCATCTGGTGAAGTAATAGCTGCTTTCGCCTTAAGCGAACCTCACGTTGGTAGCGATGCTAAAAGTATAGAAACCACGACGATATCTGATGGTAATTCGTATATCTTAAATGGGCAGAAAAAGTGGATTACCTACGGACAAATTGCAGATGTTTTTTTAGTATTTACTCAATGTTCGAGTCAACCATCTGCTTTTTTAGTGGAAAAGAACAGCCCAGGATTTTCAATAAAACCTATTTCTGGGATGTTAGGCGTAAAAGCTTCCATGTTAGCAGAATTATATTTTCAAGATTGTCGAATTCCCCAAGAAAATTTAGTGGGTAAGTTAGGTTTTGGTTTCTCCTATGTTGCTTCTTCTGCACTAGATTATGGAAGATATAGTGTAGCTTGGGGTTCTGTTGGTATTGCTCAAGCTTGTCTAGAAGCTTGTATTCAATATACAAGTGAACGCAAACAGTTTGGTGTTTATCTTAAAGAACACCAATTGATTCGACAAATGATCACTGAAATGATAGCTAATGTAAAAGCAGCAAGGTTATTGTGCTATCAAGCTGGCTATCTGAAACAAATTGGCGATCGCACTTCCATAATGGAGATTTCAATTGCTAAATATTTCGCCTCTACAACCGCAACCAAAATCGCCAATGATGCTGTACAAATTCACGGTGCCAATGGTTGCACAAGTGAATATTCTGTTGCTAGATATTTACGAGATGCCAAAATCATGGAAATAATTGAAGGCAGCACGCAAATACAACAGATAACCATTGCTGATTACGGTTATCAAGAGTATATGTCACAACCTACTCCGACTGCGCCTCAAAAATTATTGGCAAGGATGTGAAAACATGGTTAGTACTAAAGGTGAAGTTTTCAATCATAAACAAGCTGCGAAAAAATCTATTAAATGTGTAGTTTGGGATTTAGATAATACACTCTGGGATGGTGTATTGTTGGAAGATGACCGCGTTGAATTGCGAAATCAGGTAGTGGAGATTATCAAAACATTAGATAGTCGTGGCATTTTACAATCTATTGCTAGTAAAAATGATGCTGACAAAGCAATGACACAACTCCAAGAGTTTGAATTGCACGAATATTTTCTCTATCCCCAAATCAACTGGAACTCTAAATCTAGTTCTATTCGTGAAATTGCTCAGTCTCTCAATTTGGGTCTTGATACATTTGCCTTTATAGATGACCAATTATTTGAATTAGAAGAAGTTAATTTTTCATTGCCTGAAGTTCTTTGTATTAATGCTGCTGAATTAGCACATTTGCTAGATTTGCCAGAAATGAATCCTCGTTTTATTACGAAAGATTCAAAAATAAGACGATTAATGTATATTAGTGATATAGTTAGAAATAATTCTGAAACAAAGTTTGTTGGCACTCAAGAAGAATTTTTAGCTACACTCAATATGACTTTTACTATCTCTTCTGCCCAAGAAGAAGATTTGCAAAGAGCCGAAGAATTAACAGTCAGAACCAATCAATTGAATACAACGGGTTACACATACTCCTATGATGAACTAAATCATTTTCGGCAATCAGATAGGCATAAACTTTTAATTGCAAGTTTGGATGATAAGTACGGTAGTTACGGCAAAATTGGCTTAATTCTTGTGGAATGCCAAGAATTAGTATGGACTATAAAACTTTTGTTGATGTCTTGTCGTGTGATGTCTAGAGGTGTCGGCACAATTATGCTCAACTATATTATGACACTGGCTAAAAATAACAATGTTCGTCTGCATTCTGAGTTTCTTTCCAATGATCGCAATAGAATGATGTATGTCTCTTACAAGTTTGCAGGTTTCCAGGAAATTGCCAAGCAGGGAGATTTGCAAATTTTAGAAAATGACCTCACACGCATTCAACCCTTGCCTGAATATGTAAACGTCAAAATTCTCAATTAGAAGTGCTTGTAGCTTGATAGGGGCATTATGGACAACACAAAAGATAAACTTTTACAACGACGGTCAAAACTTTCACCCACTCAGCGATCGCTTCTCGAAAAACGCTTGCGTGGTGAAGTTGACTCGCAATTAGAAGTAATTCCTAAACGTTCTCAAATAAGTCCTGCTCCCCTATCTTTTGCTCAACAACGCCTGTGGTTTCTCCATCAATTAGACCCCGACAATCCTTATTACAGTGAACTAGCATGTGTACAACTTTTGGGTGCGCTAAACGTCCATGCTTTAGAAAAAAGTTTCAACGAAATTGTGCAACGCCATGAAGCCTTGCGTACTACTTTTGAGATAGTTGAAGAACAAGCAGTTCAAGTGATTCATCCTGCTGTAACAGTAAAGTTGCCAGTGGTGAAATTGGACTTGATGCCAGAAATTGAACAACAAGCACAAATTGAGCAGCTAACAACAGAAATAGCTCAAAAACCCTTTGACTTAGCAACTGTTCCCTTGCTGCGAACTGTCTTGCTGCAAATAGATGTAGAAGAATACTTACTGGTGTTTGCGATTCACCATATTGTTGTTGATGGCTGGTCTATAGGAGTACTCATCCGTGAATTAGTTGTACTTTATGAAGCCTTTTCTACAAATAAAACATCTCCTCTTGCTGAACTACCCATTCAGTACGCTGACTTTGGAATTTGGCAGCGTCAGTGGTTGCAAGGGGAATTACAAAAGACGCAGCTTGATTATTGGAAACAACAGTTGGCAGGTGCAGCAACCTTAGCTCTGCCGACAGATCGTTCCAGACCCCCAGTTCAAAGCTTCCGAGGCGCAGTAGCTTCTTTTGAGCTATCAACGAGCTTAACTGATATGCTCAGGGATTTGAGCAACGCCGAAGGGGTAACTCTATTTATGACTCTGCTGGCAGCGTTCCAAGCTTTGCTTTACCGCTATACAGGGCAAGAAGATATCTGCGTTGGCTCCCCAATTGCTAACCGCAACCAAGGTCAAATTCAAGGGCTGATTGGCTTTTTTGTCAATACCCTTGTGCTACGGACTGATCTTGCTGGTAATCCCAGTTTTTTGGAATTGCTGAATCGAGTGCGCCAGGTCTGCGTGGGTGCATATGCCCATGCAGATATCCCTTTTGAGCAATTAGTCGAAGAACTGCAACCGGATAGAAATCTCAGTCAGATGCCGTTGTTTCAGGTGATGTTTGCTTGGCAAGAAGACACCCAAAAGCAATTGACGCTACCTAATTTAATTTTGAATTGGCTACCTACCCACACTCAGACTGCTAGGTTTGATTTAACTTTGCATATAGTCGATGCATCAGAATTAAGGGGGTTATTAGAATACAACACTGATTTGTTTGATGCTGAAACTATTACTCGGATAGTGGAGCATTTCCGGACTTTTCTACAAGGGATTGTAGTAAATCCACAAACAAGGTCATCAGATTTACCAATATTAACAACTGATGAATTAAATCAGCAATTACTAGAGTGGAATGATACAGCAGTTGAATATCCTCAACAGCAATGCATTCATCAATTATTTGAAGCGCAGGTAGAACGCACACCTGACGCTGTAGCAGTAGTATTTGAAGATGAGCAGCTAACTTATTGGGAATTAAATACCAGAGCGAATCAATTAGCACACTATTTGCAACAACTGGGAGTCAAACCAGAAGTATTGGTGGGGATTTGTGTAGAGCGATCGCTCTCTATGATAATTGGACTATTAGCCATACTCAAAGCAGGTGGCGCATACGTACCACTAGACCCAGCCTATCCCCAAGAACGCTTGACTTATATATTGGAAGATGCTGCTGTATCGGTACTACTAACACAGCAGCAGGTGATAGAGAATTTGCCACAACATCAGACTAGGGTTGTTTGTCTAGATACAGACTGGGAAAGTATCGCTCAACAAAGCTCACAAAACCCAATTAGTGAATGTACAACAGATAACCTAGCTTATATCATCTACACCTCTGGCTCAACAGGTCAACCCAAAGGCGTCTTAGTCAATCACAGCAACGTTGTTCGTTTGTTAGCAGCAACTCAATCCTGGTATAACTTTAACCAACAAGATGTTTGGACACTATTCCACTCCATAACTTTTGATTTTTCCGTTTGGGAAATCTGGGGGGCATTGCTGTATGGTGGACAATTAGTAGTAGTACCATATTGGCTAAGTCGTTCACCTCAAGAGTTTTATCAATTATTGTTAACACAGCAAGTAACGATACTCAACCAGACACCTTCTGCTTTCCGTCAACTAATACAGGTAGAGGAATCGCTGGAAAATACTAGCAACTTGAACCTGCGAAAAGTGATTTTTGGTGGAGAAGCGTTGCAAATTGAAAGTTTAAGACCTTGGTTTGAGCGTCATGGCGACCAGTCACCACAGTTAGTCAATATGTACGGAATTACGGAAACAACTGTGCATGTGACATATCGTCCGTTAACAATGGCAGACTTAGAACTAGCATCAGCAAGTTTAATCGGTCGTCCAATAGGTGACTTGCAAGTTTACTTACTAGATAAATATGGGCAGCCAGTACCCATCGGAGTACCAGGTGAAATGTACATTGGTGGTGCTGGTGTGGTCAGAGGTTATTTAAACCGACCAGAACTTACACCTGTTAAATTCATTCCTAATCCCTTTAGTGATAAATTCAATGCGCGTCTTTATAAATCTGGCGATTTAGCCCGATATTTACCGAATGGAGATATTGAATATTTAGGTCGTATTGACCACCAAGTAAAAATTCGAGGATTTCGCATAGAACTGGGAGAAATTGAAGCACTCATTAGCCAATACCCAGCAGTGCGAGAAGCTGTAGTTGTAGTACATGAAAATTCAGCACACTCTCAACGAATAGTCGCCTATGTCGTTCCTCAAAAAGAACAAACATTGACGATTTCTGAATTACGTGGCTTTCTGGAATCAAAGTTGCCAAGCTACATGATACCAGCAGCTTTTGTCATATTGGAGGTACTACCGCTAACACAGAATGGAAAGATTGACCGCAGAGCATTACCTATTCCTGATAGTGCGCGACCTGAATTAGAAGAAGCTTTTGTCGTACCTCGCACAAAAGAAGAGGAAATACTAGCTGATATTTGGGTTAAAGTTCTTGGTGTCAAACAAGTTGGTATTCACGACAACTTCTTTTCCTTAGGTGGGGACTCGATCCGTAGCATCCAAGTTCAGTCTCTAGCGCAAAAACATGGTTTAAATTTTTCAATACAACAGTTATTTCGATTTCAGACCATTTATGAACTTGCGAAAACTTTAGTGGCTGCAAAAGAAAGTAACACAAATGTAAAACCAGTTGAACCATTTAGCTTACTTTCTCAAGCAGATAGACAAAAGTTACCTGATGATTTAGAAGATGCTTACCCTCTAAGTCAACTTCAGGCAGGAATGTTGTTTCATAGTATTTCTAGCCCCAATACTGCAATCTATCACAACGTTACTAGTCTGCATCTAAAAGCTCCTTTTGACTTGGAGAAATTGCAGATTGCTATTCAAGAACTGGTGGTTTATCATCCTGTACTAAGAACTTCATTTGAACTGGAAAAATATAACGAGCTGATACAGCTTGTACATAAAAATATTTCTATTCCCTTACAGGTTGAAGACTTACGACACCTTTGTGTAAATGAACAAGAGAATGTTCTAGCAGTTTGGTTTGAAGCTGAAAAGAGCCAAAAATTTGACTGGACGCGCCCACCCCTACTACGCTTTCACATTCATCGCCGCGCTGAAGAGACTTTTCAGTTTAGCTTTACTGAACACCATGTAATTCTGGATGGGTGGAGTGTGGCTTCTATGGTTACAGAGTTATTTAGCCGTTATTTATCTCTGTTAGGTAAAAAAATTTCTTTACCAAATTTTCCACCAACAATCGCGTATCGAGATTTTATCGCTCTAGAACGAGCAGTACTCAAATCAGATGAGTGTTTGCAGTATTGGCGTCAAAAGTTGCATAACAGCACGGTAACAACTATAGCTCGCTGGTTAAATGGTGACAGAGTTAGCAATATTTCTAGGAACATTAGCGTACACAATGTTGAGTTATCTGTTGATGTTTCTGTTGGTTTAAAACAATTAGCTCAAGTTGCTGGGATTCCAGTTAAAAGTATTTTGTTAGCTGCACATTTGAGAGTATTAAGTTTGCTAAGTGGTGAAACAGATGTTGTCACAGGTTTAGTATCAAATGGTCGATTAGAAGAAGTAGATGGAGAGCGGACTCTTGGACTTTTCCTTAATACTCTACCATTTCGTTTGCAACTATCTGGAGAAACCTGGTTAAACTTGGTGCAAAGAACGTTTGACACAGAACGGGAATTATTACCACATCGGCAGTATCCTCTAGCAGAGTTACAAAGGATTTTAGGTCAGCAACCTTTATTTGAAACAACGTTTAACTTTACTAATTTTCACGTTTATCAAGGTATAGTAGGACTCAACGAAGTTCAATTATTGAGTAGTAAATATTTTGCAGTAACAAATTTTGCACTTTGTACACAATTTAGTTTAGACCAATTTTCATCTGAAATTCACTTAGATTTGGAGTATGATGTCAGAGAATTTAGCTACAAACAAATTGAATCTATTGGTGGTTATTACGCTAGAACACTTGCCGCAATAGCAGCAGAACCCAAGAAACGCTATGAGTCTATTTCTCTGCTTTCCCCAGAGGAACAGCATCAATTACTACTGAAATGGAATGATACAGCAATTGAATATCCTGAAGATAAATGTATCCATAAATTGTTTGAAGCACAAGTAGAACGCACACCTGATGCAGTAGCAGTTGTATTTGAATCGCAGCAGCTAACCTATTGTGAACTGAATATTAGAGCGAATCAATTAGCACACTATCTACAACAACTGGGAGTAAAGCCCGAAGTATTGGTGGGGATTTGCGTAGAGCGATCGCCTTTTATGGTTATCGCCTTACTAGCCATCCTTAAAGCTGGTGGCGCATACATACCACTAGACCCAAACTATCCCCAAGAACGCTTGAGTTTCATGTTAGAAGACTCTCGACCAAGCGTATTGTTAACACAACAGCACCTAGTAGAAAATTTTCTCACTATTCAAGCACAAGTAATTTGCATCGATAGGGACTGGCAACTAATCCCTGATGAAAACAGAGAAAATCCTGGGTCGAAGATCACAGTTGATAACCTTGCTTACGTCATCTACACCTCTGGTTCCACAGGAAAACCAAAAGGTGCAATGAACACCCATAAAGGAATCTGCAATCGCTTACTTTGGATGCAGGATGCCTACCAATTAACACTAGCAGATAATGTTTTGCAGAAAACGCCCTTTAGTTTCGATGTGTCAGTATGGGAATTTTTCTGGACGTTGATTACAGGTGCGCGATTAGTAGTAGCTCAACCAGAAGGTCATAAAGATCCCAACTACATAGTTAACTTGATTCTACAGCAGCGAATTACGACGTTACATTTCGTCCCATCAATGCTGCAAGTATTCCTGTCAGCAGAAGGATTAGAAAAATGTCAGTCTCTGGTAAGAGTCATAGCCAGTGGTGAAGCATTACCAGTTCAACTACAACAGAGCTTTTGTAATCGACTTGATGCCCAACTGTATAATCTTTATGGTCCTACTGAAGCAGCTGTAGATGTAACTTTTTGGCAGTGTGAAGATAGTTTTAGCAATCAGAAAATAGTTCCGGTTGGGCGACCAATAGCAAATATTCAAATTTATTTACTTGATAAGTATTTTAATCCTGTTCCCATAGGTGTAGCAGGTGAAGTTTATATTGGTGGTGTGGGAGTAGGTAGGGGTTATTTCCATCGCCCCGACTTGACAGCAGAAAAATTTATTCCTAATCCCTTTAGCGACAAAGCAACACGTCTTTACAAAACAGGGGATCTGGCACGCTATTTACCAACTGGAGAAATAGAGTACATTGGTCGCATTGACCACCAAGTTAAAATTCGTGGTTTTAGGATTGAACTCCCAGAAATTGAGACAGTTATCACTCAGCACTTAGCAGTACGAGAAACTGTAGTTGTAGTACATGATGATTCAGTAGATTCTCAAAGAATAGTCGCCTATGTAGTTCCGCAAAAACAGCAAACACTTACGATTTCCGAACTACGTAGCTTCTTGGAGTCCAAGCTACCAAACTACATGATACCAGCAGCTTTTGTCATACTGGAAACACTGCCATTGACACCTAATGGCAAACTTGACCGTAAAGCGCTGCCTGCACCTGATACAGCACGTTCTCAATTAGAAGCAATTTATCAGCCCCCACAAACTGAAGTGGAACAGGCTATTGCTGATATTTGGCAAAAAATACTCAATGTTGAAAACGTCGGAATTTATGATAACTTTTTTCAAATGGGCGGTCATTCATTGCTTTTGGTTCAGGTTCATAGCAACTTGGTTCAAGCCTTGAAGAGTAATTTATCCATTATCGACCTGTTTAGATATCCAACTATTAGTTCTTTGGCAGATTACTTGAGTCAAGTCAAAAATGGAAAATTATCTTCTGAATTAGTAGATGTTGCCACAGAAAAAATTGCTGATGGTAAAGTTCAACAAAGAAAGCGTCTGCAAAAAATGAAATCAATTGAAAATAAATATTTAAGCTAGATCGTCATTTCACTAGTTTTTTCAAGAAAAGCTGATAATTATTTGCAATTAGCCAGTCATTTATTGTAGTATTAACGTGTAAATCGTAGTAAATAACTGACATACTATTGATAATATTTTTCTTTTTTGAAAGAGTATAGTTAGGTGTGTGGTGTAGTCAATGAAACCAAAGCAGTTATCGCAAATTTTATTACTAACGAGTTCCGCTTGGCTGTTGTGTCAAATGAGTGCAACGGCTCAAGAGATACCAAAGTCAGAAACACAGAGTAAATCTATCGCCTCAGTACTACGTAAATCCCAGCCAATTAGAGAGATTCCCCAGCTGAATCAAGTTGAGCGTCCCAGCACTAGCGCCAGATTCTTGGTGCAGTCGTCCCCAGCACCAAGCAATGCTCCTGCTGTCCAGGATGGCATTGTACTAATCACGGGAGTGCAAGCTAAACCCACCAACAAAGGTTTGGAGGTGATTTTACAGACGAGTGGTGGAGAACAACTGCAAGTCACCAATCGTAGTACTGAAAATAACTTTATCGCTGATATCCCTAATGCCCAACTGCGTTTACCCAGTGGTGATGGGTTCGTATTTCGTTCGGAAAAACCGCTTGAAGGAATTACTCAGATAACAGTTACAAACCTTGATGCCAATACTGTTCGGGTAACAGCGACGGGTGAAACTCTTTTGCCAACAGTTGAGTTATTTGACAGTGACGAGGGTTTGATTTTTGCTTTGACACCTGCGACAACGGCAATGCAGCCGCCACAGCAGCCTGAAGCTGAGCAGCCAATGAGTGAAGCACCCTCCGCTGATGCTTCCGCTGAGGATGATAAGCCGATTGAGTTGGTGGTGACAGGTGAACAAGATAGCTATCGCGTACCGAATACCAGTGTAGGGACACGCACCGACACTCCTCTGCGGGATATTCCCCAGTCAATTCAAGTTGTACCGCAGGAAGTATTGCGCGATCAAAACGTCACTACTTACAATGAAGCCCTAAGAAACGTTCCTGGAGTAGCTCCATTCAATCCTTCACAAAGTACAGGTGCTAACTTGATTATTAGAGGCTTCGTTGACTTTAATTTTGCTAACAACTTCATTCTCAGGAACGGGTTGAGAGAGGCTGGACAATTGAATGCAGAAACGAACCCCGACCTCGAAAGAATAGAAGTGTTAAAAGGTCCGGCTTCTGTGCTTTACGGGGCAAGTAATCCAGGTGGAACCATTAACCTGGTAACGAAACAACCGCTGCCCAATCCGTTTTATGCTGTTGATGCCACCATTGGCAGTTATGACTTATATCGGGGCGCTATTGATTTATCAGGACCTTTAAATGATCCCAAGACGGTTTTGTACCGACTGAATGCCTCCTACCAGAAGAAAGGGAGTTTTATTGATTTTCTTGAGCGAGAGCAATTTGCTCTCGCTCCTGTTGTAAGTGTGGCGATTGGGGAGCGAACCCGTTTCACCTTAGAAGGCGGGTACACAGAGATAAACGAATCTAATTTTGCAGGCGTGCCAGCAGTTGGTACACTGCTGCCCAACCCCAATGGTCGCATTCCACGCGATCGTCAGTTTGCAAACCCTGACGTTGTTCAGACTATTCAAAAAAGCAGAGTAGGATATCGCCTAGAGCATCAGTTCAGCGATAACTGGTCGTTACAAAATGCGTTTCAAGCGAGATTTCTTGACAATACCTATACAGATGGGAACTATGTATTTCAAGGTACTAGTCTGGCTGCTGACAATCAAACGTTAAACGGCATATTTATTGACCTTCAAGAAAGGGAAGAAGTCTATGACCTAAATCTTAATCTGACTGGGAAATTTTCAACAGGTTCAATTAAGCATCAGCTAGCCTTCGGTGTCGATTTGGGTCGGTATGACTTTAACAACAATACTTCTTTAGCCGCTGGCTCATTCGACCTGTTCAACCCTGTGTATAGGGAGCCTGCTGCGGGGTCTTTCAATCTTGTTGGTAATGGATCAAACCTAACAGACACTTTAGGGATTTATATTCAAGACCAAGTGACACTGGCGGAGAATCTCAAGTTATTGCTGGGCGGACGATTTGATCTGTTTAAGCAAACCGATCGAGATTTTCTGGCAGATACTAGAACCGGTCAATCAGGGAATGCCTTCAGTCCTCGTGCGGGCATTGTTTATCAACCCATTGAACCTATTTCTCTTTATGCCAGCTACAGTCGCTCATTTACCCCAGTAACTGGACGTAGTTTTGAGCGTGATTTGTTTCAACCAGAACGCGGCACTCAGTATGAAGTGGGGGTTAAAGTAAATGTGAACGATCAATTTTCAACAACCCTTGCCTTGTACGACCTGACCCGCACTGGTGTCACAACGGATGATACTAGACCTGGTGTACCACTCGGCTTTTCGATTCAAACTGGAGAGCAGCGTAGTCGAGGCGTTGAACTGAGCGTTCAAGGTGAAATCTTGCCAGGATGGAACATCATTGCTGGCTATGCCTACACGGATGCCAGGATTACCCAAGACAATACACTTCCCGTAGGCAATCGGTTGCGTAACGTTCCAGAAAATGCCTTGAATCTGTGGACAACCTATGAACTCCAAGAAGGTGATTTGCAAGGATTAGGCTTTGGTTTGGGATTATTTTATGTGGGAGACCGGCAAGTTGATTTAGAAAATAGTCTTGAACTCCCCAGCTATGTGCGGACAGATGCCGCGATTTTTTATAGAAGAGAGCGCTTCCGTGCCGCCCTTAATTTCAGAAATCTGTTTAATGTTGATTATTTTGAAAGTGCGTTTGGTATATTGCGGGTTAACCGTGGTGAGCCATTTACGGTTCAGGGCACGATTTCGTGGCAGTTTTAACCCTATCCCAGCCTTCTTTTAGCTAACTATCGATTACCGAGATCTTTCTCAAGACTTGTGAGAGTATTCACTGACGTTTTTTCTAACACTGATTAGTTTGTTTTTAATTCTCAATAAAAATACCGTTTTAGCAAGAAGTTTAAGCGATACTTTGTCAAGTATGCACCCGAAGCAATTGAATATGACCAAGAGCGACAACAGTTTTTGGAAGCCAAGGATAAGCCAAGGACTATTGCTATCACTACTCGCAGTAGTGTTCATCTCAGCCTGTAGCAGCACGACAATTGAATATAACGAAATACCAACTACTAAACCACCTTCAACTCCCTGCCAAGTCGTGGAACACCTTATGGGGGAAACCTGTGTTCCCGATCGCCCTAAGCGGGTCATAATGCTTTCTGACTACAGCTTGCTAAGTAATGCGCTAACGCTGGGTGTTAAACCTATTGGTAGTAGTGTTCATCCAAGTGATTTGAATGCAAACTATTCAAGAGAACAAGCTCATCTGGGAGAAGAGATAAAAGAGGTTCAGCAAGTAGGATTGGCAATAAACCCTAATATAGAGAAAATCTTACTACTTAAGCCTGATTTAATTTTGGTTTGGGAACCTGCTAAACGAATATACTCTTTGCTTTCTAAAATTGCACCTACAATAGTAGTTCCTTTTGATATGCCCAGTTGGAAAGAACCCAAGTGGAAAGATCAATTTAGATTTGTCGCTCAGGTGTTAAGGAAAGAAGCAATAGCCCAAGAGGCTATAAATCAGTATCATCAGCAAATTGAGGAACTCAAAGTAGCATTAGCTAATCGTTATCAAAATCAAACAATTTCTGTGGCTATTCCTGTTAACTCTTACAATGCTACTCCTGTTAAAAACTCATTTATTGGCTCTATCTTTGATGAACTGGGACTGCAACGCCCACCAGCACAAAATGTTGTTATACCCCGTGGTTATATTTATGACATCTCTTACGAAAAACTTGATATATTAGATGGCGATATTTTATTTTTGCCAGTTTCTAATCTTAATAATGAAGCTTATGAAAGGTTAAAACACAAACCCCTTTGGAAAAAGCTCAAGGCTGTTCAAACAGGGCAAGTTTATCTCGTCGATTATTGGGCATGGATAGTATGGCAAGATCCACCTGCTGTTAATACCGTGATTGATGACTTATATAAATACTTAGTCAATACTCCTTAAATCTCTGTTTAGATTTAGACTTTGATATTTGTCTAATACAACTGATAAAAAAGCGTTGAAACGCAAATCTAAATAAAATTAATTGACTCTATGTCGGAAAAAATGGTTGTAAACTAGAGATTTTTTAATAATCAAAACTACTAAGTCTATTGCCAAAAACTAAGGATTAAGCACGCATTATGAATATAACAACGTCTAATTCAATAAATGGTTCAGAAATAGCAATTATTGGTTTAACAGGACGTTTTCCCGGAGCTAAAAACATTGATGAATTCTGGGAAAATCTCCAGATGGGAAGAGAATCAATCTCTTTTTTTACTGAAGAAGAACTGTTATCTTCAGGTATCAATTCATCTATTCTAAATGACCCGAATTATGTAAAAGCGCGGGCTATATTAAATGATGCAGAATTATTTGATGCTTCCTTCTTTGGCTTTAATCCCAGAGAAGCAGAAATAACCGACCCACAACACAGACTTTTCCTAGAGTGTGCTTGGTCAGCTATGGAAAGTGCTGGATACGATTCACAAACTTATAAAGGTGCCGTTGGTGTTTATGCTGGAGCCGGTTTAAGCAGCTACTTACTTAATGTTTACCTCAATCAAAATATCATCAATTCTATTGATCCTCAGCAACTGATAATAGCAGGCGACAAAGATTTTTTAACCACGCGTGTTTCTTACAAACTTCATCTAGAAGGGCCTAGTTATACAGTTCAAACTGCCTGCTCAACTTCGTTGGTTGCTGTCCACCTAGCTTGTCAAAGTTTGCTCAATGGGGAATGTGATATCGCTTTAGCTGGTGGAGTTGCTATCAGTGCATCTAGAAAAGCTGGATATATGTACACAGAAGGGGGAATAATGTCTCCTGACGGACATTGCCGTGCGTTTGATGCTAAAGCAAAGGGATCTGTGGGCGGTGAAGGTGTAGGTATTGTAGTATTGAAGCGATTAGAAGATGCTCTCAAGGATCGCGATACAATTCATGCTGCGATCAAAGGCTCAGCTATCAATAACGACGGTTCATTCAAAGTTAGTTATACAGCACCCCGCATCGATACTCAAGCAAAGGCCATCAGAACAGCCCAAATCATCGCCGAAGTAGAACCTGAAACAATCACATACGTTGAAACTCACGGTACTGGAACAGCTTTAGGAGATCCGATTGAAATTGCCGCCCTCACACAGGCCTTTCGCTCTAGTACCCAAAATAAAGGATTCTGCGCCATTGGTTCCGTCAAAACCAATATTGGGCATTTGGATGCCGCCGCCGGTGTCGCTGGATTAATCAAAACTGTTCTCGCTCTCAAGCACAAACAAATACCTCCAAGCTTGCACTTTGAAGAGCCTAATCCCGAAATTGACTTTGCCAATAGTCCTTTCTACGTCAATACCACGCTTTCCCAATGGCAAAGCAATGGTACTCCCCGACGTGCAGGAGTTAGTTCCTTTGGGTTAGGAGGAACCAACGCCCATGTGATTCTCGAAGAAGCCCCTGTAGTGGAACTTTCGAGTCTTTCTCGTCCTTGGCAGCTATTGATGTTATCCGCCAAAACGAGTTCAGCACTGGAAACGGCTACAACGAATTTAGCTAATTACTTCCAACAACATCCCAATTTAAACCTTGCCGATGTAGCTTACACATTGCAGGTTGGACGCAGAGCTTTCGAGCATCGGCGTATGGTTGTCTGTCAAGATATTCAAGATGCTATCAATGCACTTCAACAGCCAAAGCGAGTTACTACGAGTACTCAGAAAACTCAGGAACGACCTGTTGCCTTTATGTTTTCTGGATTAGGAACTCACTACATTGATATGGCTATTGAACTTTACCAAACTGAGCCAACATTTCGTACCTATATAGATAGATGTTCCGAACTCCTCAAACCCCAACTTGGTGTTGATTTGCGAGATATTTTATATCCCAATAGAAACAACCAAAATGACGTTAAGCAAAAACAAAATACTCAATCCAACGGACTAGACTTACGAAAAATGTTAGGTCGTGGGGAGCAACAAACGGATGTTGCTACTCAAAAGTTGAATCAAACCGTTCTGACTCAGCCTGCTCTGTTCGTGATTGAATATGCTTTAGCTCAGTTGTGGATGTCGTGGGGAATCCGTCCTTGTGCAATGATTGGCTACAGCATCGGTGAGTATGTAGCAGCAGCTCTAGCCGAGGTTTTGTCTTTAGAAGATGCTTTAACTCTGGTAGCCAAAAGAGCGCAAATGATTGAAGAGTTGCCAGAAGGAGCAATGCTAGCGGTTCCACTTTCAGAGTCAGAAATACAGCCTCTACTCAATGAGAAGATTTCTTTATCTGCAATCAATGGCTCGTCGTTGTGTGTAATAGCAGGTGCCACAGACGCTGTAGAAGAATGGGAACAACAATTGAGCCAACAGAATTTAGTTGGGAAACGTTTGCAGACTTCCCATGCTTTTCATTCTGTGATGATGGAGGCGATCGCACCAGCCTTTAGGGATTTAGTCAAAACATTTACCCTCAAACCTCCGAAAGTTCCTTATTTATCCAACGTTACGGGAACTTGGATTACAGCAGAGCAAGCAACAGATCCTGATTATTGGGTGAACCATCTGTGTCAACCAGTACGCTTTGCTTCGGGCGTGCAACAGTTATGGCAAAAAGACAATCCGATTTTATTAGAGATTGGCCCCGGGCAAGGATTGATTAGTTTTGCATCCCAATGTATAGAAAGTAACGACAGAGCCAAATTGGTGATGCTTCCTTCTCTGCGACATTCCTACGAGCAACAATCAGATATAGCATTTTTAATCAATACATTGGGTCGCCTTTGGTCGGCGGGGGGTAAAATAGATTGGTCTGGTTTTTATGTTAACGAAAAACGCGATCGCCTGCCTTTACCGACGTATCCTTTTGAACGACAAAGATACTGGATTGAACCGAACAAGCAAGGAGAAGGCGATCGTCACACCCAGATATCACTCGGTAGAAAAACTAATATTGCCGACTGGTTTTACATTCCTAATTGGAAAGAATCTACACTGCTTGAGCGTTTTCAAAAGCAAAAACTGGCAGAACAAAAGTTATGTTGGTTAGTGTTTGTTGATACCTACGGAATTGGAACGGAAATTGCCGAACGACTCAAACAACAGGGTCAGGATGTGATTACGGTCAATATTGCAGATAAATTTGCGAAACTTAGTGACTGTACATATAGTATTAATCCTCAAGAAAAGAACGACTATGATGCTTTGCTTCAAGTTTTAGGAGAACACAATTGGACTCCACAGAGAATTGCTCATTTTTGGAGCCTGACTTCTAACAATACTTTATTTAGTCAAGAGCTAAGTGAACAGTATCAATTTTTTGAAGATTGTCAAAATCTTGGTTTTTACAGTCTACTGTTTCTCACACAAGCCTTGGCGAAGCAGAATATAATTGAGCCGATGAAACTGATGGTTGTCGCCAGTAATGTATATGATGTCACTGGTAGTGAGAATCTATGTCCTGAAAAGGCAACCATATTAGGGTCATGTAAAGTAATTCCACAGGAATATCCCAACATTACCTCTAGTTTTTTTGATGTTGCGTTTGGAGGATCTCAAACTCAGCCGTCAAATCAATTAATAGATTATCTACTTACAGAATTTGCAGCACAGACAACTGAAAATATTGTTGCCTACCGTGGTCATCACCGCTGGATTCAAACATATGAACCTATCCGCTTAGATGAAAGTATTATTGCTAGAACCAAGTTGAGGGAAAAAGGAGTTTACTTAATCACTGGTGGACTCGGTGGTGTTGGCTTAGTATTGGCAGAATATTTAGCAAAAACTGTCCAAGCAAAATTGATTCTGCTTGGACGAAGTGGACTTCCCGAAAAAGATCAGTGGCAAGAATGGCTAGCAACTCATGACGAGCAAGATAGTATCAGCCGTAAGATTCGCAAATTGCAAGGACTCTTAGCTTTGGGTGCTGAGGTTTTGGTTATCAGTGCCGATGTTGCCAATGAACAACAAATGCAAAATGCAATTGCGATCGCCACTAAAAATTTTGGTGGAATTAATGGTGTTATTCATGCAGCAGGAAAGGGAGGAGGTAGTGTGATTGCGGAAACTTCCAAAGCTGAAGCCCAATCATTATTTCAGCCCAAGGTAAATGGATTATTTGTCTTAGAAAAAGTTCTGCAAGGACAAAAACTAGATTTTTGTCAATTAACATCATCACTATCATCTGTGTTAGGAGGCTTAGGATTTATTTCCTATTCCGCAGCAAACATTTTTATGGATGCTTTTGTTCACAAATATAACCAAAACAACTCTTGCCCTTGGAGTAGTTTTAACTGGGATGATTGGGTAACTGAAGACCAGCCAGAAAATACAGATGCTATGGACATATCGCATAAATCTTTGTACAGATATGGCATGAAATCGAAGGCTGCTAGTGTAGATGTATTTGAACGTCTATTATCGATGTGTGGCTTTCCTCAAGTTATTGTCTCTAGTGGAGACTTGCAAGCTAGAGTTGAGGAATGGATAAAACTTGAATCTTTGAGAATTAGGGAATTATCAAACAATGAAAATGGATTATCAAAACATCAAAGACCAAACCTAGAGATAGCATATCTCCCTCCCAGAAATAAAGTTGAAGAAACAGTTGCTAACATTTGGCAAGAAATTTTAGGTATTGAACGCATAGGTATCCACGATAACTTCTTTGAACTGGGAGGAAATTCTGTAAACGCAATTCAAATTGCTGCTAAAGCTAACAAAATGGGTTTGAAGTTAAGACCTAATCAGTTTTTTGATTTTCAAACAATTGCTGAATTAACAACAGATTTCTCTATTAATCAAACTATCCAAACAGAACAAAAGGTAGAAACAAAAGAGTTAAATTTAACACCGAGTCAGTATTGGTTACTGAAGCAACATCAACATGATATAAATCATTGCAACCAGTCTTTGCTACTGGAAATACGGCCAATATGCAATCCCAATTTGTTAGAGCAGGCTTTACAGCACTTGATTCAACACCATGATGTATTTCGTCTACGTTTTAATCAAAAAGAATTTGGCAGGCAACACATTAATGCCAATTTTCATGATATTATTGAATTAAAGCGAGTAAATTTATCCGCACTTTCACAAATTGAACAAACACTTGCGATAGAATCCGTAGCTGCGGAACTAAAAGCAAGTTTGAATTTATTAGAAGGTTCACTTATAAAATTTGCCTTCTTTGACCAAGCACCCCAACAAACTAGCTACTTGCTAATTATCATTCACCAGCTTGTAATTGATAGTAACTCTTGGGGAATTCTGCTAGAAGATTTGCAAACAGCTTATCAGCAAATCAGTCATAACCAAGCAATAGGCTTGCCAAATACTACATCATATCTGGAGTGGGCAGAATGTCTACAGAAATACGCTCAATCTTCAGAAATGATGAGAGAGCAAGACTATTGGCTCCAAGAAATGCAAAAGTCGTTTAGCCGCTTACCTGTTGATTATTCAATAGCTGATAATATAGAAGCTAATGCAGATATCGTATCAGTTTCTCTAAATAAACAACAAACAAAAGCTCTACTAGAAGATATACACAAAGCCTATAATACTCAAATCAACGATGTGTTACTCACTTCTTTAGTACAAGCTTTTGCAAAATGGACAGGAGAACAGAAACTGCGGCTGGATATTAAAGGTAATGGTCGAGAAAAAATCGTCAAAGATATAAATCTATCTCGTACTATTGGTTCATTTACAACTTGTTTTCCAGTTATTTTGGACATAACAGAATCACCAGACAGAGGTGATTCATTAATCAAAATCAAAGAGTATTTGCGTAGCATTCCAAACAACGGTATTGGCTATGGCATACTACAGTACTTGAGCAACGAGCAAGAAATACAATCTAAGTTACAAACTCTTCCTCAGAGTGAAGTGAGTTTCAACTACTTAGGTCAATATGACCAAATGATATCAGAGTCATCTTTGTTTGGTCTACCTGAAGATTCTCAAGGAATCAGGTATAGTACACCTGCTAATAGAGTTTATTTGCTAGAAATTAATGCAATAGTCTTTAAAGATGAATTGCAATTTAATTGGATATACAGCCAAACAACTCATCGGCGAGAAACAATTAAAAATTTAGCAAATAATTTTCTGGAAGAACTCCATTCACTGATTGTTCACTGTCAGTCTTTGGAAACAGTGATGTATACACCTTCAGATTTTCCTAAAGCTAACTTAAGCAAAGAAAAATTAGAGAAATTTTTGGCAAAAATCAACCAAAAAATTGAGAAGACAGCAGATGAAAACAGAAAATATTGAAGATATATATGAACTTACGCCTCTACAAAAAGGCATTCTCTTTCACTGCTTGTATGAAAATGAATTGCAGCTATATTTTTTTCAACAAGTCTATACTGTGCCTAATCTTGATATAAACGTCTTTCAAAAAGCTTGGCAGTTTTTAGTGGATCGACACAGCATTTTACGTACTGGATTTTATTGGGAAGAGATTGACAATCCACTACAAGTTGTATATAAACAAGTCAAAGTCCCCTTAAAATGTTATGATTGGCGTCATCTAGAACGAGTTGAACAAGAAAATGAATTAGAAGCTTTTGTTATTGGCGATCGCAAGCAAGGTTTTGACTTATCTCAACCCTGTTTAATGCGCCTAGCTTTAATTCACCTTGCTGATGACTGCTACCAATTTATTTTGAGCAATCACTTCATAATTGTAGATGGTTGGAGCGATTCACTAATAACCCAAGAGTTTGTGCAAATTTATGATGCACTTTCCAAGAATCAAGAAATACATTTAGTGCCTACTCGTCCCTACAGGGATTACATTAACTGGTTACAGCAGCAAGACATATCTAAAACCGAAATTTTTTGGCGACAAGCACTACAGGGTGTTAAAGCACCGACTCCTCTTACTTACATAGAAAAGATTCGGCGATCGCCTACTCAAGAACAAAGGTACGATGAAGAAATAATTAAGCTATCATTAACGACTACACAAGCGATAGAGTCCTTAGCCATACAACATCGTCTTACCCTCGCAACCATAATTAACGGTATTTGGGCTATTCTCCTGAGCCGTTATAGTAGACGCAACGAGGTACTATATGGCTGTACCGTTACTGGACGCCCAGTAGATTTAGATGGAGTAGAGTCGATCGCAGGTGTATTTGTTAACACCTTGCCAATCTATGCAAAGATAGATATTGAGGAGCCTTTATTATCATGGCTACAGCATTTACAGACTCAACTAGTTGAGGCACGTAATTATGAATATACCCCATTAACAGAAATTCATCGGTGGAGTGAAGTACCACGAAACTTAAGCTTGTTTGAAAGTTATGTAGTGATTGAAAACTTTCCAATCAGCGAATTTGCAAAAGACTGGTGGACAAATTTAGAGATTAAACACAATAAAACATATTACAGAAGTAACTACCCTCTGAATTTAGTTATATATCCGAATGAAGAGTTGTTAATAGCATTTTCTTACGATTCTAGAAGATTTGAAACTGATACTGTTGCTGGAATACTTAAAGATATTGAAATGCTCTTACAACACTTAATAACTAACCCCAATTTACAGATAAAAAATCTATCATTTTCGACACAAAAACAACAACTAATTACCTCATTTCTAGAAAAAGAAGCATCAGGCGTGGAACTTTTGCAAATTTAGTCAACAACACAATTTTCGTAAATATATATGTCTTTTAGCCTAATTTTTTCCTGTAAATACTTCCGAAAATACAGGAATAATTTTGACTAATACTTGAACCCAAATAATATTAGTTTCAAAAAAGGTAGACTATGATCGTTTCAAGTGGAATCGACCGCAGATATCAACTCTCAAGTAGTGAATTTACAAAAGATTATGTTGAACTCGGAAAACCTGTCATAATTTCCGGAATTATACCTAATTGGGACAGCTTCGGTCAATGGTCTTTAAAATACTTCAAACAATTATCGCCTTCTCTAAAAATTTACGCCAAAAAATTTAGCGATAAAGAAATTCAAGTATGTAGTCTGACAATGGAAAAATATATAGAATTAATAGAAAATTATGAAGCAGATTCCCTGAATAATCCTTTACCACCATATTGTCACGACCTACCTTTATTTAGTTTAATACCTTCACTCATAAAAAATGCTCAACCATTTCCTTTAGACTACTTACCAAAATGGTATTGGCACAAGTGGTGGCGTTATTGTCAGTTTTTCTTGGGTTGTTCTAATAGTGTTACTCCACTACATTTCGATTGTTTACTCACTAACAATATCTTTTTTCAAATTGTTGGGCGCAAACAATTTACCATACTACTACCTGAAGATGCCAAATATTGTTATCGCAGAGGCTGGCGATGGTTTCTTGTGAATCCAGAAAATCCAGATTTGAATAAATATCCTGAATATAAAAAGGCTAGACCAATCACATTTATTCTCAATCCTGGAGAGATTTTATATATGCCTCCTGGGACATTACATCATGTCAGAAGTTTAGATATGTCAATTTCTTTTAATATCGATTGGCACACTCAAAAAAGCTCCTTTAATGCTCTGGCTGCTAGTATGAAAGGTATGCCTATTCAAAATTCATACTATAACCTTTTATTAGCTGTGGGATTAGTCTTTAAAATCCCTTCGCCAATAATTTTTAAATTTTATAAATCCTATTTAAATTATGTGTCTTAGTGCATTCATTAATTGATAAACTGGAGAGTAGTTATATGAATATATTTGAAAAATGTGAATCAAACGTTAGAAGCTATTGCCGTAGTTTTCCCGCTGTATTCCATCGGGCTAAAAATTCCATACTTTATGCTGAATCAGGTGAAGAATATATAGATTTTTTTGCCGGAGCAGGTGCATTAAATTATGGACATAATCATGACTACATAAAACAGAAAGTTATGTCCTATTTGGATGCTGATGGGATAGCACACGGCTTAGATATGTATACTTCCGCGAAAGAGAAGTTTTTAGCTAAGTTTAATGAGGTGGTTCTAAGTACGAAACAGCTAGACTATCGCATCCAGTTCTGCGGACCGACTGGAACAAATGCTGTGGAAGCAGCTTTAAAATTAGCAAGAAAAGTCAAAAAAAGGCCGGGTATATTTTCCTTCATGGGAGCTTATCATGGAATGACTTTAGGTAGTTTATCAATTACTGGTAATACCGAAATTCGAGCAGGGGCAATTGGAACATTAAATCATGTAACATTCATGCCTTATCCTTATGGATTTATGGAAAGTTTTGACACAATAAAATACATAGAGTCAGTTTTAAATGACGTTAATTCCGGGATTGAAAAACCAGCTGCGATAATCTTTGAAACAGTACAAGCTGAAGGTGGAGTTGTTATTGCACCAATTGAATGGATGCAGAGACTAAGAAAGTTGTGCGATGATAATGATATTTTATTAATCTGCGATGATATTCAAGTTGGCTGTGGTAGAACAGGTTCTTTCTTTTCTTTTGAAAGAGCAAATATAGTTCCCGATATGGTAATACTCTCTAAATCAATTAGCGGGTATGGATTTCCTATGTCGCTATTATTAATTAAATCAGAGTTGGATATCTGGGAACCTGGTGAGCATAATGGCACTTTTAGAGGTAATCAATTGGCATTTGTAGGAGCTACAGCTGCTCTAGAGTATAGAGAAAGTAGCAATTTGGAACAAGATGTTAAAGTTAAAGAGCTTTTCTTGAAAAACTTTCTAGAGCGACAAATATTACCAATCAGTGAAAATATAACTGTACGCGGGATAGGCATGATTTGGGGTATAGATTTGGCAAACTTTAGCAGTACCTTGGCTAAAGACATCACAATGCGTTGTTTTGAAAAGGGATTAATAGTTGAAAGAGCCGGGAGAAATGACACTGTAATTAAATTATTACCTCCTCTAACTATTGAAATGCCTACCTTAAAAGAAGGTTGTTCAATGATGGAAGCAGCTTTTAATGAATGTTTGTAAACTAGTTTTAAACTAAAATACTCGTGTTTTCAGAATATATGAGTTTGACATTTTTATTTTGGGGAAATTGTGCATAAAAATAGTGCATTAAATACAGTTAAAAAAGATTTTTTGCAGAGAAGAAGCTAAAATAGGTAAAAATATGACTACAACAATAGAACCTCAAGAGTTATTGTCTCAAAAAATTTACTGGTTAAACAAACTCTCCGGAGAGTTGCCAGAAACGAATCTTATACCGGATTATGTTAGACCTACACAGTATAGTGGGAAAAACAAAAGCCATAATTTTGAGTTACCTATTCACTTATCTCAAGTGATAATTAAATTAACTAATGGGTCTGATTTTTTAGTCTATTTAATACTTTTATCTTCACTCCAGATACTACTGCAAAAGTATACTAAAAATAATGATGTTATTGTGGGAATGCCAGTTTATAAAAAAATAGATGCGCTAGATTTAGACTATTTAAATAATGATAAGGTTATCCCTTTACGCACTCAGATAAATCATGAAATTACATTTAAAAACTTTTGTAATCAAGTTAAAAATAATGTAATTGAAGCCTACAGTCATCAAGACTATTCTTTTAATGAGTTGATTGAATTATTAAATCTACCTCAAAGTCCAAATCGCTGCCCTATTTTTGATATAGTCGTATTGTTAGAAAATATTCATCATAAAACTGAGTTAGCAAAACTCAACAATGATATTACCATTTCTTTTCTTGTAGAAAATGACGTTATTAGCGGCTTAATAGAGTACAATCAACTTATTTTTAAGGATGACAGCATTAAATTAATGAGTCATTACTACATAAATGTAGTTGAAAGTATCATCAGCGATATTAACATTAAAATATCGGATATTGTTTTTTTGAAAGACTGCGATCGCCATCAATTAATCGAACAATATAATAACAATGTTAACCACTACCCTATTACACAAACAATAAACGAATTATTTGAAAAACAGGTAGTTAAAACACCTAATAACACAGCTGTAATCCATGAAAGAAATAAATTAACTTATCAGCAATTAAATGAAAAAGCTAACCAGCTAGCTGTAATCTTGCGTAAGCTAGGAATCAGCAAAGGTGAGTTTGTTGGCATATTTAAAGACCGTGATATAAATTTCCTCATCGCTATTCTCGCTATATATAAGGCAGGCGGAGCTTACATACCCATTGATAGCACTTATCCGCCAAGTAGAATTGAATATATGTTATTTAATAGTGAAGTTAAGTTGATATTAACTGATTATTCATTATTAAATGTGTTAAATGATTTGATAGATAGCTGTCCGCAGCTGAAATCTATTATTTGTTTAGATGAGGTTGTTAGTGAAAATGTAAAGCTTGCTGGAAACAAGAAAATAACAATATACGATAAACTTGATTTCAGTCATCTTCCCAAAAATAATCTAGAGCAGAGAAACGAAGCTGTTGACCCAGCTTACATGCTCTATACCTCAGGTTCCACAGGATTACCTAAGGGGGCAATTGTCAGACATGATGGTGCAGTCAATCACATTTATGCCCAATTCGATGAGTTGGATTTAACAGAGGAATTTTGTTTTCTCCAAAGTGCCCCT
>JAVRBV020000031.1:0-5352 GCA_034531095.2 Nostoc sp. CreGUA01 | reverse complement strand
GGGGAGATGGGGAGATGGGGGAAAGAGAATTAATGCTTCCCCATCCTCCCACACCTCCCACACTCCAAACTCCTGTACGGGCGGGTTTACAAAAAGACTTTGTTGCTAAAAGAGATTCTGGCTCAACCCGCCCCTACTACTCCTAACTCCTGTACGGGCGGGTTTACAAAAAGACTTTGTTGCTAAAAGAGATTCTGGCTCAACCCGCCCCTACTACTCCTAACTCCTAACTCCGCAGTGCCAATATTCAATAACTAATGTTTGAACATAGCCGTCGTAATTTAGCTCACTGGTTTGCCCTGTCGATGGGTGGAATTTTGTTTGCGTTTGCTGGGGTGGGTTACTGTTTGAGTGTCGAAGAACAGTTGCGGGTTTTTGATGACGAATTATTTTCACAAAGTAAGACTTTTGCTGGGAAAACTGAATACTCGCTTTATCAAAGTCAATGGCAAAATCAGCACCGACAAGTTCCTCTGGAAAATGGTACATCGTTGAATGGTGGACTGGTGTACGCTCGATGGTACAATTCTCAGAAACAACTGGTGCAGTTTATTGGTTTGTCTGGTAATAAAGAACTGATGGCTGAACCAGGATTTCAAACCTTGGAAACTCCACTCAACTCAGATTCTCCCACTCAAACAACTTGGGTTCGCCAAGTTACACTTGCTGTTTTCTCAGATAAGCAGTTAATTGGCTATTTTCAAACGGCGGTTCCCATGAACTCTCTACGTGGTAGCTTGAACCAAGCCCGCTTGTTTCTCACTCTGGGGGTTCCTGTTACTTTTGGTGTAATTGGAATTACGGGTTGGTTTTTGGGCGGGTTGGCGATGCGGCCAAGTCTGCGGGCTTATCGGCAGTTGCAGCGATTTACAGCTGATGCTTCTCATGAATTACGGGCACCTGTGGCTACGGTGTTGAGTAATGCCCAGGTTGCTTTGATGCCACCGGAAGATTTATCTGAACAAAGATTGCGGTTGCAAAATATTGTAGAAACTGCTAAATCCATGAGTACGCTGATTAATAATTTACTTTTTCTGTCGCGTCATAATGGTTCGTTGACGGACACTATATTAAAACCTGTTGATTTGCGTGAAATCTTGAAATCTCTTGCCCAGGATTTTGCGGCTCAAGCTCCTGCTCAAAACCTCAATTTTAATGCCGGATTTCCTGAACAACCTGTAATGTTAGAAGCTGATGCCAATTTGCTCAAACAAGCGGTGATTAATCTACTGACTAATGCTTTTAAATATACGCCAGCAGGTGGGAAGGTAGAGTTACTACTTTTTACCCAGTCTCACTGGGGAGTAATTCAGGTTAAAGACGACGGCATTGGCATTCCTGCTACTGATTTACCACATATTTTCGATCGCTTTTATCGGGTGGATACTGTTCGTTCTCGGGAAACGGGCGGCTTTGGACTGGGACTGGCGATCGCTCAACAAATTGTGCAAGGATACAATGGCCAAATAACTGTCAAAAGTAATGTTGGTCAAGGTTCAACTTTTCAAATTAACCTGCCTGTCAAACTCTAACTCTAGAAAATATCAGCCGGGTCAGCAGCTCGTAGTTTTCGGATGGCGATCGCTCCTGATACAATACACATGACAATGGTTAATGTCAGCACGGTAATAGCGCGAGTCAGTTTCATCGCAATGGGTAAAAATGTCGCAGATTGAGTCATTATATATAGTCCATTGGATATGAAAATTCCTGGAATAAAGCCCAAGGTTGCTAATATTAAAGCCTCTTGCAAAATTACTCGGATAAAATACATATCACTGTAACCCATAGCCTTTAATGTGGCATATTCTGGTAAATGTTCTGAGACATCTGTGTAGAGAATTTGATAAACAATTACCGTTCCCACTAAAAAACCGATAACGACACCAAAGCCAAAAATATAGGCGATGGGAGAACCATTTGCCCAATATGTGCGCTCGCGATCGGCAAATTCATCTTTGGTTAAAACTAACAAATTATCTGGTAAAATTGATTGTATTTCTGCCTGCAAAAACTGAATATTAGTGTTGGGTTTTAATCGAATAATTCCCACATCAATTTCATTAGCTTGTCGTCTTTTAAAAAGTCGTAAAAATGTAGAATCACTAGTAATTAAGTTACCTTCCGCAGAAAATGAAGAACCAAGAGTAAATAAGCCAGTAATTTTGATTTGATAATTATTAACTTGTACGTTTAAGGGGTTTTCTGTAGCTAATAATTTCGGAACATCGCCGATTTGAGGTAATAATCCAGCCCTGTCAAATAGTGCATTATTCAATAACATCATTTGCTCTAATTGCTGATTTACTTCCGGTAAATCAAATGCAGGCTTATTAGGATTAATTCCATAGACGAATATTTGGCGACTGCCTTGATTTTCCGGATTGCGCCAAGTTGCTTGGCCAATATAAAGAAAACTCAGTGAGTCTACACCATCCACACCCGCTGTTTGATAAAGGTTATCTCTAGAAAAACTTTTGATGGCGTTGAGATTGTCAGACAATTTATTAACTAAAAATAAGTCACCTTGGAGGATGTCATAAGGACGCACCTGAGAATCAAACAGTGCATCTTTCATTCCTAATTGCAAAAACATGAGTAAATCAGCAAACGCAATTCCAGCGATTGCTACTGCAAGGCGGCCTTTTTTGTAACTCATTTGCCGCCAGGACAAAATAGTTTTATTAAATATTTTTTTCAGCATTATTTAAATTTGATCGAAACAGACTTCAGGAGTCGGGAGTCAGAATTCAGAATTTTCTTGTAGATGAAACATCAGGTTGAATGGCGACTAGTACTTGTAAATTCGTTAAATTTGCAACCCGTCGGCTATCTTGTGGAGTCAGCCAAATTCTCACTTCAACTATTTTGCGATCGAGATTTTCTCCTGGTTCACCACTAGTTACTTGTTGTTTTTTCACCTGTAAACCAATTGATTTAACAGTACCACCCAATTTACTAGAGAATGATTCACTGATGATTGTGGCTGGCTGACCAGGACGAATTTTGCTAATGTCAGTTTCATAAACTTCTGCCACTACTTGCATTTGGCTAGTTTGTCCCAACTCAACAATACCTGCGGTGCTGACAACTTCTCCTGGTTTAGCGTAAATATCGAGGATACGACCTGCTATTGGTGCGCGGATATAGGCTTGTGCTAGTTCTGCTTTTGCTTTGTTTGCGGCTGCACTAGCTTTCAAAACTTCAGCTTGCGCCGCTTGCACATCAACTGGACGTACTTCGGCAATTCTGTCTAAATTAGCTGTAGCTTGCTTAATTTGCTCTTTTATTGTGTCATTACTCTGATTTTGCTGGGCTTTGGCTTCATTAAGTTGTGCTTGTGCTGTTTCTAGAGTTAGCCGCTTTCTACCTAACTCCGCAGATGCGATCGCTCCTTGTTGATAAAGTGATAAATAGCGACTATATTCAGCATTAGCATTGTTTACCTCAGCCTGCCAACGGGCAATTGACGCTTGTTGGGTAGCCACTTCACCCTTTAATTGTTCCTCTAAACGCATAATTTCCGCTTGCTGCGCGGTAATTTCCCCAGACTTTGCACCCGCTTTTACCTTAGCCAGTTCAGCTTGGGAGACTTTCACCTGGGCTTGTGCTTCCAAAAAAGCACTTTCAAGACGGCTTTGGGCGTCCATAACTGCAATTACTTGACCAGCTTTAACGCTATCACCCCGCTGTACCAAAAGTTGACTTACGCGGTCATTGCTGAGAGTCGCAGGTAGAGATACTTTAATCGATTCCGTAGCTGGTTCCAGTCGTCCTAAAGCACTGATTTTGCGAACAACCGGAGTAGTTTTGACAACTTGAGTCGGCGCAGTAGGTTCTTTAGACTGCGAAATACCGTATAAAAATATGGTGCTGCTAATACCTACTGCGGTAGCGATGAAAGCAAGTGTCCATTTACTGGAGGGTTTTGGTATTTGGAGATTCATTGGGAATAGGGCATGGGGGATGAGGGGGATGAGGGGGATGAGGGGGATGAGGGGGATGAGGGGGATGAGGGGGATGAGGGGGATGAGGGAGTGTGGGGGATGAGGGGGATGAGGGGGATGAGGGAGTGTGGGGAGAGAGGGGGATGAGGGGGATGAGGGGGATGAGGGGGATGAGGGGGATGAGGGAGTGTGGGGAGAGAGGGGGAAAATATTTGTTCTCTATCCTCCCACACCGGACACACTCCAAACTCCTAACTCCAAACTCCTAACTCCAAACTCCTAACTCCAAACTCCAAACTCCAAACTCCAAACTCCAAACTCCTAACTCCTAACTCCTAACTCCTAACTCAACACCCCCTTTCCAATTCAACCAATCTTGAGGCTTTAAAAAAGTTGTGTATAACTCGGCTTCTGGGGTGTTGATTTCTGGTTGATAGTCGTATTCCCAGCGCACTAGAGGGGGTAGAGACATGAGAATTGATTCGATGCGTCCGTTGGTTTGCAGACCAAAAATTGTGCCTCGGTCATAAACTAGGTTGAATTCTACATAGCGGCCTCGGCGATATAGCTGGAATTGACGTTGGCGATCGCTATATTTCATTGACTGCCGTCTTTGGACAATGGGAATATAAGATGGGATAAAAGCATTGGCACAACTGCCAACAAATGCAAATATATCTTCCCAAGTCCGAGGTTTGAGTGAGTCAATTTGCTGACTTTCAGCAGCAGCGGCAGAATCAGAATATGACCCGCGATACAGTTGCCCTAAACCATTCTGATAATCAAAGAAAATCCCGCCAACACCCCGCGTTTCCTGACGATGTTTGAGATAAAAATATTCATCACACCAAGGTTTAAATACTTTGTAATACTCTGGATGATGAACATCACAAGCTTGTTTAAGTACTGAATGAAAATGAATTACATCTTCTACAAAGGGGTAGTAAGGAGTTAGGTCACAACCACCACCAAACCACCAAACAGGCCCGGCTTCAAAGTAGCGATAATTGAGATGCACAGTTGGGATGTAAGGATTTTGCGGGTGCAATACCATAGAGGTGCCTGTGGCATAAAAGCCATGTCCGGCGGCTTGTGGGTATTGAGTCAAAATCGAAGGTGGCAAATCAGTACCCCAAACTTCTGAAAAGTTGACTCCACCTTGTTCAAATATCCCACCATCTCGGATGACACGAGAACGTCCGCCTCCTCCTTCGGGTCTTTGCCACACATCTTCCTGAAATTTGCCTGCTCCATCTATTTGTTCCAAAGCTTGGGAAATATCAGTTTGCAATTTTTGCATAAATGTGCTGACTATCACCTGAGCATTGGCTGGGGGTAAAGATAGAGTTGAATTTGCTTGCAGAGTTGTTGTTGTCATAATTTATTAGGTATTGGGTATAGGGCA
>JAVRBV020000030.1:0-42955 GCA_034531095.2 Nostoc sp. CreGUA01 | reverse complement strand
CTTTTTTGTGTTGTATTCGAGACTTGTAGATCCCCCTAAATCCCCCTTAAAAAGGGGGACTTTCAGAAGTTTTCCCCCCTTTTTAAGGGGGGCTAGGGGGGATCGCACGCAATATTTAATACTTCTCAGACATCCTCTAAGCACTAAAGTGCTTACTACGAACCTTTTAGAACTAACGGGACAGACCACTAACACAAAGCAATTCTTAATAATGTAGGGTAGGCTGTTTTTGCCTACCCTTTGCTAAACAGGCTGAATTAATATTATGTCTACACATGAGAGATGCACTAGGGCAAAGAGGCGAAGCAATTTTTACAGTATTAATGACGGAATTTCACTCTCATGCTGGCCCTATTTTCAAGCCGCAGTTTTTAGGAGACAAATGGCAATATGTTGATTTTATTGTAGAGTTGGTAGGGTCTGGTAAATCTGTTCCTTATTTTTTTGTACAAGTGAAAACAACAAGAGAAGGTTATACTAAAAAATATAATCGGTTGAAGGTGAAAGTCAAACAAGAAAATGTAATTGGTTTAGCATCTTATCCAGCACCAACTTATATAGTAGGAATCGATGAAATTGAAGAGTTAGGTTACATAGTTTCTGCAAATGGCGAAAATCTTAAGTCTCTGTCAAGCCTTTCTACTGAATTTCAAATTATCAAACAAAATAGAGAACTCCTATGGCAGGAAGTTTATAATTTTTGGAGTAGATACCATACTAATCAATTAGTTTCCAAATTTGCCGATCGAGATTGGAGATAAAATAATGAAAACCAGAGTACCTTGGTATATTGAAAGACGGGCAGAATCTCTTGCTATTGTTTACTTAACTCGTCGTGATGACTTGATTATTTCTCAGCCAACACCAAATCAAGGATTAGACTTTTTAATCACAATTACCAAAGATGGAGTTTATACTGGAAGACTCTTTGGTATTGAAGTAAAAGCAACAGATTATACATCGAAATTAAGCAAGGATAATGATATTTTAAAGTTAGACAAAGAGAGGTTGAATAGGCTAGAAAAATTCCAAGATTTACCATTCCCGGTTTGCCTATTTTTCTTCATTTTGGAGGAAGATCGAGGTTATTACAAATGGATTTTAGAACCTCAAATAAATGAACAAAAGCAAGTTAGCTTGCACTTTAACGAAAATGATGAACTGAAAAAACTTGATGACAAAGAAATAGCTAATATTATTTCAATAGTAAACAGTTGGTATGACCAGAGAAATAATACCTGAGGATGAGCATACTAATTTATTCTTCTAAAAGAAATAGGTGCGATCGCCAGTCTCTAGAATTTTCAGGACACGATGCAATCAAAATATTGGCACGCTTTCTTTTTAGTGCGTTACATACTTACTAAACCATCCTCACCTTATCATAAGAATAGGACATTATTAGGGCATTCAGGGCGATGAAACTGAAATCAGCGTTTGTTCAACCTTTTAGCTGCATGACACTGAGTATCATCACTGCGATTGGTCTATCACCATCGGTGTTAGCGGTTTCTGGAAAAGTTTCTTTAGATTCGCCTCAACAGTATCCCCAGAAACTAGCGCAATTTTCCGACACAGGACCATCAGAGCGATCGCAACTCCTACAACAAGCCAATGCTTTGTACAATCAAGGAGACATGAAAGGTGCAGAGGAAAATTTACGCAAATTAATTAAACAATTCCCCAAAGATACCTTTGGACACTTTCAACTGGGAAATGTGCTTTTTCGGCAACAGAAATCAGAAGAAGCAATTAACGCCTACCGAGAAGCCATTCGCCTCCAGCCCAAATATGCTTTAGCTTATAATGCGATCGGTATGGTTTATGCTAGTGAAAGTCGCTGGCAAGAAGCTATTACTGAATATCAAAAAGCTTTAGAAATTAATCCTAATTATGCAGAAGCACTAACTAATTTTGCTCTGGCAATGTGGCAAACAAATAAAAAAGACGAAGCCCTAGCTTCTCTAGAAAAAGCTTTAAATATCTTCAAAGAACAAAACAGAAATGAAAAAGTTAACCAAGTCGAGCGAATCTTGCAAGAGATAAAGAAATCAGACGATCCTAGTATTTCTTAAAAATCGTATTTTTCAGTAGATAAAAGTTAACAAAATTTGCTTTCAGGATGCTTTGCCAAAAATGCGATCGCTGAAGAAGATTATGCGGCGGTTGCTGCGTAATCTGCCATCTGTAAAATAGATTTCTGCTGTGTAATGATTCTTGGGTGGGGATTTTACCCGCCCTTTCAAAAATACTAAAACAGCAATCTACAATAATCTACAATAAGACTCAGATAAACTCTAGGTTAAAGCCTATGACTTCCTTATCGGCATTAACTTTACCTGACCACACTCAGTTACCAGACTCAGATGGTACATTTGTGAAAAATCTTCAGGAGCATCCGCAAAGTATTTTAATTACAGATTCAATTAAACCTGTTTTAGAACAACGCCATCCTGATGGACAATATTGTATTGGACAAGATTCTGGTATTTACTGGCGATTGACAGAACCTCCTGAAAAAGGCGCCGAGGCACCAGATTGGTTTTATGTGCCCAATGTACCGCCTACTCTCGATGGTAAAATGCGCCGTTCTTATGTGCTGTGGAAGGAGTATGTTGCACCGTTAATTGTGATTGAATTTGTCTCTGGAGATGGTTCAAAAGAACGAGATAAAACCCCGCCATCGCAAGCACAAGGTGGAAATGTTGGTAAATTTTGGGTTTATGAACAGGCAATTCGAGTGCCTTATTATGGAATTTATGAAGTAGCAAAAGCACAGGTTGAGGTGTATCATCTAATTGATTCTACTTATCAACTGATGAAACCCAATGAAAGAGAACATTACCCGATCGCTCCTTTAGGGGTAGAGTTGGGAATCTGGCAGGGTTTGTATCAGAATGCAGAGTTACCTTGGTTGCGGTGGTGGGATGCACAAGGAAATATATTGCTAACAGGTGAAGAACGTGCTGAAGTTGAGCGACAAAAGCGGGAGAGAATTGTAGAAAAATTGCGTACTCTCTCTGTTGAACAACTCAATGCTTTAGGAATTGACCCAGAAATCTTGGATTAGGAAAGATTATCCTCTACTAATGATACATCTTCATATATTTCTGCGATCGCACAACGAAAATCAACGCTAGCTAAATGTACTTCTTCTCCTTGTTCATAAGGGTAAAGTACCCAATGTCCTTCTTCATTACGACGGAAACATTCTACACTCATTCGATCTGGTGAAATTAGCACATATTCCTGTAGTGATTCTAAGTGTCTGTAACTAGCAAATTTCTTTCCTCTGTCATAGCCTTCTGTTGACTCAGAAAGCACTTCTACAATTAAGCAAGGATGGCATTTAAAATATTCAAATTCTTTATCTCGTGTATCACAAGTCACCATTATATCAGGATAGAAATAGCGATTTATGACATCAATTTGGGTTTTCATATCTAACATGTAGACACGGCAACCACTACCCCGGAGATGGTTTCGCAGCAAAACAAACAGATTTCCTACTACAGTGACATGACCATCACTTGCCCCCACCATTGCGTAGACTTGCCCATCAATATACTCGTGTTTAATTTCACTTACTTTCTCGCCTTCTAGATATTCTTCTGGGGATATATAGTACTCACTTTGGCTAGTGACCATTTTAATACCTGAGTAGTTTTATCATACATTCTATAGCATTTATCGCTTTGGTGAGGTAAAAGATAGGGGCGCATAGCTATGCGCCCCTACAAATTTATGTATCTCATATAATTGGGAACCGCTATAACCAATACAACCAATTTAATGAGCGACAGCACTACCAGTTGCCTTCACCTTTTTAAAGAATAAAATAGCAATTCCACTCAGCAACAAAGCAATGCCAATAAAGTAAAAACAATCGTTAAAAGCCATTACAAATGCTTCCCGACGGACAATATTTGATATAGATGCGATCGCTTGATTTTGTGCTGTACTCAAATCTGCTCCTTGACTGATAAAATACTGCGTCATTTGGTCAATTCGCTGTTGAGTTTCTGAGTTATATAAAGATATTCCATCACCCAATCTATTCGAGTGAAATTGTTCTCTATTCGTTAATAAAGTTGCTAAAAAAGCAATTCCGATAGAACCACCCAGATTCCGCATCATATTAAATAAACCGCTAGCTGAACCTGCTTCTTTTGGACTCAATCCAGCAGTGGCAATAGAAGTCAGTGGTATCATAATTAAAGGTTGTCCCATTGCACGCACAAATTGCGACCAGCGTAATTGATCTAATCCTGTTTCATGAGTCATTCCAGAATTCATAAATGCACTCACAGCAAACAAACTTACCCCAACGGCCACCATCAAACGCACATCAATGCGTTGCATCAATTTGGGTATTAAAGGAATAATAAACAGTTGGGGAATACCAGCCCACATCAATACTTCACCAATTTGCAGCGCATTATATTTTTGAATTTGGGCAAGATACAATGGCAAAATATAAATTGAACCATACAATCCTACTCCCAAAGACACATTCACAATACTGGCTAAACCAAAGTTACGCCTAAACAACAACCGCAAATTAATAAATGGCTGTTTTCGAGTTAATTCTATAAAGAAAAATACTGCCAAAAAAATGACTGCAATTACAGTTAAGCGGACAATCAACGCTGAACCAAACCAATCTTTGCGGCTACCTTCTTCTAAAACAATTTGCAGGGAACCTAATCCGATCGCCATTGCAATAATTCCCCACCAATCACCTTGTTTTAATAAACTGATTTGGGGTTTTTCTTGCTTAACTCCGTACCAAACGCCAGCTAGCATTAATGCCCCTGGAATTAAATTAATATAAAAGTTGTATTCCCAACCAAAATTTTCAGTTAACCAACCTCCTAATGTCGGGCCGATTGATGGGGCGAAAACTGCACTAAAACCAAATGCCGCCAACCCTATTGATTGCTTGGATGGCGGTAAGGTTGTTAAAACAATTGTCATCGCTGTGGGAATTAATACTCCTCCACTAAAACCTTGTAAGGCGCGGAATAAAATCATAGAATTTAAATTCCACGCCCAAGCACAGCATATAGAAAAGAAGATAAATAGGGCAGTATTTACTAATAAATAACGTCTTAGAGAAAAAACTCTAGATAACCATCCTGTTAGAGGTATTACTACAATTTCTGCAACCAGATAGGCGGTAGAAATCCAAGAACCTTCTTCTAAAGTTGCCCCTAAACTTGCTTGAATATCTTGCAGCGAAGCATTAGTGATTTGAATATCTAATACCGCCATAAATGCACCAAGCATACTTGCTAATACACCAATCCAGGTTCTTAGCGGTACACGATCTGGCGGTATAGCAGGATTGTGTCCTGGCTGACGAATTACACCTGTATTAGCCATAGTGTTGTTTCATTTTCTGATTAAATCTTATACCAATCTTGGAATTTTTCGTTATTAGTCATTTGTCCTTTGTCTAAGAGGATGGAGGATGTTTGAAAAGTCATGATTGATGTATCAAATATTTTTTTAACGAACCGCCAAGGACGCAAAGGACGCAAAGAGAAGAAAGAAAGGCTTAACCCAACCGTATTGTCTCTAAAACTAATGACCAATGACTAATGACCAATGACTAATGACCTACTTAACTTCCACTGCAACTTCCGCAGACATCCCCGGTGTAATCCGCGATTCGTATCCTTGAATACTTTTTTGGTCAAAAACTATTTTGACTGGGATGCGCTGTACAATTTTGGTAAAGTTACCTGTAGCGTTATCTGGTGGCAATAAGGCAAACTGAGCGCCGGAAGCTGGCGAAATACTCTCAACACGACCAACAAAACTGTGATGAGGAAAAGCATCGAGTTTGATTTCTACTGGTTCTCCTGGGCGCATATTTTCTAATTGGGTTTCTTTGAAGTTTGCAACTACCCAATACTCGTTATCCACGATCGCCATTAATAATGTTCCCGCTGCAACTCGGTTACCAACTTCCACGTTTTTCCTGCCCACGCGTCCCGCACTAGGAGCAGTAATATTAACATAGGATAGTTGCAATTGCGCGTCTTTGAGAGATGCTTCTCCCAAAGCGATCGCTGCTTTTGCTGCTTCGTATTGACTACGTTTTGCTGTTGTATCTTGGCCGCCAGCTGTGGCTTGTTGCAATCCTCCCTTGGATGCAGCCAATTTCGCTTGGGCACTGACTACATTTTCTTGGGCTTGTGCTAGTTGAGATTGGGCTTTGGCGACGCCAACTTTAGCAGAAGCTAATCTGGCTTGGGCTTGTTCTACTCCCTGAACAGCAGCATTTTTCTGCGCTACAGCCACATCATAGGCTGCTTTGGCTGTGTCTAATTGCTGACGAGCGATCGCACCTGATTTATATAATTCGTTGTAACGATTGTAATCTGCTTGGGCTTTTTCCAAATTAGCATTGGCTTGGGCTACCTGGGCTTGGGCGGCGGGAATCCCGGCTTGGGCTAACTTCACTTCCGCCTGCGCCGCCGATATCCCCGCTTGCGATTCTTGGACTGCTGCTTGGGCAGTGGAAATTGCTGCTACAGCACTGCTAACATCCCCTTGCGCCTGAGTTGTCTTACCACTGGTGGTTTGTGAAGCTAAGGCAATATTCGCTTGGGCGGCTTGCGCCTGACCACGGGCATTTTCTAATGCTGCTTGTGCTTGTTGGACTTTACTTTCATAATCCCGTGGATCTAACTTCACTAACAACTGTCCCGGTTGCACCAGTTGATTATCATTCGCCAACACTTCAGTCACAGTTCCGGGAACGCGGCTACTGATTTGGTGAATGTTTCCGGTAACAGTGGCGTTATCTGTTTGTTGATGGGTAGAAGAATATTGCCAGTAATTATAACCAAAGGCACCTGCGGCGATCGCACCGACACCTAATCCTGCCAAAATCAAACCAATGGGTTTTTTCCGTTTCGGTGGAACTTCTTGTTCGTTGGGAGTTACAACAGGTGCTTCTGCTTCTAAAGTCTCTGAATCTGTAATCAATTCTTTTTCTAAAACTGGTGTTTGGTGTTCGTTGTGTCCGTTCAAAGTACTAGCGCCCATAATTTTCAACTCCTTGCAGAATGATTTGATTAAATGTCTTTTATTTAGAATACGTAATATTTAGTTGCGAGTCTTTGGCTAGCTTTTATTTAGTATGCGTAATATATTCTCAAAATAAATCTTAATGTTGCTTCCCCCGGTTGGGTGATTGTGGGAGAATCTTTAGGAGAGGTTAGCGATCGCCCGATTCAAAATGTCGGAAAATAATTCTTGGTCAGCAAGGGAAATACCGCCCATTGCTTCATCACGAACTGCTGAGGCGATTGGAGGTAAGACGCTTTGTAGTTCTCTACCTGCATCGGTTAGCCAGATTCGCCAGATGCGGCGATCGTGAGTGTCCCGTTCTCGACGCACTAAGCCGCGTTCTTCCATGCGGTCTAATACCCCCGTTAAAGTACCGCCCACTTGTTTGAGTTTATCCCCAATACTAGAAGTAGGTAAACCATCTTCTTGCCAAAGACAGCACAACACCAACCAGTGAAATGGTGTCAATCCGAACGGTTCTAGTCTATCAGTAAACCTACGTCCAATTAGTTGCGAGAGTAATTTGATTCTGTAGCCCATATTGTATGGTGCAAGATTTTGCTGCCACGACTCTAAGGGTGGGGATTGATTAGATGTAGAGACCATTTGCACAAATTGTTTAGTATACGTAATATTTACATGCTATCTAAATTTAAGTGTTTTGGCAATAGCTGTTTTTTAGGGACTGGGAATTGGGGATTGGAGGAGATGAGGGGGATGAGGGAGATGAGGGAGATGAGGGGGATGAGGGGGATGAGGGAGATGCTCTGACGCGGGGAATAACCAATAACTAATGACAAAACTTAAGGAAGTAGTTGAATAAACTGATACTCTTTGACAGTAGCGAGAACGCGATGAGGTCTGGATAATTGAGGGGATTGAACTTTAGAAGTCCAAGCATAGCTATTAGCTGGTACTTCGGAAAATGAGGCTACTCGTTTATCGTCAATAGCAATATAGAAATCGAGCAGTACTTGGACTTTATCATCTATTTGTACAAAGTATATCGGATTAGTTTTCAGAATGGAAGCGATCGCACTTTGTTGCAGAAAAACTCTTAAAGCAGGATTATAGTCACTTAACAGACCTGTGGTACCCATCGCCGCCAAAGCTAACCAACAGGGAACTAACCAACCTGCAATCCAGTAACGAGTTGTGAGAAACTTTTTGCCAAAGTGATAACGACCAATCCACACCACGGGTAAAATTAACCAACCCAACCCCATAGCCAAGCCAATAATTGCATACTTGCGGATATCAGAACTACCCCAAACAAAAATCACAATACTGGCGATGACAAGTAAAACACCGAACCCGCCAAAGCCATAACTGAGGTTTCGGGGAAGATGCTGTTTACTAAAGAAGTTTAATATATTTTTTTTACCATTTTGAAGAGGCGATCGCAACGGAATTCCTAACTCATAAATTTTGCCTAGCCAGTTTAAACCTACAGCTGCAAACAAAGCCACGAAGGGATAAAGGCAAAGACTGTAATGAGAGAAACGAGTCGTAAAAATACTAATTTCAATAAATAAAACCAGTGGAAATCCCACGAATAACAATTGGTAGCGAAAGGGGCGACGGATGGCTAAAAATAGTCCTAAAGTTCCGAAAAAAGCCCAAGGAAATGCTTTGAGAGAAATATTCCATACATAGAAGAGGAAATTTGTTTGATAATTGTCATTACCATTACTACCTTGATATACAACAAACTTGTATAACTCCTCAAAACTCTGATTTCCGTAATGTAACCAACTCAGCCATAACCAAACAAAAGTAGGAATTAAACCGATGAAAAACCCTAAATATAAAGTTGGGTTAGTCAGATGATGATGACGGCGACGATCCCCAATTAAATAAGGCAATAAAGCTATAATTGGGACAAAAATCATAAAGCTTCTAACTAAGAAACCTAAGCCTAAACTTAAACCAGCAATCAAGCACCAAAAGGAGCGATTTTCAAAATTTAATTCTGCTTTGAGAAAAGCTAAAATAGCTAAAATTACCAATAAAACTAAAGGTACATCAGGTGTACTTAAACGGCAAGATTGCAACCAGAGAAATTCCACGCTTAAAATTGCAGCCGCTAACCAAGCTAATTTTTTACCCAGGATAATTTTGCCGATTTCATATACAACCCATAAGCATAAAATTCCTGTAATCATGCTAGGAAGACGCGCACTCATATCATTGATGCCAAACAGTCGATAGAAGCTGGCAATTAACCAATAAGGGCCAGGAGTTTTGTGATGTGCTTTTTCCCAAGGTGCTATCCAATTACCAGAATCAAACATCAGACGTGCCCGTGAAGCATAAAGCGCTTCATCATGTGCTATGAGGCTGTTGTACCCAGAAGTAAATAGTAATAAAGGTAGTATCCAAGCTAACAAACTAAAATAAGGTAATGCTGCTAACAGGAGAATTTTACGCCAAATATACTGCAAGAAGTGTAATTTGTAGAACATTGAAATTTATCAGAAATGAATGCTGCAATGTGGACTTATTTATGATGTATTTTCAAATTTACTCTCACAATTTAAAATTAAAAATAAACAAAGTTTAGATATCCAAACTTGATAATTTGAGAAAAATCCAGTAGATATACAATCACTGATTTTTCAACTATTTTGAATCCTGATACCATTTCACGAAATACTTGATACAGATAGATGGGTAAGGGCGTACAGCTGTACGCCCCTACAGCCGATTCATCTGTTGCAAAGATTTTTGTCAATGGTATGACTCCTGAATTCTTACCACAAACTAGCCTTTAAAGCTAGACATAAAACTTGTTTTACTTCTGAGTTCTGAATTCTGAATTCTGCCATATGTGTCTTTCTATTATTAAAATATGTTACAGAGTGTTTGTTTAAAAATACCTGAAATTGCGGCAATTTTGGAAAAAAGTTATCTACACGAGAGATTTATGCAGCTAAGACCGAATCAACGCCTAAAATTAGACGACACAGACGATCAGCTATTCTATGCCTATCCGCGCTTCGTCACCCATGTTGATGAAGGATTTATTCAACAACTCACAGATTTATACCGCGATCGCCTCAAACCCAACACCCGCATCTTTGATATGATGAGCAGCTGGGTATCGCATCTGCCCGAAGAGATGGAATTTTCCCATATCGAGGGACACGGACTCAACGCCGAAGAACTAGCCCGCAATCCCCGCTTTAATCATTATTTTGTCCAAAATCTTAACGAAAATCCCCAATTTCCCCTGCCAAATGAAGATTTTGACGCGGTTCTCAACTGCGTATCTGTGCAGTATGTCCAATACCCAGAAGCAATATTTTCCGAAATTCACCGCATCCTCAAACCCGGTGGTGTTGCCATTATCAGCTTTTCTAACCGGATGTTCTTTCAAAAGGCGATTCAAGCTTGGCGGGAAGCTTCCGAAGCACAAAGAGTGGAATTAGTCAAGGGTTACTTCGCCTCAGTACCAGGATTTACCACCCCAGAAGTTATCGTTCAAAAATCAACACTACCGAATTTTTTACAGTGGCTGGGCGCACCTGGAGGAGATCCGTTTTATGCCGTTATCGCTTACCGCAGTTAGATATCCAACAATCATTATCAAATAGTAAATTTTCTGAGTCAAAATCACCAGCACCGCAGATAATTGCCTCAAAGCTCAGTATCAGGAGAATGCGAAAATGATTTTACATCGTGGGCGTAGAGTTGTAGCTGCGTTGTTGCTCTCAGTAATACTACTAACAACATCTTGTAGTCCGAAAACACCTGGACGTTTTGACCAAGCGCAGCAAGATAGCACCAAGCAAAAAAGCGGTCAAGCTGTAGCTAAAACAGCAACTCAAGGTGGCGAATTTAACAAATTTTTCCCAGGAGATAGCAATGGTTACCAGCGCGTCTATACCCAAGAGAAAAAAGGTTTTGCGGAAGCGAAGTTGAAAAAAAGCGGTAAAGATATAGCGATGTTATCTGTTTCCGATACCACCAGCGTACCAGCAACAGCAGCAAAATTCTCCAAAAGCACCAAAAAAATTGGCGGTTATCCAGCAGTAGAAATAGGTAACACCCAAACTGCAATTTTAGTAGGCAAGTACCAAGTAAAAGTACTTTCCCGCGATCCTTCATTTACAGCTAGCGATCGCGCAGATTGGATAGAAAAATTTAATCTCAATGGTCTAGCTAAACTCAAATGAGCCGCATTGTCAATTAGAATTCAGAATTCAGAATTCAGAATTCAGAATGGGCTATGCCCCGCTGTGCTAACAGAATTAAATTCAGGAGATTTTTGTGAGCAAATCGATTTTTCAGTTGGTTGATGAATTACCAACTAGCGGCTTGACTGTTTCTTTGTTAAATTCCCTTGATTTTGTTGCCCCTGGCCAGTGGCAAAATACCGTCGGTTTTGTCAACACAATTAAGGCAGTTACTCTCGAAACCGACGAAGATTTAATTCAACAAATTGGCGAACGAGCAATTTATCTATTCAACGATAAATCTCAGGGATATCAAACAGCTTTGTGGCTATATCAAACCGTTGATAATACAGATAAAGCCCTTGGTGCAGCAGCTTTAGCTAACAAAGTTAGCGAGAAAATTCCTTTGTTGGGTTTTTTAAACTCTGTTACTCCCAAACCCGACAAAGCTCAAACCATCGATTTGACGTTAAAATTAGTCGCAGAATTGGTAGCTTTCTGCCAAATTAACGGCATTCCTGGAGATAGTATTGGGGATTTTGTCGCTTCTTTGGGAGAGTATAGTGGTGAGTCACTCATCCGCATGGTGGCGTTAGTTTGTGTTGATGGTTTGATACCTTTAGGCCCAGACTTCATCAGCAAAGCCATATCTGGACTAAATCAGACAAATCCCCAAGAGTTAGAACAAAACTCAACTTTCCAAAACATCAAAGATGTAATTCCAGGCAACAATGCTGGCAGTAAACTCAATTTTATCGGCGAAAGCTTTGACTCAGTTAAAGGTTGGATGAGTGGGCTAGTTAGCGCCAATAATTTAACACCACAAAAAGTTGTCCACAACTTGCAAAATTTTGCGGATATTGCCGATGATAAATTAGACTACCTCGCAGCGTTCTTAGATGTAGCAACTAATTATTACGAACACACAGGTACGCAAACTTTGGCACGTCGTTTAATTGAACGGGCGGTGGCTGAGATTTAGGTTGATGGGGGATGGGGAGATGAGGGGGATGAGGGGGATGAGGGAGTGTGGGGAGTGTGGGGAGTGTGGGGAGTGTGGGGGGAAAGATTTCTTCCCCATCCTCCCACACCTCCCACACTTCCTGCTTGCCCAATGCTCCATGCCCCATGCCCCATGCCCCATGCCCCATGCCCATTAGGGTAAACGCAAATCTGCCGCGATCGCGTATAAATAAGGTTGAAAAATAGCCAAATTTTCTAGTTTTTCAAACTTACCTGTTTGCGTACCCGAATCAAAGGCAGTGGTAATTACGTAAAGTTTATTACCGTCAAAGGCAACATGACCGATATGTTGTTCTTGTACTCCACCTTGTTGATTCAGTCCAGCGAACCCATAGCGGATTCCCTGAAGCTTACCAACTGGTACTGCTTGGGTTGGGTTGGCTGAAAAAACAATCTCTCTTCCGTATTCACTCTGACGGTCTTTGGCAAAGGTCGCATAGTTGTCTGCGACCCAAGCCTTGAGTGCTGTCAATACTTGAGTTTGATATTCAGAACTTTGGTAATTAACTTGAGAACCAGCTGGAACACCCGCAGCTACAAGTTTCTTTTGAAAATCTGGAATCTTTTCTAGTGGGTAAATGTTAATCTCAACTGTACCCAAAACTTTTCCTTTGGAGGAGACACACAACAAAGGTGCATTTCCATTACAAACAGCAACTTGCCAGTTAGTTGGAGCAGTGGTATTTCCGAGAATTTTCTGCCAAACATTTCCCTCTCCAGAACTGGAAAGTTTGGATACAGCGGGCGGATTTGGCGTTTTCTTTGGAGAAAATTGCGGTAGAACAAATTTTGCTCCCACCGGGATTAATACCACTAAAATCAAACCTAGTAATAAATGATAAAGTCTTAACATTTTCCTGAAAATCCATAGTCAAGGATTGCAAATTGACCTCTCCCGCCATACATGGACGGGGATTCTAAACTGTTGCTACAAGGTGGGCTAAAGCCGCACATGAATTCCCTTGTAACGAAATAATCTGCAATTCGTCATTACAGCTATTCCTTGGTAAAAAATATATATAGCATTTCCCGATAAGCGTGAGGTACTTGGTAGGGGCGCAAAGCTTTGCGACCCTACAAATTTCTGTATCTGATGCGATCGCTAACAGCCATAGTTCAAAGCTTGGCTTCACTCAAGACATTATTAATAGAGCGTAATAATTCATGGAAAGTGTAGGGCTTCCGCAAGAATATATTGATGCCAGCCTCAGTAACTTCCGCAAGCTGGCTGCTTGATGTCATACCACTAATACCAATAACCTTTACTTGTCTATTCATTTGTTGCAAGATGCGGATAGTAGTTAATCCATCCATTGATGGCATCATCATATCCATCAAAACTACGCTAATTGTATTTTTGTGTTCTGCGTACAATGAAATTGCCTCAATGCCATTACTCGCTGTTAAAGTTTTGTAGTTATGGTCTTCTAAGGAAGTTTTAGTAATTTCTAGGATAGCAGCTTCATCATCCACAATCAGAATCAACTCTCCTTTGCCGTTGAGCAATTCCAATTTCTCTGCTTGCTGCGTTGTTTTTTCTTTGATAGCTGGTAAATAAACTTTAAATTGAGTACCCTTGCCCATCTCACTCTGGACATTTACAAAACCACCATGTTTTTCGACAATACCAATCACAGTCGGCAAGCCTAATCCCGTGCCTTTGCCTAATTCTTTAGTTGTAAAAAAAGGTTCAAAAATTCGATCTAAAATCAGCGGCGGAATTCCAAATCCTGTATCCTTGATAGTTATAACTACGTATGGCCCTACTTGAGCATCCAAATTCATTTTGACAAAGTTTTCATCAACAAAAAGATTTTCTGCACAAATATATAGCGTGCCACCTTTGGGCATTGCATCACGAGCATTGACGCATAGGTTCATTAATACCTGATGTATTTGAGTAGGATCTGCCAAGATTGTCCAAAGGTTTTCCTTGGGTAAATCCTTACTAATTTTGATGGATTTGGGAAAGGTACTATTAATTATTTGTTCAATTTCTAACAGCAGATATTCAATTTGCAAACAAATGCCTCTGCCTTCAAATCCTCCGCGTGCAAAGGTCAGAATTTGCTTGACCAAATCAGCTGCACGTTTAGAGTTATCTTCCAAAAGCTTGAGCAATTGCTGATTACGTGCATCAAGATTGGGAAGTTTGAGCGCCAACATTTGAGACGAGGACATAATTGGCGTCAATATATTGTTGAGGTCGTGGGCAATACCACTAGCCAGGGTGCCGAGGCTCTCTAAACGCTGGGCGCGGAGAAATTGAGCTTGGAGTTGTTTTTTCTCAGTAATATCAGTATCAACAGTGAGGATGGATTTTGGTTGCGCTGTTTCATCACACATCAGTGTCCAGCGGCTTTCTGTGATAATTTCCCTACCAGATTTTGTAACTTTACATAGTTCACCCTGCCATGAACCAGACTCAATCACATTTTGCAGAGCTACTTTTAGCTGTGGCGAAGTTTCTTTATATAAAAGTTTTTCAGTATTTTTACCTTTAACTTCATCGGCTTGCCAACCATACAGACGTTCTGCACCTTTATTCCAGAATAAAATTTGGAATTGGAAATCTTGAACTAAGATTGCGTCAGTAGCAATATCTAGTAAAGCTGCTTGTTCAGAGATTTTCTGTTCTGCTTGCTTGCGCTCAGTGACATCTCTTGCTACTCCTTGAGTTTCAATTACTTGTCCGCGATCGTCTGTAATTGCGGTAACATTCCATTGAAACCAGCGAATACCTTTAACTGTCAATGCACGTTGCTCATAAACCCTTAAGCAATAAGGTGGAGATGCTAAACTTGCCATGTTTTCCAGCGATTGAGTTAAATCATCTGGATGGAAAAAATTAAATAACGACTGACTAGCCAACATATCCAAATCGAAGCCGAATGTTTGGCAGGCAACTGCGTTAGCAAAAGTCAGTCTTCCTTGCAAATCTGTCCGCACAATCACATCAGTTTGACTCTCAACCAACTGACGATAAAGTTTCTCGCTTTGCTGCAATGCTTCTTCAGCACGTTGACGTTCGCGTAACGCGGCTTGCCGTTCACGGATTTCCTGTTGTAAAAGGGCATTCGCACGGGAAAGCTCAGCGGTGCGTTCTTCAACTCTTACTTCTAAATCTTCCTGAGCTTGACGTAGCAACTTATCTATCTGCTGATGTTGCATAACATCATGTTGTAATCGTTGGTTTTGCTTTATTGGGTCATCAGCTTTTTTACCCATTGCTGTAATTACACCAGACAATTGCAAATGGTTAGACAGGAGTAGAAAAGCACGCCTGCGACTAGAAGTCGCGGCTAGACAGGCGAAACCCACCTACGTGGGTTGAAATTGATTTTCTGTTATGGGACTTACGCAAAAAACCTCTCTAACTCTTATTCCTCCGTGTTCTCTGTGTCCTCTGTGGTTCGATTTTACGTTAAGAGTGCGTAAGTCCTGTGTTAGGACAAGGCAGGCGGACTTAGTTTGTATAGCCGCGATTTCCAATCACCAGGGCTAGGTGCAAGATGTGGGCTAAGTCAAGATTAGAGCAGTTCTTTTTCCTCCCTCGCTACCACTAATCCTTGCTGTTGCAATTTTAATACCTGAGAACGTTATTTTACTTAGATTATCGTCCAGCAAAATCTTGAGAAGTATGCTCATTGAACATGTGTTTCACTCATTGCAGCATAAACCATGTTTAGTTACAAGTTGAGAAAATTGCAAATATATCGAGTTAGTATTAGTAAAACTTCGTAAACATCACTTATGTAAAGTTTTTTAGTCTCTTTTGCTTATTCAGCATCAAATTATTAGTATTTAGGTGAATTAATTTACTACGTTTGTGAGATTTTACCCACGACTGAGACTCCAAGATGAATTATTTAGACCAGTTATAACAAGGCCATAAAAAAACAGAAAATCAAGTATATCTAAGTAAGGATAAATCTTATATTCTACACTCTACATCCTTTAACTGTAAGCTTTATACTCTGGCCAAGCCTTATTCAATATACTGGATTTTATGGCAAATTTCAGAGTATTTGGAGACTGAGTAAAATGTCATAACACAGAAGTTAATTGATAATTTTATACAAAATTAATAAATAGTTTTGAAAAATAAAGATTTGGTCAACAGATATTTTTTTTCTTGCGTATAAAAAGATTAGATATTAATATCTGATTCAGGAAGAAAACCGAGCTTATACTGAAATTGCCTTATCTAGAGGTGTAGCAAATTGCTCAGCAAGACTAACAATACAGCTTAGCTAACCAAAATTTAGATTTTTGGGGAGTATAAGCAGTATAAATTTTGATATTTACGCCAAAATTACGGTGAATTAATGTCAATATTCATACTTGCTTGCCAAAAATCTAGAGGCTCTAAGTTTTTTGATCATTTGCAAATAAAGTCTAAAGCATAGTTAGAAAATATATGCATTTTTTTGCTATGCAAACTGCGCGATTAGTTATTCGTGATTCGCGTCAAATTAGACAATTCAGCATCAACAACAACCCACTGTTTAATAAAAGAAATGACCACACTTCTTTCTTTAGATACTCAGATATCCAAGCAACTCCACCAAGTTTTATTAGAGATAACAACTGCACAGGATTTATCTCTACATCCCTTTGTACAACGTTTTGCTAAAGGAGAATTTTCACAAGACGCAATCCGCAAGTTTGCGATGAAAATGCTACCTGGCTCAAATAGATTCAATATGGCTTTCCTGAAAGTTGCATCAAAAATGGATAGCTACTATGCTAGAACGATCATGCTAGAAAATGCTTTTACAGAGCATGGACAACTCAAGCCAGACCTTGCTCATGTGGCACTTTTTATGCGATTTATGGAAGGTATTGGTTGTCCTAAAATTGATGTGAATGCAGACGATGGAGCATTTGTCATTCCAGCGTTACGCTTTAAGAAATTCGAGTTTTGCGATGATGAACCTATAGTGCGTTCCTTAGGCAGATTTGCTGCAATTGAGCAAGTTCTACCTGCAATCTTCACCAAATATATTGAAGGGCTTCGCAAAATATTTCAGGGGATTGATGACCATACAATTGAATATTTTCATATCCATTGCCATTTAGATCCAGAACATACAGATGAATTGATTCAAGTAACCCAACTCTACACCAAATCAGAAAAAGATATTGAACTCTTTCGTGATGGAGTTCAAGATATGGTTAAATCAATTGCTGATATGTTTTCTTGGATGGATGAAAATCTTGAACAAGAAGCGCTAGCTTTACGAAGCTAAAAAGGCATGGGGCATTGGCCAAACAGGGCATTGGCCAAACAGGGCATGGGGCATGGGGCATTCAAAAGTTCTTTAATTTTGAATTTTGAATTTTGAATTTTGAATTTTGAATTGATTTGTCTCCCTCATCTCCCTAATTCTCCTTACGGGATCTGGTTTTTTGAGATTTCGACAGTATAATTGCTGATTGACAAACGCAATGGTATCTTACCGTGTTACTGATGTAATAACCCTAGAACTTTATTTGCGTTTTTTACTAATGAAATTCAGTGAAATTGTACAGCGATTGGGCGACGCAACTACAGATCATAGCCTGAGTCTAAATCCAAACCATGACCCAGAAATTACTGGGGTAGCGGCTATTGATGAAGCTACTAACGGTAATCTCAGCTACGTGGAGGGAGCAAAATTTGGATCTTTTATCGGTAAGACTAATGCTAGTGCTTTAATTTTGCCGGAAGATGAAAAGTTACAGGTGCTTGCACAAGAACGTGGTATCGTCTGGCTAAGTACTATAGAACCGCGATTGTTGTTTGCTAGAGCGATCGCAATTTTTTACCAACCATATCGCCCACTCCCAGAAATTCATCACAGCGCTGTGATTCACTCCACGGCTAAAATTGGTAGTGATGTTTATATTGGCCCCCATGTTGTGATTGAACAAGGGGTGGAAGTTGGTAATGGTGTAATTATCCATCCGAATGTGGTGGTCTATCCAGATGTTAAAGTTGGCGATCGCACTATCTTACACGCCAATTGCACCATCCACGAACGCAGCCACATCGGTGCAGATTGCACAATCCACAGTGGCGCTGTTATCGGTGCAGAAGGCTTTGGTTTTGTGCCTACCCGCACTGGTTGGTTAAAAATGGAACAATCCGGCTATACGGTGTTAGAAGATGGGGTAGTGGTTGGCTGCAATAGTGCCATTGACCGCCCAGCCGTGGGAGAAACACGGGTAGGCCGCAATACAGTAATTGATAATCTAGTGCAAATCGGTCATGGTTGCCAAATAGGTGCTGGCTGCGCGATCGCAGGTCAGGCTGGTATGGCTGGCGGTGTCAAATTGGGAAACCGCGTGATTTTAGCTGGACAAACAGGAATTGCCAATCAAGTGAAGTTAGGAGATGGGGCGATCGCATCTGCTCAAACTGGTATTCACAGCGATGTTGCACCAGGAGAAATTGTCTCTGGAACTCCTGCAATGCCCCATAAAGTATATCTCAAGGCATCTGCTATTTACCGTCGCCTGCCAGATATCTATCAATCGTTAAAAGAATTGCAACGTAAACTCAACAATAGCAATAGTTAAGAATTCAGAATTCAGAATTGAGAATTCAGAATATTTTGATACGCAAACTTAATGTTTCAGAAAATCAAAAAATTATACCAAACTTGATTTTCCAAATATTCTGGATTCTGATTCCATTTATGCAAGAGGTCTAATATCGATGAACGTAGGGTAGTATAGCTGTACTACCCTACAAATGTTGTACTTCCGACTTCTTTAAAAGCCCAATTTCTCTAGCACTGGCTTTGTAGAAACAACGTGACGTTCTAAACCCAGTTCTTTTGGACTGACTCCAACAGCCAAAGCAATCAACTGGGGTAAATGTAACACTGGTAAACCTAGCTTTTGTTCAATCACTTTTTCTACCTCTGGCTGGCGGGAATCTAAATTTAGGTGGCACAGAGGACAAGGTGTAACTATACAGTCAGCACCAGCAGCTAAGGCGTCCTGAATATGCATCCCCGCCATCTTAAAAGATTGGGTAGTGGCATAACTAGAAAGCGGCCAACCACAACATTGTGTCCGACCCCGGTAATAAATTGGTGTTGCACCCACCGCCCGAAAAACATTTTCCATTGCTTCTGGGTTGAAAGGGTCGTCATAGGGCATGGACTTTTGAGCGCGGAGGAGATAACAGCCATAAAAAGCCGCGCATTTTAATCCAGTTAATTTCCGAGTCACACGTTTAGTAATTTCCTCTAAACCGTAGTCTGTTACCAAGGCGTAGAGGAGATGTTTAACGTCAGTACTGCCGCGATAAGGTGAACAGCCTTCTTTGTGTAGCAAGCCATTGACTTGTTCAACGTAAGCAGGGTTACTAGTTTGGCATTCCTTCAGGTGTTCGTTGACGTGACCGATAACACCTTGACAAGTGCTGCAATGGGTAAGCAACGGCAGATTTAATTCTTCTGCTAGGGCAATATTTCTGGCGTTGACTGTATCTTCCAGCAGTTGGGAATCTTCTTTAAAGGTTCCCGAACCACAGCAAGCAGCTTTTTTCAGTTCAACCAGTTGAATACCCAGTGCTTGAGTGAGGGCTTGAGTTGACTGGTAAAGTTCCCGACATGCACCTTGGGCAACACAGCCAGGAAAGTAAGCGTATTTTAGTGTCTGAGATAGCATATAACTATAGTTTGAGTGAGAGCGATCGCTCCAGACAATAATCAATCAGCAAACAAAAGCATTTACATGGTGTTGGTGATGGCGGATCGCACCCTGCTGTTCGGCTGTTCAAAGAAAACTCAGCGATTCTTTTGAATCAAGGGAAGAGTTTTCTAACAGAAAAACCCTTGGCAGTGTACGGGCGATCGCGCTTGACGATAAGATGTATATGCTCAAAAAAATGTCTCCTATAATGAGCAGATCCTAGCAATTAGTTGAGGACTTTATATCCATGAGCCAACCGGAACTTTTTGAGAAAGTGAAAAAAATTGTCGCCGAACAACTGAGCGTTGACGACCCTGCCACAATCAAACCAGAATCCACATTTATGGAGGATTTAGGCGCTGATTCCTTAGATACCGTTGAATTAGTAATGGCTTTGGAAGAAGAATTTGATATCGAAATTCCTGACGAAGCTGCCGAAGGAATCTTAACAGTTCAAGACGCAGTAAATTACATTAGCAACAAAGTTACCACATCCGCTTAATTGGAAGTTGGGGATTGGGGATTGGGGATTGGGAAGATTTTTCTCCCGCACCTAGTCACCAGTACCTAGTACAACAAGGCAAAAGTAAAAAGTCAAAAGTAAAAAGAAAGAATACTTATACCCCAAGCTTTTTACCGATTTTAGATGGTGGGTTTATTTCCACCATGATGTACTAGTCGCTAATCTTAAATTTCTTGCCTGCTGCTTTTTCGCCACATTTAACTGAATCATGACACATCTTACACGTAAACGCGTTGTTGTAACTGGTGTTGGCGCGATTACACCTATTGGTAACACAGCAACACAATATTGGGATGGATTATTGAGTGGACGCAATGGCATTGACTACATCACATTTTTTGATGCGTCTCGCCATGATTGCCGCATTGCTGGTGAAGTGAAAAACTTCGATCCACATGATTACTTGGAACGTAAAGAAGCCAAGCGGATGGATCGATTTGCCCAATTTGGGGTTGCAGGAGCAAAACAAGCTATATCTGACGCGCAGTTAGTTATCAATGACTTAAACGCGGAACAGGTGGGTGTCATGATCGGTTCTGGCGTTGGTGGCATCAAAGTATTAGAAGATCAACAAACTATCTACCTCAACCGCGGACCAGATCGCTGTAGTCCATTCATGATCCCGATGATGATTGCCAATATGGCAGCAGGACTAACAGCAATTCACACAGGTGCCAAAGGCCCAAATTCCTGCGCTGTCACAGCCTGCGCCGCTGGCTCCAACGCCATTGGAGATGCTTTTCGCTTAATTCAAGGGGGATATGCCAAAGCAATGATTTGCGGCGGCACAGAGGCGGCTGTCACACCATTGTCGGTGGCTGGATTTGCTGCTTGCAAGGCGCTTTCTTTCCGGAATGACGACCCAGCTCATGCTTGCCGTCCCTTCGATCGCGATCGCGATGGATTTGTTTTGGGTGAAGGTGCAGGAATTCTAATTCTAGAAGAACTGGAACACGCCATCAGTCGCGGCGCTCACATTTATGCCGAAATGATCGGCTATGGTATGACCTGTGACGCTTACCACATAACCTCCCCCGTACCCGGTGGACTAGGCGCAGCTAGAGCCATAGAACTGTCTCTCAAGGACGCAGGACTAACTCCCGAACAAATCAGCTACATCAATGCTCACGGCACCAGCACCCCAGCTAACGATTCCACTGAAACTTCAGCCATCAAAAAAGCCTTGGGAGAACATGCCTATAAAGTGGCAATCAGTTCTACCAAATCCATGACAGGCCACCTATTGGGCGGTTCTGGAGGTATTGAAGCAGTAGCCACAGTACTGGCGATCGCTAACGACCAAATTCCCCCAACAATCAATCTGGAAAATCCCGATCCTGAATGTGACTTAGATTACGTACCAAACTCTAGCCGCACTCAAAAAGTTGAAGTAGCACTATCCAATTCTTTCGGGTTTGGCGGTCATAATGTCACACTAGCCTTTAAGAAATACCTGTAAAAGAAATCAGGAATGGGGAGTGGGGAGATGAGGGGGATGAGGGAGACAAATCAATTCAAAATTCAAAATTCAAAATTCAAAATTCAAAATTAAAGAACTTTTGAATGCCCCATGCCCCATGCCCTGTTTGGCCAATGCCCTATGCCCAAAAGTACCATAGATATCATTCTGATATCAGTCAAGCGTTCAACATGACCCAATTATCAGCTTGATTTATCACCAGAAACTCAGGAGATCCCGCTTGTCCATCGACAATCGGGAATGGGATGATGAGGATACTGTGGAAAATTTTAATCAGTGTTCAGTAATGAATGAACAGTTACCACGCTTATACGGGAAACTCAAACCCAATGAATAAAACTGTTAACTGTTAACTGTGAAAAATAACCCCAGCAAGAGTGAGAAGCTCAAAGAGTGCTAACCCGTCGTTAAAAACAATCATATTATGGCTGTTGCAACCCAATCCCTCGAAGAACTTTGTATTAACTCGATCCGCTTCTTGGCTATTGACGCCGTAGAAAAAGCAAAATCGGGACACCCAGGGCTGCCGATGGGCGCGGCTCCCATGGCCTTTGTACTATGGGATCGCTTTTTGCGGTTTAACCCCAAAAATCCCAAATGGTTTAACCGCGATCGCTTTGTCTTGTCCGCCGGCCATGGTTCGATGTTGCAGTATGCCCTGCTCTACCTAGCAGGCTTCGACAGCGTAACGATTGAAGATATCAAGCAATTCCGTCAATGGGAATCCAAAACCCCTGGACACCCCGAAAACTTCATGACCGCAGGTGTGGAAGTCACCACTGGGCCGCTAGGTCAAGGAATTGCCAATGGAGTCGGTTTGGCGATCGCCGAAGCACACCTCGCCGCAAAATACAATAAAGCCGATGCTAAGATTGTTGACCATTACACCTACGTAATCTTAGGTGACGGTTGCAACATGGAAGGCATTTCCGGTGAAGCTTGTTCTTTCGCAGGACACTTGGGATTAGGCAAACTCATAGCTCTGTACGACGACAACCACATCTCCATCGACGGTTCCACAGATGTGGCATTCACTGAAGATGTTTCTAAGCGGTTTGAAGCTTACGGTTGGCATGTCCAACACGTCAAAGAAGGCAACACTGACCTCGAAGGAATTGCCAAAGCCATTGAAGCAGCTAAAGCTGTCACCGATAAACCTTCTTTTATTAAGGTAACAACCACCATCGGTTACGGTTCTCCCAACAAAGCAAACACCGCTGGTGTTCACGGTGCTGCTTTGGGTGGAGACGAAATAGCGCTGACACGTAAAAATTTGGGTTGGGAATACGAGCCTTTTGTAGTTCCCCAAGACGCCCTCAATCATGCACGTAAAGCTGTTGAACGCGGCGCAGGCTATGAAGCTGAGTGGAACAAAGCATTTGCTGACTACAAAGCTAAGTATGCCCAAGAAGCAGCCGAATTTGAACGCTATGTAAGCAGCAAACTACCTGATGGTTGGGATGGAGTACTACCCACTTACACTCCTGAAGACAAAGGACTACCAACCCGCAAACACTCAGAAACCTGCCTCAACAAACTAGCAGCAGTTTTACCTGAGTTAATCGGTGGTTCTGCTGACTTGACCCACTCCAACCTGACTGAAATCAAGGGCAAAGGAGACTTCCAAAAAGGGCAATACCAAAACCCCAACATCCACTTTGGTGTCCGGGAACACGCTATGGGCGCCATCTGTAATGGTATTGCGTTGCACGGTTCGGGATTAATTCCCTACGGTGCTACCTTCTTGATCTTCACAGACTACATGCGTGCTGCCATCCGCTTATCCGCCCTCTCTCAAGCTGGGGTGATTTGGGTGATGACTCACGACTCCATTGGACAAGGTGAAGATGGCCCAACCCACCAACCCATTGAAACCTTGGCTTCCCTGCGGGCTATTCCTAACCTGACGGTGATTCGTCCCGCAGATGGAACAGAAACCTCTGGTGCTTATAAAGTGGCGATCGAAAGAGCAAAAGGAAATGCTCCAACTTTGTTGGCATTCACCCGTCAAAATGTCCCCAACTTGGCAGGTACTTCCATTGAAGGCGTAACCAAGGGTGGTTACACAGTGGTGGATTCTGAAGGTACACCAGAATTGATCATAATTGGCACTGGTTCAGAATTGAGCCTCGCCGTCACCGCAGCTGAGAAACTCACAGCCGAAGGTAAGAAAGTCCGTGTTGTTTCTCTACCTGCATGGGATTTGTTTGAAGCCCAGGATGCAGCTTATAAAGAGTCTGTATTGCCGAAAGCTGTCACCAAGCGCTTGGCTGTAGAAGCTGCCTCCAGTTTCGGCTGGCACAAGTACGTAGGTACTGAAGGCGACGTTGTTAGTATCGATCGCTTTGGTGCTTCCGCGCCAGGTGGTGTTTGTCTAGAGAAGTTTGGTTTTAGCGTTGATAATGTGTTAGCCAAGGCTAAGCAATTATTGGGTTAATAGCAACAGAATATTCTCAAATTTTTGTGGGGTGGGCTGTAAAGCCCGCCCTTTTTTTGTTTTTTAAACGCAGAGGAGCGCCAAGGCATACGCAGAGGTTCACTGAGGATAATTGTTTATAATTGAAGTAATTTAGTAAATCATTGGGAGGAAGATATGCAGGAAGTTTCGAGGGACAAAGAAGAACTTCTAGCCCGGACTACAAAAATTGTAGAACATTTGATGCAAAAGGATACTAGCTACCAGTATTACCTAAATAAAGACAAAGCAATTCAAATGATATTTAAATATTTTTCCGAGAAAGTTTCTATGGAGGAATTAAAAGCTATGTCTGATTTCAAATTAACAGGATTTGTTGAGGGACATCTGATGACTTTGTTATTAATTGAAGGGGAAGATGATATAGATATGAAGGCAACAGCTTATGGCTAGATATGCTAATTTTGCGATCAGAAGAATGTTTTTTGTTTTACATAATTTAATATAATGATTAAGGACAACGCGATTGCGTTACAATTTACGATACACTATACTTGTATAGTACAATAGTACTAAATTAATAAAAAATTACTATTTATACTGAGAGGCAGTATGAAAGCAGAGCTTCTCAAGAGATTTTTTAGAGCGATCGCTAGTTCAGATCAAGAGGCGATTGATAAGCTGACATATTTAGTGATTGAGGAAGAACGCAGTAAGGGACATACTCTCTTAGCTGACCAGTTAGAGAATATCACTAAAAAAAGCCACAAAGAGAAGTCTACCAACATCACCAAACCTGCTTATTCAGTAACAGAAAACTTAGAGGCCTTAACTGAATTACCAACCAGTAAGCGATTTAATCTTCCTCTAGTAACTATCATACCCAGGGAGAAACTACGGCATCACATGGTGTTGCCTAAAAATATTGAGAAACGTTTTTGCCGAATTGAACGCGAGTATGCAGCAAGAGACAGGTTGGCTCATCATGGACTGCGTTACAGACAAAAAATTCTTTTATATGGACCACCTGGTTGTGGAAAAACGCTAGGAGCAGAGCGTCTAGCTTGGAATACTGGTTTACCACTGCTGAAGGTTCGATTTGATGCAATGGTATCGTCTTTTTTAGGCGAAACTGCAAGCAATTTAAGACTTGTATTTGAGGATGCTGCAAAAAATCCATGTTTGTTGTTTCTGGATGAATGTGACTCGATTGCTAAGTCACGAGAAGATTATCAAGAAGTAGGAGAAATTAAGCGAGTAGTAAATACATTTCTTCAAATTTTGGATGAGTATCAACCGTCTTTTGGACTTTTAGTCGCAGCAACTAATCTGAATAAATCTCTGGATACTGCCCTTTGGAGAAGATTTGATGACTTGATTGCAGTACCCAAACCAGGAGAACAGGAGCTAGAATTTATACTAAAGGAAACACTATCTGCAATTGAAATAGGATCTATCAATTGGTCAAGGATCATTGAGCAGATGAAAGATTTTTCTGCGGCTCAAGCTGTGAGGGTTGCACAAGATGCTGCTAAACGAGCAATCCTTGAGCGAGAGGAGCTAGTGATTCAAGAACACTTAGAAGAAGCGATCGCAGAAATCCAAGTTTCCTAGTATTAATTTTTGGTGTCCGGAGAAAAAATGGTTGAAAGTTTTCAGGGGTTTCCGCATATCGATCTCAGGCTGACAGACAAGGGTACAGCAAAATCTATAGGTGGTGGTGGTAATAAAAAAGATACTCAGACACATATAAATTTGTCTAATCGGCAGGGACACGGAAGTAAAATCCAAGAATTAGTATCTTCTCTCATTGACGATTGGAAAATCACTCAACAGCAACAAGAAGAAGAGCAAAAACTTATACTTCCTGATTCCATGCCTTTAATACTACAGATTGACCCGGAAACTTTCGATTTAGATGATTTAAGAACTTCCGATATAGAAATAATATCTGAGTTAGAAGATGGATATATTATCGGTGCGTCTGCGGATACTAACCTTACTAAACTTCAAGATAAAATAGAAAAATTTTTCAATGAGCAAAAAGGTGGTGGTGTAATTGCAAAAATTTTGAATATTCTTGACAAAAATCAACGTCCAGAATTTATTTTGTCTTCAAAATTATTAGAGGAATGGGATCAAATAAAGGATGAACAGGTTTATGTTGTTGAGGTAGGTATATCTTGTTTAGGAACTACAACAAAATTAAGTGATTATCCAGAGCAGAAAAATTATAAAAAACCTGAAAATTATGTAAAAGCAATCAATAAATGGATTAGTAATCGTGATGTGACATATGATGAATGGGATGATTTGGCATCAAGGAGACAACAAGACTTGATGAATTTTATTAGCAATCCTAAATATAAATATAATGGTAAGCTTTTAAGTAGCTTTATTGAAGATAATCCTCCTCAATTCTCTGAAGCACCAGATAGTTTTTCATGCCTAATTCAAATATCTGGCCTCTGCTTAAAAGATTTAGTATTTAATTTCTCTTATGTCTTTGAAGTTACTGAAAAAGATAACATTGCTGAACCATTTTTTCCTAATGGTCAAATATCTAATATTAGTAATATATCTTTAGTTTTACAACCACCAGAAACAAATGCACCTAATGTCTGTGTAATTGATAGTGGTATTCAAGAGCAGAATCCTCTTTTAAAAAATGCCATTGATTCGGGTAATTCAAAATCTTGGGTTCCTTTAGAATTAAACTTAACTGCTGATCTGGTGAGTAATGGTGGTCATGGAACCAGAGTTGCTGGAGCAGTGCTTTATCCAATAAGTGTGCCTCGGAGTGGAACCCATCAAGCAATTTGTTGGCTTCAAAATGCAAGAGTGCTGGATAGTAATTGTAGATTATCTGACAAATTATATCCGCCTATACTCCTAGAAAACATCGTAGACTTCTACTATAGTCAAACAGGAACAAGAATTTTTAACCACTCTATTAATGGAGATGTTCCTTGTAGAACTAGGTATATGAGTGCTTGGGCAGCAGCTATTGATAAATTAACATATGAAAAAGATATTCTTTTCATAGTATCTGCTGGAAATATTCCTTTAGAAAGTCACCGAATTTCAACAAGACTATCTGTTAAATCCCATATTTTAGCAGGTAGACCTTACCCAGACTATCTTTCTGAAAACTCTTGTAGGATTGCTAATCCAGCACAAAGCCTTCAAGCATTAACTGTTGGCTCAATTACTCGAAATTCTTTCCGTGACTTATCTTGGTCTTCATTAGGAGAAAAAGACCAACCATCAGCATTTTCTTGTTCTGGGCTGGGTATATGGGACACTATTAAACCAGAGGTAGTTGAGTATGGTGGTGATCTTGTCAAAGATGAAGGTCAGCCACCAAATATTACTTGTATCGCAGGTACAGGTCCTGAGTTAGTAAGGTCAACTTTAGGTACTGGTTCTACTCCTATAGTCGCTTCTGACACTTTTGGAACTTCATTCGCAACACCAAAAGTAAGCCATATTGCGGCTTGTCTTGCTGCTGAGTTTCCTCAGGAAAAATGCTTATTATATCGAGCATTAATTGTTCAATCAGCCCGATGGCCAGAATGGGCCATAGCAAAGAGTGATGAAGAAAAGAAGAATGTTATTCGTCAAATTGGATATGGTATTCCAAACCTTGAGCGTGCCTTGAGTAATACTCCAAATCGTAGTACATTAATTACACGAGGAGAACAGCTAATTAAAGCTGGAGATGCTCATATTTATCAGGTCAAACTACCGAATAGTCTGAGATCCCCTGGAGAAGAATTTGAGATTCTGATAGAAATTACTTTGTCATATTAAAGCTGAACCGCGTCGAACTCGGCGTAATAGAAGAAAGTATCTTTCAACTTGGCTTGACTGGGAATGTAGTAAACAAGGAGAAGATCCAAAGCATTTTCTTGGCAGGGTTTTAAGTAATTACAATGTGCCAAAAGATGCTGACAAGGGGGATGAACTCTTTACATGGACTCTAGGTAAAGAGAAGCATTATAAAACAATCAAGAATGTATCAAGAAGTATAGGGACAATTCAGAAGGATTGGGCTTTCGTAAAATCTTATCACCTTAGAGATGCATTCTGTATTGCAGTAGTAGGGCATGAAGGTTGGAATAACGATCCATACGCTGAGGTTCCATACTCTCTAGTTGTTAGCTTTGAAGCCACACAAACGAATATTCCAATTTATACCCCACTTGTTGAAGCTCAAGTTGAAACAGAAGTTCAAACGGAGATAGAAGCCCAATCTTTATTGTAGGTAGCTGAAGCGATCGCACCCCCACACCCTACAAAAAATGCCATATTACTTATTAACCCCCCAAATCTAGGAGGTTCCCATGACCTCGCCACAAACACAACTCGGCGTTGAAACAAGCCTACCAGACCATACGCAGCTACCAGAATCCGACGGCAAATTTGTGAAAAACCTGCAAGAACATCCTCAAAGCATACTGCTAACAGATTCTATTGAGCCAATTTTGCAGAAGTTGCACCCTGATGGACAATATTGCATTGGACGAGATAGCGGTATTTATTGGCGAATTACTGAACCACCAGAAAAAGGCGCCGAAGCACCAGACTGGTTTTATGTACCAAATGTCCCGCCGACTCTAAATGGTCAAGTACGCCGTTCTTATGTATTGTGGCAAGAATACGTAGCACCGCTGATTGTCTTAGAATTTGTGTCTGGCAATGGGGACGAAGAACGAGACAAAACACCAATTACAGGTAAGTTTTGGGTTTATGAACAAGCAATTAGAGTTCCCTTTTATGGCATTTATGAAGTAAAGAAAGCCAGTGTCGAAGTGTATCAATTGCTCAGAGGTGAATATCAGCTAATACCTGCCAACGATCGCGGACATTATCCCATTGAATCGATGGGTGTAGAATTGGGTATCTGGCAAGGTCGCTATCAAAATCTAGACTTACCTTGGTTGCGTTGGTGGGATAATCGAGGTAACTTGCTACAAACAGGATGGGAGCGATCGCACCAAGCAGAAGCACGAGCAGAACGCTTGGCCGCAAAACTCAGAGAGTTAAATATTAACCCCGATGACTTAGTTTAATCGTTTTTGCGACTACCTTGAGATAGATACGGTTAACACTACGCGGTTTAGCATCATAAATCAAACTTTCATGTCCCGAAAACCCTAATACATATTTAATATGTTTTGTCAATGTGTAGTCACCAGAATGACCGAATAAATAGCCAAGGCCTTCTCTAGACTGAATATAACTTCATGCTTTAAGTAGAAGTAATTATGACTTTATAAATGTCATCATGTATGTGTTCTCAAACAATAAATAGTTGCTGTTGTCCAAACGAAAAAATCAGATTTTGTCTGACTCCAGTAACTTTGAACTTTATTCAATTGTTTGATGTTTTGAGAAGGTAACATAATGAATACAATCCTAAAGCGCACACTTCTACCCAGCCTCATGGCTGCAAGTTTAGCCGGTGTTACTTTAGTACCCGCTAAACCAGCCGCTGCTGACGATCAAGTACTACGCGATATCGGCATCGGGGCTGCTACCAATGTGGTAACCGGAGCTGTTAGGGGAAATGGTGATTTCTTGGGTAACGCTGTTAAAGGTGGTGCCACCGGTGCAGCCGTGAACGGTGCAAATGGACTTAGAAGGGATCGGAGTAACCGTAGCGCTGCTCAAGATGTCGGCGTCGGTGCAGGTGCTAGCGCGTTGACTGGTGTAATTACTGGCGATCGCAAAGATACCCTTGGCAATGCGATCGATGGTGCAGCTGTAGGTGGAGCAATTCATCTCTTCACCAATGGGAAATAAATATTAGGAAATTATCTCTTCCCTAATTTCTCTCTTTTTACGATGAGTAGATCCAACCCCCCTTTCTTACTAAGAAAGGGGGGTTGCCAGATCAGATTTATATTAAGATATACGACAGATTTCAAAGAAAGTAAAATTGATCGACTTCCTTTCAAAGCCAGGTATAAAACCTGTTTTAAGTAGATAGCCATTATTAAATATAAGATGTCATTGCGAGCGAAGCGAAGCAATCGCAAAGTCTGTGGGATTGCTTCGCTTCGCTCGCAATGACAGAACATATTATATTTAATTATGTCCGTCTACTTACTTCTGAATTCTACTGTATGTCACCACAAAGTTCAGATACCTTACAGGAGATTACAAGTTGGTGAGGTACAGATAATCGTAGGGGCACAATGTATCGTGCCCGCACACATGTACTTCATTTACCTTAAATAGGCTGTAATACTAAAATCTAACCCTTTAATGCCTTTCTAAAGTTTCGACGATAGGATGGATTAGTAATGAACAAAGCTGGCCATAGTAAAGATAAACCAATGCGATTGGTCAAACTTGGATTAAAATTAGTCCGCCCAAATCCAGTCCAAAATTTCCAAACGCCGCCTACATAAACCACAGCTAAAACAAAAACAATAAAGTTCATTCTCATTAACTCCGTTAGTAACTGACAGAATTTAAATTAAGTTTTACCACACAAGGTAAGTAGTTCATAACCAATACCGAGAAGGTATCAATAAACTCCTCAGTATCTGAAATCTAAGTCAATTAACGACACATTCTCCTATTCCAGTGTAAAGTAGCCTCACCCATCACAGCTACTTATCAGCAGTGGTAAGCTGGTTAAAGGATGTAAAAGCTTGATTTTTGGGTGTTTTGGCGATACATTCTGTTTGCAGAACAATCAGACCTTTAGTTTCTAACCCACATTCCGCACTTCATTTTGTAGTATAATTACTGATATTAAAAGCTTCCATAAAATTTACATAAAAACACTTAAAGCATTTAGTAATTAATATACGACTAGTATTTGATTTTTGAAAAAAACTCAGTACACCTTAGAAAGCCTTCTTTCCTGTTCCCTATTCCCTGTTCCCTGACTACGTAAATCGTTTCAAAAATCAAACCGGATTCCTATATAAACAGGATCGCAGGCATTGATAATTACTTGAAATTAGTCAGGTGTGGAGACTAAACATTTACATGGAGAATACAATAATCGCCTAAATAATCACGAGCAAGAATTAGAAATAATCAGGGAATTCACGTTCTAATTGCACAAAGAATTCAGCGAATTATTAACTTAAACGATGAACGTCGTCGAATCTTGCAATTCCTACCTGCTCCTTGTCAAAAATATTATTGCTTCGTTTAAAAACATCTGATTAGTTATTAGAATCTCTTCTAAGATTCTCATAATTGAAGAGAATTAAAATTGAATATTATTGAATAACTAGCTTTTTTTAGGAGATTTAAAAGCTGGTTATTTATCCTGTAGAATTTATTTTTTTGAGCCTTACTTAGGAGTCAAAATTATAATTTCGGATTTTATTTAAATGTAGTTTATTGATACTACTGATTGAAGTGCGGAGTGTGGGTTGTAACAAAATCTGTAACAGCAACAGAATTTCAGCTAATACTCGTCTAAATTAGTGAGAAATCTACGGGGAATTCCTGAATTAACGGGTAATGTTGCTCAAAGATATACGAGACTACCAAATTCTATTTCTTGGCTCGTTCCTAGTCTTGGGAATCGGTACACGAGACTGGACACTGCGACCAGAATTGATTGCAGTAGCGATCGCCACAAGTCTGTCAACTCAATTGATATTGTCATTAATCTTTGGTCGTTGGTCATTTGCAAACAACCAAGCCCAAAGCCTAAATCTTCGCAGTGCTTTAATTACTTCTTTAGGAATGAGCTTGCTGTTGCGGGCTGACCATTGGACGACAATGGTAGTAGCCGTAGCAAGTGCGATCGCCAGCAAATTTATTTTCCGATTCGGCGATAAACATTTCTTTAATCCCGGTAATTTTGGTATCATTTGCGCCTTAATTTTCACCCGCGACGCTTGGGTTTCACCAGGACAGTGGGGTGAAGAGTGGTGGTATGGGCTAGTATTTGCCGGTACTGGCGGTATGGTTTTACAACGAATTGGTCGCTGGGATACCACAGCAGCTTTTTTGGGTGCATACTCCCTGCTAGAGGCGATTCGCAATTTTTGGCTGGGTTGGACTTGGGATGTTTATTGGCACCGATTGATGAGTGGATCTTTGCTGTTGTTCGCTCTATTTATGATCACCGATCCGCGATCGATCCCCAATACTCGAATCGGACGTGTAATTTGGGCAACGTGCATCGCTGGATTAACTTTTATCCTCCGAAATTATTTCTTTATTTCCACCGCAGTTTTTTGGGCATTGTTTATCCTTGCACCATTGACCATCCTGATAGATTTTCTCTGGTCAGCGCCGAGGTTTTCTTGGCAAAGGGGAGATGAGGGAGATGAGGGAGATGAGGGAGATGAGGGAGATGAGGGGGATGAGGGGGATGAGGGGGATGAGGAGAATTCTTATAACTCCTCACTCTTAACTCTTAATTCCTAACTCTTAACTCCTAACTCCTAACTTAAAAATACAGAGGTATAAAATGAGATTTTTTCGACTTTTAACGCCATTATTATTGGCAATTGTGGTTGTTTTGTGCTTTGCACCGGCAGCTTGGGCATTTTGTGGATTTTATGTAGCCAAAGCTGATACAAAGCTGTATAACAAAGCATCTCAGGTGGTAATTGCGCGAAATGGCGATCGCACCGTTCTGACAATGGCAAACGATTTTCAAGGCGAAGTTAAAGATTTTGCAATGGTGGTGCCAGTGCCAACGGTAATACAAAAAGAGCAAGTCCGCGTCACAGAACCCAAAATTATTGAACGTTTGGATGCTTTTAGTGCGCCGCGATTAGTCGAATATTTCGACTCAGATCCTTGTGCCCCAGTTTATGAGTATGACCGACTACAAGCAGTACCAGCACCAGCAGCAAGCAATGAATCAGCAGGCGCAAGACGCGGTGATGCTAGTTTGGGTGTCACCGTGGAAGCACGTTTTAACGTTGGTGAATATGACATTGTGATTCTCAGTGCTAAAGAATCTGGCGGACTGGAAACTTGGCTGCAACGCAATGGCTACAAAATTCCTAGAGGGGCAAAACAGTTACTTAAACCCTACATCCGTTCTTCTATGAAATTCTTTGTTGCTAAAGTCAACTTAGATAAATTCGAGAAATCTGGCTACCAGTTCCTTCGCCCGCTACAAATTTCTTACCAGTCACCCAAATTCATGCTGCCAATTCGTTTAGGCATGATTAATGCTACTACAGAGCAGGATTTAATTGTTTACATCCTCTCATCCGAAGGGCAAGCAGAAATCACTAATTACCGGACGGTGAAAATCCCTTCCAATGCCAACATTCCCTTATTTGTGAAAAATGAATTTGGTGACTTCTACAAATCCATGTTTCAAACTGCCTACACCAAAGAAGACAAGAAAGTTGGCTTTTTAGAATACGCTTGGGACATGAGTAATTGCGATCCCTGTTCTGCCGATCCTCTAACGCCAGAAGAACTCAAGCAAGCAGGCGTATTTTGGCTAGATGATAATTCTGGAAGTAATGTGCCAGCTCCCCCGAACTTTCGTCGTCCCTTTCCCAGAAATAATGTCTTCATTTCTCGGTTGCATGTGCGCTACACCCGCGACAAATTCCCCGAAGACCTGATATTTCAACAAACTGCTAATCGTGAATCTTTCCAAGGGCGTTATGTTTTGCAACATCCTTTTCAAGGAGAACTCAAGTGTCAAGCGGGTAGAGAATATAAACGTTCTTTGCCCAAGCGTTTTGAACAAGAAGCGCAAACTCTAGCTAAACTAACCAACTGGAGTATCCAAGACATTCGTAACAAAATGAAACTGAGTGTCAGTAATCTCAAATTTTCTTGGTGGGAAAATCTTCTGTCTTGGTTCGGATTGTATTAAGAAGATTGGGCATTGGAAGTTTGGAGTTAGGAGTTAGGAGTTTGGAGTTTGGAGTTTGGAGTTAGGAGTTAGGAGTTAGGAGTTAGGAGTTAGGAGTTTGGAGTTTGGAGTTATATCCGACTTTTCTCAGTGTCAGTCTAAATGATAAGTATTCAACCAGACATGATATTAGGAGTTATCGTACATTTGAGGGTTGAAGACCCCTACCTCTACAGGTAGACCCAATTTCAGTCAGGGTAACAGTCCCCTTCTGAAATTGTCTTTAATTTTGAATTTTGAATTTTGAATTTTGAATTGTTAATCTCCTTCTCCTCTTGTCTCCATACTCCCTCCCTTTCAATGTTCCGAACCAGCCTAAAGCTGCCATTTCAGGGTGTAGGTTCGGAACGTCGAATTTCTTCCACCTGACCAACTTCAAAAATTAGGGTGAATCGTTGCCCCATTTCTCGCTCGATAAATTCTTCTAATAGCTCTACTTGTCGAGGTGTGACTGGTTCCCTGGCTCGGACGCTTAAACGCACTTCTGGGGGATTTGCCAACCAGTTGGTATTACTGTTAAGCAACTGCAATCGCCCAAAGGTGACAGTCCGGTTCAACAATGCTTTTCGCAGGCTGGTTTCTAGTTGTGCTTGTCGTACAAGTCGGGCAAGGCTGACTCCCAAGGGAATTACGAGGATCGCTGTCAAAGCCATAGTTAAAATTAAGGGACGACGTGCCCGTTCTATGGAAGTATAACCTGCTACCGAGAATGTCACCATACAGGAGAGGGCGATACCCAGTAAGTTAGTCAGGTACAGTAAGGTTGCTCCGAAACTGAGTGACCAATTTCCTTGCGCCAAGCCTAAACCAATGACGCAGATAGGTGGCATGAGGGCAACAGCGATCGCAGTTCCCGCCACAGTACCAGAGATTTTCGGTTGGATTTTACCGTAGCCACTTATACCACCAGCGGCTACGGCAATTCCCAAGTCTAATAATGTTGGTCTGGAACGAGCCAAGATTTCACTACCGTAACGGGGCAACCCCACCAGCCAACCCAAAGAACAAGCGATCGCCACTGCTAATAATGTGCCGATTGCTACTGATATTGCTCCCTTGCGAAATAAGGTAATATCTGCTTGCAAAGCACCAAAAGCTAAACCCCGAATTGGCAACATCAGGGGGGCAATAATCATTGCGCCAATAATTACGGCCGTACTGTTGGATAATAAACCAAAAGTGGCGATGGCACAGGAGCTAATAATTAAAATTATGTAAGCTGAGTCTAGGGTTGATTCTGCTAGCAAATCTGTTTGTAGCTGTTGGAGTTTTTCTGGCTGCAAACCCTGACGGCGAAAATTTTTAAAGCGGTCTCGAATGTTGCTACCCAAGACCTTCCTCCTAAATACTGGGTTAACTGTTAAATCTTCTTTCTTTGCTAATTTAAAGTCTTACATTGATTTGGTGTCATCTGAAAATAGTCAGATCAGCATAAGTACATAATTTTACCAGGAATCTTCTTATGGTACTTGAAGGTGCGATCGCCGAGGAAGCAATCACGAACAATCTCAAGCAATTTCTGTTGGTACTTTCGGTGTCTCTAGGTGTGGCCACACTACCGCAGATATTTAGTTGGTTTCGCCAGATACCTTACACTTTACTACTGGTGATTGTCGGTTTGGGGTTGGCATTTGTCGATGTGCGTTTGGTGACCCTTTCGCCAGAATTAATTTTGTTCATTTTTTTGCCACCGTTGTTGTTTGAAGCTGCATGGAACTTGAAATGGTCGGAACTGAAGCGGGATTTAGTACCAATTTGCTTGTATGCAATTTTGGGGGTAGTAATCACCATAGCAGGCGTGGCGATCGCTCTCAATCAAGTTGTTGCTGTTTCCCTGACTACAGCTTTACTCGTCGCAGCCAGTTTATCTGCTACTGACCCTGTTTCCGTCACTGCTTTGTTTCGGGAACTAGGCGTAGGTAGTCGTCTTGTCACCTTAATGGAAGGCGAAAGTTTATTCAATGACGGCATGGCGGTAGTTGCCTTTGGTTTTTTGGTATCTTTCTCTTTGAAAACTGTAGAACTAGAATTTCAGCCAATCTTAGTGCAGTTTTTTACAGTTGTCGGCATCGGTATCGCAGTCGGGGCTTTCATTGGGTTTGCTATTTCCTACCTTACCCAGCGCTTTGATTTGCCTTTGGTGGAACAATCCTTAACTTTGGTTTCCGCTTATGGCACCTATCTGATTATCGAAGACTTGGGTGGTTCCGGAGTCATTGGAGTTGTAACCACAGGTTTAATTTTGGGCAACTTTGGCTCTCGTATCGGGATGAATCCCCGCACCCGCGTTATTGTTTCCGAATTTTGGGAATTTTTGGCGTTTTTTGTGAACTCCATTGTCTTTTTGTTGATTGGCGACCAAATACACTTTGTGAGTTTGGGAGAAAATCTGCAAATCATTCTGATAACAGTGGGAGCGATGATTTTGATGCGGGGAGTTGCGATTTTTCTTCTCAGCAAATTCAGTACTAGCATCACCAAATCGGAAATTTCTTTACCAGAACAAACTATTTTATGGTGGGGTGGACTGCGGGGTTCCGTCTCCATTGCTCTGGCATTGAGTGTACCGACAATATTACCAGAGCGAGAAAAAATCATTGCTACGGTGTTTGGAGTAGTTTTATTTACTTTACTTGTGCAAGGGTTGACCATCAAACCTTTGCTACAAAAACTCAATTTGCTGGGTGATGCACCCTTACGGGAAGAATATTTAGAATTAGTAGCCCGTGATGTTGCCCTAAAACGTGTTTTACAACATCTCGAAGCAGATAAACGCCCTGGTGTTGACCCAGAATTTCGCCGTTATCAGGAGAAACTCATCCAAGGTGAAGTTGCAAATTTACAGGAAAAAATTGACAAACTACAACATGAGTATCCCAATCTTCAGAGCTTTGCTACTGAACAATTTCGAGGTGAATTGTTGGCAATTGAAGCAGATACTTATGCAGAATTTGTCAAGTCTGGTCGGTTAAATAAAGAACTCGCTTCTTTACTGGAAGATGTTTTGCAAAATGGGGATGAAAAACAACGGTAATATCAATATTTGATGATATGGGACTCCTATTTGATTTTGGAAATACAGGTAGTGGCGTGACAAGGCTAAAATGTTGCAATAAAAAAGGTTCGTAGTTGCGCTTTAGCGCGTTCTAAACTAGTGGTCTATCGCATTAATTTTGATAAGTTTTGATAAGTTTGTAGTTAGGACTTTAGTCCTGAATTTTTAAGCACTGAAGTGCTTACTACAAGCTCATCATATTTAATGGGACAGACTACTAGAAATTTAATACACTATTTTAGGCTTGTCACGCCAGTAGGACGTGTTACGCCAAAGATTAACGTATTGCTTTATATAGCATTTCCCAATAAGCGTGAGGTACTTGGCAGGGGCGCAAAGCTTTGCGCCCCTACAAATTTCTGTACTTCATTTGATTGCCAAGCGCTATAACTGACCGTACTTTTCTAAGTTGTCTTGAATGATATTTCGTAACTTTTTAGCTAAACTTCCACGTTTGAAAAACCAAAGAAAATTGAGAGCGCGACGTGTCCAATAATCGTTTATAGATTGATTAATTAAGCGGGGAACGACAACCTCGATACGTTCTCGGATTTGTTTTTCTAGAGATTTAAAGTTTTCTTTTTGATATTGAGGCCAAGGTGGTAAATTAACTTCTTTTTTTGCTGAACCAACAAGGGGAACAATTGGTAGAAACGTATCTTGTTCTCCCTCTTTTTCAACTTGTAATTGCGGATTGTTTTTTAGTGCTTTTGGCCATGAATCAAATAGTGGATTGGAAGCGGGTAAGACAAAATATTTCTGGAGAAATCTTTGGCAATTACGACGACCAAGTATATAGTCATGATGGCGAAATTCATGGGATAGGAAACCACCAAAAGCGTTGAGACTACCACAAGCAAGAGGTTTTCTACCTTGGCGATCGCTGCGTTCGGGTGCAATCAAAAAACGGCTATAAACGTCTTCATCTAAAGCGAGAATTAATTCATCTGGTTTGAATCTATTTTGATTGATAAAACTCCTAAATATCCGCGATACTAAGTTTAGCAAATTACTCTCCGGATTCACTGCATCCACATCATTAGGAAATGGATCTATTAACAAAGTAGCTCGATTTGCTTGCTCTCCATCGCGGGGATTCCGTTGATCTTCGCGTCGCAATGCTAAGCGAACAAGTTCTATGGGTTCGTTGCTAATAATCCCGCCATCTACTGTTACAAATTGATAGGAACCTTGAGTTAGTAAATCTTTGTCAGGACTTATACAGCGATACTCGGAACAAGTACCCGTTAGTGTTGGGTTACGAACCGGGATTTCCCACTTACGTTTTTCGTATTCATCGATACTAGTTCTCTCAAGTTGGCGAGGAGGAAATCCCACGGGAAACGCACTGCTAGCTAATGCTGAATCAACTAAGAGTTTCCAATTACTGATATCACTTTTATCTGGATTGAGAGCGATCGCACCTTCAACCTCAGCACTATTTTCTCCTATGGCAAAATGCATGAAATCTGCATGTTTAACCATACAATGTCCTTTAACGCTGGAATTAATTCCTTGAGACTTAATTACATAAGGAACGCCACGCAAGTTAGTAATACACAAATAAACTTCAAACGGATCGTCAATGTAAGGTCGTTTTTTACCTGTAGATTTTAACTTCAAAACATCTTTTCCCAGATCGTCAAGAATAGTAGAATCAAGAAAAGACAACACGGGTGCTTTGGGATTCTCCAAATCTTGAGTTTTTAAAAGTTCAGAAACGTCTATTCTTTGTACCCAACTTTCATAAAGCTTATTCCTCACCGGATTATTCAACGGATACCCAACTACAGGGGTGATATCGCTATATAGTGAAGATGCTGTAATCGCAGCAACAATGGCACCTGCTGATGCTCCAGACATGGCCTTAATAAAAACATCATGGGGGGGAATTTCCCACTGTGAAAAATCATCACCATACTGCTGTTGCTGCTTTGCTTTTTGCTCATACCACTGATCTAAAGCTTCAAAAAGAAAGTCAATCACACCAGAAGTATATGCACCAGCCGACACAGCACCAGCCATAACTAAACCAATTTCAAAGTGTGGTAATTTACCTTCCATATCTAAATTCCTTATTATGCGTAATAATTTAATTAACTGACGCCAGATTTTTAATCCAAAATCCAAAATCTAAAATCTAAAATTACAAATTGTCATCAGATGAGTTATTAGCAGCGTGTTGCAGAATAACATCACTTGCTTTTTCACTAATCATGTATATGGGCGTCACAATAAAGAATCCAGGAATAAAAGGAAATACAGATGCATCTACTACGCGTAAATTCTGCGTTCCATATACTCGGAAGTTACTATCTAAGACTGCCATTTTGTCATCTTGGCGTCCAATTTTACAAGTTCCACAAGCATGGTGTCCCCAAGCTTCATCTTTAATAAATTGCTTAATTTCATGTTGTTCATCTATACTGTTGTTGGGTAGCAATTCCGCTTTTGTGAACAACTCAGTACGTTTTGTCAAGCGCCTAACAAATTCCACACCTTCGACAACAGATAATAAGTCTTGTTCGTTGACATCATTACCTTCATCGAAGTATTTAAAATTAATTTCCGGAACATCTCTAGGGTCAGTTGTTTTCAGTGTTACTGAACCGGCTGTGTTGTTGGTATGAGCCTTGAGTACAGCCCAAGTAAAACAGTTTTTATACTTGCCAATATCTTCAGAATATTTGAGAAAATAACCTTTGAAAAAAGCTGGTAGTCCAAAAATAAATAAATCTGGTTCTGGTCTATCTTGATGTGATTTCTTGATAATCCCTAAGACTGCTCCATTAGTTACATATACACCTGATTTAGAACGATTCCATTCTAATAAACAAGTATCGTTAGTATCGTTAATTTTTTGTCCTGGTTGTGGTTCGGTAAATGTGCAATTATCCAGGATGCTAAAGTTTTGATTCATTTCACTGACGACGCCCACTTCATAGCGATCCTGTAAATTCGTACCAACTCCCGGAAGATCCACCCGCACTTCTATTCCTAAATTAGTTAATTCTTCTTGCGGACCAATTCCAGATAATTTGAGTATTTGGGGAGTATTAAAAGTACCTCCAGATAAAATAACTTCTCTTTTGACAAATACTTTCTGAGTATTTTGGAAGTTATTCTCTGTTTTCTTTGCTTGCGGATCTGCACGATATATGTGTTTACCTTCAAGATACTCTACACCGATCGCACTATTATTTTCATCAAATAAAACCTTGGTTACCAATGCATGAGTTTTCACAATTAATCTATCGGGAAATTGGCGTTCAATTTCCCGAATATATTCTCTTGTACCAGTGCGTTTTCCATCTTTAACAGCGAGTGGAACAGAAAAAACACCTTCACCACTAACTTTGGTAATTTTCCAGTCATTGGGGTCTAAAAGTGTGTCTAAAAACTCCAAAGGATCTTTTTGTCGGAGTTTGAGAAAAGCTAAGATGTTAGCTAGGAAACTCTTAAAAACTACCTTAATTACTTGGGGTAGACTTTTACCCTGTTCTCCTAAAGCTTGAATTGCAGATTTAACGATAACTTTTAGGAGTTGGCGATCGCGCACAACTAACTTAGGATCTGCTAAATTGGTTGTTAGCCAGCCATCAAAGCCGTGGCGAGTCGGATTATCATTAGGATTAATGGGGCGATCGAGATAATTACAGCGCTCTAGCCTTTCAAAATACTTCCGCATATTATCGCTGTTCCAGGAAGCATCCCCCGTAATTTCCGCAATTTTGTCCCAGTCACTGTTGTGAGGATACACCGTAATCATCGCATTATGAGCAGTGCATCCCCCCAACGTCCCGGCTCGCGGATACAAAATACCCTGATGCTCTGGGCTAAACTTAGAATCACGCCGTTGCTGCTCCTCATTGGAGTAGTGCTTCACAAAAAAATCCCATCTCAAATCATTATCTTCCGTCGCCCGTGCATGAAACGCTGGTACTGAATAAGTATACCGTTCCCTTTCTTTGTCATTTTCATCACGTAACGGGTCGCCACCAGCTTCTAGTAGCAAAACTTTGTAGCCTGCTTTTGCTAAATTCGCGGCTACCGGGCCTCCTCCAGCACCCGAACCAACAACAATATAATCGTACTCAGCTTGTGTATTCATAATTTTTGTTTATTCAAATACGTCCAACAATTTTGGATTTTAGATTTTAGATTTTAGAGGTTGTTTGAAAAGTGTTTCGCTGTGACTTTAGGTACTTTTAGATCCCCCCTAACCCCTTAAAAAGGGGGGAACCGGAATTAAAGTCCCCCTTTTTAAGGGGAGCCACTGCGTTGGGGAGCCAGCGCGGTCTTGGGGGTTTCCCCCATGAGCGACTGGCGTCGGCTCTGCCGACTTGAAGCAAGTGGCGTGGATTTAGAGAGATCTAAAACTTTTGATACCGACAAGAGGACTTTTCAAACATCCTCTTAGATTGATTCTATGGTTGATGAATGGCAGACGCGATTCATCGCGTCTCTACAAAAGTGTTATTTTCATTTAATTATTTCGGAATCTTTGATGTCTGAAAAATAATTGACTATCACCATAAAATGAGGATACAAATTCTGATGTGGTTTCAATGTGTCCGATAACTTTAGCTTTTTGACGATTATTGTTGTCCTCCGTAGCATCTTCTGGACTAACGCCATAGACAGTATATAAAGTTGTTCCGATTGGGATTGTAGCTAGGTCATTTCTAAAGTCATGTGGCGGACTTTCCGCAAACTTAATATTTGGATTAGGAACCAGAAATACTTGGGCGGGATAATAAGCTTTACTTTCTTTTTGTCCGTGTTGGTCAATTTCTCCCAAATCCTCTAAATAGAGTTTGGTGGGATATTTGGTAACTCGGCTAAAGATTAAGTTAGTCACAATAGGGCCAAAACTCTTAGCTACTGGAACGATATTTGATAATTCATTAGCAAAGAAGTTATAGTTTTTATCTTGCCCCACTAGAGATACTAAAGCCGAGAAATTTCCGGAAGGATTTTCATCAACAAATAACTTGATAGCTAGACCAGGAGCAAATCCGCGATCGCTCGGATCTCCAGTTACAGATAATCGCAGAAGTCCGTGGTCTGCTCCTTTAAATAAACCAGAAAATGAAGTGTTATTTGTCGGAACAAACTTGATTTTAACTACACTCCCGTGGGCGTGAATTGCTTTCTTCCAATTACTAGGAGCTTCGTCTAATTGACGATCCATCTTAGTTTTCAGAGCCGTAAAAAATAAACCAACAATATCAATTTTTCTTAAGGGAGGAAGTTCATCATATTTAGACTTGAGAATTCTAGAGTTCCATAAAAAATCTTGTTTTTGAGCAGCTTTCCAAGACTGATAATCATCAGGCAAAGAACCCAAATCTTGGGCATTATGCCAAAATTTCCGAATTTCTTCTAAGTGTTGCATGATGTTTCTTTTATTGGGGAGTGGGGAGTGGGGAGTGGGGGGATGAGGGGGATGAGGGGGATGAGGGGGATGGGGAGGTGGGGAGGTGGGGAGGTGGGGAGGTGGGGAAAAAGCAATTCTTCTTTCCCCCTATCCCCCCATCCTCTTCTCATGCCCCATGCCCAATGCCCTATTTAACCAACTTTTCTCCAACGTTTAAAGCCGTTGCTGATGCCGAAGAAAGCTGGTGCTAGTTC
>JAVRBV020000029.1:0-62553 GCA_034531095.2 Nostoc sp. CreGUA01 | reverse complement strand
CTCCTCGTGTGTTTAAGTGTTTTCTCTAAATACTCTGCGCTTTCGCTAATTTCCATTTTTAGCTGACGTGCCATTTTTTTGTTATCTAACCTAGACTCTTAACTCTCTATTCTATGCAACCTCAATGTAAATTGATATTAGGCACTAACACCTTTACTAAAACACTACCAACTCAAAATCTACCCTATGGAACTACCATCCGCGCCTACCTACAAAGATTTTTGCAAAATACAGGTGGATTCGAGTTTTTCAGCCACAAAGGTCCTCATACGCACTCTAAAGCAGAGATTGTAGCTGGTGATTTTTGGCTAAACGTTTATTCTGAATCGCTAAGTGTTGGTTCTGATTTGCTTACAGGTACTGGTGTAGCTAAGTATGTTGTACTGCGCGACCTGATTGATTTTGCAAACAAAAGAAACGACGTAGAACCTTATGACTACGCGTTGATTGACTTACCTCCTTCATTTGGTGCTTTGGTGAGAGCTGCACTTTACTCCTCTGACTATTTCATTGTTCCATGTACATCGGACACTTTTAGTGCATACTGTGTTGGGTTAATAGGTGAAATGCTTCCTGGTTTCTTTCAGGATTGGCGCAGTGGTTTTCAGCGATTTAAATCTTCTAACCCCTATCTAACTCAGTATGACGAATTAGGATCTCCGAAGTTTGCAGGGTGGATTTTCAACGGTTTCGATACTCGCAATAACCAATTAGTAAAGGCAGATCAAATTCACCACGATAAAATTTCTGATTCAATTAAAACGGATCTTATTCAAAGACTAAATGGTAATCTGTGTCAGCAACTTCCAAATAATTATCAGATAGGACAAATTGAGGACATGAATGTCTTAGTTCAAAACAGTATTTGGCAAAATGTTCCTGTTTCTGAACTTCAAAAATTTCGCCCGATAAAGACATTGCAAGGTAGTGGAAACTGGGCTTGGAATCAACTCGAGCAGATTTCTCTTCTTAAAGATAGTTTTCGAGAGATAGCTGATAATATAATCAAATATTGCGTTTAGAATCATGTGCGTTGCGATTCTTCTCTTTGAGTAAGCTTCACCTGAAACCCAAAACTCTCAAACTCATTTTATTGGGTGTAGTGGGTGAGTGCGATCAACAAAACGCAGCAAAACATTAGTGTCTATAAGGTATATCACTGCTAAGCACGATCCTCATAAATACTCTCACGAGTCACAGCATGATCTGATAGCAATATCTTGAGAGTTCGGGCGAACTGATTTTATCTACTATGTTACCAAGGCGATGTCTACGACGGGCTACGCCTACGCATTCACATCAAAAAGGCGATCGCACATTAAAAATGTCTAGTCAGTTATTTAAATTATCTGAAAAATATGTTGCAGAGGATTGAGAGTTTTTCACAGCTAAGATAGGTTCTCCCTTGACTCCTCCACGGGTAAGAGTACAAATTTTATAAAGGTTTTCACAATCAAAGATTGCCAAAACTAGCTCTTTTCCTGTTTGGTAAAAGGATGGTAAAGGTTTACCCACCTCGCATTCCATATCATTTCCATTATCACGCCACTGTAATTTCCAAATACGCTTTTCGGTTATTGGTGCTTGTAGAGACTGAGCAAGAGCATTATACACCTGTTCAGCTTTCACATCATCCTTGGCTGCTGGAACAAAAAACTTCATAGGCTTTGATTACAAATAACGTGGGTTTCATTAGCACCAGCGTAACGCACTATTTATTGTCAATGAGAAACTATTTTACCTACCCTGCTGCAAACTCAGTAAACTTACGTTTGTAGGGAGCGTGAAAACCTAAAACAATATCTTGTTTTGGTACTCCAGCAGTTACTAATTCATTAGCTACTCCAACCTCCGTTCCATCTCGCTGAATCCAAATTTTGCCATCTTTAATATCAACATGGATGATGCAACCATATACCCGCCTCAGTTCTTCCCATCCCAAATGAATAACTTGGTAATGGTCGCGGTCTGTATCAAAAATTAGCTGTATTTCTGTATCATCGTTTGAATGGTGAATTGAATGACCTTTAAGGATTGTCTGTACTAATTCACGGTAGTTTATTCCTTCCATAGTAAAACCTCTTTTTTAACTGGTTCAAAAATTAGAAGCTTGAGCCTATGTTCAGCAATTATCTCTTGAATAAACGGTCGAACAAAAAAATCTTGATAAATATCTTCAGAAATTGCCAAGTATAAAACTCTATCAGGGTGCTTTTTCCGTAATGCTGAACGGTACGTGAGCGTCTGACCAAGAGCTACATAAAAATCACTAATTTCTGATGCACCAATGAAAGACTTAATCTCAACTGCGATTTTTTGACCAGCCTTTTGAGCAGCTAAAATTCTTTCTGCTCCTAAGTCTACGTAAAGCTCTATTTCATCAACTTTAATCGATAGAGGGTCATGGGTAATTATCCAATTATCTTTTTCTAAAGCTGAACGAACAGCATTGTGAAAAATGTCTTTAGCTGACATAAGATGATTATAAATATATTCACTGGCAGTTGTTGTTAGCAGCAACTAGAAAAGCTCTACTAAAATCAGCAGTTTGTTTTGGTACTTTTAGACTAAATATTGTAGCAGGGTAACCTAGTATATCCCAGTAGGAAAATTTTCCGCTGTCTATCTTTGTTAATCCACTTGTGGAGGTATTTGATATTCGTAGCGAGAGACCAAAAAATCACCAACTTGTCTGTCGCTGTGATAGCGGAAACCAAAGCTTTCATATACTTCTCTCAGGCGCGGACGCGAAGCATCGCAATCCAAACGTAAGTAAAGTTTACCAAGTGTTTGCGCGTGTTCAATAGCCCAAGTGAGTAACGCTGAAGAGACTTTCCCGCCAGAATAAAATCGTCGAACTGCAAGGCGATGTACGAATGCTGACTCTTGTTGAGAAATGTCCGGCCAGAAAAGAAAATCTTCTAGCTGAAACTTGATTGTACCAGCTGGTTCACCTGCCCACTCAGCAATGAAAAACAATCCATTAGCAACATCACAAGAAATACTTTCTGGTGAAACTTCACTATCACGCCACAGAGGTATACCACGCTGCTGGAGCCACAAAGCTGCTTCTAACAAAATATCCGAGACTATAAAGGTATCTTGTATGGTTGCTTGGCGAATTGAGATGTACATTTACTTATTAATTGTAGATGTAATTGAACGGCAGTAAAATTTTACAAACATTAGTATAAACGTTGGGTTGGATTTAACTGCAACAAATATGCAATTTACTTCCCAATACAAAATTTACTAAAAATTCTATCTAAAACTGATTCTGTAACTTCTTCTCCTGTAATTTCTCCTAGTGCTTGAATTGCACCCCGTAAGTCAATTGTCCAAAAATCAAGAGGTAGGTGCTGCTCAATAGTTGCTTGTACCTGTTCCAAGGAAATTTTAGCTTGAGTTAAAGCTGCTGCTTGCCTTTGATTAATTGCTAAATCCATATCAGCAGCTTGGACTTTTCCTGTTTCAACTATCTCTAAAATTGCTGTTTCTAAAGCATCAATTCCTTGATTTTGAGCAGCGGCTGTCAGAATTTTAGATTTTGGATTTTGGATTTTGGATTGAAGAGTTTTTCTTTGGGTTTCTTTTACTAAGTCGATTTTGTTAATCACTAAAATCAACGGACGATGTTGCACTTGTTGGTAAATTTCTTCATCGCCTTGAGTCCACCCAGCAGCGGCGTCAATGGTGAGCAAGACTAAATCAGCTGCATTTGCCGCACGGCGCGATCGCTCGACGCCAATTTTTTCCACTTGGTCTGTTGTTTCCCGAATCCCCGCAGTATCTAAGACTTGCACGGGAATTCCCCCCACAACTAACTGGGATTCCACCACATCGCGGGTTGTGCCGGGTAAATCTGTGACGATCGCGCGATCGCTCCGGCTCCAAGCATTCAATAAACTCGACTTTCCCACATTGGGACGCCCGACAATTGCCACTTTTAAACCAGTGCGTAGCAACTCACCTTTATCTTTGGTTGCCAATAACTGAGAAATTTCTGCGGCAATTTTCTCAATTTCTGATATGATTGCTATATCATCCAGCGGAGAAAGGTCTTCCTCAAAATCAATTCGAGCTTCGATTTCTGCCAAAATATCCAAACAGTTAGCGCGTAACTGCCGGATCGGCTGAGCTAATTTTCCCTGTAAACCAGCTAAGGCAGTTTGGGCAGCTTGGGGCGATTTAGCTCCCACCAAATCAGCAATGCCTTCAGCCTGAGTTAAATCCAATCGCCCATTCAAAAAAGCGCGGAGGGTAAATTCTCCCGGTTGAGCTAATCTTGCACCATTTTCTAAACACAGTTGTAACACCTGCTGCACTGCCATAATTCCGCCGTGGCAATGGAATTCCACCACATCTTCACGAGTGTAAGAACGAGGTGCCCTCATGATTAATAACAAAGCTTCATCCACCAATTGTTGCGTTTGGGGATGGCGAATATAACCGTAGAGAATCCGGTGAGTTTGCCAAACTTGTCGCCCTGGTGTGTGAAACAGAGTTTGGGCGATGGACATTGCTTGGTCACCGGATACCCGCACAATACCAACACTACCCTGTTGGGGGACAACAGCAGTGGCGATCGCGGCTATAGTTCCAGTAGTGGCAAAGAATTCGGACATGAGGGCTTTTGATTTAAAGTGAGGAGTTAGGAGTTAGGAGTGAGGAGTAAAGTCAGGAGTTAGGAGTGAGGAAGTAAACTCAGGAGTTAGGAGTAAAAATCATAACTCATAACTCATAACTCCTAACTCCTCACTTATAACTCTTAACTCCTCACTCCTAACTCATAATTTTCTAAATGGTAAGTATTTAAACCGTTGGGATGGCAACTGGCAAGGTAAAATTTATCTGGAAGCTAATGTTTGAAAGTTAAAAAGTTAAGAGTTGAGATTATAACTCATAACTTTAAAAGAGAGGAATTTCCTGTGGAGCAAAAAATTAATTGTGCTGTAGCCTGTGTTAACGGCTGCGTTTTAGGCGATAAATGTCCCAATCTTGAGTTTAGAGAAGCCGCTGCCAAATTTGTTGAAGAGACTTCTTTAGACACAATGTTGGAAATGGCCGAAGAACGTCTGCGGAAAAAAATGACGGAACCGCCAAAATGGGTTTTTCCTGAAGATCCGTAGCAATCAATTTTGGATTTTGGATTGCGGATTTTGGATTGAAATAGAAGAATCTTAAATTTTGGATGCAACTATTTGTTCCACACACTAGGGGCAAAGTATGTAACAAAATGATTTTTAATCTAAAATCCAAAATCTAAAATCTAAAATTGCCCTGGATCTATATTTAATTCTCGCAGTTTTGCTGCAAGGCGATCGCTACGTTGCTTTTCCAGTTCCGCCTGTTGTGCAACTTCTTCTGGTGCTGGAATTAGTTGTCCTTCAGGCGTAAAAAATCGTAATTTTTCTCTATCAATCCCCAAATATAACTCTAATTGCTGACTCCACAACCAACCTTGAGGATTAGGTTCCAACGGTTGATACTTACCAGCTAGCAAAACAAACCCAGCGAATTCTAAATTATTGGGATCAAACCAAAAATATTCTGGTGTACGAAATATATCTTGGTAAATTTGTTTTTTCAAGCCTTTATCAGTTGCTGCCGTGGAATCTGATAGCAGTTCTACAATGAGGTTGGGATATTTCCCATCTTCTTCCCAGACAACCCAGCTTTTACGAGGTTTGCGTTCAGTTCCCAGCACTACAAAAAAATCTGGGCCTCGGAAATTTTCTGATTTGAGTTGGCGTGGACTGTAATAGATGGTGAGATTACCCGATGCATAGAAATCGTTGCGATTCCGCCACAACCACTCCAAGCATTGAATCAGCAGTGTCATTTGTAGCCGATGTAAGTCACTTTCCAAAGGCGGTTCGTCACTATATAAATCCCCTGGGGGAAATATAACATCTTCCGGGGTTGCTAAATTTTCGACGACAGACATAGTAGGAAGTGTCTTAGTGTTATAAGTTTAGCGTAGCAGTTAGAAGGATAGACGCTTAGCAACTTATTATTAAGTATGTCAGGTATTGTAAAGTATTCCTGTAGGAATATAAAGATGAATCGATGAGACAACTCAGACTTTTTGAGTATGAACCTTCCAAAGAAAAACTCCCAACCAATCTGACAACAAATCGTCATCCGATACACAGATGGTTCAACTGTAGAGATGGTTTCTCTAAAGTTGATGTTGATAAAAAATAAAAATTAATTTTAATCTGGTTGACCACGCATCACTTATCACTTACTTAGTGTTGCGATAATATTTGAAAATCTGGATTCTAAATATCTAATCCAACCACCATTAATTCCGGTGGATGTTCAACATTAAACTGATAATATACCTCTCGCCGTTCCTGTGGTGCAAAAGTTAACTCCCATTCTAAAATCCCCATTTCACCAAGTTGAATTTGCGGGTTACTGCGAATCAGACGCACTTTAATTTGTTCGTCCCGGCTAACTGGTAATTGTTCAGTTACTTTCAGATTCGCTTGTTTATCGAGTAAATTAGTAATTATCAACCGATAACTATAAGTAATTCGGCGTTGGTTGCTAATTAATCTTTTATCTACCAAACGTTCAACTAAATTACGCTCAATTTTTAAACCTTCATCAATTCCTAAATTCAGTTTAAATTCTTGCCCTGGTGCAATATTCTCTAGTTCAGTAGCGCCAATAAAAACATTGTTGCGGAAAATATTCGCTTTACCTGATAACAAAGTCGCGCCGTTGGGACTATTTTTCACATTCCCTTGCAGATAAGCAAAACTCACCAAGCGCGGCATTGCCACATAATCAAAATTACAAGGATAATCATCATTAAAAATTGTTGTTTTATGCGGTGCGCCATCACTGGGAATATTACCACCACCATTTAATTTAAAAGTAACTACACTTCCTTCTTTAGATACTTCTGCTGTCACAGTTTCTGCTGAAATTAGACTATCCTCTGCAATTTCATCTTGTTCTTGCCAATTTTCTTCACCAGCCGGGGCTGCTATGCTAGGCAACAGCGGTGGCTGTGCAGCAAATCTAGATCGTCGTTCTCGCCGTATTTGTGGACGTAGGGTATCAATATACCAAGGTTCAAGTTTGGGCGGAAGAGTGCCTAATCCAGGTTTTGCAGTAGAAAGGGTGAGATTTGCACCAATCCAATCTTCGCCGCTGCTTTGGGTAATTTCTGCCAGGTAACTTAAATGCACGATATCGCTCGTGGTGCTAAAACGCAAGTCATATAACGGAGTCCAACTGGCGCGATTCACCAAGTATGATATCTCTAGCTCAAACTCGCCTTCACCTGAGACTTCAACTGCTACAACTAAGCTCAAACTTTCTTGGGAATGCGGTGTTTGGATTTTTTGCAGTGAGACGTAAAGTGCTTGGAGTTGTTTGTCTAATTCCTGCTGTTGGGCAAAGCATTCTCCAGATGCGATCGCATATTCACTATACTGGCTTCCCAAAAAGTTCAAAAAATCCAAAATTTCGCTCAAACTAAGATTTTTCCGCGATAAACTTTGTGAAAAAGGTTCTTCTGTTTTTTCACGTAAGCCTTCGATAAAACTAGATTGCAATGCCAAAGCATCGACTTGGGCTTGCAGATGGCGTTTTTCTGCTTCTAGTTGCTCAATTTGCCTTGTCAAATGTGCTACACGTTCTGCCACAGGTTCAGTAGTGTAAATGCGATCGCTACTCACTCCCAGCAACCGCACCCCCACCGTACCCGTACCGCTAACCCTCACAGACTCAGTTTCTAGAGTCATTGGTACTGGGTTAATTACTAATTCCTGTTCAACTCCTGTTAAGGAAACTACACCTCGTCGTGTAACCAATGCTCTATCAGCGTAGACTGTAACAGCTACAATCTCACTTGGTACTGTTTTGCGCCAAGACTGTATTTCCGGGTTAACCACTGCCAGTTTTCCCCCATTTTTAATGGTTCTGCTGGTTAATTGTTAATGTTTCCTAGTCTAACCGTCAAGCCCTTTAGGGAATTGAAAATCAAAAATCTGCTCATGGGATATGGGGAGATGGGGAGATGAGGGAGATGGAGAGATGGGGAGGTAGGGAGATGGGGAGGTGGGGAGGTGGCTAAATGAGGGAGAAAGTAATTCTTCTTTCCCCCCATCTCCCTATCCCCTTATCCCCCCATCCTCTTTCCCTGCCCCATGCCCAATGCCCCATGCCCAATAAATAGTTATCTGCGAGTTTGAACTGCACTATAGCTATAAGTAGCGTTTTGTTGTACGATGTCCTTTGCCGCAGCCAGTAAATAATCGTAGTAGGCACGAGCGACGATAGATAGCTGTTTACCAGATGGATAAACCATGTACCAATTTCGGTCAATGGGGAAGTATTGGACATCCAAAATGCTGAACTGTGCCGCGTCTAAGAGCAAGGTATGACGAGATAAAACAGAAATCCCTAAACCACCGACGATCGCTTGTTTAATTGCTTCGTTACTTCCTAATTCCAGTTTAACTTTTACCTTCACTCCTTGTTCGTCAAATAAGCTTTGCACAGCACGACGGGTTCCCGATCCTGGTTCCCGCATAATAAAAGGTTCTTCAGACAGGCGGTGTATCGGAATATTTTGTTCTTGGGATAAAGGATGATTAAGTGGTGCAAAAACTATTAAAGGGTTTTCTAAAAATGGTTGGCAAGTTACATCCATATTCTCTGGAATTTGGCTCATAATATATAAGTCATCCAAATTCTGAGCCATCCGTTCCAAAATTTGTTCGTGATTGGTTACTTGCAGGGAGATATCAATCCCTGGATAAAGTTCGCAAAACTTCCCTAACAAACGTGGGACAAAATATTTGGCTGTTGTAATCACAGCCAACTTTAGTTGTCCTTGTTTTAGCCCTTTTAAATCTGCCACTTTCATTTCAAACTGGGCTATGTTATCAAAAATCTGCCGACAAGTGGCAAATAATTCCCTTCCGGCTTCCGTCAAATATAACCGCTTTCCCACCTGCTCAAATAATGGCAACCCTACCGATTTTGTGAGTTGCTTAATCTGCATGGAAACGGTAGGTTGAGTGAGAAACAATTCTTCAGCAGCACGAGTAAAGCTACTGTGCCGTGCCGCTGCCTCGAAGACTTTTAACTGGTGCAGCGTCGCTTGATTCAAGGGTACTTCTCCTGTAAATAGCGATTCATCAAATATATATCTAGTATTACTGAACAATTGAAAATGATATAGCGATGCTTATGGAAAGTTGTGAGTTTTATTGATTATAGATAAGACTCTATTATCGCTATTAGAAGAAAAATATTTGATTTCTGGATTGAAGAAGCTATTATCAGAACAATAAGAAAAGCGTAAGATGCCTTCTAGTTGACGATGAATGTTGAACACTGAATATGGATTTTTCAGAATTCGTAATTCATGGTTCATCATTCATCATTCCATACTTCTTCTGAAATTTTTGTTGGTAATTTAGTTAAATCCGGTAATCTTAAGATTTCGATTTCGGCAACTTGCTCTTTAATATTCACTGGCAAGTTTAACGGTTGGCTTTGTTCTATCCAACAGCTTGCTAATGGCAAGGTTTGTTCCATTTCATCCAGCGGCCGAGGAATTACCATCACTGCATTTAATTCCCCAATGCGTTCTGCCTCAAACATTCCAGCTTCCACTGCTACGGCAACATTGGCAACGGAACCACGAATAATAGCTGTACACAAACCCCCACCAATTTTTTCATAAGCTGCCAAATGGACATCAGCAGCTTTAAGCATGGCGTCACACGCGCCCACCATCGCTGGAAATCCTCGCGTTTCTACCAAACCAATTGCTTGATTACTTAAACGGCTGTGACTGCCTTCTTCCATCAATTTAGTGAAACGGGCTGTGATGGGAAGCACTATATCTAAGTTGGGATAAGGACGGGGAATCACTAAGCTAGAAACCAACTGACCAAATTGTTCAGCAGTTTGGACACCAGATTCTACCGCAAGGCGGACATCAGCAATTCCACCCCGGACGATCGCGGTACAATGACCACTACCAATTTTTTCATAGCCAACTAGGTGGACTCCAGCAGATTTGAGCATCATATCCGCTGTTCCAACGATTGCTGGGAAGCTGAGAGTAGAAACTAAGCCCAAGGCAGTATCCTTGAGGTCGTCGAATTGACCCGATGAATGCATGGTACTCATAGACCGTTGATTAAATGTTTTCATGTGAATTTTCCAAGATACGGAAAAAGCTCACAACTTACAATTAACATTTACTCGGACTAATCGTCAGAGTTTGGGTCGCTCAAGGATTGTCTATGGGGAAACAATGTAGTCAACAGTCTGTGTATACTGCCTTGCCCATAAATTTGAGTCCCGAAGCTATTTGGGGATTCTGTGGCTGGCTGATCGGGGTCTGAGTTATCTTCTGTAGACTCTTCGGGGGCTGGTTGCAAATTTGGTTCAGGATCGTTGACTGGCTTTTGTGGTGGGGCAGACTGGCTTTCACCAGTGGCAGGAGATTTAAAGAAAGAAAGCGATCGCCCTTTTAATTCCACAAAAGCGGAAGCGGAGAAGTTAGTTGAGGAAATTACCTTTTCTTCGCCTTCTCCTAAGCCATTATTGCTTTCTTCGGTTGTAGCAGGTGGGTTATCTGGGGATGAATTGAGTTGTTTTGTTTGACTAATTTGCCGACTTGTGTCTCCCAAAATCGAACCCGGAGGAACTACTTGTCCGGGTTCAACTGAACAATTGAAAACTGTTGTTGCTGAACCAATACAAGCATTTGCTCCAATTTTTCCCTTGCCAACCATCAAAAACCCGGCTCCCAGGTTTGCCCCTGCTTCTACCTCCAGGGTTCCTTCATGGACTTGGAGAATCGATCCCATGCCAATACAAACTCCCGGACCAATGACGATCTTGCTGTTTGCAGCTGCTTGGAGTATTACCCCAGGTGCGAGTACCGCGCTTGGATGAACAGTCACCTCACCACTAATGTAAGAATCAAAGTTATTGCTGAGGCGCAGTGGCGGCACAGACATGGAAATTTAACCTCAGAAGGCAGAAGAAATTAGAGAGTTAGGAGTGAAGAGTGAAGAGTGAGGAGTTACTTAAAAGTGAGAAGTTATGAATAAACAATCTTTTTCAACTCCTAACTCCTAACTCCTAACTCCTAACTCCTAACTTTTCAAGGACGTTGAATTATCGTTTCTAATACCCGACGCTTGGCTTTGGGGTCGATACCAATCAAGCGGACATATTCTCCTTGGTATTCGCCAAGGTGTCCTTCTACAGCTGCGATCGCTTCTCTTTCTGAGGAGGCTTGAATTTGACCTGTACTAGTCCACGAACCTGTACGGAAGCGTCTTTGGTCTACGTGTTCGATGCTAATTTTATATCCTCCAGCTAATAATTGTCTGAGCTGGTCTACTACTTCAGAAGTTAAACGGGTACTGGTAGCTGTTGCCGTTGCCGAAGACCCACTGCTAGTAAATGATGATTTTTGACTACCAGAGGAAGCTACTTGACCATTTGGACGTTGAATGATACTTTCTAACACCCGCCGCTTGGCTTTGGTGTCAATACCAATTAAACGCACATATTCACCTTGATGGTTGTTTATACACTCTTCCACAGCAGAAATCACTGCATTTGCCGAAGTTGCTTCAATTGGCTTGCAACTACTCCAGGAACCAGTCCGGAAGCGGCGCTCATCTACGTGTTCGGTACCAATTTTATAACCACCAGCCAAAAGTTGGCGGATTTGGTCTACGGTTTCATTGCTAATTTTGCCACCGCCAGAGCTATGACCATTATTATTGCTGCTGTAGCTGCCATTGCTAGAACTGCTAGCAGGAGCTTTAAAACTGGTAGTTGGTTTGACTTCACCATCCGGGCGTTGGACGATGGTTTCTAACACTCGGCGTCTACCTTTATCAATGCCAAACAGCCGGACATATTCGCCGCTGTGGTCTCTCAGACAGCTTTCTAAAGAAGCGATCGCTTCACCTAAAGATCTCGGTTCGATTGGCTGACAACTAGTCCAAGAACCCGTGCGGAACCGTCTTTGGTCTACATGCTCCGTGCCAATCTTGTACCCTTGTTGTAATAAATAGCGCAATTGCTCTATTGTTTCTGCACCCAAGCTATTACTCGACACGTCACTACTCCTTTCCAATTCTAAAACAGTAATACCATTACCTGTATAAGATTTAGCAATTTCATCCCGAATGGGCTTTATACATTTGCTATCCGCAGCACAGAGATAACCAGCTCGTAGTGCCTGATTAACCCCAACAACATGATGAGCGAATTCCTTATCCTGATCTTGCACGTCTGGCAAGCGGTCAGCTTGCTGCTGAGTGGTAATTATCGCTCCTGATGGTATATACTTCCCTGCGGGAATTTCTACGTCTTGAATCAAAGCGTGCATCATCACGATGCAACCTGCACCTACCCTGGCATTAAAAACTGTAGAGCGAAAGCCAATGAAGGAATTATCCCCTACATAAGCTGGTCCATGAATTAGAGCCATGTGGGTAACGCAAGCATTTTTACCTATCCACACCGAGTATTTTTCATCGTCGTCGCCAAGTACTCGACCTTGCTCCAACCCATGAATCACAACGCCATCTTGGACATTAGTGTTTTCACCAAGATAGAAAGGTGTGCCTTCATCCGCCCTAATCGTAGTCCCCGGAGCAACGATTACATTTGCACCTATGCGTACATCTCCGATCAAATTGGAAAATGTATGTACAAATGCAGTTTCATGGATTTGGGGTTCGGCTAAATTCTTTGACCACGGGGTTGGGGGTGCCGCCGTGCTGCGGACTACCATTGCGAGATTCCTCCTGAAATTGAGTTATGAGTTATGAGTTATGAGTTATGAGTTATGAATTATGAGTTATGAATTATGAGTTATGAATTATGAGTTTTAACTCCTAACTCCTCACTCCTAACTCCTAACTCCTCACTCCTAACTTCTCACTCCTAACTTCTCTAACCGTTGACTACCTATATTGATCTTTTTTGCTGTAAATTAGGCGGTCTGCAACGTGAATGGTGTCTATTATCGCCACCACTGCTGCATCTAATGGACGCTGTTCATTACCATCAACTTGACGAGCAGCACTTCCACGAGTAACGAGTACCCACTCATCTACCCCTGCTCCCACGATATCTGCTGCTACTTCGTATTGTGGCAGGATATTTCCGTCTTCATCTACTAATTGTAACAACAGTAGCTTTACACCCCTAAGACTTGGGTCTTTTTGGGTGCTAACTACTGTGCCGCGAACTTTGGCAACTTGCATTACAAATTACGGTCTTCTACCAAAAGGACGAATTGCATTCACATTTTCCCGGAATTGCTCTACGTCTTCTGTATAACGAATTGGCAGGACGTATTCCAAGTTTTCGTGAGGACGAGCAATGATATGGGTAGACAGTACTTGTCCGCCGTTGACTCGCTTCACAGATTCAACTCCTGCGGCCACGGAAGCTTGAACTTCCGATACGTCTCCCCGCACAATTACTGTTACGCGACCACTACCGATTTTTTCATAACCCACCAGAGTTACGCGGGCTGCTTTCACCATCGCGTCAGCAGCTTCCACTACCGCTGGAAAGCCTAGCGTTTCAACCATTCCTACTGCGATCGACATTAGTTTTAATCCCTTTTTAAAGTTTTAGCCTTGGACACAAATGATGCTCAAAAAACTAAAAAGCGTTAATTACTTTAATTTAAACGGCTTTTAGGTACGGAACTGTTCCACAGCTTCTGTGTAACGTATGGGCAAAACGTACTCCAGGTTTTCGTGAGGACGAGCAATAATGTGTGTGGATAACACTTCACCACCATTAACTCTTCTGGCCGCTTCTACCCCAGCGGCTACGGAAGCTTGAACTTCCGATACATCTCCCCTAACTATCACGGTGACGCGAGCGCTACCAATTTTCTCGTATCCTACTAAAGTGACACGGGCGGCTTTTACCATCGCATCAGCAGCTTCCACTACTGCTGGAAAGCCCTTCGTTTCAATCATTCCAACTGCAATTGGCATCGCAGAACTCCTACAAAATTAATCCGATCGGTACTGTTACTTGAAATTTTTGACGGGGAGGGCTTGATCTTAGAGCTAAGAAAACACTTCCAATTTAAGCATAGGAAAGCTTGGCGTCCCTGGCAATATAAATCACTATAATAGTTTATGATAAAAAAGTTTTAAAAAACTTAACATAAATTTATTTATGCCGATGAACAATTAAAGTTCACGGATTCCTAGAGCAGCCACTTATGCTTTATAATTTCTTTATCACATTTACAAAACGAGATTCATAGCCAAAGCTAATCCGATGTGGGAAGGAGCGACCAGTCGCTGTATGCTTTACTGTATCTATCTTTCCTGCGTTTTTGCTACATTTACAAGGACTAGGTAAAAAAGATATAATTTTTTCAAATATATCGTATAAATTACTTTGGTCAAAGTAGAAATACAAATGTAAAAAGGTCAATGATGTTAAGGCAAGTAAATGCTTTTGATTATATGAAGTTATATTTTACTGAAGTTTAATAGGGGAGAGTTAAGTATAAATACTCCGAAGTTTTAGTTGAAACAATATTAAAGAAACATATAATTTTTGGCAAATTAATTTTATTAAATCAGTAATTGTATGAAAGCTTTTTTAAAATCAAGGCAGAGTCGTCAAGGGAAATTTAAATGAGTGAATTTTTATTTTTAACAAGTTGGTTTGTACCTTTATATAGCTTATTAGGCGCAATTTTGACCTTACCGTGGGGATTGGGAATAATTCAGCGGACGGGGCCAAGACCTGCGGCATACATCAACTTGTTGACGACCATTTTGGCTTTTGTCCATAGCTTGTTTGTATTTAAAGATATTTGGGATAAAGAACCACAAAATTTGTTGGTTCCCTGGTTCAAAGCAGCCGATTTAGACTTATCCTTTGCCTTGGAACTCTCACCAGTGAGTATCGGGGCAACAGTTTTAATTACAGGCTTAAGCTTATTGGCACAAGTTTACGCCTTGGGTTACATGGAAAAAGACTGGTCGTTGGCACGTTTTTTCGCGTTGCTGGGATTTTTTGAAGCGGCGCTGAGTGCTTTAGCAATCAGTGATTCTTTGTTATTCAGCTATGGGCTTTTGGAAGTCCTGACACTTTCGACTTATTTGCTGGTGGGGTTCTGGTATGCTCAACCGTTAGTAGTGACAGCGGCGCGAGATGCGTTTTTAACTAAACGGGTGGGAGACTTGTTACTGTTGATGGCTGTAGTCACCCTTTCCACCTCAGCCGGCAGTTTGAATTTTTCCGATTTATATGAATGGGCGCAAACAGCTAATTTAAGCCCAGTCACATCAACATTATTGGGGTTAGCGTTAATTGCTGGGCCTGCGGGTAAATGTGCCCAATTTCCACTGCACCTGTGGTTAGATGAGGCGATGGAAGGGCCGAACCCTGCCTCGGTAATGCGAAATTCCTTGGTAGTAGCTGGTGGTGCCTATTTGTTATTTAAACTGCAACCATTGTTAGCCCTATCGCCAGTTGCCTTGAACGCTTTGGTAGTCATGGGTACAGTGACAGCCATTGGTGCAACATTAGTATCCATAGCTCAAATAGACATTAAGCGAGCCTTATCCCATTCTACTAGTGCATATATGGGATTAGCGTTTTTAGCAGTGGGCTTGCAGCAAGGTGGTGTAGCCTTGATGTTGCTGTTAACCCATGCGATCGCCAAAGCATTATTATTTATGAGTTCTGGTTCAGTGATCTTAACTACCCAAAGTCAAGACTTGACAGAAATGGGTGGTTTATGGTCAAGAATGCCAGCCACCACCACTGCCTACGTTGTTGGTTCAGCAGGAATGGTTACACTCCTACCACTGGGAAGCTTCTGGGCAATGTTAGCTTGGGCTGACGGTTTTGTGAGTATCAGCCCTTGGGTAATTGGAGTTTTATTGGTAGTCAATGGTTTGACAGCATTGAACTTGACCAGAGTATTTAGACTAGTCTTTTGGGGGAAACCGCAACCAAAGACCCGCCGCACCCCAGAAGTTGGTTGGTCAATGGCATTACCAATGGTGACTTTAACAGTATTGACTTTGCTTGTACCCCTGATGCTACAGCAATGGTACTTACTACCCGATTGGGAAAGTATCAATTGGTATGTAGTATTAGCATTATTTTCTTCTACAGTACTAGGAGTAGTTGTCGGTTCTACAGTTTATCTGCACAAAGCTTGGTCAAGGTCGAGAATTTTGACATGGAGATTTGTCCAAGATTTGTTGGGTTATGACTTTTACATCGACCGAGTTTATCGAGTCACCATAGTGAGTGCAGTAGCGCTGCTATCTAAGATTTCTGCTTGGAGCGATCGCTATTTGGTTGACGGTATAGTGAACTTAGTCGGCTTTGCCACAATTCTCGGCGGACAAAGTTTAAAGTACAGCATTTCCGGACAATCCCAAGGTTATATGTTGACCATCCTAGCGGTTGTCAGCATCCTGGGCTTTTTCATCAGCTGGTCTTTGGGTTTACTAGATAAATTGCCCTTTTAAGAGTGCTGAGTTAGGAGTTAGGAGTTAGGAGTTAGGAGTTAGAAGTTAGGAATTCTCACCCCTGCCCCCTGCCCCCTGCCCCCTGCCTGTTCATCTCCCTCATCTCCCTCATCCCCCTCATCCCCCTCATCTCCCTCATCCCCCCATCCCCCTTACCTGAAGTCTATGCTTAGTGCTTTAATTCTAGTGCCGTTAATTGGCGCAGCTTTAATTGGTTTCTGGCCTGCTGGCATCAACGGAAAACTTGCCCGTAGTGTAGCTTTGGGCTTCGCCATTATTGCTTTCTTTTTGACACTTGTACTAACAATTCAGTTTCATCCTGGGCAAGTCAGTCAACAGTTTGCCGAATCTGTTCCTTGGGTAGATGTTTTAGGCTTGAACTATAATTTGGGAATAGATGGTTTATCTTTGCCATTACTGGTTTTAAATGGACTGTTGACTTGCATTGCTATCTACAGTAGCGATGAATCCCTTGGGCGTCCCAAATTATATTACTCTTTGATATTACTGTTAAGCGTTGGCGTAACTGGAGCTTTCTTAGCACAGGATTTACTGCTATTTTTCCTGTTTTACGAACTGGAACTGATTCCTCTGTATCTGTTGATAGCTATTTGGGGTGGTGCAAAACGGGGTTACGCTGCAACAAAATTTCTGATTTATACTGCCGTTTCCGGAATCCTGATTTTAGCAAGTTTCCTGGGCATTGTTTGGCTGAGTGGTTCCTCTAGCTTTGCACTAGCAACCTTGAATACCACGACTCTACCTTTAGCAACACAACTTTTACTGCTAGTGGGAATTTTGGTAGGCTTCGGGATTAAAATTCCCTTAGTTCCCTTTCATACTTGGTTGCCAGATGCTCACGTTGAAGCTTCCACACCAATTTCCGTACTGTTGGCTGGGGTATTGTTGAAGTTGGGAACTTACGGCTTACTGCGATTTGGCATGAACTTGTTACCAGAAGCTTGGAATTATGTGGCTCCTTGGTTAGCAATTTGGGCAGCAGTAAGTGTATTGTATGGTTCATCCTGCGCGATCGCCCAAACAGATATGAAAAAAATGGTGGCGTACAGTTCCATTGGACACATGGGCTACGTCCTGATAGCGGCGGCGGCGGCTACACCTTTAAGTGTCTTGGGTGCCGTCATGCAAATGATTAGCCACGGCTTGATTTCTGCAATGCTGTTTTTGCTGGTGGGCGTTGTCTACAAAAAAGCCGGCAGCCGGGATTTAGAAATCATCAGAGGACTGCTGAACCCAGAACGTGGTATGCCAGTAATTGGTAGCTTGATGATTGTGGGAGTAATGGCCAGCGCAGGTATACCGGGAATGTTAGGGTTTATTTCCGAATTTATTGTTTATCGGGGTAGTTTTGCAGTTTTTCCAGTCCAAACTCTGCTGTGCATGATTGGTACGGGTTTAACAGCAGTTTACTTCCTATTACTGATGAACCGCGCCTTCTTTGGACGCTTATCTGCACCTGTTGTCAACTTACCACGGGTGTATTGGAGCGATCGCATTCCCGCTGCAATCTTAGCCATACTAATTGTGATTTTTGGCATCCAGCCGTCTTGGTTAGCACGCTGGACTGAACCAACAATTACAGCAATGGTTAATACTCAAAACGTAGTAGCAACGGTGTCGTTGGATAAGAGAATGGGGAGTGGGGAGTAGGGATGAGGGGGATGAGGGGGATGAGGGGGATGAGGGAGTGTGGGGAGTGTGGGGAGTGTGGGGAGTGTGGGGAGTGTGGGGAGTGTGGGGGAAAATATTTGTTCTCCATCCTCCGACACCTCCTAACTCCTAACTCCTAACTCCTAACTCCTAACTCCTAACTCCTAACTCCTAACTCCTAACTCTCAATCCCCCATACTTTATGGAGAAATCGCAATGGTAACTATTAGAAATAAATTCACAAAAGAGCCTTTACCTGAGTTTATTGAACGTTTACAAAAAGGACAGGCATTACTCCCCGATACTCCAGAAAATGTGGTGGAAGTAGTTGGTATTCTCAAAAGCTATGGCGTAGTTTTAGATGCCTATTCAATAAATCTAAATTACATTGCTGAGCATCAGTTTTTAGTGTTTTTCCCATTTTTTAAATACTTTAATGGAGAGGTTTCTTTTCAGAAATTACTGCGTCACTGGTGGCACGATCGCATTAATTTTGAATATGCTGAGTATTGCATGAAAGCCATGATGTGGCACGGTGGCGGCGGTTTGGATACCTATTTAGATACAAAAGAATTTCAAGAAAGAGCGCAAGCTGTAATCACAGCTAAATTTAAAAATAACCCCTTAATTTTAAGTGTTAACCAACTGTTTCCAGACTTTTTAACTGAACACTTGCGCGTTTCTGCTTACTACACAGGTTTAGGTCAATTTTGGCGAGTCATGGCTGATATTTTCCTCAGCTTATCAGACCTCTACGACAAAGGCGAAATCAAATCGATTCCCCAAGTTGTAGACCATATTAAAGCAGGGTTAGTAGCAAGTGCAGCCAAGCCAATTACCTACAGCGTCAAAATTCAAGAAAAACTCTATGACATCATTCCCCAAGATGTTGGTTTAACTTTCTTAGCAGACACAGCAATACCTTATGTCGAGGCAGTATTCTTTAGAGGAACACCTTTCCACGGCACTGTTTCATACAACGCCCAAGCTTATCAAATCTCCCCAGATCAAAGTCGATTCCAGTATGGCGCATTATACGCCGATCCTTTGCCCATTGGTGGCGCAGGTATCCCTCCCACCTTGTTGATGCAAGATATGCGTCACTATCTTCCAGAGTACTTGCATGAAATTTATCGTCGCAGCCTCCGGGGTGAAGATGATTTGCGAGTGCAAATTTGTATGACTTTCCAAAAATCCATGTTTTGTGTGACCACAGCAGCGATTTTAGGACTAGCGCCTTATCCTATAGATACTAAAGATCCATCTGAGGAAAAAGCTAATCGAGTTTATTTTGCAAAGTGGATGAGTCGCTTAGAAACTTCCCAGTTGCTAGAGGTGAATAAATAGTTGACTTTTAATTAAAATTATGCATCTGGTTCAACGCCTAGAGAACGCAATTGAGCAATCAGAATCTCATTGCGTTGGCGTTCTTGTTCAGCGCGTTGGCGTTCAAGTTCAGCTCTTTCATCGCCAGTCAACAACAAATTACCTTGCAAATCCCACCAACGTAACCAGGGCAATTCCATATTTTGGTAAACTCCATTCCAGATACCTAGCTCAACGCCTAAAGGATGTATGAGATAATGTCCCCGTTCGTTTGTTGGTAATGGCTGATACTTGCCCTCAATCAAGTGATACACTTCTACGCTGGCTTTATTCACTTCATAAATGCCATAAAACGGAGTCCGAATCACTTGCTCATAAATCCAAAATTTGCCTTTCCAAGGTGTTTGATCTCGTTCCTCACTCCCATCACCAGAGACAAATTCTAAGGCAATTAATGGGGCAATAAATTCTCGCCATATTACATAAGACCTGCGGATTTGTCCATCGAGTAAGGGCGGGACATTGGCGACATAAAACCAGTCTGGTGCGACTGCGCCTTTTTCTGGCGGGTCAGTTATCCGCCAATAGATGCCACAATCTTGACCAATACAATATTGCCCATCAGCGTGAAGTTTTTGCAATATCGGTTGAATCGAGTCGGTGATCAGAATGCTTTGGGGATGTTCCTGGAAGTTTTTCACGAATGTGCCATCAGACTCTGGTAGCTGCGTGTGGTCAGGAAATGGGGTGAGATCGGTATCGAGGTTGGTTGCAGAGGTCATAAAGTTACCTTTGCACTAGCTAAAGGTTGTTTTTAGTTTAGCAATAGAGGGAGAAAAAAGCGTAGGCGTAGCCCGTCGTAGACATCGCACCTGTTCTGCCAAGCTAGGCTCAAGTTATTAAGGCTCTCTTGTGTGAGAATTAATCTAAGCATTTTGGGAGTTGCTTTCGATGGCTTGGGTAAAAGGCGATCGCTTGCAAGGTGGAAAGTACACTATTGAAAAAGAGTTGGGAAGAGGAGTGGTTCTTACTTTTGACTTTTGATTTCCCCGTACCCCTGCTCTTAAGCAAGCTACGGGTAGCGTCTCGCTCCAGAAGGGGTTGACCAGTTCCGCACCAATTAGGGAACTAGCTCAAAGCCCATGCCCACATGAGTGAAGTGAGCATCTTGGGTGAGGATTGTTGTAATATTAAATTCTTGCATAACGACCATTGAGGTCAAGTCAGTAAAAGAAATCAGGGGCTTATCGAGAAATTTAGAACGGAGTACTTGGGTTTGGACAAAGCGTTCTTCAGTAATGCGGATTAAATAAAAGTTATCATCTAAAAAGGCTGACAGCAGCGCTTTCATAGATTGGTCGGCTCTCGGTGCAGGAAGTCGTCGAAAGAAAAAAGTGAATGTTTCGTCAAGAATATAGTCAGTCGTATAAATTTTTCCTTTTTGAGAAATGACACTTTGGTAAGCTTTTGTAGCTTCTTGGTGATAAAGTTCACTTTTGTCATGAAGCGTGAGCCAACCCCAAGTATCAATGAAAAGCTTAGTCAGCATAAAGTTCGTCGTCTAAGTTGGCAGCTAGGGAACCATGCGATACTGCACCGATAAAGTTTACTAGGGGGTCACTACTGTTGCTATGTGGGTTGATGTCTGGTGATTTATCGGTACGTGCAAGCTGTTGAACATACCGTAACACGTCTTCGAGGTGCTGCTCTGGCAATTGTTCAATTGCCTCAAAAATGGCTTGTTTGGTTGTCATAGCAATGACTTCATGTGGCTTTCTTTTATAAAGTCTACTGCTTATATTCCTGTATTAGCTAGGGCTTCTCTTCGTTTTTATACACTTCAGTAAACTGGAAACTTTTCATGAAAATTATAGATCTCAAAGACGCGATAAATCGCCGTCTCTACAAAAGAATAATTCTTGTAGAGACGGCGATTCATCGCGTCTGTTATCTTAATTTCCAGCATTTTTACAATTGGGGCGAACTTTGGAAGAGTGCGCGGCCAGGTATCGCAGATTTTGTCAGAAATATAAGCCAAAAGCAAAACCGGAAAAGCGAAATTTTTGGGGAAGTCGCTTTTTGCCTTCGATGATTAAGAGTGGGAAGGCTAAAAAGTCGTCGCCTGGGCAGATGAGTTTACCTTGGGATAAGCAGAGGGTGACGGAATCTACTGAGGTGCATGAGGTAGCGGAAAAATTTATTCACGCAAATCGCTATCAGCCGACAGTGCCAGGTATCGGATTTATGAAATGTTGATTATTGTGTAGGAAAGGAGGCTGTGATAAATGTTTACAAACTTCTGAAAGCTTTAAATGTTACAGTTTACAAGTCTCGACGCGAGAGAAGAGATTCGTTACACATTCGTGCCTAGTCGATACCATCCTCTGTAAGTGCTTCCACAAGTCCAAGTGCTCCCTAGTCACTGGTAAGTGTCCCCTCTCGGCAAAGGTACTATATTTTACTTCTATCAATCCAATCCACCCTTCTTTCACTCTCCACTCCACGCGATCGCCAAAGCGACAATAAGCTTGGTATTGTTCGTCATCATCATCCCTAACTCTACCACCAAAACGTGCATATATCGTTTTGAATGGGGCAAGAACTTTCTTGAATGGTGAACTTGTTCGACTTCCTTCTAAGAGTCCACCTTCTTCGAGATATATTTTTTTCTGAACACTAAACCCAAAATGTCCATTGCTGTAATTAACCCACAGTTGGTCAATAATTCTCAAGTCTTCACAGGGAAATTTACGAATGTCATCTGGTGTTAAATAGCCTTGTTTGTCCCGTCCTGCAACTTCCAGCATCACTTTTAATGTTTCCTCATCAGCCTCTTTCCACTTAAGAGCTGCTAAGTAATAGGCGAGTTGTGCATAACGAGTAGGTACTTGAAACCGCAGAAGTTTAATTTTACCATCAGTATTGTTTTCATCTGCTTGTCTGTAACAGATTCCTAGTTCAGCTAATTCTTGGCGACTTCTTAAACTTAACCAAGCACAAAAACTATTAGCATCCCAAAAACTAATATTAGTTACATCTGCTAAAGCTTGCCTTTTATTATCTAAGGTACTTGGCGTACTTGTTTCATTTAAAAATAGCTGATATTCTGCACAAGTTATATAGCTATCATCAATTTTTTCATAATTTTTAGAATTACTTTCATTTATTAGTAAATCATAATTTAATCGACTCAGACGGGCGGCAAGCTTGACTTCTGCGGCTAGAGTAAATTCGTCTAGTTTATCAGATTCTAGACCATGCTCAAACCTTTCTTTCAGCTTTGTTTGTACCCTTGGATGTATTTGTGGTTTTTCCTCTCTCCAGCACTGATATACCAGGGTAAGCACTGCTATTGTTGTATGATTTAGGGCATATTCAATTAAGTTAGTTGCATCTGTTTGGGCAACATAAAAACGAATTGTTTCTCGCCACCAAGCCAGCTTTTTCTCATCAGATAATGCCTGTATTAATATATCTTCCTGTTGAGTTTCTTTGATTTCAAGTGCTGCTAAATATTCCTGAAAAGTTTTGTGAGCAAATTCATAAATTCCTTCTTGTTGTCTTTGACTTAATATCTCTCGCACCCCCAGATTGTCTTTAGTGATGAATTCTTCTGGAGAAATCGGTTGTGCTGCCCGTGTCAATGTATCTAACTTTTCTTGAATAATTATTTGAGCTTTGAATATTTCATCATTATTTAAATATGTGTCTAATGTAAAAGCTTGGGTATTTTCTTGCATTAATTTCAGTGCCAAAGAACGCAGAACTATCTGTTTATCTTTAGCATAAAGAATTATCGGTATTTGTTTTGCTTGTTGACGTTTTTCCAATAATACTTTAAATATTTCTGCATACAAATCTACTTTACTTGTAGACAAAATCCCATTTGCCTGATAGCTAATAGCAATCATATTTAGCAGCAGGGGATTTCGTGCCATCACTTTTAAAGATGGAGATTTATCGATTTCTTCTATCAGCCTCTTTGCTGCTTCAGTTGCTTTCTTCTTAATGTCTTTTAAATTTGATTTACTAGTATTGTCTTGTGTGTAACTTCGATACCAATTTTCCAGAAACCTATAGCGTTCATCTTTGTTAAATGGCTGTACCTCTAACTCTAAGATGTTTTCTTGCAATCGTGCTTTTTTATAACCTTCAGGGCGTGAAGTGAGAATATATAGAGTATTGCGGTATTGCTGAATTTGGCTATCAACCCATCTACTGACTGTCTGTCGTTCGGTATCATCAGAAATTTCATCGAGTCCATCCAGCATCACCAAACACTTGTCTTGCTGGAGTTGTTCGGCAAACCAACCTTTGATGGGTGAGAGCTTTTCGACTATCTTTGTCTTCTCAATTACCTCTGCTAATGTTGGCTGTGGTTCTTGAATGATATGTGAGTACACTTCCCGCAGGATTAGTAAAACTGGAATTAATTTAGGAGCTTTACTATGTAATTTACTTTGTTGGCTTGTAGCATACCTCAAAGTAATGTATCTGAGGAGAGTTGATTTTCCAGAACCAGGCGCACCTAAAATAGCAAGTCGTTTACATGGGCTATTTGCCATTTTAAATAACAAATCACCAATTTTCTGCTGCTCTAATGGGTTGAATGGATTTTGAGAAATTTCTTTATCGTCTGGCTGCGCTTTCAACATATCCTGAGACATCTTTTCCACAGCTTTTGGTTCCATTTTGAGTGGAACAAAAACATCTTCTAACTTAAATCCTCCCTTATTTATGCCCCGATTTTCATACTCGGTGCAGTCATCTTTTAATTGTTGCTTATATTTGTGTTGAAAAGGCGAAGTTTGCTTTTCCCACCTATCAACAAACTTTGCCCATAAATGCAAAGCTATTTTATCAACATTATCAAATATCCAGTCTAGTAGTTTCTCTGTGCGTTCCTCAATACGTGGAATGAGCTTTTTACCAAACCAGACAATACCAGCCGCTACTATACACAACCCGGCTTTTTTCCATTGCGAGTTGCGGGCAAAATGAATTCCAAGCCCAAACAAAGTCCCAGAAATACCGAAACTAATCAGCTTGGACTTAATGAGTTGCTTGACACTTTCCGGCGTTATGGCTGCGTTCTGGTCTTTTGAGTCTTCTGCCATCGATCGCCAACCTATTGCAGTTTATAAGAGTATAAGCGACTGGTACTTACGAAAAAACACTTAATGAATTATTTAAGCAAATTTTAATGAGATACTAGTGGTGTGGCAAGCCTAAAATGTTGCAATTCCAAAATTAATTGTGGGGTAAGCAGCAGGTGTGGGAGGTGTGGGAGGTGTGGGGAGTGTGGGGAGTGTGGGGAGTGTGGAGGGTAATTTTTTGGATACTTAGCTAGAAATCCCACACAAAATTTCGTTCACCCCGCCCATCCCACAAAAGTCAAGTCACGCCAGTACTATGAAAGCTTTGTTATGGAAGATAAGCTAAGTAAATAAACTGATATCTACATTAAAATAATCCGCCAACGCTTCTGCTTGAGTTTTACTAATGGTGCGACCATTAACAATTTGCTCGGCAATTTCCAATGAACCAATTACCTCAGCTAATGCTTCGGTTGTAGTATCACGTGCGTCCATTAGATGTAATAACATCGAATTGGGTGTACCTTGCAGAATTGGGTAATGGGTTTCTTCAAACTGCTCAATTAAAGTCACCAACAGTTGCAACAGCATTTCTTCTTCTGGTGTACGATTGGGACGATGTTCTAAGGTTAATGCGAGTGCGATCGCTTGTTCGTTTTCTGCATCTGTGGTAATAATTTTTGGCTGATACTCGGCTAGCAATTTACCATAAGATTCTGGATTAAAAGTACGGGTCATTTTTCCATTTATCCTTATCATATTCGGCGTGAGTCAGGACATATTTAATATAGATTCTTTGAGTTTCGTAAACAATATCGGCAATCAAACGGTAATTGTTTCCTTTAATATTAAACACGGTGAAGTTACCAACTGCTTCTGCTTTTGAATAAATAGCCTGAACTTCAAGCAGATTTTTCCATTCAGCTTTAGTTGCTATCCTATACCAATCATAAAGTGCTTCCCTTGCATCTGCATGTGCCTCACAAAATTCTCTTAGAATTCTGCGACTAATAACGTGCATTTAAATTTACTCTAATTACGATTCTTAAATTTTCTCTCAAATTCAGGGTTTTATAAAGCTTTTAGGGTGTAGGCTCTAGCTTTTCTAGAATAATCGGGTCTAAATCTTCAACTAAGATTCTAGCCATAATCTTTGCGATCGCTTTTTCGCTGTTTTGATTCGAGATTTGAAATTAGTTTAGCTGAGACATGGTGCTGTTTGTGTAAAACTAGGCTTGAAATTTAAACGCAAAGGTAGGCAGAGAATTTGCTACGAATCAATGAAACGTTGTACTTAGTTTTCTTGTTGCTGATATTATTTCAGGTAATAATGCAAGTGGGTTGGACTACTTCTCTTTATCTAGCTTCTCTTGGATAGCATCTCTACAGAATTGTGCAGGGTCTTCTTGTGCTTTCACCTCTTCCTTCATCCGTTCTGATACCCGAAAGCTGAGATTTGCTATCAACGGTTCTTCTCTGTCAGTTTTAATAGGCTCAAAATTTTGTGGATTACCCTTGGGGTTAGGCATTGTCGAGAGATGTAAATAACGCTTGATACTTATGCGTGCAAAACAATAGAGTTTTAAATCGGTAGGCACGTAAGCCTGGAAAACTTGTTACCTACCGATACCACTTTTGAAAATGGTAATTCTATGTTTACACGTTCAGAACTCGAAATCAAAACCATTGCTGAATTACGCTTGCTGTGCGATCGTTATGGATTACGACCTACTGGGAAATCAGTGCAGAAGGTAAGCTATATCACATCGTTGATGGCATTTGGAGCGATCGCACTTAACCAGCTACAAGAAGGGAAAGGATTACGAAGATTATCGTTTGGTAGCTTTCAGTGCATCGGCGCGGCACTAGATGAGATGAATTCTCCGACCGCCGAACAAGCAGCATTAATCAAGGCAAGCTTAGAAGGGAAACATTTGAGCGCACCTAGTCGCTGGGAGCAAGAGAAACTGCTTAACCTGTACAAAGCTAAACTGCTGCTAGAGCAAGTTATGGACTTGCTAGCAGACTAATTTTTTCGCTAGCCTCGTCGATAGTTCTTCTGTGAGTCTTCTTCTTAGAGGACTTTTTTAATAGGCTTAAACTTCTGGTTCAATGCCGAGCGATCGCAATTGTGCAGTTAAGCGATCGGCTCTTTCATCACCAGTTAATAACAAATTACCTTGCAAATCCCACCAGCGCAACCAGGGCAATTCGGCGTTTTGATAAACTCCTTGCCAAATACCTAATTCAACTCCCAAGCGCGTAATCGGATAATTTCCCCGTTCATTTGCTGTTAATAACTGATACTGTCCGCCAATTAATTCATACATTTCCAAACTGGCTTTATTGACTTCATAAATGCCATAAAAAGCCGGATGAATTACTTGCTCATAAATCCAAAATTTGCCCTTCCAAGGAGTTTTGTCTCGTTCTTCACTACCATCACCAGAAACAAATTCTAAAGCAATTAATGGGGCAATAAATTCTCGCCACAGTACATAAGACCTCCGCGTTTGTCCATCGAGCAACGGCGGTACATTTGGTACATAAAACCAATCTGGTGCTTCTGCTCCTTTTTCTGGCGGGTCTGTCAACCGCCAGTAAATACCTAAGTCCTGACCGATACAATATTGACCATCAGGATGTAATTGTTTGAGGACAGGTGTAATAGAGTCAGTAAGTAAAATGCTTTGGGGATGCTCTTGCCAATTTTTGCCTCCGGCACGCTCCGCGAACACAAATGCGCCATTAGACTCTGGTAGCTGCGTATGGTCGGGAAAAGGAGTCAGGTCTGTAGATAGGTCGGTTGCAGAGGTCACGTCGCTTCGCTCCGAATTCAAAATTCAAAATTCAAAATTCAAAATTAATAATCTTCATAAAGAAATTTAGGAGTTTGTATCACCGAGAGCAGGAGTAAGGGTTGTTTTTAGTTTAGCTTGCAATGAAGTTAAGGCTGCCAAGACTTGCTTGACAGCTAGGTTTGTGGTTCAATGCCGATCGCTCGCTATTCATGTAATCTCAAAGTACGCGCAGTAAGCTGGGAATGCTTTCTATCGCTTCCAGACTCTCAATTTCTGCTAAAGCTTGCCGAAAGTTGCCTTCCCGCACATCATGGGTAACAACTACAATCTCTGCTAGTTCTCCTTGAAAGCCAGTTTGCACAATTGACTCTAAGCTAACCCCGTAGTTACCAAAGCAAGTACCCAATTTTCCGATAACTCCAGGCTGGTCATTGGTGAGGAAACGGGTATAAAACCGAGTTATCAATTCTGTCATCGGTGCAATTTCGCTGTATTCGTCATGTCCGCAAGCTAATAATGGATTGAGCGAACCTATTTCGGATTGATGTAATTCGTCAGTGCTGACTCTTTGCGATTTTAAACTAGCAGTTAAATTCAATATATCCGAGGTTACAGCACTGGCAGTTGCACCAGCACCAGCACCAGGGCCGAAAAACATTACTTGCCCGATGGGTTCTCCTTCCACAAGAATGGCGTTGTAAACGCCATTGATGCTAGCCAAAGGATGAGCTTTCGGTACTAAAGTCGGATGAACTCTCACTGAAAGAGGAGATGAGGGAGATGAGGGAGATGAGGGAGTGATTCTTTTGGCGATCGCTAACAATTTAATCACAAATCCCAATTTTTCGGCGTAGGCAATATCTGTTTTGCTGACTTGCCGAATCCCCTCGGTATACACATCTTTGAGGTGAATACGTCCACCAAAACCTAATGATGCCAAGATGGCAATTTTATCTGCTGCGTCTAAGCCATCAACATCGGCTGTGGGGTCAGCTTCAGCATAACCCAAGTGTTGGGCATCAGCTAAAACATCGTTGAAGTTGCTGCCTTCTGTTTGCATCCGTGACAGGATGTAGTTAGTTGTACCGTTAACGATACCAGTTACAGCATTAATACGGTTAACACTTAAGGACTGTTTCAGGGGTTGAATTACTGGAATTCCACCACCCACAGCGGCTTCTAACATGACGTATACGCCCGCTTGATTGGCAGTTGTGAAAATTTCTGCTCCAAAACGGGCGATGGCGGCTTTATTCGCGGTGACTACGTGCTTACCATTACTTAATGCTTTGAGGATTAGCGATCGCGCTGGTTCTAGTCCCCCCATGACTTCGACAATTATATCTACTGCTGGGTCGTTGACAATGGCTTCTAAATCTGTAGTTACTACTTCCGTAGGCAATTCTACTGCACGGGGTTTATCGAGCGATCTTACTCCCACCCGATATATTTCTATCTCTTGTAACAACGGGTGACGCCCAGTTTTATCTTGCAACAACTGTACTGTACCCGTTCCTACGGTTCCTAATCCCAGTATTCCTAGTTTCACACCCACAACTTTTGCACCCAATTTCACCAACAACAATTGTAGGTAGAGCATTAATGCCCTACCTACTGATTATCCTTCTTCGTTTGTCATTTGTCCGTTGTCAGTTATTAATGACCAATGACTAATGACTAACTTAGTAAGTTTCTACGTGCCAGCGGCCGGCTTTCTTGAGTTGCTTCTGGTAATCACTCCAGGTGACACCTTCCTTACTAGCAGCAGCTGTTAAGGCTGCATCAATACCTTCTTCCATACCTCGCAAACCGCAGATGTAGGTGTGGGTTTTTTCATTTTTAATCAATTGCCACAATTCATCTGCGTGTTCCGCTACACGGTCTTGGATATACATTCTACCGCCTTGGGGATTTTTCTGTTCGCGGCTGATGGCAGCAGTCAGGCGGAAGTTATCAGGATATTTTTGTTGAATTTCTTCCAGTTCTTCCTTATATAAGAGGTTTGGAGTTGTTGGCACGCCAAATATTAACCAAGAAAATCCCTTAAATTGGTATTCTGGATTAGCTGCTCTTTCTGCATCTTTAAACTGACGCCACAGGTAAGCCCGCATTGGTGCAATACCTGTTCCGGTTGCCATCATGATCACGTTGGCTTCGGGGTCATCGGGTAATAACATTTCCTTACCCACAGGCCCTGTGATTTTCACATCTTCCCCAGGTTTGAGGAAACACAAGTGGGTAGAGCAAACACCGTAGACTGTTTCGCCAGTTTCTGGGTGCTTGTATTCCAACTGGCGGACACACAGTGATATGGTCTTATCATCTACATCATCGCCATGACGAGTTGAGGCGATGGAATAGAGTCTGAGTTTTTCCGGCTTACCGTTCTTGTCCAATCCTGGTGGAATAATGCCAATACTTTGACCTTCTATGTACTTCAAATTACTACCAGACAGGTCAAACTTGATATGCTGAACAATACCAATTCCGCCTTCTTTAACTAACGGCTCATTAGATATTACCTTGCCAATAAACGGAGCATTGGGACGGTAAGTGTTAACAGGAACGTCACCGTGGTCTTTTTTGGCTTTCGCTTGAGTCATGGTGTTGCCTTTCTTGTCCTTGTTCTTGAGCTGTTCTTCAGCTTTGACTTCAGTGTTACTATTCACAGGTGTGGCTTTACCATTAACTTGCCCTAAAGCATCTACGGGCTGGATGCTAACAATAGTGCCGCCTAGACGAGTGATACGTCGCATTTCTTGATTCATGCGGTTGTAAGGCACTCTGATGAACACACTGCCACTTTTACGAATCGGGTAGTTCGTTTGATTAGTTTCTTCACTCTGACGCAGACCTACAACTTCATAGAGGAAGACGCGGCTACCTAATTGTGTGTTGGCAGCACCCTCAACAGCACCTTGATTGTACATTCGTTCTACCACTCCGATATTTACTTAACCGTTTTTCAAAAAAAAACTATTCCCATCCAATGCCAGCTTTAGTTTACCGGATTTTCGTTTCACAAAACTGGCCTTCTGGAAAAACGGCATCATTAATCGATGCCTTGCTAAGTACACTCACCGAAGACATGCAGGCATAGTAAAAAACACACCTGTTCACCTTCTAAGGTAAAGGATAAGTCTTTTGGAGAATGTTAATAATGAATCAATTTAATCTTTTCTTCGTGAACTACCACCGATATTTTTTGCTAACTTTTGTCTAAAAATACATAATGCTGCACAGCGCAGCACAAGGCGTATCAATCGATGCACTTGAAAGCATTTTATCCTTGGTCTTACTTGGCGAAATCTACTACTCTCAGGAAATATTCTTAGCTATATTTATTACTTGCTCATGTCTAACTACATGACTAGTACAACTTGAGCTAGGAACATAACGACAGAGAGAACCGTGATTTAAGCAACTATAATCAGTTTCACTTGATGTGAAAAATCTGTCAACCTCCATCAAGAACTTGGTATTACAGTTTGTAATTCTATTCAGGTCTAAACCTGAATAGAATTACTGCTAATTAAATTTACACCCAAGAATTTTACTAATGCAACTTAGGGAGTCATTCGTTGGATAGATTTTAGTCTTAAATATCTTGAGCGTTCAACAGCGATCGAATTTACGAACCTCAAAAAGTTTGCTAAAGCAGTTAATTATACCATTACAACTCCATCGCACCAGAGTCATAACTAGCAGAGAACATAGCAGTGCAAGGCTTACGGGTATTATCGATCCCCTTTGAAAATTAACAACTTAATCATCAAAATGATTAGTGAACCAGACTAATTCTTGTTGATATCAAATCTTGTATGGGATACCCCCTTCTGTTAAAATCAAATATACCACTAGGATTAAATACTTACCGGCACTTAAGATTCAGGCTAGTCTGATGAGTAGCAACTTATGAGTTTTGAGTTTGTTGTTTACTTATTGATGTCTTATAGCAGTGCTGGGTAGCAAGAACGCAGGACAAACCAAAGCGGTAAACTCCTGGCTTCAAAATCTGCTGTGTGAAAAAATATTGACACAACTTTAGTATTTAGAGGAGATTTATGACAAGTAAGCCGGAACGCGTGGTACTGATTGGAGTAGCCGGAGACTCTGGTTGCGGTAAATCTACGTTTTTGCGTCGTTTGATAGATTTATTTGGTGAAGACTTAATGACAGTCATCTGCTTGGATGACTATCACTCCTTGGATCGCAAACAGCGCAAAGAAACAGGGATAACAGCACTAGACCCCAGGGCGAACAATTTTGACCTCATGTATGAGCAAATTAAAGCGCTCAAAAACGGTCAAGCGATTGATAAGCCGATTTATAACCACGAAACCGGCTTGATCGATCCGCCAGAACGGGTAGAGCCAAATCATATTATAGTGGTTGAGGGGCTGCATCCTTTATATGATGAACGGGTGCGATCGCTAATCGACTTCAGCGTATATTTCGACATTAGCGATGAAGTCAAAATTGCCTGGAAAATCCAGCGAGACATGGCAGAACGCGGTCATCGCTACGAGGATGTCTTAGCACAAATCAATTCCCGTAAACCTGACTTTGAAAAGTTTATCGAACCACAAAGAGAATTTGCCGATGTAGTTCTTCAAGTATTACCCACAAACTTGATCAAAAACGATACTGAGCGTCGAGTCCTACGAGTACGTATGCTCCAAAGGGAAGGTAAAGAAGGTTTTGACCCAACCTACCTATTTGATGAAGGATCGACAATTAATTGGACTCCCTGCGGACGTAAACTGACCTGTTCCTACCCTGGTATGCAACTGTACTACGGTTCAGATGTCTACTATGGTCGCTACGTCTCAGTATTAGAAGTGGATGGTCAATTTGACAACCTAGAAGAAGTCATTTACATCGAAACCCATCTCAGCAATACATCAACCAAATATCAAGGTGAGTTGACTCACTTGTTACTCCAGCACCGTGAATACCCTGGTTCCAATAATGGAACAGGTTTTTTCCAAGTGCTTACAGGTTTAAAAATGCGTGCTGCCTATGAACGGTTGACAGCTACGGAAGCAAAGTTAGCAGTTCAGGTTTAAAGCAGCAGTGTTTGTGTCAAAGCTTGCAGGGGCACTTTTCGGAATGCCCCGCTTTTTTTGTATTCTTCAAAACATTTTCTCTAAAAATAATTAGCCTAAATTTTATCTTCCTTAGTTGCAATTAGTAGTTTTGATCGATCTTCAAAAGACACTAACGACTCCAGTATAAATATTGTTATGATTTCATAAATTAGGTAGCTGGACTAAATACCCACATTTAGTTAGCGAAAATACTCAAACAAGGAGGAACTACCTTTGTCTCGTCGATATTTATTTACCTCCGAGTCAGTCACTGAAGGTCATCCAGATAAAATCTGCGATCAGATTTCTGATACCATCCTTGATGCCCTACTGACACAAGACCCCAGCAGCCGGGTTGCTGCTGAAGTAGTAGTTAATACAGGCTTGGTGCTAATCACAGGTGAAATTACCACCAAAGCAAATGTAAATTTTGTCAATCTCGCCCGCAAGAAAATTGCCGAAATCGGCTATACAAATGCCGATAACGGCTTTTCTGCCAACAGCACCAGCGTTTTGCTAGCTTTAGACGAACAATCACCTGATATTGCCCAAGGCGTTAATACCGCCCAAGAAACCCGCCAGCAAGATAGTGACGAACAATTCGACACAATTGGCGCTGGCGACCAAGGTATAATGTTCGGTTTTGCCAGCAACGAAACACCAGAATTGATGCCCTTGCCCATCAGTCTGGCTCACCGCATTGCTCGCCGATTGGCAGCAGTTCGCAAAACAGGTGAATTGCCATACTTGCGTCCCGACGGCAAAACCCAGGTAACTGTAGTTTACGAAAATGGACGTGCTGTAGGGATTGATACCATCTTGATTTCCACCCAGCATACAGCCAATATTGGGGAAATCACAGATGAAGCAGCAGTACAAGCCAAAATTAAACAAGACCTATGGTCAGCTGTCGTTGAACCCGTTTTTGGCGACATTGATGTGAAGCCAAATGAAGAAACACGCTTTTTAGTCAATCCCACAGGTAAATTTGTTGTCGGTGGTCCCCAAGGAGACTCTGGTCTAACAGGACGGAAAATAATCGTTGATACCTACGGTGGATATTCACGACATGGCGGCGGTGCTTTCTCTGGCAAAGACCCCACCAAGGTAGACCGTTCTGCGGCTTATGCTGCTCGCTATGTGGCAAAGAATATTGTTGCTGCTGGGTTGGCAGAAAAAGTTGAAATCCAACTTTCTTATGCTATTGGTGTAGCCCGACCAACTAGTATCTTAGTAGATACCTTTGGCACTGGCAAAGTAGATGAAGAAACCTTGCTGGAATTAATCAAGCAGCACTTTGAATTGCGTCCAGCAGGGATTATCCATACCTTCAAGTTACGCAACTTGCCAAGTGAACGAGGCGGACGTTTTTATCAGGACGTCGCGGCTTACGGTCACTTTGGACGGAGTGATTTAGACTTACCTTGGGAACAGACCGATAAAGCCGAATTATTGAAGCAGTCAGCAAATGAGTTACTTTCGGCTGCTGCTCAGGCATTAACTTAAACTTGTATGCTACATTGCATAGTTCAACTCGCTATAAAGACGCGGGCAAGCAAAGATGCAATTTCAGTAACGAGCCTTACCAAAAATTAGCTTGTTTATCTGAGGGTATTGTCAGAAATTGGCAATACCCTCATTTATCGATAGGGTGAGGCATCCTTGTTTCCTCAGCGGCCGATTTCGACATCTTCGAGGATGCCGAGTGCATCGGGGATAAGAACCGCAGCAGAGTAGTAAGCAGTGACGAGGTAGGAGACGATCGCCTTTTCATTGATGCCCATGAATCTGACAGACAGACCGGGTTGGTATTCATCGGGGATACCAGTTTGGTGTAAACCAATCACGCCTTGGTCATCTTCACCAGTACGGAGTATCAAGATAGAACTAGTTTGGTTCTTAGTAATCGGAATTTTGTTACAGGGAAAAATCGGTACATTGCGCCACGTAATTATCTTACTCCCATCAAGATCAATGGTTGGTGGATAAATGCCCCGACGGTTGCACTCTCGACCGAAAGCTGCAATAGTACGCGGATGAGCCAAGAATAACTTCGACTTGCGCCGGCGCGTAACCAGTTCGTCAAGGTCATCGGGAGTGGGGGGGCCAGTGCGGCTATAAATGCGCTGTTTGAAGTCAGCATTGTGCAGCAACCCAAATTCGCGGTTGTTGATCAACTCGTATTCTTGACGTTCCCGCAATGCCTCGATAGTCAGCCGCAGTTGTTCTTCTGTTTGGTTATACGGTTCGTTGTACAGATCCGCAACGCGAGTACTTACCCTTAACACAGTCTGAGCAATGCTCAATTGATATTCGCGGGGTGAGAGTTCGTAATCAACAAATGTTGTTGGTAACGTCGTCTCCGTAGGATGAGCGCAGGATAAGTCAATTAAAGCCTCTCCGTACTTATTTTGTGGTTTTTCAGCACGAGCGCGAAACTGCTCAACTTGAAACTGCAACGCCTGAGACTGATTGAGCAGTTCCCGAAATGCTTGTTGTGGTAGCGTCAGTACCGTGCATTGGGTGACAGCTGTGATTGTAAACTTCCAATTGCTGGTTTCTGGCTCCACTAATACCTGTTCGCCAAAATAATCACCGTCAGCCAGCACATCCAAGAAAGGCTGCTCGTCATACTTGGCAATACCAATCTTGTTAACTTTACCATGCGCGATCGCCACAAATTCATTAGCTAGCTGACCTGCCTGCACTATAATCTCACCAGGTGCGAACTCGCGCTGAACAAACCGACCTGCCAGTGCAGTCAATACACCAACGTCGTTAAACCCTCGCAGCAATGGTAACTCAGTCAGTTTCTCTGGAATTACCTGTACTTCGGCTCCGGTATTAGTGAAACTAATCCGCCCATCACCCACAGTATAGGTCAACCGCCGATTCAACCGATAAGTGCCAGCTTTGGTTTGCACCCACGGCAACATCTTCAACAACCATCGCGGCGTAATTTCCTGCGTCTGCGGTGCAGATTTAGTTGTTTTTGATAAATTACGTGCTGCGTCTTTACTCAAACTCAGTTGAGGTTGTCCGCTCTCAACTGAACTGTTCGATTCAATAAAATCCGTCATTACCTCATCCTCTAGTTAACAATTTTGGATTTTAGACTTCGGCTACGCTCAGTCGAGCGATTTTGGATTTTAGATTTGTTCCACGTAGCTTGCTTGTTGGAGAGCGAGTATAAATGACGGACGTGTTGAAATTTTGAATTTTGAATTTTTCAATCCAAAATCCAAAACTTGTACTGAGCGAAGTCGAAGTATCCAAAATCTAAAATTCAATCACTTAACGTCCGATTTCCACATCTTCGAGGATACCCAGCGCGTCAGGAATCAGGACGGCTGCGGAGTAATAGGCGGTAACTAAGTAAGAAATAATCGCCTTTTCATCGATACCCATGAAGCGCACAGACAAACTTGGTTGATATTCATCGGGGATACCAGTTTGATGTAAGCCGATGACACCTTGTTTTTCCAAACCTGTGCGGAGCAAAAGCACAGAACTGGTACGGTTATTGGTGATGGGAATCTTACTGGAAGGAAAGATCGGTACGCCGCGCCAAGCTGTAACTTGATTGCCGTTGAAATCTACGCTTTGTGGATAAACGCCTTGGCGGTTCGCTTCCCGGCCTATGGCTGCAATAGTGCGGGGGTGAGCTAGGAAGAATGATGGCTCCTTCCATACTGTGCTCAATAGTTCGTCGAGGTCGTCGGGTGTGGGTGCGCCAGTACGGCTATAGATGCGCTGCTTCAAGTCGGCGTTGTGCAGCAATCCAAATTCGCGGTTGTTGAGTAACTCGTATTCCTGACGTTCCCGTAATGACTCGATAGTTAGTCGCAGTTGTTCTTCGGTCTGGTTGTACGGTTCGTTGTACAGATCCGCAACGCGAGTACTGATTCGTAACACCGTTTGGGCGATGCTCAACTCGTATTCGCGGGGTGCAAGTTCGTAATCGGCGAAGGTTCCTGCCAAGGGAGTCTCTTGGGGATGATTGGCTGCTAGTTGAATGGCGGCTTCACCTTCGGGAGTCTGTGGCTGGCTTAAGCGAGTGCGGAACTGTTCGACATGAGTTCGCAGTGCCTCGGACTGGCCGACGAGCGTCTCAAATGCTTGTTGGGGCAACGACAAAACTATGGTTCTGGTAATTGCTTTGAGGGTGTATTGCCAGGTGTCCTCGGACTCGGCCACAGTTTCATCGCCGAAGTGGTCGCCATCGGCGAGGACATCGTAGACGATTTGCTCGCCATACTTGCCAACACCAATTTTGTTCACCTTACCACGAGCAATTAGAATGATGCGATCGGCGGGCTGACCAATCTCAACGATTACATCGTCTGGGGCGTACTCTTGCTGCTGAAACTGGTTTGCTAAGCCGGTCAAGACATCAACTTCGCCAAATCCGCGCAGTAAGGGCAATTCAGTTAGTTCTTGGGGAATTACCTGCACTGCTGCTCCAGTATTGGTGAAACTGACTCGCCCATCACCTACGGTATAACTCAACCGACGGTTGACTCGAAAAGTGCCACCTTTGGTTTGTACAAAAGGCAACAACTTTAATAACCATCGGGATGTAATTTCCTGGGTCTGCGGTGCAGATTTGGCCGTTGTCGCCAAATTACGCGCCGCCGCTGTACTCAAGGTTAAGTGGGGCTGCTGATTTTCTGCATCGATATTGCGATCGCTAGAATAAGTCACAATTCAATCCTCTACTCTTTAGTTACTAGAAAAAAATCAAGTTTCACCTGACAACCGACTCAGATTGAGCTAATCTTTTGTTCTTAACAACGAGCCGATTTTGATACCTGAAGTCCCTAACCCTGTCGGGCCGCTGGGTAAGTTCTGCACTACTGGCTGAACATTGGTTTGAGTTGTTTGCTGAGCGACACTTGGTGTACTTTGGCTGGCGACAGTGCTTGACCCTGTGGACTGTTGGAGTAACCGTTTTTCGTTTGAGTTATTCCGCAATTCAAATTCCTTATAGCGGTCTACCGCCCTATGCCATTTGAGTACCCCACACATCCACTGCTCTAGTTTCTTGATGTATCCGTACAGCTTCTTTCGGGCATTTGTATCCAGGTCGAAATCATCGCACAAGACAGGAATTTCAGTAGCAACAATATGTTGAAACTCAAGGGCGCGGGAGGTCATCAGGTCGTTAACAACTGCGACAGCATGGGGGATATCGCAGTTCAAGAAATTCTGAACCACCAGCACACCGTTGTTAATCTCGCCCTCAAATTCGATTTCTTTCTGATAAGAGAAAATATCGTTCGTCAAACAGGCGAAGTCGGCGGCTGAATTATCAATTCCCTGCATGGTTCGGGTGGCGAAGATCTCTGGTGGAATTTCGTCTCCTTGGGAAAGTCGAGACAGGCTCATGGTTAAATCGGAGCCAAAGGTCTTACGGCGCATTTCCACATAGTCTATCGGGTCGGGAATCCGATTTTGGATTTGGTTAGCGAGTTCCCATAACCAACTTTCCGTCATACTCTCTATCGCACGGCGAAAGAGACGACGAGCATTAGCTGTCATTGGCCCGGCCGTCCGCATCCAAATATCTCCTAAACCACGTTCTACTGGGTTAGTCGCTTCGGGAGGGGGACTCCCATCGAGGGGCATAAAGGCGGATAACCGAGCGTTGAACATTTTCGCCCCTGCCATGTTGCGGCTATAACCATACAGTGCCGGGAAGTAGTCATCAGCATAAATTCCCCAAACTAGCCAACAAGCCGTTATATTCAACTCGTCACTCTTACCATTGGGATGAATATAAGCACCGCATAAAGCTATGTCTGCCACATCGAATTTGTGGTCATCCCAGATGTAAATGCTCGGCATCCCTGGCAGTGTGTCCAGCATCCCCATTTGCCGCGCCCATTCTTTAGAATGCCGTCGAGCCTCTTGTAGATGGGGATTCAAACTGGTGGAGAAGGGCATATAAAACTCAGGCAAGGTTACTGGCCCTACAGCCTGATAGGGAACATGGGTAAAGCTTTGGAAGCGTTTTAGTCCCAAACTATCGTACAAGGCTCTTAAACGGGCTGCCGATGTGCCTAGTCCAGTGGGGCCGCCTAAAAACAAGCTTGCTATGGAAGATTTGTCTGATGTCTTGTTCATGTAGCGGCTCGATCGCATGTGCCACTCATGACCCCCTGACTGCCAATCCTGAAGTCCTTTGGCATATAGGACGACTTTCAGACGCTCATCAGGAGTCAGACCATATTCCTCAAACAAGGAAGGAAGCTCAGTAACAAAGGTGTTCTCGAACTGTTGCACCCGCGATGTGAGTAAGTCGTTAGTATGGTTGGCCGCCTCTTGGGTACCTACATTGAGGAATCGTTCTAAGACCAGGATACAGTTAGCATTTTCTCCTTCTTCTTCTACTTCTCTTTGGTAGGAGAAGATGTCATTTCGCAGATGTACCCCGTCAGAAAAGGTGTCTTTGAGGACGCGCAAGGGTCGAGTGCGGGCGATCGCAGCCGGAATTTCCGCCCCAACCGCGTGTTCCACCAAGTTAGCTGACCAAGGCGCTCCCCCCACCTTACGGCGCATCTCAATGTACTCAACGGGGTTAGCAACTCGATTCTGGCTAATATTGGCTAGTTCCCAGAGAGATTCTTTGAGAAGATTGATAGTACTCTCAGTAAATCGGATTACCCAGTCTTGGGAAGCATTGGGGATGGTGCGAGACCAAAGGTCTACTAAAGCTCGTTCTACGGCATTGGTGGGTTCTGGCGGTGTTTCTTGGGGCTGTACAGGCATAAACGCTGGTAGTCCATTGAGGTACTTCTTAGCCCCCGCCATATCTTGGGTACGCTTGTAAAGCTCAAGGAAGTGATCGTCGAAGAAAAATACCCAAACATACCAGTCAGTTACCAGATTGAGCATAGGTTCATCGGCATCTGGATGGGTATAGGCACACAATAATGCATAGTCATGGGCATCAAACTTGCGCTCATCCCAAATCCCATAATCTTCCGATCCCTCTGCCCCGCCCAAAATCCCCATTTCATAAGCCCAAGCTTTAGAATGTACCCGTGCTGCTTCCAGGTTTGGGTTTAGCCGTGCTGGCCAAGGTACATAAAAACTTGGCAACTCAAAAGGTTGGTTGCTTGAAGTCATTGTTCATTTAAACCTATCAGTTTCAGGTCATTGTCTTGATTTAAGTTGTGTTAAATTGGCATTTTTTGTGCAAATCAATTTTGAAGAAATGTTGCGCCACCACTCCACACTTATCGACCTTGCTGTGCCATATAAACATCCTATAATTCAAAGGATTGCATATTGCATATCTACATAATCTTGAATACTTATTGTTGCGTTGTTTGCACAATCAAACTTTTTCACAGTTATAGAAAAAAAGCAATAGACGGAATAAAGAAGTTAAGCAGATATTTAAATTGAAAATTGAAAAATTACAAGACAGTTAAGACAGTTAAGCAGACAGTTAAGACAGTTAAGACAGTTAAGGCTGATATTTAAAACATTTAAGACAGTTATTAAACAATAATTACTAATTGTTAATCTTTTAGTAATAAAAAAATCCCTCTACCTTTGGATGAAAAAAATACAAGGTAGAGGGTTTGATTTTTCTTAGTATTTTTGTTGGTGCAGGTTTAGTGAAATTCCTTGCAAACAACAAGTTTTTTAATTAAAAATCCACTAAAACCTATGTTGTGTTTATTTGAACCTGCCTGCTGAGTTTCGCCTAGTCCCAATCAGGAATCTCGGCATCTTCTCCACCAATACCGATTCCAGTGTTAAATATTTCAGCATCAGTGAGATTGAGATCGTTCATTGATGCTTTATACACATTAGAATCGTGAATCGTAGCGCGAGTGAAATTTACCCGGTTGAGATTGGCTTGCTTCATATTGACATTGGTGACATAAGCTGATGTTAAGTTAGCACCTGCCAAGTTCGCACCAGTTAAGTCTGCACCTTCAAGGTTAGCCTCTGCAAGGTTGGCTCCTTGAAGCTTGGCTCCTCTTAAGTCAGCACCAATTAAATGAGCGCCACTAAGGTTGGCTCCCGATAAATCACACTGGATACATTCCCCAGTCGAAAGCAGCTTTTGTAAGTCCTGCGGATTCTCAGCTCTCACCGAGCTAATGAAAAATAGGGGAGTTGCTAAGGCTGTGGCCGCTAATAGCTGGAGTTTCATAATTTTCCCCCTTGATTATCAAGTTGCGTCCGTTCTTTACCTCACACTTCTATTATCTCACCAAACTTCTTCGGGTCACAGATTGACCTGACAAGCTTATTGTGATAAAGAAGTAAAAATGAAGGAGAAACAAAAAATCTGATTTATTCTAATTTTTGCCTATTTTACTGGAATAAACCGGGAAAATCGACTGCCGTTAAATTAGTGTTAAATCTTTTGAAAATCTGACGGTATTCGCCAGACTTTGGCTGGATTAATAAGTATTTATACTTGAGAATTAATGTTCTGGTTTAATCTGTTACAAATTGCTGTCTAGATCCCCGACTTCTTCAAGAAGTCGGGGATCTAAGTCCTGGTTAAGTAAGTGATATTCGGGAGTAGGGTATATTGCTTTTTAATTATTAATTTTGGGTTTTTCCCATGATTAGCTGTCTTGAATTTAGCCTAAGTCCTGATAAATTCTGCAATGTACTGATTCACCAACTCTGGCTGTTCTTGTTGCACCCAATGGCCACAATTGGGGATGTACTTGATTTGCAAGTTTCTGACATAGGCTGTGGTGTCATAGGTTAGTTCCTTACCAAGTGCAGTATCATTTTCTCCCCAAATCATTAGCGTCGGCACTTCCAGAATTCCCCAATTTTGATTGAGTATTCTCTGCCCAAAAATGTTGCGGTAATAGTTCAACATTGCTGTGAGGGCACCGGGTTTTGCAGCAGCATCTTTATATCGATTGATATCCATTTGGGTAAAAGCATTTTTATTAACTGCTGTGCCTTGAAAAGCTGTTTCAATTGCTTGGTAATTTGAAGATTGTAAAAGTAATTCTGGTATCCACGGCAGTTGAAAAATAAAGATGTAATAGCTACGTAGCAATTGTTGGGGAGTGCGTAAGCCTTGGGAAAATTTTGCAGGATGAGGCAGGTTAAGAATAATTAATTTGTCTATCATTTCGGGATGCTCGTAGGCAAAATTCCAAGCGATCGCTCCTCCCCAATCATGTCCTACTAAAACACACTTTTCGTATCCTAATCCTTTAATTACTCCCTCAATATCTTTAATAAACTCATCCATAACATAAGCTGATTGCTCTGCTGGCTTATCACTATCGTTGTAACCACGCAAGTCAATGGCAACAACTTGAAAATCTTGGGCAAATTCTGGTATTTGATGCCGCCAAGAATACCAAAATTCCGGAAACCCATGCAACATCAACATTAAGGTTCCTTCACCTTGAGTGACGTAGTGTAATTTAACTCCATTGGTAGTTATATATTCGTGTTTCCAAGATTCTTCTATGACAGACATAACGATTAACAATTCAAAATTCAAAATTCAAAATTCAAAATTCAAGACAATTTCAGACGTTCGCGTAGCGTCTTACAGAGAAGAGGAGCAACTCCGGGGGATTCAAACCCCGACTGAAATTGAGTCTACCTGTAGAGGTAGGGGTCTTAAACCCTTTTATTTACGATAAAATTTAAGCCCGATCAACTACTACATAATAATACTACTTTAATATTATTTTGAGTAGCCTAACATCTATTGAAAGACGGTAGTTCAGAGCAAATTTTAGTAAACTTGTTAGACAATTTACCCTGAGATAGATGTCAATTGTGGATAGAGATTGCTAAAAGATAGATATAATTTTTCTCAAGCTTCGCATGACACAGCAGTTAATAGACCATCGTTCATTGTGGGTTGAGCGACTGGCAAGATTTGGCTACGTTTCTAAGGGAGTAGTTTATAGTATTGTTGGATTGCTGGCAGCACAGGCGGCTTTTGGTGCCGGTGGAAAAACAACTGATACCCAAGGCGCTCTGGAAATAATTGTCAACCAGCCATTTGGTAAATTTTTGCTAATTTTGGTTGCAATTGGTTTGATTGGATATGTAATTTGGCGTTTTGTACAAGCAATCAAAGACCCAGAAAATAAAGGCAACGATGCCAAAGGTTTGGCAGCGCGAATTGGTTACGCAATTAATGGCTTTATTTATGCAGGTTTAGCTTTAAGTGCTGTGCAAATTGTTATGGGCACAAGCAACGGCAAAAACAGTGATTCTACAAAAGATTGGACGGCACGTTTGCTTTCTCAACCTTTTGGTCAATGGTTAGTTGGAACTGTTGGTGTCTTGATAATTGCTCTAGGCTTCTATCAGTTTTATCAAGCTTTCAGTGGCAAGTTTCGTAAAGAACTCAATTTAACTGAGTTAAGCAACACAGAGGCGAAATGGCTGATGAGGATTTCTAGATTTGGTTTAGCGGCACGGGGTATAGTATTTTGTATTATCGGCTGGTTTCTCATTGAAGCTGCAAGGCAATCGAACGCCTCAACCGCAGGGGGTTTGGATGAAGCATTACAGACGCTAGCGCAACAGCCAAATGGAGCATGGCTTTTGGGTATTGTGGCACTAGGGTTGGTTGCCTATGGAATTTATACAATAATGCAGGCGCGGTATCGTCGGCTAGTCAATGTTTAGAGGATGCAGTGCTGAAAGTTTTAGTTTTTGAAAATGGCAATCACCGAAACGCGGGGTATCTGGCTGACTACTACTGATAGTAAGGTTCTCAGGTTAAAGGAAGGCATTGCCAAGGCAATGGATTTTTTAGCTGAGACAGGATTTAATGTTGTGTTTCCTGTGGTTTGGAATCAGGCTGTAACTTTGTATCCGAGTCGAACCATGCGAGAGACTTTTGGGGTTGAAATTGACCCCATGTCTGTAGGACGCGACCCTTGAGAAGAAGTCGTGGTAGAGGCGCGGCGAGTTGGCTTGAAAGTTATTCCTTGGTTTGAATATGGTTTTGCCAGTTCCTACAATTTAAATGGCGGTATTCTTTTACAGAAAAAACCCCAATGGGCTGGGCGCGATCGCAATGGTAATTTACTACAAAAAAACGGCTTTGAGTGGTTGAATGCCCTCGACCCAGAAGTTCAGGAATTCTTATTGAACTTAGTGTTAGAAGTTGTCAAAAATTATGATGTTGATGGTATCCAAGGGGACGATCGCTTGCCAGCATTTCCCTGTGAAGGTGGTTACGATGGAGTAACTTTAACACGCTATCGCCAGCAATTCCATTGCAACCCGCCACAAAATCCCAAGGATAGGCAATGGCTACCAATGGCGTGCAGATATTCTCACTGATTTCTGGGCGCATCTTTATGAGCAAGTCAAAGCAGTGAATCCTAATTTATTAGTAGCGATCGCACCTAACATTTATGATTGGGCTTTTCAGGAATATCTGCAAGATTCACCCACATGGCTGAAGCGGAGTCTGGGTTGATATGATTAGTCCACAGATTTACCGTCGTGACTTTAGGAGTTATCAGGCGATCGTGGATCAACTGGTAACTCAACAGTTTACTGATACAACCTTGTCTAAGTTAGCGCCAGGAATTTTGCTGAAGCTTGGCAGTTATTGTATTAGTCCAGAATATTTGGTGCAAGCAATTGAATACAATCGCCAAGTGGGCATTCCAGGTGAGGTATTCTTTTTTTATGAAGGGTTGCGAGAAAATAATCATGCCCTAGCAAAAGTTTTGCGAAATGGAGTTTATGCCAAATCTGCATCGTTTCCCACTTTGCCAGATTTGAGTCGGGGTGGTGGGAGTAATAGAAAGTCAGCTGCAATTTGGCAAGGGGTGGCGAGGTTTTTGAGAAATCTTTAGCATTATCGATGAAAGTTATCAAGCACAAGCGCTCCAGATGCACACAAGTTAGATAGTTAGAAGCGCTAGAACTAAAATCTGCAAGAATTGCTATTTGCTGAGTAAATTGGGATATAGAGCCAGAAAAACTTTCTGTGTAAACTTGACCAGCAAATGGTATGAAAAAATATTATCAAGACTTTTTAATTCGTGATTGGGTGCAAAGCGATCGCACTAGAGCTGCCCAGGTGATCAATTATGTATTATCGGAATACGGTTTGGGTTGGGAACCAAACGGTGCTGACCGAGATGTGCTGCAAGTAGAGGAATTTTATTTAAATACTGGGGGAGAGTTTTGGGTAATTGAACACCAAAGCCAGTTAGTAGGTACTGGGGCATACTACCCCATCAAACGGGGTAAAAAAGCCGTAGAAATCCGCAAAATGTATCTTTTGCCGAGCATTAGGGGTTTAGGATTGGGGAAATATTTGTTACAACAGCTAGAAGCAGCGATCGCAGAACGTGGTTTTGAGCAAATTTGGATTGAAACAGCCAGCGTTTTAGTAGAAGCAGTCAAGCTGTATGAAAGCAACGGCTACAAACCAGCAACAGGAGTAGAAACAAAACGCTGCGATCGTGTCTATTTTAAGTCATTGGATATGGGGCATGGGGCATAGGGCATGGGGCATGGGGCATGGGGCATGGGGCATGGGGCATGGGGCATTAGCAAATGACAAAGGACAATTCTAAATGCACACTTGGACTAAAAATTTCACCAGCTTACTTAATCTTTTTCTCCAATCCCATTGCCCACTGTGTCAACGCTCAACTTCCCAAGAAATCTGTGACAACTGCACTAGACAACTGCAAAAATGTCAACGTCAAAACCCAAATTCTCTATGGCAAGAACCACTACCAGTGTTTGGCTGGAGCGAGTATGGGGGTATAGTCAAAAGAGCGATCGCGGTGATGAAATACGAAAATCAACCCCAAATAGCTCGTCCTTTGGGTCAATACTTAGGAGAATCTTGGTTGTCAAATTCACCCAAGCGAGATAGCCAGACTGTGGTAGTTCCCATTCCACTCCACGCTAGCAAGCAAAAGCAACGTAAATACAATCAAGCTGCATTGATAGCACAAAGCTTCTGCGAAATAACTGGATTAAAATTGAAACTAAATGGGTTAACAAGAGTACGAGAAACTGAAGCCCAATTTGGTTTATCGGTATCTGGGCGAGAACAAAACTTGAAGACAGCTTTTGCTGTCGGGCAAGAATTTCGCCATAGTCCTCCAAAAGTCCCAGTGCTGTTAGTGGACGACATTTATACTACTGGTGCTACTGCCAGATCTGCTGTGCAAACACTTCGTGAGTATGGAATTGTAGTCTTAGGACTAGTAGCAGTAGCCACTACCGTCAAAGACGGATCAATCCAGAATTAATGGGCAACCTTGGACACAAAAGTGTATGAGTTGACCAATCTACCCTATTTTTGCGGAAAAATTGCTTGAAATTTATGAATAAAGCTTTTGCGGCCGGTTTAAAGCAATCGATCGTCATTCCTGCCACGTTGCTGGCAATAGGTATAAGTACAAGTGCAGCTTTCGCTCAAAACAAGCTGTATAGTCCCATTCCTTTATCTAACAGTACTGAATTTTCCGATAGCCTTTCAGACAAAGACATTCCCACAGGTCAAGGTGGGTTTGCCCGTGATTATACAGTCAAACTAGAGAAGGGTGATAATTTAGCAGTTGACCTATCGTCTGAAAGCTTTGACAGCATTATCACACTGCTAGCACCAGATGGTTCAACCTTAGCAGAAAATGATGACGGCCCTGATGGTAGTAGCAATTCTCTACTATTTACTCGCATCGTAGAAACAGGGACTTATGTTATCCGCGTCCGATCTTTTGGAGAAACTGGAGTTGGGGCTTTTAAACTCAAGGTGACAAAATTGCAACCGATTAAGTGAAGTTATGAGTTATGAGTTATGAGTTATGAGTTATGAGTTACTAACTTTTAACTCCTCACTCCTAACTTTTAACTCCTAACTCCTAACTTTTAACTCCTAACTCCTCACTCCTCACTCCTAACTTCCCACAGCAGTCAATACACACAAAACAAGAGCTTCAGTCCACTCAACAACTGCGCCGTAGGTATCTCCTGTGTGTCCGCCTAATTTGTGGTTGAACCAGGCGGCTGTGAAAATGGCGATCGCACTTCCAGCAACTACCATTCCTATTGCTAAAAATAACTGCTGTTTATCCATCAGCCACACTAAACCACTCAAACCCAACAGCAACAACAATCCCGGTAACAAATCTTTGTGAGAACGAATGGCTTGTTTGTGAAAAGCACCTTTACCAGTTGGTTTGAGGTAAGGATATCGAGCGATGGCTACTTGCTGTCCCCAACGTCCCCAACCACAAGCGGCCGTCAATACCAACCAACGATTTTCTGGTATGTCCGTTAAGGCTGTTATTTTTAATAATACTAAGGCGATCGCTGCCATTGCCCCAAAGGCACCTGTGGCGCTATCTGCCATCACCTCCAATCGCCGATTTGGATCGCCCACTGCTAAGCCATCGGCAGTATCCATTGCCCCATCTAGATGCAATCCCCCAGTTATGGCAATCCAAAGACTGACTACCAAAGCACTACGAGTTAGCACTGGTATACCAATGTAATTCATCACTATATCCACTAACCCTAAAATTCCCCCAATTATCAACCCTACAGTTGAGGCCAGACGCGCTACTCCCCGAAAGTCTAATCCATTCAAATACGGCAGGGGAATAATTGTGTAAAATATAATACTTGCTGCTAGATTGAACAGCAGGTCTTTCCACCATTGTTGCTGTTTCATCATTTGAGTTAAATTGTTAATTACTAAATAACAGTCTGAGTTTCAGTAGAAATGACATCTAGAGACTTTAAAGCTTTAGATAAGATTTACTTCCATTAGAGATTATCCCTGAAAATTTTGTTATGCTGTTCTCAGTGATAAATCAGCGCTTAAGAGTGCTATTTTATACAATAAATTGATTCAAAACATTACAATTCCATCAAGGAGTAAAATTCGTGTTTTGTATTCGTTAACTAAAAACTTAGTCAAGATTATAGACTCAGGCGATAGGTGCAAAATTCCACATCTACCTTTAGATTGGATATGCAGCCTAACGCAGATTTTAAGAAACCCTCAGCATGGTAAAATGCCAATAGTGGAAAGGTAATCAACGACTGAAAAAAGTCTATTGCTATCTAAGAAGTAGACGCTTGTCAATAGACGATTGCCCCACAAAATTGATATTTTTTTAAATATAGGGAGTAAATTAAGCTATTCAATATGACTGTTTAGCTGATGTTCTCACCCTCCGTAGCTCAATCGCTATTTCCCTATGAGTCACCATCTACCCGACACCAGGATACCAGCTCCGTGCATTGTGAACGCGGGCGTCATTGTGAATAAGCTCGACATCCGGCGATTGCTGACAGATTTAGGTCGAGTCCACTACATCTACACCCAAGAAGATAAGGTACTGAGCGAGGGTGAAGGGGATGTGATGGAAGTTTTTGCTAACCCACAAAGGTCTACCTTAGTGGCGAACCATGCGCTATATCTGAATGTTTGTAGTTTTGATTACTTAGAACTCAAACAGTCGTCGCAACAAGAAACCTACTTTGATTTGATGCAAGAAGGAGTGTGTCTGAGATTGATTCCTCGTTCAACCCCTCTGCAAGAGCGACGGGAGCGAAGCTTTAATGTCAGCGCCATAGAAGCGATGATGGAGCAAGTACTTTCAGCTAGATGGGATGCAGAAATTGACGATGATTGTTCTGATTCTTTCTAAATTAAGTTAAAACTACGAATTACGAATTACGAATTACGAATTTTTATGTAAGGCTGCGCTTTATTGATGTAGGGGCAATTCATGAATTGCCCCTACATCATGTAGTTTTGCGTAAGTTATATCAGCGCATCTTTAAAAATTCAAAGTGGTATGAGTGCCAATTTTTCATTTCAGTGCCTTGCTTGCTGTAGCCAGACAAAAGCTAGAGCAGGAGTCTTTTTTACCCCTCATGGTCCTGTGGAAACCCCAAGATTTATGCCAGTGGGGACGCTAGCAAATGTCAAAACCATTACCCCCTCTCAGCTACGAGATACTGGGGCACAAATGATTTTATCGAATACTTATCATCTTCACCTACAACCAGGGGAAGCGATCGTTGCTGGAGGTGGTGGGTTGCATAAATTTATGGGTTGGAATGGGCCAATGCTCACAGATTCCGGTGGGTTTCAGGTCTTCAGCTTAAGTGAAATGCGAAAAATTACTGAAGAAGGAGTAACTTTTCGCTCACCCCATGATGGACAAATTATTAATTTAACGCCAGAACGCTCCATTGAGATTCAAAATACTTTAGGGGCAGATGTGATTATGGCGTTTGATGAATGTCCGCCCTACCCAGCTACTCGCCAAGAAGTAGAAACTGCCACAGAGCGCACTTACCGCTGGTTAGAACGGTGCATAACAGCTCATCAACGCAGTGAGCAAGCGTTATTTGGGATTGTCCAGGGAGGCGTGTATTTAGATTTGCGTTGCCGTGCGGCTGAAGCTTTGGCTAAGTTGGATTTACCGGGATACGCCATTGGTGGCGTGAGTGTGGGAGAACCACCAGAATTGATGGCTGAAATTGTAAAAGTCACAGCACCACTTCTACCCCCCGAAAAGCCGCGTTACTTGATGGGTGTGGGTACTTATCGAGAAATGGCGATCGCCATCGCTTCTGGTGTAGATTTATTTGATTGCGTAATCCCCACGCGCTGGGCTAGACACGGGACGGCAATCGTCCAAGGCGAGCGCTGGAATTTGAAAAATGCGAAGTTTCGTGAAGATTTTGCGCCCATAGATGAAACTTGTCCTTGCTACACCTGTCAAAATTTCAGCCGTGCTTACGTATCTCATTTAGTGCGATCGCAAGAAATTTTAGCTTACACCTTGTTAAGCATTCACAACATTACTGAACTAATTCGCTTTACCCAGCATATTAGAGAAGCAATATTAAGCGATCGCTTTACCACAGAATTTGGTCATTGGCTTGAGAAAGAGGCCAGACAAGAGGACGAGGAGAATAATTCTTAACTCCTAACTCCTAACTCCTAACTCCGCACTTCCAATAACCAAACCATGTTAAGATATTTCTCAATTATTAACGCTGTGTTGGATAGGTGGATTTAAACAAACATGGAAGCAGCTCTTTTATTAGCAAAACTGCCTGAAGCTTACCAAATCTTTGATCCTTTAGTGGATGTTCTCCCAGTTATCCCCGTATTCTTCTTGTTGCTCGCTTTCGTTTGGCAAGCAGCTGTGGGGTTTAGGTAAGTTAATTTATCTTTCAATTTTTTGTTGGGACAGGTACTATGCCTGTCCTATTTTTATGGGGTCATGTTTGTTAAATTAACATTTATTAATATTTTGTAATGAATTATTATAATAAGTAAGATGTGAGTCAAGCCGTGTCAATATGAAGCCTTGAAAACCAAGCTGACAGTCAAGGAGGAATCAACTATGGGTAATATCAAATTTGTTAAAGAAAATAAAGAAGTAGTGGCGGCGGATGGTGCAAATCTCCGGCTCAAAGCGATGCAAAATAACATTGATATATATACATTGATTGGCAAGATGACGAATTGCGGCGGCTACGGTCAATGTGGCACTTGCATTGTCGAGATAGTGGAAGGGCAACAGAATCTTTCCCCCCGTACAGATGTCGAGAACTGGAAATTAAAGAAAAAGCCCGAAAATTACCGTCTTGCTTGTCAAACTTTAGTGAATGGCCCTGTCAGTGTGGTCACAAAGCCTTAAGTTTTTTGAAATTATGTGTCGCTGGCATTTAAGCAAGTAAAAAATTTAAGCCAACTCTGTCATCGATGATGATATCCTAATGTTGTTGATTGGAAATTTAAGAGAGGCTTTCTTGCCATGCAAGTTAATGACCTGGGGTTCGTAGCGAGCATTTTGTTCGTACTTGTGCCCTCTGTGTTTTTATTAATTCTGTACATCCAAACTGCTAGCCGCGAAGGTGGAAAAGATAGTTAAGAGCTTGTGTATACAATAAAACCCCTACACTAATAATGCAGGGGTTTTTATTTACAGCAGAATTGAGGAGTCAGAATGGGCTAAACGCCCCGCTACCGCTAACAGGAGTCAGAATTCAGGAGCCAGAATTAGAATAGGCTCTGTGCATTGCTTTAAGACTTAGATGCTGTACTTCACTTTCCTTGAAATCTGCTGTATCAAGGCAGCTAGCAGTAAAGGCAAAATCTGGTTTATTTTCTATGTGAATTAGATAATTCTGATACTCAGCAATCTTTATCTTAAGCGATGGTGCGTGCTAATAATACTGGACAACTAGCGTTGACTCGGACATAATCAGACAAAGAAGCACCGATGAGTCGGTCGATATCAACAAAACTCTTAGCGATCGATGGACGACGATCTGGAGAACCAAGTAATAATAAGTCTACATTCAACTCCTCTGATAACCGACAAATTTCTTCACCGGGTTTTCCACTGCTGATATAACAACGAGGTTTGATGCCGAATTTTTCAGCTTCTGCAACAGCGGCTGCCAAAACTGGATTTTTATCAGAAGTAACTTGAGTTATTTCTGATTTTTTACCGCCAAAATCTGTGGCGATATTTGCCAAAATCAACTCACCACCCTGAATATCTCGCAGCAAAAACAGCGCCAATTTTAAGCAGTTTTTTGCTGCATCCGAATTGTCTATTGCCACCATGATCCGCTTAATTCTTTTCACATAAATGTCATCTTTGACCAGCAACATGGGGCGAGAAGATAGCTGAAAAACGTACTGGCTGACCGAGTTCGATAAAATCGATTGTAGGCGCTTGAGTCCGCGTGAACCCATAATAATTAAATCAGCGTCGATTTCATCAGCTACTTGACAAACCACATCCTTGGGGTCGCCTTGACGTAAAATTGAAGAAACCTCGCTAGCATCTAAGTTCAACGTTTGAATAGCATTAGCGAGAATTCTACCGCCTTCTTCCCATTTAGCCGTCATGTTAGCAGCAGTACTTTTTGCAAGAACTACATGCAAAACTGTAATTTTTGCAGATTGAATTGAAGGGATTTCTCTGAGGGTTTTGAGCATTTCTTCTGCATGTCCCAATCCCGATACAGCCAGCAAAATTTTTTGTATCATCTTACGTGATTCTTGTTAAGTTTACTTTTGTTTTTGTTATGATTGTTTGCTTAAAGTCGGGTTTTCACCGCCTTGTTTGACAATCTAGTTAGTAAGTTGGCACAAATAAATTTTGTTTTTGGTTTTAATATTCAAAAAAACACTTAATTTTATTGGCACTTACTTACTTAATTTTTCAACTAGACTTCAATCATTAAGCATACTCTCAATTTAGCTTGATCAACTTAATAAATTATGATGTTAGTTATTATTTTTAATCTATGTTAACTTTTTTTCATTAGAAAGCAGTTAAGTATTGCAAAGAAATACCAAATCAATCCTTGAGGAACATTTATATAGTATCAATATATGATATTGAACTGTTACGTTTTGTCTTTTACAAATAACAAATGACCAATGACTAATAACTAATGACTAATAACTAATGACAGACACGGTACTCAGTTTTTTCAAGTCAGGATAATTTACCAATTAACCGTCTTCAGGGCAACTCCAGAGGCAGCTACAATAGTACTCTAAGGAAGAATTATGCCCAAATTAGTGATATTATGACCTCTGTTACAACTGTAAAAACTGAGTACGAAGCGATTATTGGTCTAGAAACACATTGTCAACTCAGTACTAATACCAAGATTTTCTCTACCAGCTCTACAGCGTTCGGTGCCGATCCCAATACTAACATCGACCCAGTTTGTATGGGTTTGCCTGGGGTTTTACCTGTACTAAATCAAAAAGTATTAGAATATGCCGTCAAAGCTGGTTTGGCACTGAATTGTCAAATCGCTAGATATAGCAAATTTGACCGTAAACAATATTTTTATCCAGATTTACCGAAAAATTACCAAATTTCTCAGTATGACTTACCGATCGCGGAACATGGTTGGTTAGAAATTGAGTTGGTAGATGCTGAGGGAAAACCCACCCGCAAACGCATTGGTATCACGCGCCTACACATGGAGGAAGACGCTGGAAAATTGGTACATGCAGGCAGCGATCGCCTTTCGGGTTCTACCTATTCTTTGGTAGACTACAACCGCGCAGGTGTACCATTGGTAGAAATTGTTTCAGAACCAGACTTGCGTTCTGGACTCGAAGCTGCTGAATATGCCCAAGAACTACGCCGGATTGTGCGGTATCTTGGTGTCAGCGACGGGAACATGCAAGAAGGATCTCTACGTTGCGATGTCAATATTTCCGTGCGTCCGGTGGGACAAGAGAAGTTTGGCACCAAAGTAGAAATTAAAAACATGAACTCCTTTAGCGCCATCCAACGGGCGATTGACTACGAAATTGAACGGCAAATCGCAGCCATTGAAGTAGGGGAGCGCATTATCCAAGAAACTCGGCTGTGGGAAGAAGGCGCACAACGTACAAGTAGTATGCGGGTCAAGGAAGGTTCTAGCGATTACCGCTACTTCCCTGAACCAGATTTAGCGCCAATTGAGGTGTCAGACGAACAGTTAGAAAAATGGCGCAGCGAACTACCAGAACTACCAGCCCAAAAACGCCATCATTACGAAAACGAATTGGGACTTTCGGCTTACGATGCACGCGTCTTAACAGAAGATCGCCCTGTATCTGAATATTTTGAAGCAGCCATCAAAGCTGGTGCGAATCCCAAAGCGGCTGCAAACTGGATTACTCAAGATATCGCAGGATACCTAAATAAGCAAAAACTCAGTATCACTGCGATCGCCCTAACTCCCAGCAATTTAGCAGATATCATTACCCGAATTGAAAAGGGCAAAATTAGCAACGCCCAAGCCAAAGAAAAGTTGCCAGATTTACTCAGTGGTATTGCTCCGGAAAAAGCTTTTGCTGGTCAAGAACTCATCACCGATCCTACCGTACTGGAACCCATCGTTGATGAAGTCATAGCCGCCAATCCCAAAGAACTAGAAAAGTATCGCAACGGTAACACCAACCTCAAAGGCTTCTTCGTTGGACAAGTTTTGAAAAAGACAGCCAAACGCGCCGATCCGAAACTGGCTAACGAATTAGTCGAGAAAAAACTTAATGGTTAGATTGGGGAGTGGGGAGATGGGGAGGTGTGGGAATGTGGGAGGCAGGGGGCAGGGGAGGTAGGCGGAGAAATAACCAATGCCCAATGCCCAATGCCCCATTACCTAAGTATTTTCCCGGTGTTCTTCACTAAATCTTCATAATAAAACTGGTGACAACCCTCATACCAAAAATGGTATGCTCTGGTAAGTAGATGCACCCTGATGATCTGGAGAGCGACTTAAGTAGCTCTCCTTTTTCGCATTTGTCTTTCGTCATAAGAAAGGTAAAAATAATTATGTTAAAGACCAAGTGGTGCATTATTATTGATTGCCATCAGCAAATAAACTCACAATAAAAGCAACTAGGGAATGGGGAGTGGGGAGTGGAGAGATGTAGCTTTAGCTTTCCTTCTCTATGAGAAGGTGTGCTAACGGAACTCTACGCGAACCCGCAGGATGGGGGATGAGGGAGATGAGGGAGATGAGGGGGATGAGGGAGATGAGGGAGTGTGGGAGTGAGGCAGAATAATAACTCTTCAGTCAACAGTCAACAGTCACCACTCCAAACTCTTAACTCTTAACTCCTAACTTCTAACTCCTGTACGGGCGGGTTTACAAAAAGACTTTGTTGCTAAAAGAGATTCTGGCTCAACCCGCCCCTACTACTCCTAACTCCTAACTCTTAACTCATCATTTTGTAAGGGAGAATCATGGCAGATTGGCAAAAAATCACAGGTGGCATTACAGCACCAAGGGGGTATCAGGCGGCGGGAATTACCGCAGGGCTGAAGCCTTCGGGGTTGCCGGATTTAGCTTTGATATTTTCAGATGTGGAAGCGATCGCAGCTGGTGTATTCACTACTAGCCAGGTGAAAGCTGCTTGTGTAGAGTATTGTCGCCAACGGTTGCAAGCTAAACATAGCGCTCGTGCTATCCTGTGCAACGCTGGACAAGCAAACGCCGCTACAGGAAATCAGGGCTGGTTTGATGCCCTAGAATCTGGAATGGCAGTAGCCCAAGCGCTGAGCATTTCTTCTGAATCTGTCTTATTGGCATCTACTGGCGTGATTGGTCAACGTATCAAGATGGATGCTTTGCGGAGTGGAATTCCCAAGCTAGTGGCAGCACTATCCCAAACAGGCTCAGATGCCGCCGCCGGTGCAATTATCACTACAGATTTGGTCACAAAATCCATTGCCTTAGAAACAACTATAGGCGATCGCCCTGTGCGGATTGGCGGTATAGCCAAAGGTTCCGGCATGATTCACCCCAACATGGCAACCATGCTGGCATTTGTGACTTGTGATGCAGCTGTTTCCCCTAGTCTTTGGCAGCAGATGTTGGCCAGGGCAGCTGATAGAAGTTTTAATTCCATTACTGTAGATGGTGACACCAGTACTAATGACAGCTTAATCGCTTTGGCAAACGGTCAATCTCGCACCCCAGCAATTACAGAATCGGGTGCAGAATCAGAAAAATTAGAAGCGATGTTAACAGCAGTTTGCCAGCATTTAGCCAAAGCGATCGCTCGTGATGGTGAAGGTGCAACTTGCCTTATAGAAGTGGAAGTGACTGGCGCCCATGATGAATTTTCAGCCAGACAAATAGCCAAAACCATTGCTGGTTCATCCTTAGTTAAATCTGCAATCTTCGGACGCGATCCTAATTGGGGACGTATCGCCGCCGCCGCTGGACGCGCAGGTGTGCCGTTTGAGCAAGAAAACCTACAAATTAAGTTAGGAAATTTCTTAATGTTAGAAAACGGGCAACCCTTACTATTTGACCGTGCAGCAGCAAGCGCCTATTTAAAACAAGCAGCGGTAGGTGCTTATCTTGAAGAAGATACAGTATTAATTTCCGTGAGCGTTGGCAATGGTCATGGTACAGGTAAAGCCTGGGGTTGTGATTTGAGTTATGACTACGTGAGAATTAACGCAGAATACACTACTTGACACTCCACCGCCCTTTTAGGGCGGTGAGTGTCAATTAACTTCTTCATACCATATACCAACAGTTTCAAAAGCAGCATAGGCAAGCTTGAGAAAATTCACCACTCTTTGTTTGCTGATTATTCCAAATTCTTGATATTGTCTTGCCTCCGCAAATGTTAATCTGTGCTGGTCTATGATATTTCTTTCTTTATACGCAAGTTTCGGAAAATCTATAGCCTTAATACTATATTTTTTGACTATCTCTTGTATTGTCACATCAGAATTTACGTGTTCCCAGTCATCGCATAAACCTAAATTTCTGACTAATACATGAGGAATTTTGCCACCATAACTGTTTACAGATTGCTTAAATAGATTTAAACTGTCGTACCCTCCTGTTGACACAAACCACTTACAAAAATATACCCCTTGTGACTCTGCCAGTTCAATTAACTGATTCTTCTCAATCCATTCCTTGACTGCCCTATGAGATTGTGCTGCTAGATTAGCAATCACTGTCTTATTCATTGCGATCTCAAAGATTTTATCCGCTTTATCAGCTTGCCTCTCATCTTCTGTAAACACTGCATACTGACATATCCCCTTGTATACTCCAGCTACATCTGGGTTTGACCTATCCGTTTCTACTGGTACAAACGGCATGTTCTTATCCAAACAATACTGAATCATTGTTCTAGCGAATAGAGACTTGCCTACCCCTCCCTTTTCGCCATCTATCAAATGAATTGTTGGCATAGCTATACCCCTTTATCTTTAAACCTAGTATTGATTAAAGTCATTCACAGTATAGGACTCTTGTATCGCAACTTGGTATTATTTAACGTGAGTCTCCCACGGAGGCGCGTAATACCATTTCACTTTAATAATGATACAAATACGTGGGTAAGGGTTTAGCAGTGCTAAACCCCTACGAAAAATCTATATGTATCAAGATTTTCGTGAAATGGTTTGAAGAAGAATACAGAATTCAGAATGGGCTACGCCCCGCTGCGCTAACAGAATTCAGCAATCTTGACGCGACTCGAAAATACTCGCTACCGCTGCGCTATCGCGGACACGGCGAATCGCTACTCTACGAGACGCTAAAAGCGAACGCTATCAGTAGGGGATTGGGACCCGCCACCTAGAAGCACGTCTCTACAAAGATTTTGGGCGTTGCTGAATCAAGGGATGATTCTTGTGGGGTGGGCATCTTGCCATTGGTGTCAACTTAACGCAAAACCGATGTCCCGCAAGGAACTCAAGTTCAATGCTTTTAGCTAAAGTCATCTAAAGATGACTAGATATCCCCAAAAATCTTGAGTCTACTTGAGTAGACTTTAGCTATAAGAGAGGGAATTCATTCCCAGGCGGGTGAGGAAGCCAACAGTTAAGCTATTTTTACCTTAAGTTGACACCTATGGCATCTTGCCCGCCCCGAAAATACAAGTGACGGGCAAGATGCCCATCCCACAAAACTAGTAAAATCATCCCGCAATTATGCAACGCCAGATTTTGATATCACGCACAATAATTTTCATAAATGAAATCAGCAACGCCTATTATTTTGTATTCTAAATAATTCGGGTTTTGGACTATGATGATGATTGGTTTTACCTATGATTTCTTTTTTTATCAATCATAATCTAAAATTAATAGCGTTCATAAGTTAGTCTTTATATATTAAGAATTACTACTAGTTTTTAGACAGATAGATAAACTTTTACTTATAGATCCAATCTAATATTTATTTAATAAATGCCCACTCATAGTTAACTAATTTGCCTTTAAAGGCTGTAAACTGATTTCAACCAAGTGAATAACACTTCTGCATCCCACTAGAGCAGATTTAATCGATTCATTGAAATTTTGTTTTAGGTAGTAGCAATAGCCATTGATTAAATGGCTGATTTTGCCTTGCAAAATATAGCTTGATTACTCATTTAATTGCAAGAAATTAACCTTTTTCTTGCTTCAATTGTCGTGTCGATAAAAATAAGATTTACATTCGAGGAGATATTATGACAGAATTTTTTAATCGAATTTCTCGGCGCAAATTTGTCTTGACAGCTGGAGCATCTGCAAGTGCTGTATTCCTCAAAGGTTGTTTGGGTAATCCTCCTGAAAACCTTACTGGTGAAGCGACTCAAGCACAGCCAACTGCTCAGTCAGTTGTTAATATTAGTCCTGAGCAAACACCAGAAACTACTACAGTCAAATTAGGATATATTCCCATTGTAGAAGCGGCTCCTTTGATTATTGCTAAAGAAAAAGGCTTTTTTGCCAAATATGGTATGACTAAAGTTGAGCTTTCTAAACAAGCTTCTTGGGGTGCGGCTAGAGATAACGTCGAAATTGGTTCTGGGGGTGGTGGTATTGATGGCGGTCAATGGCAGATGCCGATGCCACATTTGATTACAGAAGGTTTAATTACCAAAGGCAATCAAAAAATTCCCATGTATGTATTATGCCAATTAATCACACATGGAAATGGAATTGCGATCGCCAGCAAGCATCAAGGCAAAGGTATCAGTTTACAACTGGCTAGCGCTAAATCCCTGTTCACCGAACTCAAATCCTCAACACCCTTCACCGCAGCATTCACCTTTCCCCACGTCAACCAAGATTTGTGGATTCGCTACTGGTTAGCAGCAGGCGGCTTAGATCCCGATGCAGATGTCAAATTGCTCACAGTACCAGCAGCGCAAACTGTCGCCAACATGAAAACAGGAACAATGGATGCCTTTAGTACAGGTGACCCCTGGCCTTATCGCCTTGTGCAAGACAAAATTGGCTACGTAGCAGCATTAACGGCAGAAATTTGGAAGAATCATCCTGAAGAATATCTTGCCATGAGAGGCGATTGGGTTGATAAAAATCCTAAGGCAACCAAAGCAATTTTAAAAGGCATTATGGAGGCGCAGCAGTGGTTAGATAATTTTGACAACCGCAAAGAAGCGGCTCAAATTCTTGCTGGACGAAATTATTTTAATCTTTCGTCACCTGATATTCTTGCAGATCCCTTCCAAGGCAAGTATGACATGGGTGATGGTCGCAAAATTGACGATCAATCAATGGCAGCTTTCTACTGGAAAGATGAAAAAGGTAATGTTTCTTATCCCTACAAAAGTCATGATTTATGGTTCATTGTGGAAAACGTCCGTTGGGGATTTTTACCCAAAGATTACATTGCCAATAATGCTGCAAAAGCTAAGGAACTAATTAATAAAGTCAACCGCGAAGATATTTGGAAAGAAGCAGCAAAAGAAGCTGGTATTGCTGTTGCTGAAATTCCTACAAACACATCCCGTGGTGTAGAAGAGTTTTTTGATGGCATCAAATTCGACCCCGAAAAGCCAGAAGAATATCTCAAGAGTTTGAAAATCAAGAAGGTGAATATTTAATTGGGCATTGGGCATTGGGAGACGCGGGGACGCGGGGAAAAACAAATGACAAATGACAAATAAAAGTTGAGGAGAATATTATGACATTAGCGCAAAAACGTCCGGCAAATCCTAGATTTAATAATGGCTTTATATCTCGTTTGCAAAAGCAATTTCCTGACCTGATACCACCAGCGATCGCAATTGCTATCTTTCTAATTCTTTGGCAATTATTCGCTTGGACTCCCGGTGCAACATTACCAGGGCCGATACAGGTTATACAAGACACGTGGGTACTCATTTTCTGGCCATTTTATGACCGAGGCGGCATCGATAAAGGTCTGTTTTGGCAAATTTTAGCAAGTCTACAACGAGTCGCTATTAGTTATACACTTGCAGCAATTGTAGGTATTGGATTGGGCATTTTAATTGGTGTGAATAAAACCATGTCTAAGGCTTTAGATCCTCTGTTTCAATTACTGCGGACAGTACCACCTTTGGCTTGGGTGCCAATTTCTTTGGCAGCTTTACGACAAAACGAACCAGCGGCATTATTCGTCATTTTCATTACTGCAATTTGGCCGATTTTAATTAACACTGCTGTCGGCGTTACTCAAATTCCCCAAGATTACAATAACGTCGCCAAAGTTCTGCAACTTAGCCGCAAAGAATACTTCACTAATATTTTGATTCCTGCGGCTTTACCCTATATTTTCACCGGTTTGAGAATTGCGATCGGTTTAGCTTGGTTAGCAATTATCGCTGCTGAAATCGTCATGTCCGGTATTGTTGGAATTGGCTTTTTTATCTGGGATGCTTATCAAAATAACAACGTCAGCGAAGTTATTTTGGCTTTAGTTTATATCGGTGTTGTTGGTTTACTGCTAGATAAAGCGATGAGTTGGCTACAAAATAAGATTTTACCAGCAGAACAAAAGTAACGATAATTCTTCGTAGGGTGCGTTATCGCGCCAGCGTAACGCACTACAAATCTTTGACGCTGCGTTATGGACTTCCGTCCATAACGCACCCTACTAATGATAATCATTGAATAAATCAATGCGAAAGAAGAATAAGATTTTTTGATAGTTAACTTTAGAAATTGGCATTTTACTAATCAAACATTTCAAGTAAATATTAAAAAGTAAGGATACTTGCTCTACATAATCTCTTAATTGGAGAAAACCAATGGTCGCACTCACACAGCCTACTCAAGTTATTTCTAACCCCGGACGTTTAACAATTGAAACTGTTGAAATTGCTCCCCAAACAACAGCTATTCGTTGCCTCGATTGGGATAGAGAACGTTTTGATGTCGAGTTTGGTTTACGGAATGGCACGACCTATAATTCTTTCTTAATTCAGGGAGAAAAAGTAGCCTTAGTTGATACTTCTCATGGCAAGTTTGAGGAGTTATATCTGGAGATAGTGGCAGGATTAATCGATCCGGCTAAAATAGACTATTTGATTGTTAGTCACACTGAACCAGACCATAGTGGCTTAGTAAAAAATATTTTACAATTAGCTCCTTCCATTACCGTTGTTGGTGCGAAGATAGCTATTCAATTTTTGGAAAATATGATTCACCAGCCCTTTAAATCCGAGCTGGTAAAAAATGGAGATTTATTAGATTTAGGCAACGGTCATCAATTAGAATTTGTCTCGGCTCCTAACTTACATTGGCCTGATACAATCTTGACTTATGACCACAAAACCGACACTCTTTACACCTGTGATGTATTTGGAATGCATTACTGTGATGACCATACCTATGATGAAAATTTCGACATCATCGAAGAAGATTTTAAATATTACTATGATTGTTTGATGGCTCCTAATGCGCGGTCTGTATTGGCAGCTTTAAAGCGAATTGAAAAGTTAGAAATAAAAACAGTTGCCACAGGACACGGGCCTTTACTAAAAGAGAATATTTCAGAATGGCTGGGACGCTATCAAAATTGGAGTTTAGAACAAGCCAAAACAGAGAGATTAGTGGCTTTGTTTTATGTGGAAGATTACGGGTATAGTGAGAATTTAGTAAGAGCGATCGCACATGGAATTGCAAAGACAGGCGTAGCGGTAGAATTAGTAGCTTTGAATGATACCGAGCCTCAAGAAGTCCGAGAATTAGTTGACCAAGCCGCCGGTTTAGTTATTGGAATGCCTCCCCAATCATCAGATGTTCCTCAGGCAGCTTTAAAGATTATTTTAGCTGCTGCTCATAATAAACAAGCAATTGGTTTATTAGAATCAGGAGGTGGAGAAGATGAGCCTGTTTTCCCCTTACGTAATAAGTTCCAAGAATTGGGATTAGTTGAAGCCTTTTCTCCAATTTTAGTTAAAGAAATTCCCACCAAAGCAACAGAACAACTTTGTGATGAAGCGGGGACAGATATGGGTCAATGGTTAAACCGCGATCGCACCATCAAACAAATCAAATCCATTGATAACGAATTAGAGAAATCCTTGGGGCGAATTAGCACAGGATTGTATATTATCACCGCCAAAAAAGGAGAAATTCAAAGTGCAATGTTCGCTTCTTGGGTAACACAAGCAAGTTTGAATCCCTTAGGCGTAGCAATAGCCGTAGCCAAAGATCGGGCAATAGAATCATTAATGCACGTTGGCGATCGCTTTGTTTTAAATATTTTAGAAGAAGGTAGATATCAAGGATTAATGAAACATTTCCTCAAGCGTTTTGCCCCCGGTGCAGACCGCTTTGCCGGCATCAAAACATATCCTGCTGCTACCAACGAATCCCCCATTTTAGCGGAAGCTTTGGCTTATCTCGAATGTGAAATCACCAGCCGCATGGACTGTGGCGACCATTGGGTGATTTATAGCACCGTCCAAACCGGCCGAGTCGCCAAACTCAACGGACTCACCGCCGTCCACCACCGCAAAATTGGCAATCATTACTAAATGGGGAGTGGGGAGTGGGGAGTGGGGAGTGGGAAGAGGATGGGGGGAGGGGAACAGAGGGGGACGAATTACTTCCCCACTCCCTCATCTCTCCGAAGTTCTGAGCGCCGGCTTCCGGCGCTCAGACTTCTCTCCTCATCTCCCCACCTCCCCACCTCCCCACCTCCCCACCTCCCCACCTCCCCACCTCCCCACTCCCCATTTCCTCACACACAAAAAGCCATGTATAAGTCTGTTCAAGATACCCCAACTCCCACGTATGAAATTCATCGGAAACGCATCGTCCAAACCTTGGAATTGATTCAAGATTTGATTGTGATTTCCTTGTGTCTCGGTTTATTTTGCTTCATGGTAATTCAGGTGAGAGATATGTTTTTCTCCCTGCTTCCGCCGCTGGATTTTCATATTGTTACTGCCGATATTCTCTTTTTGCTCATCTTAGTTGAGTTGTTTCGACTACTGATTATTTACTTACAAGAACAACGAATATCTATTGGCGTAGCTGTGGAAGTCTCCATTGTTTCCGCCTTAAGAGAAGTCATTGTTAAAGGAGTTTTAGAAACTAATTGGAGTCAAATTTTAGCCACTTGCGCCTTCTTATTAGTTTTAGGAGTAATACTCGTTGTGCGAGTTTGGCTACCCCCCACCTTTGAAGGTATCGACCCTGAACAAGCAATATCTAAACGCTATAAAAATCGAGTCAAATCGGAATTAGTGGGGAGTGGGGAGTAGGGAGTGGGG
>JAVRBV020000028.1:0-136749 GCA_034531095.2 Nostoc sp. CreGUA01 | reverse complement strand
TGAGGAAATGCAAAGTATATTAGTTGCAAGTTTAAACAAACTCAAAGTTTGAATTTATAATTTTCTTCTTCTTCCTTCTGCCCTCTGCCCTCTGCCTTCTGCCTTGCCCCAACCAAGATCACCAAAAGTTGCCAAGAACCGCTCCATACTGTATGACTGCCTTTGCCACTTCGATAAGTAAATCCAGCTTTTAGAAGCATTGCTTTTAGTTCCCGAATTTTCTTAGGCACTGGAAGAAATTGATGAGTTAACTACAAATATTTTGTGATTATTGCATGGAGAAATTTTATACTTCCACTTACGAAACATTAAATCTTTTCAATTAGCGGTGCTAGCTTTTTGCGGTAAGAGATAAATACTGCCAGATATTAACGTTAAGGCGACAGAAATCCAAAAAGCAGTTAAAGATGGAATTTTCCAGACTTCAGGTAATGGTGCAATCAGAAGTGCGATCGCCACTATTTGACTAACAGTTTTGAGTTTACCCCAAATGTTCGCCCCGGTAATTGTTGTTTGATTTACCCGCCAACCTGCGATCGCTAATTCCCGCGCTAAAATCAAAAACACTCCCCAAGCTGGCACTTTTCCCAGTTCAATCAACACCATTAACGGTGCAAGTACCAAAAATTTATCTACCAAAGGGTCAAGAAATTTCCCTAAATCACTAACTTGGTTGAGTTTTCTTGCTAAATAGCCATCTAACCAATCAGTTAATGCGGCCACTAAAAAAATCGCCAAACATATCCACTTAGCTTGATCTGTAGGATTATATAAGCCGTAAAGCAGAAATGGTACACCCAGAAGGCGAGAGAAAGTAATCCAGTTGGGTAGAGTCATGATTTGGGTTGAGAAATTATCTATAATTTTAACCAAGCAAATAATTGTCCCAATGTCAAATGTAAATCACTAACTAAATCGGGTACTGGCAATATATCTTGTTCATTTTTTAAATATGATTGCTTGTTGCTGAGGCGGATACACTAAAATACCATATTTCTCAAACATTACGACACAAAAAACTACACTTGAATCGACATTTAAAGATTGATAATACCCAATTTCTGTAATGCGTACATGACCGCACCAAGACGGCTTTGAACATCAAATTTTTTGTAAATATTTTCCAAATGTTTCTTAACTGTACGATCGCTCATTCCCAACTGCTGGGAAATCTCATGGGTACTCCGATCTCTTGCTACCCAAAATAGCACCTCAGCTTCCCGTTTGGTTAACCCCAGCATTTCTAAGTATTTAACTGAAAACTCATTAGGCTGAATTTCTTCCAACAGCAGGTAAACCCGTTCAAGTGCTGCATGATAATTCAGTTTCACCTTCAGCTGAGTTCCATTGTGTTCTAGGTGAAGTTGATGCACGGGAGAAGGAATCTCGGTTGACTGTTTTAGTAAAGATATTTGATGATCGATCCATCTTTGAAGGATGTCAGGTAGCGAGTTTGGCAGCTTTGACAGTGGGTAATATTTATGTAGCAATTCTCCAGCTTTTTGGCTGATCCACTCCACTTTGCCGTCAAGAAATAGAGCAATTAAACCTACTTGTTCGGTTGCCTGATTTAGCTGGCTAAGTTGTTCCTGTACTTGAGTAAACGCGGCAATGTTCTGATATGCCTGCTCTAACTGCGGACGAATTAAATTCAGAATCAAGCGATCGCGCTCATTGAAGTTCTGACGATCGCGGCTGATTGATAAAACTAAGTGGTTTTGTCCTTGATGAAACCGATCGGCATTCGCTATGGAGGGAAGCTCAAAGTGAATTGCCATCTGATCCTTCAACCCAAAGGACTGAAAAAAAGCATAAAAAGCTTCTCTGCGTTGGAATTCTCGCTCATTAAAGAAATCTGAAATTGCTAGTGCTTGTCCATTCATTGTTTGAACATAATGTTGTGAAGCTGGATGAGTGAAAAAATTTTGACGTTGAGATGTGAATGATTCCGCTACCATACCTACTTCAGGATGGGGAAACGCGTAGAACCTGGGCAAGAAGGGTGTACCGCGAATGTTGAAACTGGCTATTGCAAATGTTTCTGCACCTACTAACTCTGGTAAAGCCGTCAGTATTTGGATGGGAAATTTATCAATACTGCAAGATGCGTAAAGCGATCGCAAAAAAAGCAAAATCGTCTGTAAATCATTTTGTGACAAATTTCTCACAGCTTTTTATAGATAGATGGTTACTGCTTCACAATTAACTACGGCGATCGTCGTATTGTTTTCGTAAAAAAGTTTTGTCATTCTACTATCAGTATTTTTCTTGAACAAAATACTGCTCAGGGATTTCCCTGAGACAGATAAAACATTTGTGCAAGTCGCAATGATGCGACGAATCGTAAAATTTATAGGTAGAAAACTCATGATTAAACAGTCAATCAAATCTCTGGCATTAGGTACAATAATTGCCTTCAGCACAAGTACTGTGATTGCCTCAAAAGTTAGTTTGGCACAGACTCATCCTAATTATGTAAACCTAAGTGCCTATCAAACAGGGATTAAGAATCAGGGAGACCGCACCACCTGTATTACATTTAGTGCGATCGCGGCTTTAGAAGCAGCCTACAAACGCGCTGGTTATGGCGATCTCGATTTGAGTGAACAATTTCTCAACCACATTGGCAAAACCTTCTGGCTTCATGCGTCGTGGAATGAAATTTTGGCAAAAGGCGAAGATGGTAGCGAAACCCAAGTCGGTGCGTTTGGCGGTGGTGGTGGTGTCGGGTACATTGAAAACCTCGCCAAAGGATTTAAAGTACCAGCAGAATCTTTAATGCCCTATCGCACAACTGAGTACACAAGTGCAGATCATCCTCACCTAGCTAATCTTTGGAATAGTCCATTCTGGAACAAACAGCGACGGATGAGTGATTTTAACTTAGACCCGCGTTTTCTTCCTCTCGCTGCCTTAAATGCCAGTAAATATTACTCAGTTCAATCTTTTAAAAGAATCAATGCCAAAAGTGCTACAGACATCGAATTAGCTTTAGCAAAAGGTAAAGAAGTAGTATGGGATAGCTTACTTGCCAATAGAGCCGGCCCTATCTGGCAACCCTGTAGCCCTGGTCAACCAAATTGTCCTAGAGGCGCACACTCTATGCTGATTATTGGTTATGACCGACGCGATCCAGACCCTACAAAACACTACTTTCTAGTTAAAAATAGTTGGGGTGGTGATTATACTAAAATTGCTTATGGCTATCTCCAGTATGGTTCTAAAGCTGGTTACATCGAAGCAATTAAACCTCCTCAACGTTGGTACGAACTAGCATTTATTGGACGCTGGGATATAAATTTTGATGGCTGGAAGGGTGTTCTAGATATTTATCATTTACCTGGTTATTCCCAGTGGATATTCTCAGAATCTGGTGTTAATACCATAGATAGGAGAATTGGGACATTTTACGATATCACTGGCAAAGCTTTTAAAGTGAATGGGTCAATAACTGGGCAAACAATCCGCTTTTATATTGATGGGAAAAATCCTAATGCACGCTGGGATCAAATTGGTAATGACCGAGAATTTTCTTACACAATGGTTGATAACTCTGGTACGCTGATAGCTGGTAGTCACAGAGACCCGGATGGTAGGCTTTACGGCGGATATGCCAAAAAGCAAGGGTTGTTATCGTCGGTACATCAAACTCCTAGACCGATTCAATCGAGTTCTTATCTAGCGCGTTGGAATACTAGATTCAACAATGTACAAGGCACTTTAACACTTTCTCGTGAGGATAGCAGCTTCCTATCTCTAACAGAAAGAAGTCAATATTCTGGTCTTGTGGGTACGTTTCAAGTTGGTACGACAAATTACCTGGCACAAGCTCTTGTAAGTAGAGTTAATCCAAATGAGATTATCATTCGCATTCCCGCAATTTTAGGAAACCCTGCATCAACTGTCGAATCTGGGGATGGTCAGCTTTTGGGTCGTCACCTAAACTTTGAAAAAGGTGTTGTCGCTGGTAATGCATACTATACCAACGGTGTAAATACTGGGTTTGTCATGGTGAGAAACTAAATTAGATGATCTGCACTTGAAAAACTGTCAAGATGAGGAAAATTACCTTTTTCTTCATCTTTTTGGCTTTGTTACATGAAACTTTTGTATGTCAAGGAAATTCCCTAGCACGAAAATTCCCGATTTCTTACTGAAGGATTGGACACATTAAAAGGGGCATGAGTATCACTTGCATGGCATGATCTGTATTTTGAGATCATCTAAACAATACTATGACTGACAATATAGATTTTCGCATTGAACGGGATTCGATGGGCGATCGCCAAATTGCTAGTAATGTTTATTACGGCATTCAAACACTACGAGCAATAGAAAACTTCCCCATCAGCGGCATTAAGCCTTTACCTATTTACGTAGATGCTTGTTTGCTAATTAAAAAAGCTACAGCGATTGTGAATGGAGAACTCAATTGCATTCCCCAAGATATTAGTCGGGCAATTGTGCAAGCAACCGATGAAATTTTAGGCGGGAAGTTGCGCGAACAATTTGTTGTGGATGTTTATCAAGCGGGTGCGGGAACTTCGCACCACATGAATGTTAACGAAGTTTTGGCAAATCGCGCCTTAGAAATTCTGGGTGACGAAAAAGGCAATTATAAACGTGTTAGTCCCAACGATCATGTAAATTATGGCCAGTCTACTAATGATGTGATTCCCACGGCAATTAGGATTGGCGGTTTATTGGCACTTTCTCATACATTACACCCAGCTTTAGAAGAAGCGATCGCCACCTTAGAAAACAAAGCTGTAGAATTTCAAGATATCGTTAAATCTGGCAGAACTCACTTACAAGACGCTGTACCAGTGCGTTTGGGTGAAAATTTTCGGGCTTGGGCGCAAATTCTCACAGAACACCAAAACCGGATTTACACCGCCTCCGGGGATTTGATGGTGCTGGGTTTGGGAGGTAGTGCAGCGGGAACAGGGTTGAATACTCATCCTCTCTATCGCGCCCGTGTCGTGGAAGTTCTCTCGGAATTGATTGACACTCCATTAGAACCAGCACTTCATTTGATGGCAGCCATGCAGAGTATGGCACCATTTGTCAACGTTTCCGGTGCTTTGCGGAACTTAGCCCAGGATTTAGCGAAAATATCTCATGACTTGCGGTTGATGGATTCTGGGCCGAAAACTGGTTTGAAAGAAATTCAACTACCCCCAGTGCAACCGGGTTCCTCAATTATGCCAGGGAAATACAACCCAGTGATGGCAGAGATGACATCAATGGTATGTTTTCAGGTGATGGGTTACGACAATGCGATCGCCATAGCCGCCCAAGCAGGACAATTAGAATTGAACGTGATGATGCCACTGATTGCCCATAACCTAATTCACAGCATCGAAATTTTGGGAAATACCATCGCCGCCCTAACCAAACGTTGCATCCAAGGAATTACAGCCAACAAAGAACGTTGTGTAGCCTACGCCGAAGGCAGTTTAGCTTTAGTCACCGCACTCAACACCCACATCGGTTATTTAAACGCCGCAGCCGTCGCCAAAGAATCTTTAGAAACAGGTAAATCCCTACGCGAGATCGTCCTAGAACGAGGATTGATGAGTGAAGCAGACTTAGCCACAGTATTAAATCTAGAACAAATGAGTGCTATCTTACCCATTAAGACAGAATAATAGGTATGGGGCATGGGGCATTGGAAGTGTGGGAAGTGTGGGAGGTGTGGGGAAGAAATCTTTCCCCCCACACTCCCTCATCTCCCTCATCTCCCTCATCTCCCTCATCCCCCCACTCCCCACTCCCCACTCCCCAGTCCCTAATCCCTTCTACCATGCAAACTCAAAAACCATCCGTCAGCCTCATCCGGGCTACTTCCTACGAACAACAGACTTTACGGGAATCTTTAGTGACACTGCTGGAACCTTTTGGAGGAATGGCAGCATTTGTGAAAAAAGGCGATCGCGTTTTACTCAAACCTAATCTACTCACAGGTAGCCGTCCTGGTAAAGAGTGTATCACCCGTGCGGAACTAGTTTACGCAGTTGCCCAAATGGTAATTGAAGTTGGTGGTAAGCCATTTTTGGGTGATAGTCCGGCTTTTGGCAGTGCTAAGGGCGTAGCAGTGGCAAATGGCTATCTGCCTATTTTAGAACAACTCAACCTTCCCATCATCGATTTTCATGGTCAGCGTTACCAAACTGTCAGCGATAATTTTAACCACCTGCGGCTGTCTAAAGAAGCGATGGAAGCAGATGTGGTGATTAATCTACCCAAAGTCAAATCTCATGCCCAGTTAACATTAACCCTGGGCGTAAAAAACTTGTTTGGTTGCGTACCCGGTAAAATGAAAGCTTGGTGGCACATGGAAGCCGGAAAAGATGCCGACAGATTTGCCGAAATGTTAGTAGAAACTGCCAGGGCAATTAACCCCAACTTAACAATATTAGATGGCATCATCGGTCATGAAGGTAACGGCCCTAGTAACGGTGAACCTCGCCAATTAGGCATTTTAGCAGCTGCATCAGATATATTTGCCTTAGATCGAGCAATGGTGGAAATTCTCAACGTTCCTCCCGAACAAGTGCCCACAATTACAGCTTCCCAAAGGTTAGGAGTTTGTCCAGAAATTGCTGCTATTGAGTTTCCACATTTAAATCCTGAATTATTAAAAATAGAAGATTGGCGGCTACCAGATAAATTAATGCCCATCGATTTTGGTATGCCCCGCGTTATTAAATCTACGTTTAAGCATCTTTACACCCGATTTATCAAGGAACCAATGAGTGTTTATGTAAGGAATTAGGGACTGGGGAGTGGGGAGTGGGGGGATGAGGGAGATGAGGGAGATGAGGGGGATGAGGGAGTGTGGGGAGTGTGGGGGAAAATATTTGTTCTTCATCCTCCCACACCGGACACACTCCAAACTCCAAACTCCTAACTCCTAACTCCTAACTCCTAACTCCGAATTTAAAAGTGCAAACTTCGTTACAGCAATTTCATTTATTAGCAAAGTAACCTGTAATTACCCTCCGATTGCTTAACCAAACCGTCCTAGTTAGAAATAGTGGCGGTTTTTTTAGTGCAGCGTTTCACTGCTAACTTCACCACCACTCGAACTCCAATTCATTCTGACTTCTGAATTCTGACTTCTGAATTCTGAATTCTTTCTTACAAAAAGTTGATAACTTTCCCTACCCCAGCTTTTTTATAAAACACTGAAGCAATCATTTCGCCATCTGGTTGATAAAGTCCAATTTGACCACCAGCATTACCGAGTTGCATGGATAGAGGGCTATTTGTTCGCACGAGAAATTGTTTTTGCTCGTTAGCTGCTAATGTTCCTTCTAACATCCGCCGCCGCCCAACTTTATCTGTGAGGAACCACCCGTCTAATGTAATTGGGTTCTGAGATATATTTTTTAACTCCACCCATTCCTGAGATTGCGATCTTTGTGGATTTGGGAGTGCTGCTGCCACAACTACTGGGCCGCTTTGTATTTGTGCGTCTTCAAGTGGACGCGAGATAGGACCGCTACCAGGACGTGGCAAAGGCTCAAAGTCTCCACCACCCCGGAATTCTGGATAAAATGAGCGTATGTGTTTGCCTCGCTCTTTTTCCTTGGTTGTCTCGCGGAAAATCACCAAATTATAATTTCCGCCCTGAATAGTCACAGCCCGCCGTTCATTTGTAGTCAAATTTTGAACTGACTCGTAGTAGGCTACAGTCCCCAGAGCGAAATCACATTCTGGACTGACACCGACAAAAAAGCCTCCCCGTTCCTTAAAAATCTGGGCAACAGGGTCACCAGCCATATTACTCAGCATCCAGGTCATTTGTAGCGTTACTACGTGGGGATTTTGCACCTCAGACACCCCAGGTAATTTATATTGCGTGCCCAGAAAGTTTACTCGTCCCTTGGCTTCGTCTAAATAAAATTTCACCCAGTTGTGATAACCACTAATCTCTCCCCAACTTGGCCCACCTCGTGGATTAAATTTACCCTCGCCAACAAATACATGTTCAAATCCAGAACAGTAGTAGACAATATCATTGCCAAAATAATTGGTGAATGGCTCAAACCAAACTTGAGTAATATCTTTGCGAAACTCATCTTTTGAGATTGGTTTTCTCAGACCATTAGTGATGTAATCATAAGCAATCTTCATTGGTTCAGTATTTAGTAACAGGTCAATAAATTTATTGATTTCCTCATTTTCCTGTTCTGTAAACTCTTCCGGATCGCGGTAATTCACCAAATAATTATCGAATAATTCAATTAATGCTGCATAAGTGCTTTCTGTAAAACGTTCTTCTTTAACTTTATGAAATAGAGGACTAACTGCTAAATCAGTCCATTTATCTCCTGCTGCTTTTACTTGATGGTCGAGTAAGATATCAGCATTTGGATCGACCCAATTTCCCTGAGCGTCGCGTACACTGACGGAAAAGCGGTTAGTATCAGCTTTCCAGATTTTATCGTAAATCATTGGATCGGCAGCCATCTTATTTTCTACTCCTAATTTATTGTTTTTTGCCAGTAATAAGAGCCTATTTATAAAGTAAATATTAAGTAGGGTGTGTTACGGCTGTGTAAGGATTTGGGTGTGTGAGCAAATGATATATAGCCGTAACGCACCATATGATATTGGTGCGTTACGCGTTGCTTTAACGCACCATACAAATTTAATGCTTACTTTATAAATTATCTCTAACTTACTCTTCAGTTGTGATTTTGATAATCAGAATTAAATTCAGCTAAAAAAATATTTGAAAATTCTTCTTGTCGGTAGCAAAACGTTCTAGATTCCCCTAAATCCCCCTTAAAAAGGGGGAGTTTGATTCCGAATTGGATAATTTTATTGACTCGTACCTTGTGATTGTTCATTTATAAATGTAAATGAACAGTTACAAATGAGATTATTTAGCAAAAAATATGCCAATTAGATGCATATTTATAAATCAAAAACTGCGATAACTGGCGCGTGGTCTGAACCCGGCTTTCCTCGTCTAAGGTTGGGGTCATCGCTAACAGAAGGTAAACTATCCATAGCATCAATATAGCTGTCTACTTTGGGTAGTTTGCGCGGTTGACCAGGAAGTAATTCTTGGCTAACAAAAATATGATCTATTAACTCCTTGTTGTTCTGATAAATACGCGAGTATCGTCTTTTTTCATCAATCAAAGGAGCTAGATTAAAGAGTCTGGTGTCATCTCCCTTATCTACCAAATTAAAGCCGCGTGTACCAATCTCGCTACCACTTGGTCCATGAAGAATCTGAGTAGTAGCCGCAGATGGCACGTCATTGAGATCTCCTAGAACAATCAGACCTTGGTTGGCATTATTTTCTAGTAACTTATTTGCTGTAACACGTAATGCAACTGCTTCTGCTGTTCGCTTTATAAGTGCTAATCCCGCAACTAGACTACGCTCATTTTCATCTTTGGGAGCAAATCGGGGGTTATCGTTTGTTGAAGGAAAAGTTAACAGTTTCGATTTGAAGTGTGCATTAATAATATGAATAGAAAGACCTGCTTGAGGTTTGACCAAAATTCGCAAAGCGCCCCTACCCATGCGGTTAACTTCAGTTGAATTTCCTTGTGTGTCTTGACTAATCAATTTGGAAAAGCCACCTTCAGGAAAATTTATCACATCTTCTTGTTCGGCGATCGCCAATTTTGAAAGAAACCCAACCCGAATCCCACGAGGGTCTGGAAATGCAGATAAACATGTATGCGGATAGCGCCCCTCTAACAGTGCTAACAATTCTGCAAATGCTTCCGGGTTGCCGGCTTCTTGAACAGCTAGCACATCAGGATCGAGAGTTAAAATTACACTAGCTAAACTATTCAATTTTTGTGTATATTCTGCTTCGGTTTTCGGACTAAAATTACTACCCAAAGAGAATAGATTTTCTACGTTCCAAGTCATGACCTTAAATGTAGCCATACTTGCCCCAAATATAATAGATAAATTTTGGTATTGTAGCTATTTGCACAAAGTAATCTTACAGCAAGTTAAATTTTTTGATGATTAATATTTACTAAGTTTCAAAAAATCATTAATTCAGCTTGCTAAAGTACTCGATATTTCGTGTTTTTTCAGCCAGTATTTTAATTTTTCAAAGCTTGTAGTAATTGGTTTGATAGACTCTTCTGTTATTGTTTTATCTTTAACTGCTCTTTGCAATTCTTGTAAAATGTAATTATGTTGCTGGTCAAATATTGATTTATTTTTAGACTTCAGGGATTCGCTCAATTGTTTCAAATTATTGCCTAATTCTTCTACTTTATTTTTTGGTAATGGGGATGTTATCAGTTCTAGAAGATTTTTTATCTCGTCATTTTCATCCAGGATTAAGCTTTCATCCCTTAAAAACATACCTGAAATTTGTTCATTACCATTATCATCTAACTGTACTTGGTATTGTCTTTGCCCATTGAAATCACCAGTTACATCAGCAATTACCTTACCGTGCTGATATTGGAATTTTCCTTCAACCACAACCACACGATCGCCTTTGTAAAAATCCCTCGTCATCATCAGAGTACTTGAGTTGAACTACAAACAAGACTACATCGCCATACTCAGCGATTCCAGATAAACTCAAGTACTCTAATTTTGCTAAACTATGGAGCTGAGTATGTGCCTACTCTTTCCTCTCAGCTATCCTCAACTTCGCAGAACGCGATCGCGGATTCTTACCAATTTCCTCTTCATCAGCAATAATTGGCTTTTTTGTCAATACCTTTAATAAAGGTGAATTTCTCAAACTATGTTTCACCAAACGGTCTTCTAAACTGTGGAAACTAATAATCGCAATTCTGCCACCAGGGACAAGGGCGTTTGGTGCTTTATCCAAAAAAGTTTCTAAGGATTTTAGTTCATCGTTGACGACAATTCGCAGAGCTTGAAAAACACGGGTAGCGGGGTGAATTCTACCATAACGGTATTTTGGAGGAACACAAAATGCGATCGCCTCAGCCAATTCTGTAGTCGTGTGAAACGGACGCCGTTCGATGATGCGTCTAGCAATGCGCCGCGATAATCTCTCTTCGCCGTACTGAAAGAAAATGTTTGCTAATTCGGCTTCATCCCAATTATTAATCACATCAGCAGCAGTTAGCGATCGCCCGCGATCCATTCGCATATCCAAATTCCCTGTCTGGCGAAAGCTAAAACCCCTTTCTGGCTGGTCTAAATGGTAAGAACTCACCCCCAAATCCGCTACAATACCATCGAAAGTGTTAAGGGGAAATTCGTAGGTAGCAAAATTGGTATGAATAAATTGTAGGCGAGCCTCCTTCGGAGGAGCTACGCTAACGCTATACTCAGCCAAGTTCTTTTGCGCGGCTGCTAAAGCATCTTCATCTTGGTCAACAGCCGTTACCCGCACATCCGTAGCAGCTTCCAAGATTAAGCGACTGTGACCACCACCGCCTACTGTTACATCTAAATAATGCCCCCCCGAACGCACCGCCAAACCCTCAATTACCTCCCTACCCAAAACGGGAATATGAGAAAAACCCAGTTCTTCTAAATCCAGCGGTGTTTGTGAATCTGATTTCATCTTTAAATTTTATTGATAAATAAATACCTCAGGATTTTAAGTGCAGAAAGAGATTACATGAAAAAAACCTGTGGCTCAATCCCTTGCATATCAAGCTTCCCTATAATAATTGAAGAGGTGCAACAAAATGAAACATCAATTACAACTCCTTGGCTGCTATCCTCTCTCCAACATAACCCTGTAGAGTCAAAATTATATAGATTGTCCCTACAAACCTCATTTTGGCAGACTAGATAAATCGGGTCTGGTTGGCATCTGCGCGGTTCAATTGAAAATTTTGCCTTCGGCACGCTAGACGAACACAACAGGAGAACACTAAATCTATGACCAGACTAGAAACCCGCACTGAACCGATGGTGCTAAATATGGGGCCACATCACCCCTCAATGCACGGGGTTCTGCGGCTAATCATGACTCTGGATGGCGAGGATGTCGTTGACTGTGAACCAGTTATTGGCTACCTGCACCGGGGAATGGAAAAAATTGCTGAGAACCGCACTAACGTCATGTACGTCCCCTACGTTAGCCGCTGGGACTACGCTGCGGGAATGTTCAACGAAGCCGTCACCGTCAACGCCCCAGAAAAATTAGCAGGTGTAGCTGTCCCCAAACGCGCTAGTTACATTCGCGTCATCATGCTGGAGTTGAACCGCATCGCTAATCACTTGCTGTGGTTTGGCCCCTTCCTCGCTGACGTTGGCGCTCAAACTCCCTTCTTTTACCAATTCCGGGAACGGGAGATGATTTATGATTTGTGGGAAGCCGCCACAGGTTACCGGATGGTGAATAATAATTACTTCCGTGTCGGTGGTGTAGCAGTTGATTTGCCTTATGGTTGGGTAGATAAGTGTCTGGAATTCTGCGATTACTTAATACCCAAAATTGATGAATACGAACGCTTGGTGACAGATAACCCCATTTTCCGGCGGCGTGTTGAAGGTATCGGCACCATCACCCGTGAAGAAGCAATTAACTGGGGACTTTCTGGCCCAATGTTACGCGCATCCGGTGTGAAATGGGATTTGCGGAAAGTTGACCACTACGAATGCTACGATGACTTCGATTGGGACGTGCAGTGGGAAACTGCCGGCGATTGCTTTGCCCGTTACGTGGTGCGGATGCGGGAAATGCGCGAATCTGTGAAGATTATTCGCCAAGCAATTAAAGGACTTCCCGGCGGCCCTTACGAAAATCTCGAAGCTAAACGCTTAGCCGCAGGTAAAAAATCTGAGTGGGATGCTTTTGATTATCAGTACATTGGTAAAAAAGTTTCCCCCACCTTCAAAATTCCCAAAGGTGAAATCTACGCCCGTGTAGAAAGTGGTAAAGGTGAACTGGGAATTTATCTCGTAGGCGATGATAACGTCTTCCCTGCACGCTGGAAAATTCGCGCTGCTGACTTCAACAACCTCCAGATTCTCCCGCATTTACTCCGGGGGATGAAAGTCGCAGATATCGTGGTCATTCTCGGTAGTATTGACGTGATTATGGGTTCTGTGGATAGGTAGAAAGTATTTATCCAAGTATTTTTTTAGAGCAGTTGTATTACAGTGCAACTGCTCTATTTTTTTTAGCATTGGTTAAAACAGTTCAGTTAAGCATTTCTTCCTTCTCTTCCTTCTCTTCCTTGGCGTTCTTGGCGTCCTTGGCGGTTCGTTAAAAAATTGACTTTTATCGAACCGCCAAGTCGCCAAGAACGCCAAGAATTTTAGAGCATCGCACTCTTGACTAATCTGGCTGGAAAAATTTTTTACTCATATAACATAGGTACAAAATATTTATGGAGTTTTAAATAATGCCCCGGATTTTTGACAACATTGATTTACAACTGCTACCGATTTTACGAGAAACCCTGAAAGTCTCTTATCGGGCAGATTTTTGTGTTGGCTACTTTAACCTGAGAGGTTGGCGAAGAATTGATGATTTTAGGACTTACGCACAAGTACACGCGCTCAGGGGCTTTGAAATATATTTATTGCCTCTATCTAAAGAAAGACCGAACATATTATTTGTAATTTTCCAAAATTCTTAACTTTGAATTTAGATTTTCATATATTCTCTGGTGCAGATTAAAAAAATGAGTTTCTTAATAATTTATTTTCAATTCACCGTTTGCGTAGCGTTCCCCAGGGAAGATGTTGACTAGTATTAACTTCCGTTAAAATTGAAATGCTGCTATAAATACAAAAATGTATTGAAATAAGGTGTAATAAATTACTATATAAAAAATCCGGCAGCATTTACCTAGTCGTAATTTTAAAACCGTGCAAATTCATCCTCACTCCGAATTTAACCATAGCCGCGATCGCCGTGAACAGGGTTTGCAAAAATTACTCGATCGCCTTGTCATAAAAATGCAGCGTGATGAGTTAGTCCGGCAAACAACCAATCAACTCAGAAAATCGCTTCAGGTCGATCGCGTGGTGTTGTATTATTTTTACGGGCAGTGGCAAGGACAAGTAACTTTTGAATCTTTGAGTTCTCAAGAATTCTCAATACTTGGTTCCACTGGACCTGATGATTGTTTTAACGATGAGTATGCTGGTTTATACTTAGCAGGACGGGTAAAGGCGATCGCTGATATTGAATTAGAGCCAATTGAGTCTTGTCACCGAGATTTTCTCCGCACTATCCAAGTCCGCGCCAACCTCGTGGTACCAATTTTAATACCTAGAGGATTATGGGGATTGTTAGTAGCACATCACTGTCAAGCGCCTCATAATTGGTCATCATTAGATATGGAAATGATGCAAACAGCAGCGCAAACTCTGGCAACAGACCATAATATTCTCGAAAGTTAAACTACTGTACATTGAAATCGCATACAGTTAAATAGCAAAGATACTCGCTAGCACTGATTCTTCTAAATAAGGAGAAAAAACTGTGAAATTTGGTTACACGGTAATCTGGGTAGACGATGTAGTTAAGACCGTTGAGTTTTATGAAAAAGCATTTGGTCTGGTTCGTCGCACCGTCAAGGATCATGGGCAGTTTATCTCGGCTGAAATCGAAACCGGAAACACTACATTAGCTTTCTCCTCCACTAGCGAAGCAGAGAAATTATTTCCCGGTGGCTTTCATTCCAACGACGCTACACAACCGCCAGCATTAATCCAAATATCATTCATCACTCCTGATGTTGGTGGCGCTTATATGAGAGCTATAGGAGCAGGAGCAAAACCATTAGATGCCCCTAAATCTCAACCTGGGGGACAAACAATTGCTCGCGTCCGCGATATCAATGGCGTGCTAGTGTCCTTGGTGAGTGGTTAGGGACTTCCAAGAATTAATCAATTCCTGCATCCAACACCAGTATCCAATTTCTTCTCCCCCTGCCTCCCCTGCTCCCCCTGCTCAAGAACAGCTTACCTAAACGATTGATTATTTTTTTATTTGGAAGTCCCTTAATACCGCTACCTGGCTTGGAGTTTCACTAATTAGGGCATAAAACAAGCAAAGCTATAATTGCCGTAGCCTCTAGCTACCTTGCATACCTCTATGACCCACCTTCTGACACTGGAACTGAACGATCAGATTTTCACCGCCATTCAGCGAGAAGCCCAGGGCATTGGTATTCCTCCCGAACGCCTAGCTGCAACATTATTAGAGCAACGGTTTGGTCAAGTTTTTAAATTGTCGTTATTTGAATCAGAAAAAGAGATAGCACGAGCCAGATTTGAGCGCCATTTTGGCGCACTAAAACCAGCAGTCCATACTGAATTCTGACGACTGAGTTCTGAATTCTTCTTATAAAATTGTTTTACAAAATTAATGTTTCAAGCTTTGCCTGTACTTCTTCTATTAAACCTTGTGCAACACTTTCAACAAATTTTACCTTTCTAGCTCTCCAATCTAGTGTTTTAATTTGATCAGCTAACACAACTTCTTGTGTTTGCATTCCCTCAAGAAGAGGAACTTCAAAACTAAGCCCTTTTGGATTGCTAGTTATAGGACAAGCTAAAACCAAAGAAGCCATTCGATTGTATTTAATTGGAGATATAACAAGAACAGGGCGGTAGCCAATTTGCTCGCGCCCTTTTTGTTGTAGTTCATTATTTAGTGTCCTAGCAATATCATCAAATGACATTCCTGAGGCCTGAAGCGCAAATGCACGCCGAATCGAATCAGCCGTAAACTGCTGTACATTTCCAAATTCTAATTTGACGATATCTCCTCTGTCAGGAAAGTATGGATTAACTACCAATCTTCATTCCCCACAGCATTGCTGCTATCAAATTCAGGATGAAATTTATCAGGAGTCATACCTTCAAGTAACTCATCAAGGGTATATTTTTTTCTTGTTTGTGGTGTAATTACAATACTGTTACCTTCCACACTAAAATTTATAGCTGTCCCTTCGGTTATGTGTACTTGTTCAGCTACCGATCTGGGAATCCGAATAGCTAAACTGTTTCCCCATTTAGTAATAAATGCTGCCATAGCTATCTGCAAATTTTATGTTAAAGATCCACACATCTAAACTTTAAAATTTCGGAGCAAAACGCTCTTAACACTTCTTTCTGACGTATATACTTTGAAGATACAAATTTACTTGGTGGGTGTCAACACCTGGATGTAGATTTGGTAAGAAAATATGTCAGTAACTAATATGAATTCCAATCCAGAATTGTGTCAAGCGATCGCCAATCATATTACCACCAGTCCGCAACAGCGAATTACTTTCGCTCAATTCATGGATATGGCGCTATATCACCCTGAACACGGCTACTATTCCAGCGATGCAGTCAAAATTGGCTTTAAAGATGGTGATTTTTTCACCTCCCCCAACCTCACCTCTGATTTTGGCGAGTTACTTGCAGAACAATTTTTGCAAATGTGGGAAATTTTAGGGCGTCCTGTAACCTTTTCTCTAGTAGAAATGGGAGCAGGTCAAGGATTGTTGGCATTGCATATCCTCAAGTATTATCAGTTACACTACCCGAATTTTTTGGCCGCCCTGGAATATGTAATTGTTGAAAAGTCGCCAACTTTAAGGCAAGAACAGCAACAACGCTTACAAGATTTGCCCGTGCGTTGGTGCAATCTAGAGGATATCCCATCTAACTCCATCAACGGCTGTTTTTTTTCTAATGAGTTAGTCGATGCCTTCCCAGTCCATCAATTTACCCTGGAAGCTGGGGAAGTGCGAGAAATTTATGTGACAACACAGGAAGATGAAGGAGACGCAAAGAAAGAAGACGCGGAGAGTGGGAGACGCTCTGACGCGGAGAAAGAAAATTTCCCCGCGTCAGAGCGTCCACGTGTCTCCGTGTCGTCTGTCCCCGCGTCAGAGCGTCCCCGTGTCCCCGTGTCTCATACGCCAACATTTATGGAAGTCATAGGGAAACCTTCCACGCCCCAACTAGCCGAGTATTTCGACTTAGTGGGAATCGATTTAGCTTCAGGTGCATACCCAGATGGTTACCGCAGTGAAATTAATTTAGCTGCTTTGGACTGGTTGAGTATAGTAGCAGACCGCTTGCAGCGCGGCTATGTGCTAACAATTGATTATGGCTACCCTGCTACTCGTTACTACAATCCCAGGCGATCGCAAGGAACGTTACAGTGCTATTATCAACATCGTTTCCATGACAACCCTTATATCAATATCGGACGACAAGATATCACTGCCCATGTTGACTTTACAGCTTTGGAACAGTGGGGCGATCGCTGTGGTTTAGAAAACGTTGGTTTTATCCAGCAAGGACTATTTTTGATGGCATTGGGATTAGGGGAACGAATTTCTGGTATTTCCTATCAAAAGCAACCCCTCTCGCAATTACTACAGCGGCGGGACGCACTACACCAGCTTTTAGATCCCACAGGATTGGGTGGTTTTGGAGTCTTAATTCAGAGCAAAAATCTGGAAAAAACAGAAATTTCTCAACCGCTAAAGGGGTTGACCCTGCCAGAATAAACCTAAATGTAAAAGGGATTGGGGATTAGGGATTGGGGATTGGTTGAAAAGTTAAAACTCTATTTAAGAATGCAGTATTAGTTTGATTTGGACTAGCATAACAGTGATTAGTGTAAAGTTAAACACAATTGGAAAGTAATAATTATGTCAGCCCATGACCTATTAATGTTAGTAACACTACTTACCCCAGGTATTTTGCTTTCAGTTTTGATTATGCTGACTTTTGCCGCTGGTGGTTAACGATGGAGTAGGGAGTAGGGTATTTTCAATATCCTCCCTACTCCCCACTCCCTACTCCCCACTCCCTACTCCCTGTTTTGGTGAAGTAATCAGTTACTGATAATACTGCTTGCACCTTTTTCAATAACTGGGTAGACACTGCCAAGATCCTAAAATAAAGGCAGTGTCCGCCCAAAAAAATTGCCATCAAGTGACTGGTGCAAGATGTCAAAATAGATACGCAGATTTTACGAAGGACTACGCCTACGCTGTACCAAAGGAACATAAAAAATGAAGGTGGCATTTCTGGGAACTGGACTGATGGGACTACCAATGGCTCAAAGGTTATTAGCCGCAGATATACAGCTAATTGCCTATAATCGCACCCCAGAAAAATTAGCACCACTACAAGCAGCTGGGGCTGAAATTGTCACACACGCCCGCCACGCCATTAGTGCTGCTGAGTGCGTCATACTCATGCTGACTAATGCCCCAGCCATCTATAATGTCTTGCTTTCAGATAGAGCTTCACAAACTCTCAACGGGCGCACTATTATCCAAATGGGAACAATTACTCCCACCGAAAGCCAGGAAATTAGAGATGCTGTTGTTGCAGGTGGTGGTGAATATTTAGAAGCGCCGGTGTTAGGAAGCATCCCCGAAGCAAAAGCTGGCAAGTTGATTGTAATGGTAGGTGCCCAGCCAGAACAATATCAACGCCACTTGAAGTTACTCCAACATTTTGGGACAGAACCTTTACTTGTCGGTCCTGTAGGAGCTGCGGCGGGTCTGAAATTGGCACTCAATCAACTAATAGCTTCCCTAACAACTAGCTTTGCTCTGAGTCTCGCTTTTGTTCAGCGTCAAGGTGTCGATGTGGATGTGTTTATGCAAATCTTACGCGACAGTTCACTTTATGCGCCTACCTTTGACAAAAAACTACAACGGATGTTGGATGGAAATTATGCTCATCCCAATTTCCCCACAAAACACTTGCTCAAAGATACAGAATTGTTTATCTCGGAAGCAAAATCTCTGAGTTTAGATCTCAGTAGTATTAAAGGAGTGCGACAAATTTTGCAAACAGCTGTGAAAATGTCATTTGCTGAAGATGATTATTCATCACTATTTGCTGTCATTAAAGAATGGGGAGAAGCGATCGGTGATTGAGCATTTGGCATGTAAGCTTTAATGTGGTAGGTGCGTTATGGATGTTAGTCCTAACGCACCAGAAATCTGGGATGATGCCCTACCCTCACCAATCACACACCCTAAAATTTTTCTGAATACAGCCGTATTGCTTTATACATTCATTAAAAATACTCACTGGCCAATAATAGTCGTTGATGGCAACGATTGTTGAGACTCCAGCGGCGGCGAAGGTTCCGGTTGAGGATTGAGAAATTCCTGCCAAGTTCTAATTTGGTCTTGTGCTGCATTGTAAGCAGAACTACCGCGTGGAATAGACTTGGCAATCTGAATTCCTCTGGCAATATCAGACTGGCCTTGAGAACGTGCTATGTCTAATAATTGCTGACTCCATTGGTCAATAGCGAGATTGGCATCCATGCGTAAGATGCTATTATTTGAAACCCGATCCGCTAACCGTATTGCCTCAGTCAAGGCTTCTGGTGTACCAGCAACTGCCGTTTCCTGGGCTTTTCTCCAGTTTTCTCTGGTGCGGATTTGCCCTTGCCAATCATTAACTGCAGCTTGCGCTTCCCCAGAAAGCGCCCTTCCCGATGATGCAATTTGCCCAGCTGCACTAATGGCGGCTGGAAGATTTCCACTCAAAGCCAGTTCTCGCGCTTGATCTAAGTAAGGTTGGTCTTCAATTCGCTGAATTTTTGCTGCCCAAGTGCGAATTTTTCTGCGTGCTTCTGGATATAATGCACGACCTTTACGGATTTGGCTAGCTTGGGCGATCGCTGCTTGCAATGAGTTAATATCGTCAAATATTCCTATCTGTTCGGCGCGTTCTAAGTAAGGTTGGTCTTCAATTGTCTCTACTTGGGCACGCCAACGACTCATTTCTTCCCTAGCTTCTGTGCCTCTGGGGTTACTAGCAGGAATGAGTTGCACTTGAGCGATCGCTGCTGTTAAATTATTGACTGTTCCTTGGCTAGCCAATATTCTCGCTTTTTCCAGATGGGCAACATCTTCGATTTCTAACTGCCAACGAGCAATTAACTGCTGCGCTTCCTCATATACTGGTCTTGAAGGATCGATTTGTTGTGCTTGGGCGATCGCTGCTTCTAAACCAGAAATGTTACCTAGCCAAGCACTTCTTTTGGCGTCTGCTATGGCGATAAAGTCATCTGTTTCGCCCTGTAACTTGGCACTTTCGGGAATTTGTCTAGCAATATCCAGTGCTTCATCGGCATCTTGCTTATCTAGTTTCGCCTGTGCCAACTCCAGCATTTTACGTCCAAATACAGGAACGGCTTCCTGAGCTTTTTGGTAAAGGTAACTTTCCTGGCCGATGGACTCGGCTAGCTTGATAGCTTCTAGTAAATTATCAACAACTTGGCTTTTTGCTAAAATTTCCGCTTTTCCTAACTTATCGCCATCTTCGCGGGCTGTGGCGATGAGTTTATTCAATTGGTCGTATTTAGTACTCGCCCAGTATTGATTGTCTACGCGCAACATTCTGGCTGAGAGCATGAACGCTGATTGCCACCTTCGTTCCCGGACTTCAGCGATCGCATTATTGTAAATGCTATCTGCCTTCGACCAAGTTGTTTGCCATTTGTCAATTTGCTCGTCTACTAATTTATAAGCCGCCAGATCTTCGGGTATTTTACGGGCAGTGGCGATCGCTTCTTCTAAATTCCCTGTTTGGAAACTCTGATCCGCTAACTGCAAAATATCCCGCGACCATTCTTCTGTAAAACGATTAATTTCTGCGTGTAAAGGGTGATTTTCTGGTAATTCATTCACCAAAGCGATCGCTTGCAGCAGGTCATTGACAGTTTGCTTAGAAGCTGCTAATTGAGCGCAGTGCAACCGCACCGAAGCACTAGCTAGAGGCCAGAAAATCGATGGACAATTAGGGGCAGCCGGCAACTTCAGCAGCATTGCCGTTGACAAAAATGCTATGCCGCCAGGAATCAAAGTTAGCACTAAAGACCACAATATCCAACTTTTCATCCAGCGTGGCAATTTCCGAGAACTTTTACTGGCTTGGGTAGTTTCTTCTGAATGACTATCTTTGCCAACGGAATTGTTTTTTTTTCGCCGCTTCACTGACTTGGAGGTAGAACCAGTAACTGGGACATCAAATGGTTGAGTTTCACCGAATTGCTCTGTTCGAGATAATCTGGTATTTTGATCTGGCTCTCTTGCTCTGGCTCCTGACCAACTGTCTGGAATATCTCGCTCTGTCATTTCTCACACCAAAATATATTGAATAGCTTTCTGTTTTAAATCGATAATTCCATTGTTGCCATAGTAACTTTCTCATGATTAAAAAGCTACTTTTTTGATTATCTATCTCCACAGATACCATTAAAACGCCAAAAGTTCAGTGCTTTTTTATACTTTATCTTGAAATAGTAGATTCAGCTTGTAAGTCAGCAATTAGCTGAGCTAAGTGATCGCTACTTGCTTGGTAAACGCTGCCGCAAAAATCGCAAGTTGCTTCAGCACCATCATCTTTAATAATCATATCTTGGAGTTCGGCTTCTCCCAAAATTTTCAGTGCCCCCAAAACGCGATCGAAAGAACAACCACAGTGGAAGCGGAGCATTTGCCTTTCGGGAAAGATTACTAACCCCATATCTCCCAGCAAGTCGCTAAATATTTCGGGTAAAGTTTTCCCAGCTTGCAGCAACGGTGTAAAACCTGCTAGACCTGCCACCCGTGATTCTAGCTTTTCTATTAAGGCTTCATCTCTTGCAGCTTTGGGTAAGACTTGTACTAGTAATCCTCCAGCAGCCGTTACTCCACCTGCTCCTACAAACACACCTAAAACTAAAGCAGAAGGAGTTTGTTCGGAATTCACCAGATAATGAGCGACATCATCGCCAATTTCCCCAGAAACTAGTTCTACAGTACTAGAGTAGGGGTAACCATAACCGACATCCCGAACAACATAGAGGAAGCCGTTACCCACTGCACCGCCAACGTCTAGTTTACCTTTGCCATTGGGAGGTAATTCCACTGATGCATTCCCCACATACCCACGTACCGTGCCATCTAGACCTGCATCTACCAATATGCCACCTAAAGGCCCATCACCCTTGACTCGCACGTTAACCCTCGACCCAGTTCGCTTCATACTCGAAGCCATCAACAAGCCCGCCGCCATAGTCCGTCCTAGTGCTGCCGTTGCTACATAGGAAAGCTTGTGCCGCCCCCGTGCTTCTTCTGTTAAACGTGTGGTGATTACGCCTACCGCACGAATCCCACCTTCGGCTGCTGTTGCACGAATTAACTGATCCGCCATGAATAACCTTACATTTCTTAACAAGTCCACCTTTCTATTCTAAGTTCTGTGCTGGTAGAAAAGTAACTTAGTGGGGCATTGGGCATTGGGCATTGGGCAAACAGGAAGTGTGTCCGGTGTGGGAGGATGGGGAAGCATTAATTCTCTTTCCCCCATCTCCCCATCTCCCTCATCTCCCTCATCTCCCCCATCTCCCTCATCTCCCTCATCTCCCCCATCCCCCATGCCCAATGCCCAATGCCCAAAACTATTTGCAATATTAGAAATAGCGATGTCTCACCTTTAGGTAATCCTGGAAAAATGCTGGGTAATTTTCAACAAAGCCAACTGCGAATCGAAATCGAAGCATCAACAGATGTAATTCGTGACAGCCTAGTGCATCCGGCACAACTAGCAAAATGGCTTGTAGGGCAACGTTTTGCGCCAGGAATGCCAGAAGAATTGCTTCCTGGATTTGAGTTTACTACCTGGACTGGGCCAGTCCCGATTCATCACCAAGTGGACGTTGTAAAATCCAATTGCCTCCGCTTGCTACTGTCGGGAGGCATTGATGGATTTCACGAATGGTACTGGGGAGAAGGTTGGATACAGTCCCGCTTGGAAGGAGTCTCAATTTTGCCCTTGAATTTGGGTCAAACCCTGAGTTTGTTGAGCTTGCGTCAATTTTTAGCAGTTCAAAGAGGTTGAATTAGGGATTGGGGATTAAAGACTGGGTATTGGGGATTGGTTATTCTCGCAGTCCCCAGTTTTTTTTGTGCTTGAGGGAAAGTGCGATCACTACTTTATTTTCAAGTGCAATTCTAAAGCACAGCAATGAGTGGCGATCGCACTTAATCTTCAGCGGATAGCACTTGTTCAACTGTTAATTTCAACTCTGGAAAAATTTTAGAGTCAATGCGATCGCTACTAACAAACTCTATTGGTTCGTATAATTCTTCAATCAATGACAAGACAGTTACTTTGGTCGTTAATGGATCGACAATCCAATATTCTGGAATATTGAGAACGTTATACTCAACTCGCTTGGCTCGATAATCTACAGTCTTTGTTGATTCACTCACAACTTCCACCACCAACAATGGAGGTGGTTCATTAAGTTCAATAACTGCCTCTCGGTTTCTTAACTCTCGCCATTGAGGCAATGGAATCACAACTACATCTGGAATTCTCGATGTCTCCCATCTCCCAGCGCGGGGAGAACGAATACCGATAACCATTTGTTTAGAAGTCCAATCCAACTTTAACCTAAGAATTTCTGCTCGAAAGCTAACATTGATAAATTCAGTTACTGCGCCGTGTTGTCCACTTCCCAGACTCATGGGAATTAGTTCTCCATTGACCAGTTCGTAGCGGATATCGGTGCCATCATCATAAGCTAAATACTCTTGAAACGTAAGTCTTTTGCTAACTTCTGGGGTTGTGGTCATAGCATTATTTAAACCTGAAGCACTTGTTCAATGGTTAGCTTCAACTCTGGGAATAATCGAGAAATTATTTGCTCACAACCTTTATACTCAGCCTCTTCATAATGACAAACAAATCTATTTACAGGCGTTTGATTTCTGCTTTTAACTCATCTGCGAGAAAATCCACTACCTCTTCATGAAGTCCAGTTGGTTCTGCTATCAACACCAACTCTCCATCCACAAATTCATAGAGGTTAGTCTGTACCGTCATCGTATTTTAGGTATTCCTTAAAGGTTAGTTTTGGGGTGGTTACAGTCATCGCTTGCCGTTGCGAATTTTTACCTTGGTTTTATGACTAACACCGAACAATTAGCCTCTTCCACAACTTGACTGCTAACAGAACGCTGAACTATTCGCTTCATCCCCATCAATCCGCGACTACCAATTACGATCAATTCACTTTTATATATGTTGGCAAGGCGAATAATCTCTTCAGCAGGATCGCCTGTTACCAGTTCTAACTCACTTTTGACTGATAACTTTTCCTGATAAGATTGCAGTTGTTTTTCAATATGAAAATAAGAAAATGTTGGGGACTCTGACTGGGGACGATCCGCAGGTAGTTCGATCTCTGATTCTGGTGTGGGAAATACATGGCAAAGAATAACCTTAGCGTCTTGGGAAAACGCCAAATCATCTAGAGTCTCGATTACTCGTTCTGCCATTTCTGAACCGTCCAGAGCTACCAAAACAGTATTTAGCACCCCTATCGTCTCCTAAAGAGTAGACTTTTGTACAACACTTGGACAAAGCTAAACAGAGTTAAGCTTTTTCTTGATTGCTTCTTCCTTCATCCTACCAGTCCAGTGTCCGCACTTACTCCTTGGGGTTCGACAGTTGCTCGTGGGTGAAACCCCCAAGACCCCACTGGCTCCCTAAGACGACGCTACCTCACCAGTCCGCAGGCTTCAAATTGGATATAATTTACACTATTTCAGGTTCTATGTTTGGACAATTTGAGAAACTTTACTACTTTAATCCGTTATTTTCAGTCCTATTAAAATCTCTGGTTTTTTCGACTACCATGCAACAGGCAGGACTACTGTGAAAAGTTTTATACAGCTTCTCAAGCCTTAATTTTTCCCCTTGGTTTTTGCGTTATCCCAAGTTTAACAAGTTTTGTCAAGGACAAAACATTCATCATTTTAGTTTGAGTGACAAACTTTTGTTAGGAACTGGCCATCGCTAATGCCCAACTTTTGCCGCAACTACCATTAGCAATTTCAGGCAGGGTTGCAAATGTTGTGCGTTAGCGTAGCTATATCCTAAGTATTGCTGTCAAAGTTTTAGTTTGAAGCTATGGAATGACTTTTGCCAAAAGCATCAGAAAAAATTAAGCATTCCCAATCACTCTTCTTGCTTAATTCGGCGTCGTACTGAATCAGCATGAGAAGGCAAGCCCTCGGCGGTTGCTAACACATCAATGGCACTAGCCATATTTTCCAGTGCTGTTTGGGAGTATTGAATAATACTAGAGTGTTTGAGGAAAGTTTCAACTCCCAACGCCGAAGCATACCGGGCAGCACCGGAAGTCGGCAAGGTATGATTAGGCCCTGCCAAATAGTCTCCTACTGCTTCTGGTGTGGAGTAACCCAAAAAGATTGCTCCAGCATGGCGAATCTGTGGTAAGAGTGCCCAAGGGTCTTTGACTTCTAATTCTAGGTGTTCGGGGGCAAATTCGTTGGACAGTTCTGCTGCGGCTGTCAAAGATTCCACAACGATAATCAAGCCGTAGTGAGCGATCGCTTTTTCTGTGTCTATTCGCCGTGGATGATCTACTAGCTGTCTTTCCAAAGCTACCTGCACGTTCTTTGCTAAGGCCGCATCCGTCGTCAGCAAAATAGCTGCCGCCATCGGATCGTGTTCGGCCTGGGCTAATAAGTCAGCAGCTACATGCACTGGATTTGCAGTTTCATCAGCAATCACTAGCACTTCGCTAGGGCCTGCCAAAGAATCAATACCAACAGTACCGTAGACAAGTTTTTTCGCTAGGGTGACATAAATGTTACCAGGACCAGTAATCACATTCACTTTGGGAATGGTTTCTGTGCCATAGGCTAAAGCGGCGATCGCCTGTGCCCCGCCAACGCGATAAATTTCTTGCACTCCTGCTTCTTGAGCAGCTACCAAAACTGCTGGGTTAATTGCCCCTCCTGCACCTGGTGGCGTTACCATCACTACGCGAGGTACAGCAGCTACTTTTGCCGGAATGGCATTCATCAGCACTGTACTGGGATAAGCGGCGCGGCCACCGGGCACATATAATCCGGCTCGGTCTACCGGGGTGTAGCGTTTGCCCAATACAATTTCATCATCGCCAAAGTGTACCCAGCTTTTCGGTACTCGCTGACGATGAAATGCTTCAATCTGGCGGCTAGCTAACCGAATTGCTCCCATCAACTCCTTTGACACCTGTTGATAGGCTGCATCCATTTCGGAGCCTGTAACACGGAGTTCTTCTGGCTTGAGGGTTTGTTTGTCAAATTCGGCAGTGTAATGTAATACAGCTTTGTCGCCTTGGCGCTTGACTGCTTGCAAAACTTCCCGCACCGTTGCTTCTTTGTTGGGCACCTGTTCGTCATGGGTGCGATCGCAGATCCGTTGTAGTTCTGCTCTGACGTCTGCCTGCTGAGTAATGATTCGCAGCATGGAGTAAGGACAATGCCAAAATTATAATATTCCCACCTGAGATTTAGTGTTGCTTTTCACCCACCGGGGTGTGGAAGCTGATTCTAATTCTCTTCTCTAGCTTAACCTGGATTTTTTTGATACTCCCAAGGTTCCCAGCACATGGTTTACTTGAGAAGGCGACTTGATTGCTCAATCCGAAAAAGCCTTAGTTGGCCATCGGCAGGAAGGGGACGTGCCATTGCCCACTATCCTTATGCCCTTACCCTCACTCCTTACAGGGGTAAAGGTCGTGTGCTTCCACATCCAATCCCTCGAATTTAGAGGGGGTAGGGTCGAGTATAACTTTTACTTATTTTCCTAACTTAGTAGTTAACATGTGTACAGACACCAAATGTCGCTTCTATAGTGTAAAGTCCCTCAAATTTAGCTGTGTTACAGTTCTTTACCTTTGATTGTCTATCTGCTGTAAGGACAGATGCCATTAGTAATCACACTGCTATACTCGGTGGTGAGTTAGGCTGACTATTTTATTCATCTTGTTTATTTTAACGTATTTCCTTAATTGGCGGCACACTGAATTAAAGACTCGGCAAATTGGGCATTGGGCATTGGGCATTGGTTATTCTCCCCCTGCCTCCCCTGCTCCTTCTACTCCCTCATCTCCCTCATCTCCCTCATCTCCTTCTACTCCCTCATCTCCCCACTCCCTACTACCCAATGACATAATTTTTTTAGGAAATTCTAACATTGGCAATTTGGATGCTATATTAGTAAATCTAGTAGTGTGTGTACATATTAATATTAATTTCTGGAATTGACTGTGGCGAATACAAAGTCTGCTCTCAAGCGTGCCGAAATCGCAGAACGCAACCGACTGCGTAATAAAGCTTACAAATCAGCAGTAAAGACGCTGATGAAGAAATACTTGAATGCTGTAACTGTCTATGCAGCTAATCCTACCCCAGAATTACAACAAGAAGTACAGTCTAAATTATCTGAGGCTTACAGCAAAATCGATAAAGCAGTAAAACGGGGTGTACTTCACCCTAACAATGGGGCAAGGAAAAAGTCAAAATTGGCGACCAAACTCAAACCACTCACACAAACAGCTCAGTAGTCATTGGTCATTTGTTCTTAGTTATTTGTCTTCAGAGAACAAACGACTAAGTGCAAAAGTCGGTGCAAGATAGTCTGAAGCTGAGGCTGACTGTAATTTAGAACTTTGTCACACAGGACGAAGGGCAAAGCGCAAAGTCTGATTTAAGGAAGCCTCAGATCAGACTTTGCAAGAGAAGACAAAGGACAAACGATGCAACTGATAGATACGCACGTCCATCTCAACTTTGATAGTTTTCAGCCAGATTTAGCAGCAGTGCGATCGCGGTGGCAGCAAGCAGGTGTAGTACGTTTAGTTCATTCCTGTGTTCACCCAGAGGAATTTTCTAGCATTCAGTCCATAGCCCGTGAGTTTCCGGAAATCAGTTTTGCTGTTGGATTGCATCCTTTAGATGCTGATAGATGGAATAGTGACACAGCCGATAAAATCAAATCTTTGGCGGCTTCGGACTCGAATGTGGTAGCCATTGGAGAAATGGGACTGGATTTTTACAAAGCTGATAACTATCAGCAACAGTACATGGTGTTTGAATCGCAATTAGCGATCGCATCTGAACTCAACTTACCAGTGATTATCCACTGCCGCGATGCTGCATCCGTTACCAGAGAAGTATTGCAAAAATGGCGGTCACTAAAAGGAGAAACAGTGCGCGGCGTCATGCATTGTTGGGGAGGAACCCCAGAAGAAACCCAATGGTTTCTCGACTTGGGTTTTTACATCAGCTTTAGCGGGACAGTCACATTCAAAAACGCTAAAGGTATCCAATCCTCAGCGGCGATGGTAAGTAGCGATCGCTTACTTATTGAAACAGATTGCCCGTTTTTGGCTCCGGTTCCCAAACGTGGCGAGAGGCGCAACGAGCCTGCTTACGTTCATTATGTAGCAGAGCAAGTAGCGAAACTGCGCCAGGAAACTGTGGACGCCATCGCCCAAACTACTACCCAAAACGCCTGTAAATTATTTGGTCTGTCGATATAAAGTGTCCTTTAGTCTATCTGAACCAGTAGCGCTCAAAGAAATAAAACTTCTAGGAGGACAAAAATATGCTAAGATCATTCCCTCCAAAACATTTGAAAAGCGCCATAATGATAAAGGAAGGAACGTAAAACTTCTGAGCTTAATTCTCCGTGCTGTTATTCGGCTTGGCCATCCTCACAAATCTCTACAAGCGGATGCTCTCCACACATGACTAACTGTGCAAACTCAGGTTGAGCCATAATTATGCACAACATCGGCTTGGTGTGTATTTAACCTATACAAAATCGTTAAATGAAATTGCCTTGTGATTACAATCCAGCAAAATAAAGTGATTCTGATTCAAAGCCGACAACATGCGGATCGTTTCCTCAAACTTAGGATATCTAGGATATCACTGAGAGTATAAACAGCGGGGTGGACTTAATTAAGGCACACCCAGTAAAGCTGTGTGAGCAAATTAACGCGCTTTTGGGAGGGGAAGTGAGGAAAGTAGATCGAATTCCGGAATATCTTAATTTGGGAGTGGGGAGTAGGGACTGGGGATTAGGGACTAGGGAATGGGAATTAGGGAAGAGTTTTCCGAGTATTCCATACCCAATCCCCACTCCCTGCTCCCCACTCCCCATTAGGGGCTATTTCCCCCTTGGTAAAATTGCTCATTCCAGTTTTGATGGCTGCGTTTGCTCACATTTGTAAATAGTTAGGTGTATAAAGAAAAGTTCCCAAACAGTCCGGACACTGGCTAGCAATGGGAAGCATAAAACAGCAGTGTCCAAGGGAAAATTTAACCAGGTTGACAAAGGTAGAGGCATGACTAAAGAAACATATATGGAACCCGCCTTTCTATTGCCCGACTTGATTGAAATCCAGCGTTCAAGCTTCCGCTGGTTTTTGGAAGAAGGGCTAATAGAAGAACTGAACTCCTTTAGTCCGATCACAGATTACACGGGTAAACTAGAACTGCACTTTTTGGGTCAGAATTATAAACTTAAAGAGCCAAAGTACAGCGTTGAAGAGGCCAAACGGCGAGATAGTACCTATGCCGTCCAAATGTATGTTCCCACACGTTTGATAAATAAAGAAACCGGGGAAATCAAAGAGCAAGAGGTATTCATTGGAGACTTGCCTTTGATGACCGATCGCGGCACATTTATTATCAACGGCGCCGAACGGGTGATTGTCAACCAAATAGTGCGATCGCCGGGAGTTTACTACAAATCAGAAATCGATAAAAACGGTCGGCGTACTTATTCTGCTAGCTTAATTCCCAACCGGGGGGCATGGCTGAAATTTGAAACAGACCGTAACGATTTGGTGTGGGTACGCATCGACAAAACCCGCAAACTCTCAGCCCAGGTACTATTAAAAGCTTTAGGGTTATCAGACAACGAAATTTTTGACGCCTTACGCCACCCAGAATATTTCCAAAAAACCATCGAAAAAGAAGGGCAATTTTCCGAAGAAGAAGCCTTGATGGAGTTATACCGCAAACTGCGTCCTGGAGAACCACCCACAGTCTTAGGCGGACAACAACTGCTAGATTCACGTTTCTTTGACCCGAAACGTTATGACTTGGGTCGTGTTGGACGGTACAAGCTCAACAAAAAATTGCGGCTTTCTGTCCCCGACACCATGCGTGTACTGACCTCCAGCGATATTTTGGCAGCCGTAGATTACCTAATAAATCTAGAGTATGACATCGGCAACATCGATGACATTGACCACTTAGGTAACCGTCGTGTGAGAAGCGTCGGGGAATTGCTGCAAAACCAAGTGCGGGTAGGCTTAAACCGCCTAGAAAGGATCATTCGGGAACGGATGACTGTATCCGATGCTGAAGTGTTGACTCCTGCTTCCTTGGTGAACCCCAAACCACTGGTAGCAGCAATTAAAGAATTCTTTGGTTCCAGCCAGTTAAGTCAGTTCATGGATCAAACCAATCCCTTAGCAGAACTGACTCACAAACGCCGCTTGAGTGCCCTGGGTCCTGGTGGTTTAACCCGCGAACGCGCGGGGTTCGCCGTGCGGGATATCCATCCTAGTCACTACGGACGCATTTGCCCTATTGAAACACCAGAAGGTCCCAACGCAGGCTTGATTGGCTCATTAGCGACCCATGCACGGGTAAACCAATACGGGTTCTTAGAAACGCCATTTAGACCTGTAGAAAATGGGCGGGTGAGATTTGATTTGCCGGCAGCCTACATGACGGCTGACGAAGAAGACGACCTGCGGGTGGCTCCTGGAGATATTCCTGTAGATGAAACAGGGCACATTATTGGACCGCAGGTGCCAGTACGCTATCGTCAGGAATTCTCTACCACAACGCCAGAGCAAGTGGACTACGTAGCGGTGTCTCCGGTACAAATCGTGTCGGTGGCTACCAGCATGATTCCCTTCTTGGAGCATGATGACGCCAACCGAGCGCTGATGGGGTCAAACATGCAACGGCAAGCAGTACCCCTGCTCAAACCAGAGCGTCCATTGGTGGGTACTGGTTTGGAAGCCCAAGGAGCAAGAGACTCAGGGATGGTAATTGTATCACGGACTGATGGCGATGTCACCTATGTAGATGCCACAGAAATTCGTGTGCGTCCGAAACCCAACACCTCAGAAATTAAGTACACGCTTTCCAAGTATCAACGTTCAAACCAAGATACTTGTTTGAACCAGAAGCCCCTCGTCCGCATTGGCGAAAAAGTTGTGGCAGGTCAGGTACTAGCTGATGGCTCCTCCACCGAAGGCGGAGAATTGGCGCTAGGACAAAATATCGTCGTTGCTTACATGCCTTGGGAAGGATACAACTACGAAGACGCAATCTTAATTTCTGAGCGACTGGTGCAGGATGATATCTACACCTCAATTCACATTGAAAAATATGAAATTGAGGCTAGGCAGACAAAACTGGGGCCAGAAGAAATCACCAGAGAAATTCCCAACGTCGGGGAAGACGCCTTGCGTCAGTTAGATGAACAAGGAATTATCCGCATTGGGGCATGGGTAGAAGCTGGCGATATCTTGGTGGGTAAAGTAACACCGAAAGGTGAATCCGACCAACCACCAGAAGAAAAACTCTTGCGGGCGATTTTCGGTGAAAAAGCGCGGGATGTGCGAGACAATTCCCTGCGAGTACCCAACGGTGAAAAAGGGCGCGTAGTTGACGTGCGTTTGTTTACCCGCGAACAAGGCGATGAATTGCCACCAGGAGCCAATATGGTAGTCCGGGTGTATGTCGCCCAAAAACGCAAAATCCAAGTTGGTGACAAAATGGCAGGACGCCACGGCAATAAAGGGATTATTTCTCGGATATTGCCAGCGGAAGATATGCCTTATTTGCCCGATGGTTCACCAGTAGATATCGTACTCAACCCCCTGGGCGTACCCAGCCGGATGAACGTCGGACAAGTATTTGAATGTCTCTTGGGTTGGGCTGGTCATACTTTGGGAGTGCGATTTAAGATTACTCCCTTTGACGAAATGTATGGTGAAGAATCATCCCGGAGAATCGTGCATGGCAAATTGCAAGAAGCACGGGATGAAACCAGCAAAGACTGGGTATATAACCCAGATGATCCAGGTAAGATCATGGTGTTTGATGGTCGTACAGGGGAACCCTTTGACCGACCAATCACCATCGGTGTGGCTTACATGCTGAAACTGGTGCATTTGGTAGACGATAAGATTCACGCCCGTTCCACAGGACCATACTCACTGGTGACCCAGCAACCCTTGGGTGGTAAAGCCCAACAAGGTGGTCAGCGGTTTGGGGAAATGGAAGTGTGGGCATTGGAAGCTTTTGGTGCGGCTTACACCTTACAGGAATTGCTGACAGTGAAATCCGACGATATGCAAGGACGGAATGAAGCGTTAAATGCGATCGTTAAAGGTAAGGCAATTCCTCGACCGGGAACACCAGAGTCCTTTAAGGTGTTAATGCGCGAACTACAATCCTTGGGGTTAGACATTGCCGTACACAAGGTAGAAACCCAAGCAGACGGTAGTTCCTTAGATGTGGAAGTCGATTTGATGGCAGACCAATCAGCCCGCCGGACACCTCCCCGACCAACATACGAATCTCTTTCCCGCGAATCGCTGGAAGACGACGAATAGAGAGTTAGGAGTTAGAAGTTAGGAGTGAGGAGTTAGGAGAAAGACTAATTAGAAGTTTTACTCATAACTCATAACTCATAACTCCTAACTCCTAACTTAAAACTAAATATACTCATAACTCAAAACTCAGCACTTAAAGTATGAGACCTGCCCAAACTAATCAGTTTGACTACGTAAAAATCGGCTTAGCATCACCAGAACGCATTCGCCAGTGGGGCGAGAGAACTTTGCCCAATGGTCAGGTAGTAGGTGAAGTTACCAAGCCAGAAACGATTAATTACCGGACTCTCAAGCCAGAGATGGATGGCTTATTCTGCGAGCGCATCTTTGGCCCTGCGAAAGATTGGGAATGCCATTGTGGCAAGTATAAAAGAGTCCGTCACAGAGGTATTGTCTGTGAGCGCTGTGGGGTAGAAGTTACCGAGTCACGGGTGCGTCGTCACCGTATGGGCTATATCAAACTTGCCGCACCAGTAGCTCACGTTTGGTATCTCAAAGGCATTCCTAGCTATATTTCCATCCTGCTGGATATGCCCTTGCGGGATGTGGAACAAATTGTCTATTTCAACTCTTATGTTGTCTTAAGTCCAGGCAATGCCGAAACTTTAACTTACAAACAGCTACTGAGTGAAGACCAGTGGTTGGAAATTGAAGACCAAATTTATAGTGAAGATTCTCAGCTACAAGGCGTAGAGGTAGGCATTGGTGCCGAAGCACTGCTGCGCTTGCTTGCGGATATCAATTTGGAGCAAGAAGCTGAAAGCTTGCGGGAAGAAATTGGCAACGCTAAGGGACAAAAGCGAGCCAAGTTAATTAAACGACTGCGAGTAATTGACAACTTCATCGCTACTGGTTCCAAACCAGAGTGGATGGTGATGGCAGTGATTCCCGTGATTCCCCCCGACTTGCGCCCAATGGTGCAGCTAGATGGCGGACGGTTCGCCACCAGCGATTTGAATGATTTGTATCGGCGGGTAATTAATCGGAATAATCGCTTGGCACGGCTGCAAGAGATTTTGGCACCAGAGATTATTGTGCGGAACGAAAAGCGGATGCTGCAAGAAGCGGTAGATGCTTTGATTGACAATGGTCGGCGGGGACGGACTGTGGTGGGAGCAAATAACCGACCCCTGAAATCTTTGTCCGACATTATTGAAGGTAAGCAGGGACGTTTTAGACAAAACTTGTTAGGTAAACGAGTTGACTACTCTGGACGTTCGGTAATTGTGGTCGGGCCAAAGCTGAAAATTCACCAGTGCGGTTTGCCTAGAGAAATGGCAATTGAGCTATTTCAACCATTTGTGATTAACCGTTTAATTCGCAGTGGCATGGTGAATAATATCAAAGCTGCGAAAAAGCTGATATCGCGTAATGACCCTAGTGTTTGGGATGTGCTGGAAGAAGTAATTGAAGGACACCCAGTACTACTTAACCGGGCACCGACATTACACCGCTTGGGTATTCAGTCTTTTGAACCAATTTTGGTAGAAGGAAGAGCAATTCAACTGCATCCTTTGGTGTGTCCGGCATTTAACGCCGATTTTGATGGTGACCAAATGGCGGTACATGTGCCGCTATCCTTAGAAAGTCAGGCTGAGGCACGGTTATTGATGTTGGCTTGTAACAATATTTTGTCACCAGCCACAGGTAAACCCATCATCACGCCTAGCCAAGACATGGTGTTGGGAGCATATTACTTAACAGCAGAAAATCCCGGTGCTATCAAAGGCGCAGGCAAATACTTTGCTTCCTTAGATGACGTAATCATGGCTTTCCAGCAAGAAGAAATCGACTTGCACGCCTATATCTATGTACGGTTTGATGGGGAAATGGAATCAGACCAACCAGATACAGAACCCTTGGAAGTCATAGACAACGAAGATGGTAGCCGGACATTAAAGTATAAATTCCGCCGAGTTAGAGAAGACGCTCAGGGAAATCTCCTTTCACAGTATATCCGGACAACGCCTGGTCGGGTTATTTACAATAAAGCGATTCAGGAAGCACTAGCAAGTTAGTGATGAGTGATGAGTTAAGAGTTATGAGTTATGAGTTTTGAATTAATAACTCCTAACTCCTAACTTCTAACTCCTAACTATTAATTCAGGACTAATGACTAATGACTGAAAAAATGATTTTTCGCAATCGGGTGGTGGATAAAGGTCAACTGAGAAATTTGATTTCTTGGGCTTTTACACATTATGGTACGGCGCGAACAGCAGTGATGGCGGATAAACTGAAAGATTTAGGTTTTCGCTACGCTACCAAAGCAGGGGTTTCCATTAGTGTAGATGACTTGATGGTGCCTCCAACTAAGCGATCGCTCCTCGAAGCAGCCGAAGAAGAAATTCGCGCCACCGAAGCCCGTTATCAACGTGGTGAAATCACTGAAGTAGAACGTTTCCAGAAGGTAATTGATACTTGGAACGGTACCAGTGAAGCCCTCAAAGATGAAGTAGTTGTTCACTTCAAAAAGACTAACCCCCTCAACTCCGTCTACATGATGGCATTCTCTGGGGCGCGGGGTAACATCTCCCAAGTCCGGCAATTGGTGGGAATGCGGGGACTGATGGCAGACCCCCAAGGGGAAATTATCGACTTGCCCATCAAAACCAACTTCCGCGAAGGACTCACCGTAACGGAATATATTATTTCGTCTTACGGCGCGAGAAAAGGATTGGTAGATACCGCCTTACGGACGGCTGACTCTGGTTATCTCACCCGGCGTTTGGTGGACGTATCCCAAGATGTGATTATTCGGGAATTTGACTGCGGTACCACTAGAGGGATTCCCATTCGGCCAATGACAGAAGGTGCTAAAACTTTGATTCCTCTGGCAAACCGCTTGATGGGACGGGTAATTGGCGAAGACGTGGTGCATCCAGTCACAAAAGAAGTGATTGCAACACGTAACACCCCAATTTCTGACGACTTGGCCAAGGAAATTGGCAGATCTGGGGTAGGAGAAGTTGTAGTCCGGAGTCCCCTAACTTGTGAAGCTGCACGTTCTGTCTGTCAACATTGCTACGGCTGGAGTTTAGCCCACGCCAAAATGGTAGACTTGGGCGAAGCTGTGGGGATTATTGCTGCCCAAAGTATCGGCGAACCAGGCACCCAGCTAACCATGCGGACATTCCACACAGGTGGTGTGTTTACTGGGGAAGTGGCGCAACAAGTCCGTTCTAAAATTGATGGGACTGTGAAAATTCCCCGCAAATTGCGGACAAGACAATACCGTACCCGCCACGGTGAAGATGCCTTGTATGTTGAGGCCAATGGCGTCATCATTTTGGAACCCAAAAAAGAAGGTGACGCCACACCAGGGAACCAAGAGGTGCAGCTGACTCAAGGTTCTACATTATATGTATTTGACGGCAATCAAGTAAAACAAGGTCAGTTGTTGGCAGAAGTCGCCCTTGGTGGACGCACAACTCGGACTAATACTGAAAAAGCCGTTAAAGATGTGGCCTCTGACTTGGCAGGGGAAGTGCAATTTGCCGAAGTCGTTCCAGAACAAAAAACTGACCGTCAAGGCAACACCACAACCACAGCCGCCCGTGGTGGTTTGATTTGGATTTTGTCTGGGGAAGTTTACAACTTGCCGCCTGGTGCCGAATTGGTGGTGAAAAATGGTGACGCGATCGCTTCTAATGGAGTATTAGCAGAAACCAAATTAACTACTCTCCACGGCGGTGTGGTGCGCTTGCCTGAAGCTACCCCTGGTAAGAGTACCAGGGAAATTGAAATTATTACCGCGTCTGTAGTCTTAGACCAAGCAACAGTAACAGTCCAAAGTTCCCAAGGTCGCAATAACTACCTAGTCTCCACAGGCAACAACCAAGTATTTAACCTCCGTGCTACACCAGGCACAAAAGTGCAAAATGGTCAAGTAGTAGCCGAGTTAATTGATGACCGCTATCGCACAACCACTGGTGGATTCTTGAAATTCGCCGGCGTGGAAGTCCAGAAAAAAGGCAAAGCCAAACTGGGTTACGAAGTTGTCCAAGGCGGTACACTGTTGTGGATTCCCGAAGAAACCCACGAAGTTAATAAAGATATTTCCTTACTGTTGGTAGAAGACGGTCAGTTTGTGGAAGCTGGCACCGAAGTTGTGAAGGATATCTTCTGCCAAAACAGTGGTGTGATTGAAGTTACTCAGAAAAACGACATCCTGCGGGAAGTGGTCGTCAAGCCAGGGGAACTGCTGATGGTGGACGATCCTGAAACAGTCATGGGACGAGATAACACCTTCATCCAACCAGGCGAGGAATTTCAAGGCACTGTGGCCACCGAATTACGCTACATCCAGTATGTAGAGACACCAGAAGGCCCAGCCCTGTTAAGTCGTCCAGTAGTGGAGTTTGCTGTACCGAACAATCCAGATGTGCCATCAACTACATCCGTAAGTCAACAAACTGGGCGTTCTATTGAGTTACGCGCAGTCCAGAGATTACCCTACAAGGATTCCGAACGGGTGAAATCCGTAGAAGGTGTAGAACTACTGCGAACCCAGTTAGTGCTGGAAATTGAGCAAGAAGGCGAACAAGACCACAACGCCTCCCCCCTTGCAGCAGATATTGAATTGGTGCAGGATACTGAAGATGAAGAAATTCAACGCTTGCAGCTGGTGATTTTGGAGTCGTTGGTCATTCGTCGAGACATTACCGCTGATGCGACCCAAGGTAGCACCCAAACAACACTAGAAGTCCAAGATGGACTAACCATCGCCCCTGGTTCCGTAGTCGCACGTACCCAAATCTTGTCTAAAGAAGGCGGGATAGTGCGGGGTGTGCAAAAGGGAACCGAAAATGTCCGGCGCTGCTTGGTGTTGCGGGAAACTGACATGATAACCGTAAATACCAGTACTCAGCCGAAAGTGAAGGCAGGTGACTTGCTCGTAGCAGGTACAGAGTTTGCCGCTGGAGTTTTTGCTGAGGAATCTGGGCAAGTAATTGATGTGAAAAAGTTAGGAGTTAAAAGTGAGGAGTTAGGAGTTAATTCCGAAACTCCTAACTCTTCACTCCAAACTCAAAACTACGCTCTTACTATCCGCGTTGGTCGTCCCTACCGAGTCAGTCCTGGGGCTGTCTTGCAAATAGAAGACGGTGATTTGGTACAACGCGGTGATAACTTGGTGTTGTTGGTGTTTGAACGCGCCAAAACCGGAGACATTATTCAAGGTTTGCCCCGGATTGAAGAATTGCTCGAAGCTCGTAAACCCAAAGAAGCCTGTATTTTATGTCGGCGGGCAGGAGAAATCAAGGTAGTTTACGGTGATGGTGATGAAGCGATCGCCATTAAGGTCGTAGAATCAAATGGCGTAGTCACAGATTATCCTCTGGGCCCCGGACAAAATTTAATTGTCCCAGATGGTTCTCATGTGTTAGCGGGACAACCGTTGACCGATGGTCCATCGAACCCCCATGAAATTTTGGAAATCTTCTTTAGCCTGGGTTCCGAAGACGGAATTTATGCTTGTGCTAGCCATGCTTTGCAGAAGGTACAGACTTTCTTGGTGAATGAAGTGCAAATGGTGTATCAATCTCAAGGGATTGATATTTCCGATAAGCACATCGAAGTAATTGTCCGTCAGATGACCAACAAAGTCAGGATTGATGATGGTGGTGACACCACAATGCTTCCCGGCGAATTGGTGGAACTGCGCCAAGTTGAGCAGGTGAACGAAGCAATGTCAATTACAGGTGGTGCAAAGGCACAGTACACCCCAGTATTGTTGGGGATTACCAAAGCATCCTTGAACACCGACAGCTTTATTTCTGCCGCATCCTTCCAAGAGACAACACGGGTACTTACCGAAGCAGCTATTGAAGGTAAATCTGACTGGCTGCGGGGATTAAAAGAAAACGTGATTATCGGGCGATTGATTCCGGCTGGTACTGGTTACAATACTTATGAAGAAACCAGCGCGATCGATGACTATGCTACTGATATTACTAGTAGTGTGTTAGATGAAGTTGACGATCCCCTTGATATGGTCTTAGATGACCGCACAGCTCGCACCTATAATTTAGATTCTCCGACTCTTGGAGAGCCTAGCTATGGTAACAGACGTGCAGAAAGGTCAATTTTAGATGACGACGATGACTTAATCGCCGATGAAGTTGCAGACGAAGAAGATTACGAAGATGACGACGAAGACGAAGACGATTTCGACGATGAATAAAAAATAGAGACGCGATTAATCGCGTCTTTACAAAAATCAATAAGGCAAAAGAAGATTTTCTTTTGCCTTTTTATTTTGTTCTCAAAAAATAGATTTAGGACTTATAGGTTGAGGTACAATTTTGGTTGTGAGGTAGTACCGAGTTGAAACAAACAACACTTGACGCATTGTTGCGCGTGTATCTAAAACTTGAAGAAATAACAACAGAACTATATAACCTAGCAGATGAGGCGGTTGACCAAGGAGATTTTGACGATGCTGGCTTACTCTAAGCTAGGGCAAATATACTTTATGAACAAATGGAAAATTTAGATGTTGTAATCTCAAAATTAGGAGGTTAGCTAAAAAATGCTATCAACCACAGAGTACGAGGAACTGAAAGCCAAAATAAAACAATTTAGCCACCAAGCGGCTGAATTAAGCAATCAAGCTGTAAAAATTTCTCAGGTAAATCGCAAACAAGGACTTGATTTAATGCGACGCGCTAGAGATGCTAGTAGCCAATGTCAAGTATTGATACAAAAGTTGAAAAAACAACAAGTAGCTTAATTAGTGAGTAATTTTTAGTAGTAGCCTGTTAATTGCAACAAAGCGGTTAGCAGGCTATGAAATAATAGGCTGACCTGAAAGTGGTGATTTTTCACAAAGCTCAACTAAGGTAGGCTTTGTTGTTCAGTACTTTTGGATGACCATGTGCAAAATGTTGCCCCATATTTACCATCGCTGAGTTGTTAATTAGTACCTATAGAGAAAATGCCCCTGAAAATCGTTCATAACTTTGATGCCAGTTTTACTCTGGAACCCCAAGCTCAAGAAAGTTTATTCAAATTATTAACGAGTGAAGCTTTTTTAAACCAAATATGCCAGCAATTACAATGTAAACAAGTTGAATTTACAGAGTTACTTTTCCAGCCAGTTCCTTATAGTTTAACTACGACTAAAGGAATGCCGGCGGAATTTGAAAAGTATCATGAATCTGATGAATATGCCATCATCAATGTACCACCAAATTTTATGTTTACTGCTAAGATTTTTAAGCCTAGTCGTCTTTGTGCAATTTACAAAAAATTGGGTGATGCGTAATTGGGAAGCTGCTTTTTTATAACTAGGACTGACGCAAAAATAGCCAAAAAGCCTAATTTATCGTAGACGCTTTGCGGCTTGCCGTAGGCTACCGCCTTCGCGCTTCGCGTCTCGTAGAGAAGACGCCAAGAACGCCAAGAGTTCGTAGAGTTTGCGTAAGTCCTAATAACTACAATCATTCCAGATAGTTGCGAAAAAAATCATGAAAACGAACCGCCAAGGACGCCAAGAACGCAAAGAAAGAGAAGAGGTTAACAAAAAAATTAGGATTTGTGTAGCAGTTTTTAATTAAATAAAGTAAATAACCAGTTTGAAATTTGATTTATGACTACTGAAACAAATACTTCTGCTTTAGCAAGCTTGGAATTCATTCCTTATATTGGCGATCACGGCCAACTCCCCGAACAGTTTCAAGGTAAAATCGGCGTATATGCTATCTTTGACCAAGAAAAAGCACTGCAATTTGTGGGATATTCCCGTGATGTTTATCTCAGCCTCAAGCAGCATTTAGTCCGTCAACCACAGCAATGTTATTGGGTAAAGGCTCAAACTATTGAACGCCCGAGTCGCACGGTTTTAGAAAATATTGAAAATGCTTGGATTGCGGAAAATGGTAGTGTGCCAGAAGGAAATGGAGATAATAAGCAAAAATGGATCGATCCTATTGATGTTAAAGTGTTGATGACACCTGAAGAACAGGTAAAGTATCATAATCCAGCAAATGATGAATTGGCACAAATAAAAATTATTAAAAATGTCGCAAGGCGAGTAGAAGGGGAAATTTCTCAAGAATTAGCAGCGCGTGGTTTGCAATTAGAAGTTCGCTTTAATCCTAAATTGAAAGAACAAGGGTTACTAGATTTGAAATGAAGGTAGTTTTGGGAAAACTATCTTATGAATATCGCTGGTAATCTGTCATGACAATACAGCTGCTGAACGATCGCTATCAAGTTATCCGCACTTTGGGGGCTGGTGGGTTTGGTCAAACCTATCTCGCAGAAGACACCTATATGCCCTCAAAACGCCGTTGTGTGGTGAAACAGCTAAGACCAATTCACAATAATCCTCAGATTTACCAGATAGTTCAAGAAAGGTTCCAACGGGAAGCAGCAATTTTAGAAGAACTCGGTGGCGCAAATGACCAAATTCCAGCGTTGTATGCTTACTTTTCTTCAGATGGCGAATTTTATTTAGTTCAGGAGTGGGTTGAAGGTGATACCCTCACTGCAAAAGTCCAAAAGCAGGGGCTATTTAGTGAAGCTGCTGCTTTTGAATTATTCATGAATATTTTACCCGTTTTAGATTACGTCCACTCGAAAAATATCGTTCACCGCGATATCAAACCTGATAACATCATCGTGCGTCATTATGATGGAAAACCCGTGCTAATTGATTTTGGTGCCGTGCGGGAATCAATGGGAACCGTAGTCAATTCCCAAGGAAATCCTACCAGTTCCATTGTCATTGGTACACCAGGATATATGCCCAGCGAACAAGCCGCAGGTAGACCAGTTTATTCCAGTGATTTATATAGTTTGGGAATGACAGTAATTTATTTACTGACTGGGAAAGTAGCGCAACAATTAGAGACAGATTCCCAGACTGGTGAGATTGTTTGGCGACAATATGCCAGTCACATTAGCCCAATGATAACAGGAATAATTGACCGAGCGATCGCTTATCATCCACGCGATCGCTATCCTACAGCTAGAGCAATGCTAGATGCTTTGCAAAGCATAGCAAATCCAATTCCCCCGACGCAACCCGTCTTAACTCAAGCAACTTTAGTGTCTGCACCACCGCCTCAAACAGCACATGTTCAGCCACAGCCAAATCCTCAAAATAACAGTCAGAATCATATCCTCATTGGCAGTTTAATTGCAGGTGGATTAATTGGTGCATCTGTAATTATTGGTCAAATGCTGACAAAATCTTCTCAACAAATAACAGATAAAACAGTATCACCTCCACCAACACCGTCAATTATTTCCAGCCCGGTAATAGAAACTCCTAAATTTACACCAACTCCATCTATTCCTGCTCAATCTACACCTTCTCCAACTCCATTAATAACACCACCTGATAATACTATTAATACTTATTTTTGGCTCTCCCAAAGACGTGTCAGTGATACAGATTTGGATGGGAAAAGCGCTTTTGAACTAGATATTATGCGAAATTCCATATTTGCTAGCCACGGCCGCCGTTTTGATACACCTGAATTACAAGATTATTTTAATAACCAACCTTGGTATCTTCCCAAATATTCACCGAAACAATTTCCAGTTAAATTGCTATCAAGATTAGAACAACAGAATGTAGATTATATCAGTAAATATCAAGACCGTTATAGCTTGAGATATTTTAAGAAATAAATTTATGATGCGCTTGTAACTAGGAGCGTACAGCTGTACGCCCCTACACATAAGGTAGACTTTATGAGTAAGATAAAAAATAAATTGTTCTCTCAATGGCTTTCTATTGCTACTGAAATTAATCACTCTTTACCAAATGTACCTGTCTTCTACTGCCCAAATTGTCATCAACAAAAAGTAGATTTTCAATTTGTAGGAGATTTACAAACTAGAATAGGCTACATGGCAATATGGTGTCAATTTTGTTTACATGGATTACATCTTTCAAGAGTGCGTATTCCTGATGAAATTGAAGCTAATTATTTTGATATATCAATAGAACAAATTTCAAAACGAATTCCAAATTTTACGCATGTAGAGCCTTAAAATAATAATGTTCATCGCTATGAGACTAGTATTGATAACCTGATTTGACTAGTGATAATAGAAAGAATAAAATTATTAAATCTACTCAAAAATCTTCCCAAAATTCAATTTTAATGACACGTTTCATACACGATCAATTTGCAAAAGACTATTTAGAGGAATTATTAAAAGATTACGGAGAAGTCAAAGCATCAGAAAAAATATCAGGAGAAATTAAAGAAATAGATGTTTTATTTACTCCTTTCCAACAGCAAAACTCAAATTTACAAATCCTGGGCTTGCTAGGAAGATTTGCCGAACATCCGGCAATAATAGAACCCTTCCGCAATCCAGCTTCTACTGATGAAATATGCGACTGTATTCTAAAATTATTAGAAGTAAAGGCTCTCTTACGACGAGAAGCTAAAGCAAATAAAACCAAACTTCAGGACTCAGAAATTCCCCAGTTGTGGGTTCTGACTCCAACCATATCTGAAACGAGATTGTCTAGCTTTGGAACTGTACAAAAAGACGATTGGTTATCTGGAGTACATTTTCTTCCAGATGCTTTACGGACAGCAATTGTGGCAATACACCAACTACCGCAAACACCAGAGACTTTATGGTTAAGGCTTTTGGGTAGGGGAAGCATACAGTCACAAGCAATTATTGAGTTGCAAGCGTTACCATTAAATCATCCATACCAGAAAGCCACGCTTGAATTAGTCTACAACTTGCGCGAAAACTTGAGAGTAAATCAAGAATTACAAGCAGACGATCGGGAGTTGATTATGCGATTAGAGCCACTTTATCAAAGAGATAGAGAACAAGCCAAACAAGAAGGAAAACAAGAGGGAAGACAAGAAGGAGAACAAAACTTAATACTGCGTCTACTCAATCGTCGTTTTGGTGAAATTGATGCTTCATTAATCGAGCGAGTTCAAGAATTATCTATTGAACAATTAGAGAATCTAGGAGAAGCATTGCTAGATTTTACTACTGTTGCTGATTTAGAAAATTGGTTCAACCAACAATAAAGATAAATTGTCATAAGTAGATCGGTTAATTTATCATTACAACACGAACGATACTGTTCTGAACTCGAACAATAGAGTTCAGAACTTGGATGATGGTGTTCTGAGTGGGAATGATGAAATGCGATCGCCAACTTTTATCCCAAATTTAACCTTACACCGAAATCTACTCCAAAGATTCCATTAACTCAATACACTTGTGCATCTGCTGGCGCATAGTTTCCCTATCACCATGAAACCTCCGTCCATGACCCGGTAGCACCCACTCAAAAGAGTAATTAGCCAAGTTACGCATTGATTTAGTTTGTTCTGACCAAGAATACCAGCAGACATCGTGGAATGCAACCAGTTGGTGCAACCTTTCTGACCAAGCAAGATGGTCGCCAGTAAAGAGAAACTTGTTTTTATACAGTAAAACTGTGTGTCCTTTGGTGTGACCTGGAACTGAGATAATCAATAAATCCTCAGTCAAGGCAAATGGTTCAAAACCAGTTAACTGTATTTCCACATTGCGAGTTCCCGCAGAAATTTCATCAATGTGGAGGATGCGCTGACACTGAAAATGCTCAGCAAACTTTTGATGGTCTGCGACATCATCCCTGTGAGTTAGATACATATAACGAATTCCACCCATCTCTTCTAAACGCTTGACTAAAGGCGGCGTAAATCTGGGAGAATCCACCAAAATATTACCTTCTGGAAGTTGAATTAAATAGCTAGCAGCACCGTAGGATTTTTCGGAATGATAGCCACAATGGTAAATATTTTCGTCTACTAAAATTGGAAACTTTTCCTGAGCAACTTTGATATCTTTTGGTTTTTCAACTGTGCCAATAGAACTAGTAGGACAAGCCAAAAGTGCTTCCAGTGCTGCTAATCTTTCCGCTTCATTCATTGGTTGATGATAAACTGCTGATTGTTCATCAACACGAGAAAAAACTTCCGGAGTCATCCAACGACAAGTATCACAATCAATACAGGTAGTATCTACATAAAAATCGCCGTTGACATTTTCGACGCGACGCTGATTTAAATGAGCCATCTTAAAACCTCGTGCTAGGAAGTGATAAACTCTATATCATCACGCTAGCAAATCAGAATTCAGAATTTAGAATTCAGGAGTCAGAAGTCAGAATAAATCTGTCAACTGGCAGATAAACGATCTAATATTGTGGGGTGGGCATCTTGCCCGCCCAAATCGGGTTAAAAAAATTGATGACCTCTTAATAATTCTAAATTCTGAATTCACCAATTCAGAATTCAGCAGTCATAATTAGTGAATTATCTTCAAGGTCACTCTGGCGAAACACAACATCCTACTGTAACTCTCAAAGAGTTATTCTCACCATTTCGGTCAACTTGAAAGTTCAAAGTCGAGCCAACAAGTGAAGACTTAATCAGTTCTTGTACTTCAGCAGTACGACTAACTTCTTTTCCACCGATACTCAGAATAATATCTCCTGGTTGCAAACCAGCTTTTTGAGCATTGGAATTATTTCCTACTGCTTGAATCAGAAGACCTCTATCTTGACTGATATTAAAGGGTAATTTTCCTTCTTGATTAACTTTTTCTTGAACTTCTGAATTGAGTTCAACCATCTCAATACCAATAGAAGAATATCCCAGAAATTCTCTTGCAACTGGAGATTCCACTATATTATTGTCGCTATGTCTCGAATAGTTGCGGAATATCTCTCCATTTACTCCTCTTGCAATGATAAAATTATCAGGTGCATAGGTAGAACTAGTTTTATTCGTCTCAACATCAATAGGATTTTCTCCCAAGAGAACTAAACCTTTGGCTGACGAACAAAGTTTCATATTTTGCCTAATAGTTTCAGTACCACCTTCATCATCAGGCAACTGAACTACCATAATGCCTGAAGAGTCTTTCATCGAGAGATATCCCACATGTTGAACGACTCCACTAGCAAATTCCAATTTCCAATTTCCATTGATATATGTGTTAGCTTCAGCCAGTTCTAATTCAAAAATATTGTTAGTTTGTGAAGCACAATTATTGCTAGATGCGGTATTAGTAGGTTCTGGAGAGGAGGTAGGGGTAACAATAGGATCGGGATCGGGAGTTGGGGTTGTCGCTATGTCTCCTCCAGGAACTTGTGCGAGAACTCTACCTGCTACAATTGCTGCTACTAATAATGCAATCAGAGGTTTCCAAGGAATAGTTACAGATTGACCGCTACCTTTGACAACTAAACATCTAGCAATAATATCATGCAGAGCTTGTTTTTCTGGTGTGAATAAGGCCATCAAATAGCCAATAAAAAGAATCAGTAATCCAATAAAAAATAATAATACAGCTAAAACTGCATAGGGAGAATTTTGATTTCCTGTAGCTGCTGCCATAACTAGTATTAAGCCAGCAACTATCCAAATGAGAACACAAAATGATTTACTGAAATATCTAGCTGTTGCTCTACCAAAAGATATTTTTTGTCCATTAGTATCTGTAACAATAATTCCTAGTAATCTTTTGCCAAATGTGGCTTGCATTAAAGAACTCTCCATAGCTGCAAAGTAAGTCCAGCCAAAGAGGGTTGTAAAAACAGAGTACAGAATTGCTTTTGGATTATCTATTTCACTAGGTGCTTTTTCAAAAGTAGCAATAAAGAAAAACAATTGCAGTAAAATTACATCAATAAAAACGGCAACGAATCTTCTGCCAAAACTTGCATAGCGGCTTGTAGACATATGACTATTTCCTAATAACTAACGAACCTGATGCCATGTCATGAATTGTTTGTTTTTTATGAGTAAAGCCAGCCATGAAAAAACCAATAAAAATAGTTAAATATGAAAGTAACTTGCAAAAATATCTTTTCGCGGATTGTTCAAAACTTAACCGATTTCCATTGTTATCGGTCACAGCAATTCCCAGCATAATTTTGCCTAGTGTTCCTTGATTGGGGGAACTTTCCATTACCGTAGAATATACAAAACTCAGAATTATGTAATATACTAATAAACGTCCCCAAAATTCATCATTATTAGCTGCTCCATTAGTAATAAAATCTAAGCTAAAACTACCGATAATTAAAATTGTTTTATCAATCATATCTGCGACAAATCTTGTAGAAAAACCAGCATATTTTATTGGTTCTGGAGTTAGTGTTGGAGTTGGAGTTGGAGTTGGTGTTGGGGTTGGAGTTGGAGTTGGTGTTGGTGTTGGGGTTGGAGTTGGTGTTACCATCACTGTACCTGTCAAATAACGCACAAAGTCCAATGCTTCTGTTGCCGACTTGTAGCGATTCTTCGGAAAGTAGCGGATCATCGTGTCTAGAAAATTAGCTAGATTATCGCTGATTGGTATTTGCGATCGCTCCCGCCAAATAACTTCTAAAGTGTTAGGATCTATCTCAAGTTGTAGTGGAAATATACCTGTCAACGCTTCAATTCCAATCATTCCAACTGCGTAAATATCGCTACACAGCATTGGATATCCTCGCATCTGTTCTACAGGCATATAACCTTGTGTACCTACAACAGCAGTTGATACTACTTGTCCATTCGTATTAAATACTTGGGTGCTGATTTGCTTGACAGCGCCAAAGTCAATTAACACAACTTTATTATCTGGCTTTTGTAGGATTAAATTTTCTGGTTTAATATCGCGGTGAATAACTTTGCGTTGATGAACAAACTCCAACACCTCTAAAATATCTCGCAACAGAAACAGGACAGCATTTTCACTCCATTGGCTACCTGGAATTAATTCTGCACGCAGGTTATTACCGTCAATAAATTCTTGAACTAAGAAAAATTCTTGGTTCTCAGGAAAATAAGCTAAAAGGTCTGGAATTTGGGGATGTCTACCTAAAATTTCTAGCATTTGTGCTTCTTGTTCAAATGCCTGCTGCACCCACGCCAAAGTAGACTGACTTTGAGGTTTGAGTCTCTTAACAACGCAACGCTTATTAAATTTCGACGTATCTACAGCTAAATATGTCTCCCCAAAACCGCCCTCTCCGAGTTTTGCTGTAATTCGGTAGTGTCCTTGAAGGGTTTCCCCAACCAGACTAACTCCAAACATATAGATATTTAAGAGATAAAATATTTACAAATATAATACATGTAAAATCACAAACAAATTAAGTATTTTTCTTAAAAATTGTATCTAAAATTATCTGATGGCTTGTAAATTGTAAAATTTAGTATTTCAGGAAAGATTCGCTATGACTGAAATTGTATTTCTCGTTGAAGACGATCCAGATGGTGGTTATACAGCTAGAGCTTTAACTGAATCAATTTTTACTCAGGCCGACGATATGGAAACACTACGAGAAATGGTTCGTGATGCCGTTCACTGTCATTTTCCTAATGAACAAAACCTTCGCCTAAAAATCTTACTCAAATCAATACCTTCGCCATTTTTTCGTAGGTTGGGTTAAGCGAAGCGAAACCCAACAAATACGTTGGGTTTCGTGCCTCAACCCAACCTACAAATCAGGATATTTTTTGATTTGGCAAAGGTATTATCAAATAATAAGGTATTACAAATTTTCAGTTTTTGATTTTAAGCTTTAGAAATGTCTAATGAGCGTTCTGGCATATAATTTATAACGCTTCCCATTCATCTCTGCTGATATTAGCTTGACGTAATATTCTATTTAGTAAGCTTGGGCTGATGTCTCCCGGATGTGGATTAGGAATTGTCAGCTTTAATTCAGCTTTCACCATGTATTGATGCTTACCACCAGGGTAAGGGCCATCAAAACCTGCATCTTTGAGATAACGAATCATATCATGTTCGGTTAAAGACTTATCATTAAGACTGACGCGGGGACACGGGGACACGGGGACGCGGAGAGATTTTAATAATAAGTAATTATCCGAACTTGATATCAGATCCCGCCGATTAATCGAACCAAAGGGTGGCATCAAGCAACCTCTTTGGTAAAATTCAAGTTAATGCCATCAAGTATCGGCAGAGTGTGACCCAAACGCAATCCTAGTATAATCCATCCTTCGAGAGCATCTTGCAAATCTTCTCGGCAAGCTTCTAGCGTCACAGCATTTGCCCATACCCCTTGGCATTCTGGAATTTCGGCATAGAAAGTTCCATCCTCAAGCAACTCATAAGTTGCTTTGTGCATTGCTGTGTGGATGTAATTTGTCAACATTTATATTTTTTACAAGTTCATTTAGCTTTTTAATCAATTTAGTCACAACTGAAATTTTACTTATAATCGCAAATCCGCCAAACTCTAATTATTATGTGTAATTTCTAATTTCGGAAAATACGATCGCGCCTTTTTACCAAACGCGATCGCATTAATTTTTCTGCCTCTAACTAATAAAATGCAGTTGATTAATTACTGCACTAATTAGATGATGAGTAATAGGCAAACTATCAATTACCATCCCTAAACACAACAGCATCATGTAGGAAATGGAATAGAGAAACAACTCTCTAGCGACAGTACGATCTTCTGGATTTTGCAACAATCGCCAAGATTTGTGGATAAATAATCCTCCTAGACTAAGGGCGATCGCAGCATAAAGAACTCCACTCGCACCTAAGGGATAAACTAATAACACCGTTGCAACTACAGTAATCAAGGTATAATACCAGATTTGCCGTACTGTTGCCGTATCCCCTTTCACTACCGGTAGCATTGGTATCCCGACTTTGGCGTAGTCGTCTCGAATCATCAAAGCTAATGCCCAGAAATGCGGCGGTGTCCACAAAAAGACGATGGCAAAAATTAACCATGCTGCCCAGCTTAAAGTGCCGGTCACAGCAGCCCAACCCACCAAAGCCGGAATTGCCCCAGCAGCCCCACCAATAACAATATTTTGGGTGCTGTGGCGTTTTAGCCAGTGGGTGTAGACCAAAACATAAAAGACGATACCAGAGAAAGCCAGTACAGCGGCTAACAAATTGGCGAAAACTGCCAGTAGTGTAAACGAAAGTGTTGCTAGAGCGATCGCAAAAATTAGAGCATCACGCGGCTGCACCTTACCGGCAGGCATAGGGCGATGGCGCGTTCGCTCCATGTCGTAATCAATATCTCGGTCATAAATACAGTTAATGGTCTGGGCGCTTGCAGCAGCCAAAGTGCCACCAGTCAGAGTTACTAGTAACAGCAATGGATCTACTTGTCCCTTAGCAGCAATCCACATACTGCCAGCTGTGGTAATCAAAAGCAACGGAATAATCCGAGGCTTAGTTAGCTGGTAGTAACTTTGAATTACTTGGAGAAAAGTTTCGTGGTGGCGAGAGACATTAGTCTCAATCATGTTGGCTCTGGTTCCTTATTTTTCAACAACGGGGAGTAGGGAGTGGGGAGTGGGGGACGCAAAGACACGGAGAAGCGGGGACGTGGGGAATAACCAATGCCCAATGCCCAATGACGCCAGTTGCTTCAAGTCGGCAGAGCCGCCCAACGCACTGGCTCCCCCATGCCCAATGCCCTATTGGGCACTAACTGAGTCACGTAATGATAAAACTGTGAAAGCCACTAAAGTACCGAGCAAAGCGGCTCCTACAGCTTGGTGAGAGACGGTGAGAGGCTCGACTTGGAGGTGTAATTTGAAAGTGGCGACTCCCAACAAGATTTGTAAGCTCAACAATGCGCCAGCCATATTTGCCAGTCGCCGCAAGGCTGGATGTAGCGCCGGTGTACGCCAACTGAAAAATACCATTGCCAAGGTTGCCACGGTTGGCGGCACCAAACCAGCAATATGACTGTACATTACATTACAAAGTTGAGAATCTCCAAAGCATTGGTGTAACGCCCAACGAGATCCGACTAAAGCACCCAAGAGACTTTGCAGGTAAACCAAAACAGCAGCAGTTAAACCTACCCAAGGCAACTTACCAACGGTTCCAGTCCCCTGATAGGGTGTGAGTGTGGTGCCAATAATCAAGAGGGTGGTGAAAAACAATAGTGCTGTTCCCAAATGGGCGGTAACGATATCAAACCGCAACAATTGGGTGACGGTGAGTCCTCCCAAGACGCCTTGAAAGACGATTAAAAACAGGGCGAATGTGGATGCCCAAGGCAGCCAGTTGGGTAAAGAGCGACGATGCCACCAGGATAAACCAAAAAGGGCGATCGCGCTGACACCGATTAAAGCTGCATCTAATCTGTGAAACCACTCTAAGAATACCTGGAAATTCATTTGCTTGGCTGGCACCAGTTCGCCATAGCACAAAGGCCAATCTGGACAAGCAAGCCCAGCATTCATCACGCGGGTGGCAGAGCCTATCGCCATCAAAATCAAAGTGGCTATGCACATTCTCCACACCAAGCGACGAATCATTTCCTTGGGCTTTTGCTGCTGAAGTGCCGCTTCATTTTGTTGTTGTAGGACAATTTCGTTCATGAACAGTACCTTCTGCCCGTTCTTGGTGGATCTCTAATAAATTCTTAATTTTCAATACCGAACGGACACTTTGCAAGGGCGGGGGGGAACCCGCAAAAGCAAGTGTCCTCCCCTTCTCCACCCTAGCGTATAGTCTAGGGGTTTATAGATTAGCACTCACTTATACTTTGAATCATTCTCGCTATGTTTTGCCTGAAGCTTTAGGTATTTTTCAAGATGTGAAAAATCAATTGGTGGCAGTTAATTTAACCATCCTAAATTTTTCCTTAAATTTTTCTACTGATTTCCATCTATTTTTGGGAATATCTGTTAGTCACCTTGTACTCAAAATTAGTAAAATAATTAAAAAAATTAATAAAAATTTCACACATTTAGACTCTATGTCTTGCAGCCTAGACTACCTTAGTAAGTGAGCAGCTTTGAGATAACGTAGTAAATTCAATTAAGTAAGCCGTGAAGATTCCAAGTTCAATCTGGACATTACTCATTGGCATCGTACTAACTCTAGCCAGTATTTGGTACGGTCAAAATCATGGTCTGTTGCCAGCAGCAGCCTCTGATGAAGCCGTCTTAGTCGATGGTCTGTTCAATGCGATGATGATCGTTTCTACAGGTATATTCCTGATCGTCGAAGGTATTTTGATTTACTCTGCATTTAAATACCGTCGGCGTGCAGGTGACAATGAAGACGGCCCACCAGTGGAGGGCAATGTACCTTTAGAAATACTCTGGACGGCGATCCCAGCAATTATCGTTATCGGTATTTCTGTTTACAGTTTTGATGTGTACAACGAAATCGGTGGTTTCGATCCCCATGCCATCCATGAAGCCCCGATTACTCAAGAGTCGATGAGTATGCATGGGCATGGAACTGCCATAGCTGCGACTTTGAGCGATACACCTCCTGGCAGCGAACCCAACCTCAATCAAGAAAAATCTGATGAGGCGATGCAAGACCCAGCCACAGCTGAGGTTCGCAATGCTGACCAAATTCCCCAAAAGCAGAACGCTCCAGGTGTCGGTAGTGTTGCTCCCACAATTGGAGGCAGTCCCGATCAAGCAGACAAACCACCAGCATTGGAAGTCAACGTCACCGGTTTACAGTATGCCTGGATTTTCACCTATCCGGAAACTGGGATCACCACAGGGGAACTGCACGTCCCCATCGGCAAAGAAGTGCGAGTCAATATGACAGCCAACGATGTCATCCATGCCTTCTGGGTGCCAGAATTTCGTCTCAAACAAGATGTAATCCCCGGTCGCCAAAGTGAGATTCGCTTCACGCCTAACAAAGTAGGTGATTATGTTCTAATCTGTGCTGAACTTTGTGGTCCCTACCACGGCGCCATGAGAACAACGGTGGTAGTTGAGCCACAAGAAGCATTTGAGAAATGGCAACAAGAGCAGTTAACTGCCAGCAAAGAAACCCTTAACCAAGCTGTTGCCGTTAACCCTGCGGATTTATCCCCACATGAATTTCTCGCTCCTTACACCAAGGACATGGGAGTTCACCCCGAAATCCTCCATCAAATTCACCATTAGTCAATTGTTATTTAGTCAAAATCTAATGACTAATTGACTAATGACTAATGACTAATGACTAACTCCTATGACACAAGCTCAGTTGCAAGAAACTGCCAATATCCCCGTCCTTGTTGACGAACCAGGGAGCAGAAAATGGCAGGACTTCTTTGGTTTTCAAACCGACCATAAGGTGATTGGGATTCAATACCTAGTCACTTCGTTTATTTTCTATTGCATTGGCGGCGTGATGGCTGACTTGGTTCGCACAGAACTGCGAACCCCAGAAGTAGATTTTGTCACGCCGGAAGTTTACAACAGTCTATTCACGCTCCACGCCACGATCATGATTTTCTTGTGGATCGTGCCAGCAGGAGCCGGGTTTGCTAACTATCTAATTCCCCTGATGATTGGGGCCAAAGATATGGCATTTCCTCGGCTGAACGCTGTTGCCTTTTGGATGATCCCCCCTGCGGGTGTGTTGCTCATCGCCAGTTTAGTAGTCGGTGATGCGCCCGATGCAGGTTGGACTTCTTACCCTCCCCTGAGCTTGGTAACAGGTCAAGTGGGCGAAGGCATTTGGATTATGAGTGTGCTGCTGCTGGGTACGTCCTCAATTTTGGGGTCGATTAATTTCCTAGTCACATTGCTGAAGATGCGTATCCCCGGTATGGGCGTTCATCAACTGCCCTTGTTTTGCTGGGCGATGTTTGCCACTTCGGCGCTAGTTTTGGTATCGACTCCAGTATTAGCAGCAGGTCTGATTCTGCTTTCCTTTGACTTAATTGCCGGGACGACATTTTTTAATCCCACTGGTGGTGGTGACCCGGTAGTTTACCAACATATGTTCTGGTTTTACTCCCACCCAGCCGTATATATCATGATTTTGCCCTTTTTTGGGGCAATTTCGGAAATTATCCCCGTACATTCCCGCAAACCGATTTTTGGTTATAAAGCGATCGCCTATTCATCTTTGGCTATCAGCTTTTTAGGGCTAATCGTCTGGGCACACCACATGTTTACCAGCGGTATCCCCGGTTGGCTGCGGATGTTCTTCATGATCACCACCATGATCATTGCCGTACCCACAGGAATTAAAATATTCAGCTGGTTGGCAACGATGTGGGGCGGAAAAATTCAACTCAACTCCGCCATGCTATTCGCCATCGGCTTTGTCGGTACCTTCGTAATTGGTGGGATCAGTGGTGTGATGTTGGCAGCAGTGCCCTTTGATATCCACGTCCACGACACCTATTTTGTAGTTGCACACTTGCACTATGTCCTCTTTGGTGGTAGCGTTCTAGGAATTTTTGCTGCCATCTACCACTGGTTCCCGAAAATGACGGGACGAATGGTGAACGAATTTTGGGGTAAGGTTCATTTTGCCTTGACAATTGTTGGTTTAAACATGACCTTCTTACCCATGCACAAGCTGGGATTAATGGGCATGAACCGCCGTATTGCTCAATATGACCCCAAATTTACGACACTAAATGAAATCTGCACGTATGGTTCTTATATACTGGCAGTTTCGACATTCCCCTTCATTTTCAATGCCATTTGGAGTTGGTTATACGGAGAGAAAGCTGGTAATAATCCCTGGAGGGCACTAACCTTAGAGTGGATGACTACCTCACCACCAGCGATCGAGAATTTTGAAGGAACTCCAGTACTAGTTACAGGCCCCTACGACTACGGCTTGGAAAAGGCTAAAGAAGGTGTACCCCTATCTGACCCCAATCCACTCTTGTCAGCTGGCCCCAACTCGGTATTAAGAGCAGAACCAGACCCAGCGTTTGCTGCTAATCCCGAAGATCGTCAATAAAGTTAGGAGTTATGAGTTAGGAGTGAGGAGTTAGGAGTGATGAGTTAGGAGTGATGAGTTAGGAGTGATGAGTTAGGAGTGATGAGTTAGGAGTGAGTAATTTTAACTCCCAACTCCCAACTCCCAACTCCCAACTCCCAACTCCCAACTCCCAACTCCCAACTCCCAACTCCCAACTCCCAACTCCTAACTCCTAACTCCTAACTCCTAACTCCCAACTCTCCACCCTACATTTATCAAGATTCATGCAAAGTCAGACAATTGACCCAGCTAAAACTGAACTGAATCATCACCACGCAGCAGAAGCAACAGTTGGTCATAATGAAGAACATCCAGATCATCGCTTGTTTGGGCTGTTTGTCTTCCTGATTGCTGAAGGGATGATTTTTATGGGGCTGTTCGGAGCCTATCTGGCTTTCCGTGCTACCTTGCCTGTTTGGCCTCCAGCAGGTACCCCAGAGTTAGAACTATTGCTACCCGGAGTCAACACCGTCAATCTAATTTCTAGTAGTTTTGTCATGCACAATGCTGACACTGCTATCAAAAAGAATGATACGCGTGGCGCACAGATTTGGTTAGCAATTACCGCTGCAATGGGTGCTATTTTCTTGGCAGGACAAGTATATGAATATACTCATCTAGAATTTGGTTTAACTACCAATTTATTTGCCAGTGCATTTTATGTTTTGACTGGTTTTCACGGACTGCACGTTACCATCGGCGTTTTAGCGATTGTTGCCGTGTTGTGGCGATCGCGCGTTAAGGGTCATTACAGTAGCGAAAAACACTTCGGCATTGAAGCCGCTGAAATTTACTGGCACTTTGTTGATGTGATTTGGATTATTTTGTTCGGATTACTGTATTTACTGTGAGTATTAATTATTAGTTGTTCACTCCACGCGAACAACTTGATAAGCCTCCTTTGGGGGGCTTTTTTATTTGGAGTAGTGTTGATTAACACAATCAGGACTTACGCAAAAATAACGTAATTTTGTCATTACGAGCGATAGCGTTTGCGAAGCGTCTCGTAGAGAAGTAATCCCCCCTGACGCTCTTATTGCTTCCTTACACTCCGTTTCGGTTGCAATGACAATATCGGCGTTGCGTAAGTCCTAACAATATATATTTATATGACAATATTTATATGACAGCCTACTCAATGATGCAAATCAGGTAAAAATTTATTTTAACTCAAGTTATTTTTTGTTAGAATTACCCAATAATTGTTTGTAATGTAAAAAAATCATCAAGCAGCAGACTATAAAACTGCCCTCAACCATATCAAGTCTGGGAAGATGACTGCCTCAAAACTGAAAAATCAAGCGGCAAGTATTCATCCTCTCACTCAAGCTATGACAAGCTCTGAATGGTCAGCAATTACGCAGATAGTAGACGCCACATGAGCCAGAACCCTCTTATCAGAAAAACATTCAGGAGTAGCTTTGAGACTGTTAAAGTTTTGGGAAGCCCAGAATTTGCTACAAACTCCTCGTTAGCAAGTGCAATACATAATAGATATCAGCAGTCTTTTGTCAGAAAAACACTGCGAAATCGCTTTGAAATTATCAAACAGTTGGGAAGCGGAGGTTCTGGCGATACGTACTTAGCTGTAGATCTAGATTTACCAGGGCGGCCGCATTGTGTTGTTAAACATTTCCACCCCAAAGATCCTAATCCTAGTGTTGGTGCGATCGCTAAAAAATTATTTGCTCGAGAAGCAGAAGTTTTATATCAGCTAGGCAACGACCACGATCAAATTCCCAGACTGTTTGCTCATTTTGATGAAGATGGAGATTTTTATTTAGTTCAAGAGTATGTTGACGGTCATCCTTTGACTCAAGAAATTATCCCAGGTCAACGCATGAGCGAAAATGCAGTCTTGAATTTATTAAAAGATATTTTGGAAGTGTTAGCATTCGTGCATCAACACAACATTATTCACCGAGATATTAAGCCGCAAAATTTAATGCGGCGGCACTCCGATAATAAAATTGTGTTAATTGATTTTGGGAGCATTAAAAAAATTGGTGCCTTAGGAGCCAGTCTAACAGTTGTAGTTGGCACTCCTGGTTATATGCCAAGCGAACAGGCTAAAGGCAAGCCAAAACTTTGCAGCGATATCTATGCAGTAGGTATGATTGGCATTCAAGCTCTCACAGGCTTAATACCCGACCAACTCCAAGAAGATCCCAATACTGGAGAAGTCATCTGGCGTCGTCACGCACAGGTCAGCGAAACTTTTGCAGATATTTTAGATAGAATGGTTTGCGATCGCCATAACCAACGCTATCAATCAGCCGCAGAAGCCTTGGAAGCCCTTAACTCCGATTTTGTAGGGTTACAGCTCTCGCAATCTTGTGTGCTAAAGCAAAATACTGTCGATAGCTATTTTCTAGCTTATAGAAATTTTATTTTATTCCTGGGGATCGGACTCGGTGCCAGCACTAGTTTGATAGTAATTATTTTAATTTATACATTCCTGAATACAAGTACGTCGCTGCCACACCAACCTATTCAATTCAAAAATATCATCCAAAAATTTATTCATGAGTCACGCCTAACTCATGTAAATACCTCAACCACCCAAACAGAATTTAATAAAAGCAATTACATCATTGTCAAAACTACCCAGCAAATTCAATTTCACTACATTACAGACAGTTAATCATCTATTTGAAAGATGTTTCAAAAATAGTAACTGATGTACATATAGCATTTCTCGATCAGCGTGAGGTACTTGGTAGGGGCGCAAAGCTTTCATAGGTGTCAACTTAAGCTAAAAATAGCGTACTCGTTGGGTGTTGCGCGTCCACCCACCGTTAAAACGGCGGTCTCATAGCTGAAGTCCATTGAAATGGACTGTAATTTTCAGTCCTATAAAGAGGACTTTCGCTATTAGCCAGGAATTTCAATTCCTGGCGGGCGGGGGGTTTCACGTTAAGTTGACACCAATGAGCAATGCTGTGCCCCTACAGCTTGGCCAATAACTGTAAGTCTTAAGATAATTTAATATAACTGTTAATCCCTAACATTAATGTAACGAATCAAGATTCACCAGAAAGCAGTTTTCAATTGAATAAAATGCTTGAAAATTAAACTAGGGTAGCACAACTGTGCTACCCTAGTTTATTGATGCGTTTGTACTAAAAAAGCTCGTAATCCTTGTTAGGCAATGATTTTCCTGACATCAAGAGCAATATCCTCAACAGCCCTTGGCACAGTATTAACGACAATTGAGTGATGTAGTAGCGATCGCTAATACAGCAGATTTCAACAAGCCTAAAGTACGCTATCTAAATCTGGCAGCTACAGAGCCTATTCTAATTCAGAATTCTGAATTCTGACTCCTGAATTCTGCTGTTTAACCTCTATGACCTTTTCTTTTCCAAGGTCCCCAGATTGCGAAAGTAATACCAGGAGAATAGATATTGACAAACAAAGTCTTACCATCAGGTGAGAAACATGCACCAGCTAACTCACTTCCATTCAGGGCGTTACGTGCGAATTTATAAAGTTCACCCTTGGGAGTAACACCCACTAGGAACTGCTCACCACCCCCATCTTCGCAGAGTATAAGATCCCCATAGGGAGTTACAAGTATGTTGTCGGGAGCGTCGAGTTCTTCTCTAGATGTAGACTCTACAAACAGTTCAATTGTCTCTTTACCAGGAATGTAGCGCCAGACTTGGCCAAAGCCATTAGGATTACCGCTTGCGTTAGTAGAACCACCATTTGTACAGCAAAAGTAAAATTCACCGTTACCGTACCAGATACCTTCCCCACGGGCAAATTGGGCTGCTCCTTTTGCAAAACCCTCTTGTCTTACAGTGTCTTGAACTGGATTTGGCTCTGTAATGGTCACCCATTCTACTTTAAACTGCTTGCCCTTGGGAAAACCCGCAAATGTTTTTGCTTGATAGATATCTTTGAATTTTAAAGCCTGAAGAATGCCACCTTCTTTTAATTTACCAGGCACTTTCGGGATAAAACGGTAGAAAAGACTATCTCCTCGGTCTTCTGTCTCATAGACAATCCCAGTTTTAGGATCTACCGCAACAGCTTCATGGTTAAATCGTCCCATAGCTATGAGAGGTTCAGGCTTCACAGGAGTAGTGGTGCTAGCTGGAACTTCAAAGTTATAGCCGTGGAACTTCGAGACATAGTTTCTATCACCTAGCGGGAATGAAGTTGGAGTAGAGGTGTTCTCTTCACAAGTAATCCATGAACCCCAAGGAGTTAGTCCACCTGCACAGTTACGAAAAGTTCCACTTAAAGAAGTAAAGTGTTTGATTAGCTGGCGATTAGCTCCAACAACTAAGTTTGTCGTACCACCTTTACAAAATGGGTCGTAAGGATTTGGCCCTTGGGCTGTTGTTCCAGAAGTAGGACTAAGTTCGTGATTACGAACCAAAATCACTGTGTTTCTGGGACCGGGGAAAGCCGCCATACCATCGTGAGCGCCCGGTACCAGAGTACCATCGTTCATGAGTTCGCCTGTGAGAGAGAAAGTGCGGTATTGAAATCCAGCGGGTAAATCTAACAACCCATTGGGATCTGGTACAAGTGACCCGTAACCTCCACCAAATAGGGGGTGACCATTGGCTTGTCTGGCAATCAGACCTTCTAAAGGAGAGGCTAGCAAAGTGCCAGCAGCACTTGTACCCGCTAGTGCAAAGAAGCTACGTCGAGATAATTTCATAAAAATTTTTTGGTTACGTAAAATGCTCACAAGAAATTATTCGATTCTGATTAAGTTTAGGTAATGCTTAATTTAATTTGCGATTATTGCTGGCAACATTCCCATTATTAATTTATGAAAACAATAATTTCGTGGATATAAACAGTATTTAGTTAAGAGAACTTAAAGATTCATTTAAATGAAAAAATATGAGATTTTTATGTTTCTTTGACAAAGAAACAACTATAAACTACGTGGATTAAATTCATCTAATGATACAATCTGCCCAAAGGTGTTTTAGACCTTACTCAGAGGATGTTTGAAAACTCCTCTTGTCGGTAAGAAAACGTTTTAGATCCCCCTAAATCCCCCTTAAAAAGGGGGACTTTGATTCCAGCTAACCCCCCTTGAAAAGAGGGGTTAGGGGGGATATAAACGTGTACAAAATCGCAGCAAAACACTTTTAAACAACCTCTCAGATCAAGAAAATGAAAAGCATTCGTAACCAAATCAAAGCTACTGTAGCTGTTGCTGCTTTCAGTTCTATGGCTACTTTCATCAACGTCAATAGTGCTGATGCTGCTTCTTTTGAGCTTAATTGGCTAGGAGATAAAGGTTATTCCGCCAAGGGACAGTTCAAGTATGACGATAGTTTTTTAGGAAGCATCGTCACCAAGGAACAATTGACTGATTTTGCCATTTCTTTCTTTGACCCCCAAGGAACTTTATTGCAAAATTTCCAATATGATTTTCCTCAAGCAAATAGTAGTTTCAATTTCAATTTTGATACAGTTACAAAGACTGTTCTACAAACAGATAACTTTGACACGCCTAATGGTTTTGATTTAGGAATTGACTTTGCAACTGATGTGGTAGGGTTAGATTTTTATACTTACCTAAATGCCGAACAAGGATTACCAACGGCTACGATTTTCTTAAAAGATGACCTTTCACCAGAAGTATGTGACACATTCCCCGACTGTAGGTTGGATCTTGGGGGTCAGTTAACAGCAACTGCGATTCCTGAACCTGGCGCAATTGCTGGACTTTTGGTAGTTGGTTTTCTGAGTAAAGTTCTCAAGAAAAAGCCAGCATCTACATAGACAGTAAACCTGAATAGTCGAAGCTAGCTTGAATAGAACTGTAATTGACCATTATTTTAGCTCTAACAACTGGGGATTTGGAAGACGGGCTATAGCTGTCTAAACTTTTTAGTCAAATCACAAACTTTAGATCCCCGACTTCTTAAAGAAGTCGGGGATCTAATTTTCAGGTTTTGTCTTATTCAAAAAAACAATTTGAATCGTGCTAGTTGATTTTCAATAGTTCGTGTCAGAATTTGATTCAATTCTTTGATGTCTTGAAATTGTAAAATTTGCTGTGTGGGTAAGTCAAAGGGAACTTGCCCTTCAAAATCTGGGCGTTGCATTTGCGCTAGTAGAATTTGTTCAGACCGTTTACTTTGGATGGCATAGCCAATTTCAACACAGACATTCGGACTGGGAATTAGTTGGGGAGTTTCTTTAACATTAATACTAGCAATGGGTGTAGTATCAGCGATAAATAACAAACTCTTACGAATTTTTCGCATCATAGTGCGATTAATTCGGAAAGTAGCACCGCTGGGACGAGAGGATTCTACTAATGTTAAAGGAAGGCGCGATCGCAAGTTCAAAGTCTCCAAACTTTTTCGCAGTTCTTCTCTAAGAACATCACTCGCTGGGGCATACTCAGTTTGATAGGAGAAAAAAATAGTTGGTTCTAACTGAGCTAACAGCGCCTGTTTAGTAAAATAAATTTCGTGACTAATCAAGTCAATGTTCGCTACCCGATAGCCACCACTACCTTCAATATAAAACTCAATATCTTCCCCTTCTAGATAGCGTCCAAACCAAATAGATTTTTTAATTTCGTCACTTTCTTCTAAAAAGTCTGCTCGCATTGCCGACCTCAGCAGACTTTTTTTACTGAGGCGAATGTCTGGTGGGCGCTTTTCCAATTCTGGAATCGGCTCATAATCCTGTAAATACCATGCTCTGAGCGCAATAATTGACATAAGGCGCTATTTCGATTCTTTCTCGCTATTTAACTTCGTATTAAGCTTACACCCAGAGGAGCGATCGTTTTGATTTCTTTTTAAACGCAACAACACCCAACCATCTACTGACTTTAACATTCCCTCTCCTTGTTTATTCTAGCCAGGGATGTACTAACTTCTCATCGCTTCTGTAAACAAGTAATGAAAATCAGTTACAGCGCCCCCTAATTTTCCACATTTGAGGAAATATAAGTTTTCGCGTTGGGTGTTGCCGTGTTTTGACGAGACAGACTTAAATTAAACAGCGTTTTTTACCTCTTACTACATTCCATCATGCAGCTGTTGTATCTGCCAGGGAAGCTTTTTTAGTAGCTTCAATTACTAAATTAGCACTACTGGATAAAAGTAATTTTTTTTGCAACTAAACTTTACTTTTGAAGTATTTTTTACCCAAATCAATATAGGGCACGACCTGAATTAGTTTTCATAATTTTGCTTAATCTACTGTTAAAAATTTTAACATCAACCTTTTGGATGAATTGAGTAATTGCTAAGCCAATTTTTAAGTTTTGAAACTAACATTTTGTAATAATGTGAAAAATTAGGTATTGGGCATTGAGAGATACGTAGGGTGCGTTAGCGACAGCGTAACGCACCATCCTTAAAGCTTTGGTGCGTTACGGCTTACGCCTAACACACCCTACAAATACTTAGATTTTCACCAAATCAAATATGATTCCTATATAAGTAAATTTTTAAGTTTTGAAACTAACATTTTGTAATAATGTGAAAAATTGTGTATTAGCTAATGGGGGTTAGAAGTTGGGAATTCTTCTCCTTCCTGCCCTCTACTCCTCTCTGGCTACGGTTGACTATTAATTGCCTCTGGAGGCTTGACGGGAATTTCAATCCAGAACTCTGTACCTTTGCCTGGTTCTGAAATGCACTCCATGATTCCAGAATGTTTTTCTACAATAATTTGATAGCTGATTGCCAATCCCAGTCCTGTGCCTTTACCCACAGGCTTGGTGGTGTAAAACGGGTCAAAAATTCGCTTTTTCACCTCTTGAGTCATTCCAGGTCCATTGTCGCTAATCCGAATCAACACACGAGAGTTGTCTGCTGAAACTTTAGTGGAAATGTGGATAATGGGTGTTGGGCATTGGTTATTCTCCTCATCTCCCGATCGCCCCATCTCCTCATCTTCCCATCCCCCTACTCCCCACTCCCCATTGCTCATTACCAAAGCATCTATGGCATTGCTGATAATATTCATGAATACTTGATTCATTTGTCCGGCATAGCATTCCACCCGTGGGATGTTGCCATAATCTTTGATGACTTCAATGGCTCGAAATTCAGGATTTGCTTTCAGGCGGTGTTGCAAAATTAATAAAGTGTTGTCAATGCCTTCATGGAGGTCAACGCGCTTGTTTTCAGACTCATCTAAGCGAGAAAAATTGCGTAACGACAGTACTATTGAACGGATACGATCGCTTCCTACTTGCATTGAGTCCATAATTTTCGGGAGGTCTTCTACCAAAAAATCAAAATCGATCGCTTCGATCGCCGCGCGAATTTCACTATGGGGGCGGGGATAATGTAATTGGTAGAGGCGTAAAATTTCCAGCAGTTGTTCAGTATATTCACTGGCGTGGCAGAGATTACCGTAGATAAAGTTAACGGGGTTATTGATTTCGTGGGCGATACCCGCCACCAACTGTCCTAAGGCAGACATTTTTTCAGTGTGAATCAATTTTGTCTGTGTTTCTTGGAGTTGATGCAGAGTATGTTCTAACTGTGCAGCTTGATTTCTGGCTTCAGCTTCAGCACTACAAGTTTGTTCGTAGAGTTGTGCTTGTTGAATGGCGATCGCAGCCTGATCTCCTAGTTGTTGCAATAAATCAATTTCTGCATCCTGCCAATTTCTGGGAGCGTCACACTGATGGGCAATCAGTAATCCCCATACTTGCATACCTATGTTAATCGGAACAATTAAGTTGGCTTGCACTTGGAGACTTTGCAAAAAATCTCGATGACAAGCACTCAAAGAAAACGTTGAAACATTGTTAATAGCCCGTATCCTGCCCTGAAAGTATAAATTAATAAAGTCATCAGGAAAGCATTCTGGCGGCGCTTCCACTCCCAAGACTGACTGCCAGCTGCCATTAATTTCTTCTACAATCACTGATTTACTTTTGATTTGGAAAATTAACACCCGATCTGAATTGAGGAGCGATCGAACTTCTCGGACGACAGTTTGCAGGGTTGTCTGCAAGTCTAATGTACTGCGAATCTGGTCTGTGACTTGCTTGAGGACTTTGGTGAATAGTAATGATTTTTCTAGTTCAGCAGTTTGCTCCAGCACCCGCAGTTCTAAGTCAGAATTGAGTGCTTGTACTTTTTTGTACATTTGCTGCTGCTGAATTGCCATTGAAAAATGATCGTATAAAGCTTGGGCTAATGAAATGTCTTCTGATTTCCACTCACGTGCTTGCCCCTTTTTTTGCTCTCGCCAAACCTCAAAGGAAAGTTGGGGTAATAATTGTCGGCGATTGTCTTCACACCGTCCTGCCCACAAAATTTCTGTGTCAAGTTCCGAGCGAAAAATGGTTAATACACCAGTAAATTGTTCGCGGTAATGTAGGGGAATCACTATGAGTCCCCGAATTAGAGTGGAACGAAACCCCAAAGCTAAAACTCGCAAACGTGGTTCTTTATAAAGGTCAGTAGTTGCCCAAATATGACTCGGTTTCAACTCAGCCATCCAGTTTTGCCACATGGAATGCTGTTCGATAATACTATTTCCTAACTCGAATGGTAGTTGTGGTTGGTCGCCCCAGGTGTATAGTTCTTTGCTCTGCTCAATATAAAGCCTGCCACCTATGCCACCGAAGGCAGTAATCACTTCTTCTAGCGCCCCCTGTAATTGGATTGTCGGCAGTTTATGTAATAGTGTGGTGACTCGGTTAATAGTAGCTTCTCGTTGTTGCTGAGCCAGTGCTTCAGTGAATAAGTGACTTTGAGCGATGGCGATCGCTACTTGATCGGCAACTTGCTGTACTAATCTCAGTTCTCGTCTCAAAATCCTTCGGTGTTCAGTGTGGTGAGATACCAACAATCCCCACAATTTCGGTTTTGCCGATTCTTCTTTGAGGTCGTAATGTAAAATTGGCACTACTAAAGAAGACTGCACGCCCATTGCTTTTAAATATTCAATATGGCAAGGATCTACTTGCCGATAGTAGATATTATTTTGTAGACGTTTGCCAGTTTCTTTTGACTGTAGAGGTGATAGCCCAATTTTGCCATTAGTCACATCTACGATGGAACGTTGTCCTGCTACCAGAAACATCTCTCTGGCTTCTGGTGGAATGTCATGGACTGGAAAGCGTAACCCCAATAAAGATGGTAGACGCTGCTCATAAATAGATTCAGCAATCACTTCACCATGCCCATCAGCATCAAACCGATACACCTTGACCCGATCTGTACTCAAAAATAACCGTACTTCGGCAACAGTAGTTGTTAATATCTCTTGCAGATCGAGCGATCGCCTAATCTGTTTGGTCATCCGATGCAGCAAACTTTCTTGGTCTAAGCTTTGCTGCAACCAGTTTGGTTTATCGGTAAATGTCATCGCTTATAAACACCATGACTGAAGTATTAAAAAGTTTTTTATTGTTATCTTTGATGAGAATTTTCATATGACAGTTCCTTGTTTTTCATCCTATTTCATAAACTTTCTACTACAAATACGTTCATAGAAGCGTACAAGCATTGCAGATATTTTAGAAAATGGTATCAGAGGATATTTTATAAGAGGTTGTTTTAAAAGTGTTTGGCTGTGATTTTAGGCACTTATCGATCCCCCCTAGCCCCCCTTAAAAAGGGGGGAACCGAAATTAAAGTCCCCCTTTTTAAGGGGGATTTAGGGGGATCTAAAACGTTTTGCTACCAACAAGAGGACTTTTAAAACATCCTCTAAGCAGTATCAGAATCACTGTTGTACTTTCAAATTGGTGTTTTCAGCAGATTTAAAACCGCTTACTACATTACAAATACTTTATAAATATCCTCTCAAGTTTATAGTTAAGAAAATTTTAATCATTGACAACTATTAATTTTATATTCTCAAGCATTAAATTATTTCAGTACAATCACTCAACTTAGCAGTAAAACAATTACTTGGAATTAACAATATTTTTTGACAATTTGTGCCCATTAAGGCAATTAATTTAGATTTTTTCCAACTAAATAACTGATTATCGGTAATTTTTTGAAATGGTTTTGACTAGGGGAATTTGACTATTCCCCGTTTAATTGCTGATTTTATGTTGAATGTAACTTTTTTAATTAAACTATTCGTGAATTACCGTTAAAGATAGCAAATTACGGATTTCTTCACGAACGCTGATGAGAATTTTACCGAGATGGTTTTGACCGGTTTTATTAGCACCACAACCCCAAAAATAATCGGTTGGGGAGTTTTCAACCAATATTTCATCACCTGTCCTCAAAAGAACTTCTCTAATATCAGGATGAGTGAGAAACTTTTTGAGGACAGCTTCTCGCATCACTTGGGTTTTGACTAAATCCCAGTCTCGACGTAATTTGCGAGTACTACATCTTCCCAAAGCCGCAGCTTCTTCAGGGGTAGGAGCCGCATGAATAAAAGGTATAATTACTGCATCCGTACTGCCAACAAACTTTTGCGCTTGATAATAATGCTCAACCGTTGGCCAGTAAATCCCTTGGATGTGAATTCCGTGGAAAGAAAAGTTAGAAAAACAGCCGTAAGGCTGCCAAACCTTATAAAAGTAAATGGTCATTTGAAAATTGCTCTTTTATATATTTTATTTTCACTTTAGCTGAGTACATTAGGCCTTGAGTAGGGCAATGAGTGGGGAATGGCTATGGAGACTGAGTACCAGAGAAGATTTGAATTTAAGCTGTTAGAGGTCATTTATAAAGTAAAAATAAAATTACTGTAGGGTGTGTTAGGCGCATGTTTCGATATTATCGATCGCCAAAAAGATGACATGAGCGCCTAACGCACCGATATCTAATATGGTGCGTTTATAACTGTTAACCGTCAACGCGAAATCCCACCCCCAAAAGGTGATGGGATGAGCTTAAGTTTCTGGGCGTCGGTTAACGAGGGTAGCGCTAGCTTGGTCAACAGGCATCAGCACAACTTCATTAATATTGACATGAGGCGATCGCGTCACGCAGAAAAATATCACATCAGCCACATCATCTGGTGTCAGGGGGGTGAGTCCTTGGTAAACTTGATTGGCACGTTGAGTATTGCCGTGAAACCGCACCTGGCTAAATTCTGTTTCTACCATACCAGGGTCAACAGAAGTTACCCGTACAGGAGTGCCCAATAAATCTTGTTTTAAACCTTCAGAAATTGCCCTCACCGCAGCTTTAGTAGCACAGTATACATTACCACCGGGATAAGTTTGATGTCCGGCAATGGAACCTAAATTTACCACATGACCGCGACTGCGACTTAGCATTCCGGGAACAACATAACGGGAGAGATAAAGTAAACCTTTAATGTTAGTATCAATCATATCTTCCCAATCAGTAAAACTACCTTCATGCAACTTGTCTAAACCACGGCTCAAACCAGCATTGTTGATGAGAATATCGATGTCAGACCAAGAGGGGGGTAGAGTAGAAATGGCAGATTCCACAGCAGAGCGATCGCGCACATCTAGCTCTAACAAATGAACTTCAGTGTTAAAATCCTGACTGAGAGTATCTGCAAGTTGCTGCAAACGTTCTAACCGCCGTGCCACTAAGATCAGTTTTGCACCCGCACCAGCAAAAATTTTGGCACAAGCAGTACCAATACCACTACTAGCCCCAGTAATTAAAACGATTTGATTTTCGAGGGAAGTCATTGTTCGTCAAAAGTCAAGAGTCCAGTGTCAATTGTCCAATAATTTGTAACTGACGCGAATTTCACTAGGCAACATCCAAATTTTGAGTACGCTACCAGTGGCGTGACGCGGGGACGCGGGGACGCGGGGACGCGGGGACGCGGGGACGCGGGGATGCGGGGACGCGGGGACGCGGGGATGCGGGGACGCGGGGATGAGGGAGATGAGGGAGATGAGGGGGAAAATATTTGTTCTCCATCCTCCCACACCGACACACTCCAAACTCCTAACTCCAAACTCCAAACTCCAAACTCCTAACTCCAAACTCCAAACTCCTAACTCCTAACTCCAAACTCCTAACTCCTAACTCCTAACTCCTAACTCCTAACTCCTAACTACTTCTTCACCACTTGCAAACGCTGAGTTACCATCGTCATTCCATTACCCCGCAGGATAACAGCAGAAACCCATTGGCTACCAGGGGTAGATGGTGCTTGTCCCTCTCGAAACAGTCCACCTGATGTGAGTAATTGCAAATCTACGGATGTAGGGTTGAGATATTTATCTGGGCGGATGGGTTCTTCTAACGCCGTTCCTAATAGAAAATCATCACCAAGGGGTTCTTGAACGATGGCATCAAAATTGTACTTCTGTCCGACTTTCACTTCCTGAGGTAATTTCACATCAACTTGCGGTGGCTTGCTGCCAGAGGTTAGTAATGTGCGTTCTGATAAAATGTCTTGACGGACAATTTTTCCACCGACCACGCGCTGACGCGATTTAATTGTGGCATTAACAGCCAAATTATTCATGTTGCTAGAGGGCGCGCTGGTTATCTGGGTTTCGGTTTCGGCGATGATGGCGTTACCTTGAGGTTTTGCAGACAGCAGCTTGGTGGTATATTGCAACTTTGGGTATCTTTGCCAGAGTGAAGTTAAAGATTTTTCCAGGGTTTGGCGGTTTAACCCATCCCCATGAGTGAAATTGGAGCTGTAAAACTGTAACACGCCTTTGATATCAGCTTTGCTGGCAGCAGCATCAACTTGTGTCAATAGGTTTCTCAGTTCGGCTGGTGCATTTTGGGCTGTAGTCCCTTGGACTAATTGCTGTGGTGTGCTGGCTTGAGTGGGTTGCCAAGTACTTGTGACACCAAATGTCAGCAGGAATGAAATCAGCCCGATGCTGGTTGAGAATCTCAGTTGGCGTTTCACTAAAATGTTACTCATTGGTAAGAATTTACTGATTTGATTAGAGAAGTGAGGAAATTGTTTTATCTTAGTTAAGCTAGACGCTAAACGGTAGAGGTTTGATGGCAAACGCACCGATAAAATTATTAATAGCTGCCAGTGGGACTGGTGGACACTTGTTTCCCGCGATCGCACTGGCCGAAAAACTGCCAGATTATCAAATAGAATGGCTGGGAGTACCCAATCGCCTAGAAACTGAACTTGTCCCTCAAGAGTATCCTTTGAATACTATTGCAGTTGAAGGGTTTCAGCAAGGGTTTGGTATTTCTTCGATTCGGATTTTCGCTAGACTGGTGGGTGCGATTTTCCAAGTCAGACAAATTCTCAAACAAGGAAATTTTCAAGGAGTGTTTACCACAGGGGGTTATATTGCTGGCCCTGCTGTAATTGCGGCGCAGTCCCTTGGGTTACCCGTGATTTTCCACGAATCTAATGCTTTGCCTGGTAAAGTAACTCGCTTTTTTGGCCCTTGGTGTAGTGTGGTAGCCTTGGGATTTGATGTCGCTGCTAAGTATTTACCCAGGGCTAAAAATGTCTGTGTGGGCACTCCAGTTAGAGCGCAATTTCTCAATGGCGGAACAAATCCACCGCTGGATTTAGCTATTCCTGACGGCGTTCCTTTAATTGTCGTCTTTGGTGGTAGCCAAGGTGCAGTTGGTATCAATAAGTTGGTGCGCGAATCAGCAAATGCTTGGTTTGATGCTGGTGCTTATGTAGTACACTTAACAGGCGATCGCGATCCCGAAGCCGATAGTCTCAAGCATCCACAGTACATAGCTTTACCTTTTTACAACAATATGGCGGCATTGTTGCAACGAGCTTCTATTGCCATTAGTCGTTCTGGTGCCGGTAGCTTGACAGAATTGGCAGTGTGTGGAACACCAGCGATTTTGATTCCTTATCCCTTTGCCGCAGAAGACCATCAATCTTACAATGCAGAAGTATTCAGCAAAGCTGGTGCGGCATTAACCCTCAAGCAATCACAGTTAACAGCACAAGAATTGCAAAGTAATGTGTTGAATTTGTTGCACTCACCCCAAGAGTTAGCCAAGATGGGTGAAAAAGCAAAAGCGATCGCAGTTCCCGATAGTGCCGACAAATTGGCACAGTTAGTGCGTGAAGTGATAGAAACATAAGCTTTATTATTGAACATGAGAAATTGATTTTTCAACTATATGAATATCCTTTTCAGCAAAAAATTTCGCTTCACAGTAGGTTGTGCTGGTTTATTACTTGTCAGTTTAGCCAGTGGCTATCTATATAGTCAGTCAAAAACCAAACAAGTAGTCCCAGAAAATCAAGGCTTTATTCAACAAGAAAATTCTGTTCCACTCCAATCACATATTTCTTTCACTTCAAATCAAACTGCTCATCCACTCACCTCCAGCTTTCAAAATAATTTTGTTCCTGAGCAAAAAGACGATTTGTTAGCTGCATCTACACCTTATCCAGTGGTTGATGAGTTTAAAAAATATAAATATAGCGTTCAAGGCAGTCAAGTTTTTTCTTCAGTCAAATTGCCAGGTAATAAAGTTAACTTCAATCAAAAAGATTTATTAACTGTTCTCGTCAATACTAGAAAATATTTTCAAGACTACGCTTCACAAGATTCAGATATTAGTCGCACAGGACTGCTTGCTACTCAGGGAGTTACTGTAGAAGATGTCCTCAAAACTTTGGACTTCATGAGTGTTGTCTTAAAAGAAGATATTGCTAACGGTCGAGCCACTCGCTTACAAGACCCCAAGTTTATTAATGCCAACTTTCGAGTTATTAAATGGACTGCCTATAACCCCAAAAACAAACAACAAAAACAAGTAAGAATTACTAAATACGCTGTTTTTACTCACACTGGTTCTCGCAAGAAAACATCTACCTTCAATACAGGAATTTATAGCTTAAAAGACAACTCTAATAGCGATAAATTTTATACTAAATACACCAAACAAGATGTTTTGTCAGGTATTTATGAACCAGGCGGTAGAGAATTTGGCAAAGTTCAAAGTCTTGCTTATCTCACCAGAACAGGCTTAGAAGAAGCCCTGATGCAGGGAACAGTTTTGGTTAATTTTACAGATGGTTATAGAGCATTTTTTAATGTAGACAGAAATAATGGCATGTCTTATGTTCGCGGATTAAAACCAACAGCACAAAAGCGTTATTGGTACTTTAGAGAAGTTGATGCCATTAAAGGCTACGGATACAAAATAGATGCCAAAATTTCTATCAAACCAGGAGTCACTTTTGCTGGAGATGTTCTGAATATTGGTTTAGGTAGAGTGATTGTCATTGAGCAGACTAGGGGTGGTCGCAAACATCTGCAAATGGGAGTTATGGCTGATACAGGCGGAGCATTTTTACCCAATCTTTATCAGCTCGATTTTTTAGCAGGTATTTTTAAGAACCAAAAAGAATTTGGGCAGCACATCAGCCAATTACCTGATTATGCTACAGCTTATTTTTTAGTGAAGAAGTGAGCTAAGAATTGGGCATTGGGCATTGGGCATGAGAAGAGGATGGGGGGATAAGGGGATGGGGAGATGGGGGGAAAGAAGAATTACTTTTTCCCCATCTCCTCATCCCCCTCATCTCCCTCATCTCCCTCATCTCCCTCATCTCCCTCATCTCCCTCATCTCCCTCATCCCCCTCATCTCCCTCATCCCCCTCATCTCCCTCATCTCCCTCATCCCCCTCATCTCCCTCATCCCCCTCATCTCCCTCATCCCCCTCATCCCCCTCATCCCCCCACGCTCCCTACTTTAAATAAGTAAAACTAATCATTTCCATTGACTCTACAAAAGTCCCAACACTTGATTAAATTTTGTAAAGCATTGTAAAGTACATTCACAGGCAAAAACAAAACCGCCTGACACATACATAAACAAACAACCGCACTTATAAAACAATGACCGCAACCATTCAACAGCGCCAAAGCGCCAACGTCTGGGAACGCTTCGCCAACTGGATAACCAGCACCAACAACCGCCTATACATCGGCTGGTTCGGCGTATTGATGATCCCCACCCTCCTAGCAGCCACCGCCTGCTTCGTAATCGCCTTCATCGCCGCACCTCCAGTAGACATCGACGGCATCCGTGAGCCTGTTGCAGGTTCCTTGATGTACGGAAACAACATCATCTCCGGAGCAGTTGTTCCTTCTTCTAACGCAATTGGTTTACACTTCTACCCAATTTGGGAAGCAGCATCTCTTGATGAGTGGCTGTACAACGGTGGTCCTTACCAGCTAGTAGTATTCCACTTCCTAATCGGCGTATTCTGCTACTTAGGACGTGAATGGGAACTATCCTACCGCTTAGGAATGCGTCCTTGGATTTGCCTAGCATTCTCCGCGCCAGTAGCAGCAGCAACCGCAGTCTTCTTGATCTACCCCATCGGACAAGGTTCATTCTCAGACGGTATGCCCTTGGGTATCTCCGGAACCTTCAACTTCATGATTGTGTTCCAAGCAGAACATAACATCTTGATGCACCCCTTCCACATGTTGGGCGTAGCAGGTGTATTCGGTGGAAGCTTATTCTCCGCAATGCACGGTTCTCTAGTAACAAGTTCCTTAGTTCGTGAGACAACCGAAAGCGAATCACAAAACTACGGTTACAAGTTCGGTCAAGAAGAAGAAACCTACAACATCGTAGCTGCACACGGTTACTTCGGTCGGTTAATCTTCCAATACGCATCCTTCAACAACAGCCGTTCCTTGCACTTCTTCCTAGCTGCATGGCCTGTAATCGGAATCTGGTTCACCGCTTTGGGTGTAAGCACAATGGCTTTCAACTTGAACGGTTTCAACTTCAACCAGTCCATCATTGACTCTCAAGGTCGTGTAATCAACACCTGGGCTGACATCATCAACCGCGCTAACTTGGGTATGGAAGTAATGCACGAGCGCAATGCTCACAACTTCCCCTTAGATTTGGCTGCTGCTGATGTTGCTCCTGTGGCTCTAACTGCTCCTGCTATCAACGGTTAATCTTCAAGTTTAGTTAAATCGAAAACGCCCTTCCGTTTGGGGGGCGTTTTTTGGCGTCTAGTATAACATAAATAGCCCCAGTCCCAAACTCCATTTGGGGCTGGGGCTTTTTGATACACTGTTAATCGGCAAACAAAAAGCAAATCAGTTCCGTGTATGACGCGTCAAAGCTCAATTTTTTCATTGATTTTAGTATTATTGGCCACATTCCTCATTAGTTGTGGCGGGCCTGGTGTCGCAGTTGCACCTCCAACCTACACAGCAACACAAATTTCGGAAATTCAAGAATACGTTCCCGAAATTCAAGCTGTGCGCGATCGCTCACAAGAGTTGAAAACCCTGATCCAAAAACAAGATTGGATCAACGTGAGTAACTTTATACATGGCCCCATAACAGAAGCAAGGTTGAACTTGACTTATGTCACTCCCCACCTTCTACCCAAAGACCAAACCGCAGCACGTCAAATAACGCGAGATTTGTTTAACCACTTGGTTAAAGTCAATCAAGGCGCTTCCTCTGGGAATGCTCAACTTGCACTGAGTAACTCGGAAGCCGCTTTCGCAGATATTGACAAATTCCTCCAGTTGCTTCCTGAGGCAAGCATTCAGTAGAAGGGATGAGGGGGATGAGGGGGATGAGGGGGATAGGGAGGAGGGGGATGAGGGGGATAGGGGGGATGAGGGGGATGAGGAAGAATAAATAGCACTTGACTACCTCATCTTCCTTTACTTCCCTCACTCCCCACTCTCCCTCATCTCCCCCCTCTCCCTCATGTCCCCCCTCTCCCTCATCTCCCTCATCTCCCTCATCTCAAAGCAATGAGTCATGTAGTTATTATCGGTTGTGGTGTAGTTGGGGCTGCGATCGCTTATGAACTCAGTCAAGTAAAAGGGCTGAAAATCACAGTTTTTGACCGACAACCACCAGCACAAGCTTCTACGGGTGCTGCACTTGGTGTTTTGATGGGCGTAATCAGCCACAAAATCAAGGGTAAGGCTTGGCAAATGCGACAAACTAGCATCCAACGCTACCAAACCTTGATTCCAGAATTAGAAGCTTTAACAAATCGTCAAATCCCTTTTAACCGCCAAGGAATTCTCATGCTGTTGTCCGATCCCCCCAACCCCCCTAATAAAGGGGGGCAAGAGGAAATCTCAGCATGGGAAAAGTTAGTGGAAACTCGCCACTCTCAAGGCTGGCAGCTAGAAATTTGGGATACAGCTAAACTTAAGAATATCTGTCCTCAGGTGGATTGCGAAAAAATTACTGGCGCTGTCTATTCTCCACAAGATCGTCAACTCGATCCAACTGCCCTGACATTAGCTTTAGTTGAGGCTGCCCAACATAATGGTGCGACTTTCAAATTTGGGGTGGCTGTTTTGGATAGTCAAACCTCAATAACTGAATCTTCGCTCAAATGTTGCGATTGCCTGGAAACCACAGAAGGAAAAATAGCCGCTGATTGGTTTGTAGTCGCAGCTGGTCTAGGTTCCACACCACTGACGGCAAAATTAAACCAGCTGATTGATATCCGCCCGGTGTTAGGACAGGCGCTAAAAGTACATGTAGGGCATTCATTAGGCAATCCTGACTTCCAGCCAGCGATTACAGGTAATGATGTTCATATTGTTCCTGTGGGCAATGGAGATTATTGGCTGGGTGCAACAGTAGAATTTCCCACCAACGGCGATGAAATAGCGCCAAATCAACAACTGTTGGAATCTCTCAGACAACAAGCGATCGCATTTTGCCCAGAATTAGCCACAGCAACTATTCTAAGCACTTGGTCTGGGTTACGCCCTCGTCCTGAAGGACGCCCAGCCCCAGTGATTGGGAAGTTGCCAGGATTTAGTAACGTCCTTTTAGCTACCGGACACTACCGCAACGGCGTTTTACTAGCACCCGCCACAGCATATGCAATTCGTGAGATGATTATTGCTCAGGGAGTTAGGAGTTAAGAGTTAAGAGTTAGGAGTTAGGAGTTAGGAGTTATTATTCTCTGCTTTCCCCTCTGCTCTTGGAGCCTTTTGTGCCCTATACCCTTTTATAAAAAACACCTTTTCATTTTTGCGCCTTTGCATGAGGCTTTTAGATTTCAAATCCATAGGAAAATAGCGTGTCAATAAAAGAACATAAAATAACTGTAAATTCACTTGAATGGTTTTATCGTGAATCTTCACCAATTGGCAGAACTGATTTAGCGCCTGTGTTATTACTACACGGCTTAGTTTCACAAAGTTATAGCTGGCGTCACATTATACCTGCTTTGGCGAATCAGGGTACAAGAGCGATCGCTCCAGATTGGATTGGTTATGGCTTTTCTGCAAAACCAGAAAAACGAGATTTTGCTTACACTCCTGATGCTTTTGTCACAGCTTTAGAAGGATTTGTCAAAGCATTAGAACTGGAACATTTTTCTTTAGTTGTACAAGGCTTTTTAGGTTCTGTCGGACTACAATATGCTTTGCGTCATCCAGAACAAATTGCCAATTTAGCTATCTTAAATACACCAATTTCAACGAGTGCAAAATTACCCTGGAAAATTAAACAAATGGGTTTACCGTTGGCTGGTGAAGTCATGACTCAAGACCCGCTTTTAGTTGACCGGACACTAGAAGGTGGTAGCCGTTATCGCATTGAAGATAAAGATTTAGATGTTTATCGAAAACCATTTTTGACAACTTCTGCATCTGGTCGAGGTTTGTTAGCAAGTATCCGCAATTTACAACTTGATTCCGCAATGACAGAAATCGAATCTGGCTTTAAAGAATGGCAACAACCAATTCTCATTCAATGGGGTATGATTGATCCTTGGTTACCTGTAGAAATTGCAGAAAATTTTGCCAATTCGATATCCAATGCAGAATTAATAAAACTTAATAACGTCGGACATTATCCTCAAGAACATTACCATGAGACTATTTTAGAAGACCTTTTACCATTTCTGCGTCGTAAAGATGCTCATTGAGAATATAGCTCTGACAAAAATCGATAATATAAAAAGGAGTCAGAATTCAGAATTCAGAATTTAAAATTTAGAATTCAAGAGTCAGAACTGAGAATTCAGAATTCAGAATTGAGGAGTCAGGAGTCAGGAGTCATAACTTAGAATCAATTAGTGGAGGATTGCAAGTCAACAGAGATTCTAATTCACTAAATCGAAGATTGAGTAGTGAGATTCAAACATTCTTTCTTGTTAAAACTCTATCCCTTCATTAGGGGAGTATTCACCAATTCTAAATTCTGACTTCTGAGTTCTGAATTCTGACTTCTGAGTTCTGAATTCTGAATTCTAAATTCTGAGTTCTGACCACTAAACATACATCACAACCACACTGATGGAGATTAGAATTCATGGCTTATTCATGGTTTAAAGCATTTCATATTGTTGGATTTGTAGTTTGGTTCGCGGGTTTGTTCTACCTAGTACGTCTTTTTATTTACCACGTTGAAGCGAACCTTGAACCTGAACCAGCGCGAACTATACTGAAAAATCAGTATCAAATTATGGAAAAGCGCCTCTATCATATCATCACTAATCCAGGCATGTTTGTGACGATCGCAATGGCCATCGGTATAGTCAGCACTGAACCTGAAGTGTTAAAAGAAGGCTGGTTGCATATGAAACTGCTATTTGTGGCCATTTTAATCGGCTATCATCATTATTGCGCTCGTCTGATGAAGAAGTTAGCAGCAGAGCAATGTGCCTGGAGTAGTCAACAATTACGTGCATTAAATGAAGCACCGACTGTGATGTTGGTAGCGATCGTGTTACTCGCTATATTTAAAAATAATCTACCAACAGATATTACTGCCTGGGGTATTTTTGCCATGATTATTTTGATGGCAGTGACTATTCAACTTTACGCCAAAAAACGTAGACAGGATAAAGAGAAATCAATGGCGCAGATAGGGCAAATTCCCCAAGAACAAAGTTAGACAAGATTGCCTGGGATGTCTCAAATAAAATAGCGGCACAATATTGTTCAATGAATTTGAGATTTTAAATTTGGGATTTTGAATTGAAGATTAAAAATCCCAAATTTAAAATGTCTGATAGCAATATGTTGCTTCATTCTGAAAACTACTTCAATAAATCATCCCCAGCAATTATCGTAGTATAAAAGACATAATTTTTATTAGCTTGATAGCGACGGTCTTGTTTAATTATCGCCATAAACTCTCGATGTCCATCACGTCTACGTCCTACTAAACAACCTGCACTAGCATTCTTGATATCATTTACAGGCGCGTCATAACCGTAGTGTTGATTTACTAAGAAAATCCCTGTATCAAGTTTGTCACCAGTGCGTTGGAAATCTTTATTAAAATCTCGGTGAACGGTGATAGGTGCAACTTGAATTAATGCTTCGTGGGGTTCGGAATTTCCATGTATGCCAACAGACCAAGCTTTGTATTGCCCGAATTTAATTCTAGCAGCACCACCGGGATTCATCGGGTTATAAGTGTAATATTTACCTGGTTCTGTGGTGGCTTGCCAGTGATTTACAATTTTAGGAACACCATCTTCTATTTCAATCACAATGCGGCGATCGTTGAATTGATTCGGGGTATCGCTGTTGAGAGTCCAGTCTTCATTTACTCCTTCTAAATAAACAATGTTGTATTCTTTGGAATTAGTAGATATTTGATAATTTTTTGCCTGCATGTATTTGATAATCTTGCTGGCAATGTCATTACCAAGTTTTAAGGGTGGTTTTGGAAGTTCTTCTGGTTTAGTTTCAATTAATTCTTTGGCGGTAACTGCGCCTAGAAAATCAGTTTCTCCAGTCTTCATTAACTCTTGAAATTTTTTCAGGGCGGCGGCAGATACTGGCCCAAAAATCTCATCGGCTGGAGGGTCGAGTAAACCCAAGTTAATTAATAGTATTTGAATCTGACGAGTTAATTCCGCATCTTTGCCGATCGCCTCGAACCCCCATTTCTCATTTTTTCCTAAGAAATCTTGTAGTTTCATTATGCACCTACCTTGATAGACTTACTTCATTAAGTATAAACATCATTTTCAGGATTGATGTTGTTTGAAACTATACTCTCAATTCTTAATTAAATGTCACAATTTTTACTATTAATTTCAGATTTACACACAAAATTTTACATAATTTTACTTAAATAAAAATTGTTTTTTCTTTAACGACAATTAAAGATTTATACTTAAATAAGGCTTGGCTTAATAAAAAGTTATCCATGATATGCAATCTTCGTTGGACTTGTTTAGTGGAGACGAGGTAAATGGTAAGGATTCAGAGGAAACAGAATAGTAAATTTTACTCAATTGCTCGAAAAACTAGGGTTTAATTACTTTTCTACCCCTAGTTACATTCAATAAATTTTCAGATGTATTATATCTAACTTATTCTTATTCGTTCTTTCGGGTATTCCGATGAAAAAATTGATTAAAGGCTTGCGCGAATTCAAAAGTAGTTACTTTTCCACTCATGAAGAACTGTTTGAACAACTTTCTCATGGTCAAAAGCCCAGGGTACTATTTATTACTTGTTCAGATTCGCGTATCGATCCAAACCTAATTACACAAGCTGGATTAGGTGAATTGTTTGTTATTCGCAATGCAGGCAACATTATTCCACCATTTGGTGCGACTAATGGCGGTGAAGGAGCAACAATTGAGTATGCTGTTCAAGCATTAGATATTCAACAAATTATTGTCTGTGGTCACTCGCATTGTGGTGCGATGAAAGGCTTAATGAAGTTAGACAGCTTGCGGATAGAAATGCCCCTTGTACATGACTGGCTCAAGTATGCAGAGGCAACCCGACGATTGGTGAAAGACAATTATAGCGACTACGAAGGCGAAGATCTTTTAGAAATAATTATTGCTGAGAATGTACTCACCCAAATCGAAAATTTACGGACTTATCCGGTGATTCGCTCTAAGCTCCACCAAGGGCAACTCACTATTTATGCTTGGATTTATCAAATTGAGACGGGAGAAGTTTTGGCATACGACCCACAAAAGCACGCTTATGTCTTACCCTTACATCAGCTTCCCCCATCCGAGATAGATGAGACGTTATCTAGCCGAGCTTTTACTAAAAATGGGGAAAAACCTTTCACTAAAACTGAACAGCAGGCGTTTCAATCTTTTCAGAAACCCACTATTTCTACAGATACAGGGTTTCCAATGACAGTGCTTTCTCCAGAGCAAATGGAGCGAATCTATCGAGGCTCGACAACAAAAAGCTCAGACTTCAACCGGAGGCAAGTCTGAGTAGTTCGCCAGACTATTACTTAATTCGCGGCTGGGCATCTTGTCCATCCGAACAGACTAAAGTAGGTGTGGGTATGGTTTTAGTTGGGTAAGCGTTTTTGACACCAACCCAGTTACTCGCAATTGGCATTCGCCAGCCAGTTCCAAAGGCGCGATCGGTGATTTTTAAGCCGGGGGGTGCTTGTCGGCGTTTAAATTCAGCCCGCGCCACCATTTGAATTACTCGGTTGACAATTACCGAATCGTGACCGGCTGCGACAATTTGGGCTGCTGATTGGTGGTTGTGAATCAGGCGTTGCAAGATATCATCTAAAATTTCGTAGGGCGGTAGGGAGTCTTGATCTACTTGGCCTGGTTTGAGTTCAGCGCTTGGTGCTTTAGTCAAGACGTTTTGGGGGATGATTTCGTTATTGCGATTTAACCAGTGGCAAAGTGAATAAACGCGGGTTTTGGGAACATCTGCGATGACTGCTAAACCGCCATTCATATCGCCGTAGAGAGTGCAGTAACCAACTGCCATTTCTGACTTGTTACCGGTGGATAAGAGAAGATAGCCAAACTTGTTAGCGATCGCCATTAATAAATTACCCCGAATCCGGGATTGGATATTCTCTTCTGCTAGTCCAAATTCTGTATTTGCAAATAAATTGGCTAAGGTGCGATCGAAGCCTTGCATTAACTGTTCTATTGGTAAAATATCTGTTTTAATTCCCAGATTTTTCGCTAATGCCAAAGCATCGCTAATCGAATGGTCGGAACTATAAGGCGAAGGCATGAGAACACCCAGCACATTTTCTTGACCAAGTGCAGCAGTGGCGATCGCTGCGACTAATGCTGAATCAATCCCGCCACTCAGACCCAAAACTACTTTAGAAAAGCGACATTTACGGGCATAATCTCGGACTCCTAAAACCAAAGCTTGCCAGATTTCCTCATCTTCTGACTCATATGCAGGTGCCATAGAACTCAATTGCAAATCTCGCACCGCCTCGTCAAATTCAACCGCCAACAAATCACTTTCAAAACCACGGGCACGACAGATAATTTCACCTTGACGATTCAAAGCAAAACTCCGACCATCAAAAATTAAATCATCATTTCCGCCAACCTGATTAGCATAAATAATTGGTTGTTGAAAACGCACTGCGCTATGCCTAAGCATTGTTTCACGAAACTGTTGCTTGCTGGCAGTATAAGGAGAAGCAGATAAATTCACAATTAAATCTACACCCAGAATTGCTAAATCAGCAATGGGATTGACTGCATAAGTACGTTTGCCCCAGAATTCCTCATCATTCCATAAATCTTCGCAAATAGTAACGCCGATATTGATATTATCTAATGTGAAATAATTAGCTTGCAAGCCTGGTTCAAAATAACGACGTTCATCAAATACATCATAAGTAGGCAAAAGTCGCTTGTGAAAAACTTGCTTGACTTGGCCATTTTCTAACAAAGCAATGCTATTAAATAAATTTTTTCCACCAGTAATATGAGCTTTGATATTTTGTTCAACAGTTCCTACCAACACAGCTAAATTTGCTGGTAAATCCTGGGCTAAGTTTTGTAAAGTTATATTCATAGCTTCTACAAAACTAGGATTTAGTAATAAATCTCGTGGTGGATAGCCACACAAAGAAAGTTCAGGTGTAAGCAACAAACGCGCACCGCTAGATGCAGCGCGTTGTGCCGCTTCTAGGATTTTTTGGGCATTTCCTAGTAAATCACCAATTGTCGGATTAATTTGAGCGATCGCTATTTTCATATTAGTTATTAGGAGTTAGGAGTTAGGAGTTAGGAGTTAGGAGTTGTGAGTTGAGAGTTGGGAGTTAGGAGTTAAGAGTTAAGAGTTAGGCGTTTGGAATTATTATTCTCCCTCATCTCCCTCATCCCCCTCATCCCCCTCATCCCCCTCATCTCCCTAATTAAATAAACACCAAAGGTTTATCTTTCAACGGGGCAAAGGCTTCGGCATCAAACTTATATAAACTAGCCGGACGACCGGCACCGCGTGAGACTTTAATTCCGGTATCGGATAGAAAACCTAACTTCAGTAAACGCGCCCGAAAGTTAGAATAATCAGAAAAATTGTCACCTAAAACTGTGGTGTATAACTGATATAAATCATTCAAAGTGAACATTTCTGGTAAGACTTCAAAAGCCACTGGACTATACTCCAATTTATTTCGCAAGCGTCTATGTCCATAGGTCAAAATTTCGTTATGGTCGAAGGCTAATTGTGGGACTTGTTTAACGGGATACCAAGCTATTCCTGTGACGCGATCGGCAATTAATTCGGCTTCTTCAAATCGCACAAGGGCAAAATAACTAACTGATAGATAACGCACACCATAGCTATCTGTTGCTTCCCGTGGGTCACGATTCGGGCCTCCAAAGGTATAAAGTTGTTCCAAATAGAGGTTGTTGACCTTAATTTTCTCTGCCATAATGCGGTAGGCGGCATCTTCTAAAGACTCTCCTGGACGCACTAAAGTACCCGGAAGACTCCAATGATTTAAAAATGGTTCTTGCTGCCGCATTACTAACAGCACTAACAGCCGATTTTGTACAGTATCTACAGAAAAAATAACATTATCAACACCAACCTTGAAATCGGCCAAAGGTTGTTGATTTAGCGGAGTTGGAATCTTTTTTTGCTGGCGTCCTGGCATTCGTATAAATGCTCTCGATTAATATAAGCAACTACAGGGGGAGTCAGAGCTTGAGAATCTCCGTGTTCGCGGTAAGCTGTTGAGGAAATATCTAGACCAGTTAGACTAGCGATCGCCATTTTGCCTCCCAGGTTTTGTATTACCTCCAAGCTAGACTCATCTATTACATATCCCGGTCGCGGCACAATTAATATTTGCACTTCCTGTAACAAATCTTCAATACGATACCAACGTGGTAGCTGAGTGACTAAATCTGAACCAATTACTAATGTTAATTCAACGTTCTCACCCCAACGCAATTTTGCTTTTTCCACTGTTTCCAGCGTTCTCAAGCTACTCAATTCTTGTTCCAAAGCAATATTTTGTCGTGGCGTATCGATATCCGCAATCAACAATTGCAGCATTGCCGCCCGATGCTGTAAGGGTGCTTGATGTGACTTAAATGGATTATCCGCCGCCCAAACCGCTACGCGATCGTAAACCTCAGACAACCAACTTAAAATTTCCTGATGTCCAGCAGTTGGCGGATCGGCACTCGTTCCAAACAAAGCAATTCTCATAGTAATTCGTAATGGGCTTCGCCCCGCTTCGCTAACGTAATTCGTAATTAAGAGATACTCAAAGAGTAGTTTTATCTCTGTGTTCTCTGCGCCTCTGTGGTAGCCTGCGGCAAGCCGCTGGCGCGTCTACGTTTTTTAGTCTCTTCAGTCAGCACACGTAAACCTTCAGAAATTTCCACTTCTACACCCACAGGACGATCCAACCGTCGTGTCTGTTCTGGCAAACTGGCAACTGAGGCAGCAGTTCGCTGACGAATTGTTTCCAAACTCTCCAGCGGTTGCACCCGTTTACCCTGCTGGACTACCAACTGCAATAATGGTTGTTCTTCCCAGGAACTTTCACCCAAAAGTCCCAACCTGTCTGCTTTTACCTTACCTCCTGTCAACGAGCGAAAAATCTGCTTGCGTCCTGGATAAGTTACCTTGCCACTTGACTGTTTCATGACTGGAATGCCATCAATGTCTACAAGCTTGTAAACTCCATTTACGGGGGAACCTGTAACTAATCGTGTCCCCAATCCGTAACCATCAATTTCCGCCCCAGCAGCTTTGAGTCTGGCAATTTCCCACTCGTCCAAGTCGCCACTCGCAAAAATTGGCACACCAGGAAGTAGCGATCGCACCTGTTTTGATAAGGTAACTAAATCTCCTGAGTCCAATCTCACGCCTGTTAATTCCATTTCCCCGGCATTGACTTTTGCAGCTAAGCTTTGGGCAGCAGCAACGGTATCGTAAGTGTCAATCAACAATGGCGCACCCGGAAAATATCGGTGAAATGCACTAAAGGCTTGTTCTTCAGTGCCTTCGATTGCTGACAGCGCCATGACCAAGGCGTGTGCCATCGTACCACTTGGCTTTTGTCCCAGTTGTAGCGCTGCTAACACATTGGAAGTAGAATCTAAACCACCTGCCAAAGCCGCCCGCGCCGCCCACAAAGATCCTTGGGGACTAAAGGCGCGTCTTGTGCCAAATTCCAAAAGTGTTGCTGATTCTCCAGCTACATCCCGCAACCGTGCTGCTTTTGTGGCAATTAAAGTTTGGTAATTAATAGTATTTAAAAGATAAGTTTCCACTAATTGGGCTTGCCAAAGAGGTGCTTCCACCCGCAACAGTGGTTGATTGGCAAACACAGCCGTACCTTCTGGTACTGCCCAAACATCGCCGGTAAACTTGCCTTGGGCTAATAACGACCAAAAGCGATCGCTTGCGTGAGCAAAAATCCCCGTCGCTTGTAATGCCGCAATTTGGGATGGACTAAAGCGAAATTTTGCTAAATATTCCAATGCCTGCGCCAAACCCATTGCAATTAAATAACCAAAATTCTCTGGTAAGCGCCTGACAGACAACTCAAAACTTGCCCATCGTTGTTCTATACCTTCGCCTGTGTAACAAGCCGCCATCGTCAATTGGTAAAGATCGGTCAGCAAGCTGTAGTCATCTGCACACAGGTTTAGTTCCTGGTTTTGCTGTTTATCTACATAGTCTAAAGTTGTCATGCCAGAGCTTCCTTATAAGAACGCCTCTTTTATTTATGGTAATATTTACCATAAATAATGTCAACTATGAGCAAATAGATTTCTGATACGACTGTATAACAGTAGATTTACAGCCATATTAATATTAACTTCATAAAATATTTAACATTTTTTAATAGTAATAGCTAGTAATAGTGTGAATTGGATAAGATAAATAGTAATATCTTTTCACGAAATACCTGATACAGATACATAGGTAGGGGCGTACAGCTGTACGCCCCTACAGATGGGATTGAAGACAAAACTAGGTTACAATTAGAAATAAGGAAAAAATTTTGACTTTTTGAAAAGCTAAAGTATTGCAAACTTATCTGAATAAACATTGCATAGATTCTCAATATATTGAGAGTTGCGGCTACTCAACAAAATCAGGATTAGAGTATAGGTATCACAACTAAAGTGACTCAAAAATTAGGAGTCCAATAATATGACTATTTCCAATATTTCCCAAATGCTTGCTAACGTAACCCAGTATATTTCTGAAGCTGCAATGCGGATTTTTGGGCCTAATGATGATGCTTATCCTACTATCGGCGTACAACCTTTTACAGGTGAACCTTATAAGAAAGGTACAGCAGAAACTTGGTAATTACTAATAAGAGACTATTTATATGCCCGCCAACTTGGGGCATTGCTAACTCTTCCCCATGCTCCATTCTCCATGCCCAAAAACTCCATCCCCTTGTGGGTGGAGTTTTTTATTTTTGTCATTTTCTGTGTTTGGTAGTCGGTCAATCAATTTTGAATTTGAGATTGATTGCACCCGTTTTTGAGACTTAGCTTGCACTTGAATTGTTGACGGTGCGTTATGCCGTAGACTAACGCACCCTACATTTGAATGTCACTTAACTTTTGCAAAAGTAGCTGTGCAGATCCCCGACTTCTTCAAGAAGTCGGGGATCTAAATCCTGGTTAAGTAATGATATTCCACCCTAAATTTACTGAACTAACTTCAGAAGTATTTATGCAGATTACCGCTTCAGCAATTTCACTTAATGTAGATGATGTCACAGCATCGGCAACATTTGTTAAGCAACATTTTGGCTTCAATGAAGAAATGGCAGCAGAAGGTTTTGTTTCTCTTTCTAGACCAGATGCTGGCTTTAACATTATTTTTCTTCAGACTGATTTGAAAAGTTTCAAACCCATTCATATGCGGGGACATCGAGCTGATGGTCTACTCATGGTTTTTGTAGTGGATGATATCGATCGCGAATACGCGCGAATTCAATCAGAAGGTGTGAAAATTACAACAGCGATCGAGACTGAACCTTGGGGTGAAAGGTTCTTTCAAGTCACAGACCCCAACGGTGTCGTAATTCAACTCGTGCAGTGGGTTACTGAAAACATAGGAGAAACAGCATGAATCATACCCCATCACCTCCGATGAGCATAAACCTGCGTCCTGCTACCTCTGCTGATTTGAATCTCCTGCGACATTGGGATGAGCAACCCCACGTAATTAGCTCAGATCCTAACGATGACTGGCGTTGGGAGGTAGAACTTGAACGCACTCCCGAATGGAGGGAGCAATTGATTGCTGAAATTGATGGTCGCCCCATCGGATTTATCCAAATCATCGATCCGGAACTTGAGGATAGTCACTACTGGGGTGATGTTCCGGCGAATCTTCGTGCTATTGATATCTGGATTGGCGAAAAGACTGATTTGGGTAAAGGCTATGGAACTCAAATGATGCAGCTTGCACTTGCTCGATGTTTTGCTGACCCGCTTGTGACGGCTGTACTCATCGATCCCCTTGCCAGCAATACCCGCGTCCACCCGTTCTATGAACGTCTGGGTTTTCAATTTGTCGAGTTTCGACGATTTGGTGACGATGACTGCTTCGTTTATCGCATCAACCGAGCAGATTGGCATGATGAGAGTGCGCCACTGTAAGATAAAGCGATCGATTAAAGTTGCAACTCAAATCCCGGTAAGATATCTTCTCCAGAAAGAATCGCTGGCATTTGGATAACTTCTACAGCTTTTCCAATTCGGTAAATTTCCACATTTGCATCTTGAGGATTAATCAGCCATCCCAAACGCAAACCATTTTCGATATATTCGAGCATTTTCTCTTGGATAGATTTGAGTCGGTCTGTTTCAGAACGTAATTCAATGGCAAAATCCGGTACAAGTGGGGGAAATTTTTTTCGCTGTTCTGATGTTAAAGCTTCCCATCTCTCCAACTTCACCCAAGCCGCATCAGGGGAACGTTTTGCATTATTTGGCAGGATAAAAATAGTTGAAGAACTAAAAACTTTACCTAATTTAGTTTGACGATTCCAATTATTCAAGTCTGTAATTAAATCTGCTTCTTGATTGCCGCTTTCTCCTCCGACTGGTGGCACAATGATTAATTCTCCTGCTGCATTCATTTCCAAGCTTAAATCCCGATTGGCAAGACACAATTGATAAAATTGCTCATCGTTTAAATTAGTCACTGGGTTTAGATTGAGGACAATAGTATTCATGAAACCTTTCCTCGTATCTTTTTTTTCTAATATCAGCTATAAACTCTTATATAGCAATTCTCGTTTGGATGCAATACGCTGTAGGGGCGCACAGCTGTGCGCCCCTACGAACGGCTGTATTTTACCCAATTGAGAAGCGCTATAGTGTTGCTTCAAATACTTGTTGAACAGTCAGATTTAAGTCTGGGAATGTTGGTGATATGATACGGTTGCTCCCTCTAAACTGGCTAATTTGATATTCATCATCTATAAATTGACAAACTGAGATAGTAGGTTGTTTGGGGTTGCCAATGAATCTTTTACCACCCAAACCAGCATAATCTACAATCCAATATTCAGGGATGCCGATTTCCTCAAAATCCGTAAATTTAACAAAATAATCGTCTCGCCAGTTAGTACTAACAACTTCGATAACTAAAGGAATGGATGTTGCTTGAGTAACAGTAGAAAATTTTGGCCATAGCGGTTCATTGATTAAATTCGGTCGATTTAATATCAACACATCTGGAAAATAACCGGATTCTCTTTCTGGTGCTTTAACTAGTGCTTGATTGGGGATAAAATAAGGAAGATGCAAGCGATCGAACTCCACAGTTAGTTTTCTGGATAAAAAACCTTTAACTTCTTCGTGTTCGCCTGTGGGTTGTGACATTTCGATAATTTCCCCATTGTGCAGTTCGTAGCGTACCCCGGTATTTTCTGGATACCAAGCGATAAATTCATCAAAAGTTACTGGTTTGGGTAAGGCTTGAAACATTGTTATACTGCCTTCTCAACTTTGTGAGAGAACCAATTAAATTGAGTATATCGGTTAAAGAATTGGGTTGATTCAATAAGAAACTTCCAAATAAAAAAGTAACAGTGTAAACAACAAAAAGAGAAGAGTCTAAAGGGCAAGGAAATTCTCACGTAAGCACGGAAACTACACGAAAACCGATACTGCTGCCATGAACCCCGTGTGTATTACTATTGCGGTTTCCACAGCGACATTTTTCTGGGTTGCTTATCCAAGAACCACCGCGCACCAGACGATAACTACTATCTCCACCAGTTAACCAAGCACTACCATCAATGGGTGCGCCGTTATAATTTTCATGGTAATAGTCTTGACACCATTCCCAGAGGTTACCATGCATATCGTATAAACCAAAGGCGTTAGGTAGAAAACCTCCTACTGGTGTTGTTTGCTTACGATTTTCACCTTTTGGTGCAGAGGCGTATGTATAATTTCCGTTGTAGTTAACTAAATCTGTAATAATTGTTTCACCAAAATAGAATGGTGTAGTGGTTCCGGCGCGACACGCATATTCCCATTCTGCTTCGCTAGGTAACCGATAGGTTCGTTTTGTCTTTTGACTCAACTTTTGACAGAATTCCACCGCATCATTCCAACTCACAAATTCCACAGGTCGATTCGCTCCATTGCTGTGGAAGTAGGAAGGGTTACTGCCCATAATTGCTTGATACTGGACTTGAGTAATTTCATATTTACCCATAAAGAAGCGAGGAACTGTAACTTGATGTTGCGGCGCTTCATCATCCCGTCGTCCTTCTTCTGCTGGTGGTGAACCCATCATAAAAGTACCACCAGGGATGGATACCATTTCTAAAGTTACCCCATTTCCCAAGTCTTCTATGAAGAAGTTTGCACTATGGCGTTTACGGCTAATTTTTTTACCTCTTGCATCTACTGTAACTACATGAAACTCAAAATTTTGTAGAGGTATAGTGTTTGCCAGAACGGCTTGAGATTGCGGTTGGGGAATTGCCAGAATTGTTGTTGCAACCTTGGCTTTTGGAGAATTTAAATCTTGCAAAACTTCTGCGGCTGATTGATATCTTTCTCGTGGTAAATGCTTGAGCAATTTATCGATAATTTGTCCTAAATCCTCGCTAATAGTAATACCTTTTTCCTGCAAAAGTTCTCGCCACAACCATTGAGCATTAAAAGCATCATAAACGCGATCGTAGAGATTTCCACTGGTATCTTGCACAGCCAAAGATTGAGTTAAAAGACGCGCACACGTGGCACCCAAAGCATATAAATCACTCACAGGTGTGGCGAATCCTGCCATTTGTTCGCTTGGAGCATAACCAACGGTGTAAATTCCTGTGGCTTGTCTGGCTAAACTGGTTTGGGTTACTTGTTTTGCACCGCCAAAATCAATTAAGATGAGATGGCGATCGCTCTCCCTTCGCATGATATTTTCTGGTTTAATATCCCGATGGATGACATGGCGATCGTGGATGAATTGCAGAACTGGTAATAAATCTGCTAAAAGTTCCCGAATTTGTGCTTCATTAAAAGCTTGTTGCTGAAGTTCTTTGAGTAAAGTTTGCCCTTGAATAAATTCTTGCACGAGATACAAACTTGCACCTTGTTCAAAATAAGCTAACAATCTCGGAATTTGAGAATGATTTTCTCCCAATTCATAAAGTCGCTTAGCTTCTTGTTTGAATAATTCTGTTGCTTTAGTAAGTGCTGCTGTTCCTTGCACTTGTGGAAAAAATTGCTTGATGACACAAACATCATCAAATCTACCCGTGTCTTCTGCTGTGTAAGTTCTGCCAAACCCACCTTCGCCTAAGAGTTGCAAAACACGGTAGCGATTTCCCAGCAAGTTGCCAAAGTTATTTTGTCCACAACTCATGCAAAATCTATTGCTATCAGGGTTGAAGGGATTTGAGCAATTGGGATTTTGGCAGATTTGCATAACTCAGAACTACAAGCAGTTTGTTCTATATATTACCAGCTTAGCTGATATTGTAATACGCTTGGGTTAAGAATAATTTGTCTTTGAAGACGCGATTTATCGCGTCTCTACATGAGGATTTTGGATTTTGAATTAACAATCCAAAATCCAAAATCTAAACTAGCGCATCAGGATCGATACCCAATGCACGTAAACGTTCCCGCAACCGCTGATTTTCCTGTTCTACCGTTTCCAGGCGTTGATGTTCAGTTTCCGCACGCTGGCGTTCAGTTTCCGCACGTTGATGTTCAGCTTCTGCACGCTGGCGTTCAGTTTCTGCACGTTGGCGTTCAGTTTCTGCACGTTGGCGTTCAGCTTCCGCACGTTCATCTCCTGTGAGGAGTAAATTACCTTGTTCATCCCACCACCGCAACCAAGGTATTTCTTTGTTTAATATAAAATTACCTTGCCAAATACCTAATTCCACACCCATAGGTGCAATTGGATAATGTCCTCTGGTATTTGGAAGCATTTTTTCGTAATGATTAGCCACTAATTGATAGACTTCTACCGATGCTTTTTTGACTTCATAAATGCCGTAGTAAGGAGGACGGATGATATTTTCGTAAATCCAAAATTTTCCTTTGTAAGGAGTTTTATCCCGTTCTTCTTCACCATCTCCAGACACAAATTCTAAAACAATCATCGGTGCAATTAATTCTTGCCAAAAAACATAAGAACGCCGTAATTGACCGTTAAGAGTTGGTGGTACATTTGGTACGTAAAACCAATCTGGTGCTTCGGCTCCTCGTTCTGGTGGTTCTGTTAACCGCCAGTAAATACCAGAGTCTTGACCTATACAATAATAGCCGTCAGGATGAATTTCTTGTAATCGTGGCAGGATAGAGTCTGTTAATAAAATGCTTTGAGGATGTTCTTGAAAATTTTTCACAAAAGTACCATCTGACTCTGGTAGCTGAGTGTGATCTGGTAGAGCAAGATTTTTAGGTTCGATGATCATCGGGTTACCTCCCTGAAATCATAAGGGCACATAATTAATATGGTAGAGACGTTGCATTGCAACGTCTCTACATTTAGGTTATTGCATCAAAATCTGACGGATTAAAATACTCATTACTTCATCTGGTTTACTAGTTGGTACTAGTGGACTCCAGTCTCCTACACTGGCGTAGCCAATTAGCTGCAAATGATGAATTGTACTGATAACAGCTTTCGATGAACCCGTCAGCGTGTGCTTAATTGGCTCTCTTTTGGGAAGCCGTTGTTGGGGAGATTGCTTGGGGGTGGGTGTATCCAAATTTTCACTTAAGAACTGCTCTAACTTGGATTGGGCGGATTTTGGTAATTGTGTCATGATTGTATCTATCTCCTGTAGGGGACTGACTAAAGGCGATCGCATCGATCTTGGCGGAAAGGGCGATCGCCTTTGTCATGTCTTAATATTAAAGTATAATTTTATACTTGTCAATTAGTGTCATAAAAAAGATTATTAATAATTTCCATGTTTTAACGGGTATAAATTATGCATAATTGGCAGCACCCTACAAAACTGTGAGTAGATTTGCTGGATTTTTTTGAAATAATAGGTTTACAAGTTCAAAATTTGATTTTCAAGTTCAAAACTTAATCAGGACTTACGCAAAAATAGCTAAAAAGCTTGATTTATCGTAGACGCTTTGCGGCTTGCCGTAGGCTACCGCCTTCGCGCTTCGCGTCTCGTAGAGAAGACGCCAAGAACGCCAAGTGTTCGTAGAGTTTGCGTAAGTCCTATTAATATAGGTAATATAGGACTCATATAAGACTATTATTTCTATATTCCTGCATTCCTTCGCCTGAAAAAACCACCCGAAAGCCACAAATTCTCAACCCGCCATCTGACTCATTCCAACTACGGCTAGCGCTGCGACAAAGTTCGGCGCTGAAACTCCAAGAACCACCGCGTAAAACCCGGCGATGCATATCACCGCCAACTTCCCAAACTGTTGCATCTGGAGGTGCATCATGATAATTGTTATGCCACGGGTCGGCGCACCATTCCCAAACTAGCCCGTGCATATCATATAATCCAAAGGCGTTGGCTACTTCAAAACTGCCGACGTTTGTTGTTTCTTTGCGAAATTTGCTTTTTGGTTCGTCAGCACAGCAAACTAAATCAGTAGTAATGGTTTCGCCAAAGTGAAAAGATGTCGTAGTTCCACCACGACAAGCGTATTCCCATTCAGCTTCACTCGGTAAACGATAGTTGCGTCCAGTTTTTTCTGATAACCTGAGACAAAATTCTACAGCTTCATGCCAAGATACATTTTCGACTGGTCTATCTAAGCCTTTGAATTTCGATGGATGAGGATTTAAAGTTTGGTTGACTTTGGGTAAAGCTGCGACTACTCGCCACTGTGCTTGAGTTACAGGAAATTTTCCCATAAAAAATGGTTTTACAGTCACTTGGCGTTGAGGACGTTCGTCAGCATCTCCTTCAAACTCCGGTGAACCCATCATGTATGTGCCGCCAGGAATTGATAGCATTTCCAAGGTGACAGACTTACCCAATTGTTCAGCAAAAAAGTTTGCACTGCCACTGACGCGGCTAACTTCTCTACCTGCTGTGTCTACTGTCACTACTTCAAATTCAAAAATTTCTAAGGATGGTAATGGTACTATTTCTTTTGGCGGCGGTAATACGGGTTGGGGAATGGAAACCATTTTTAGCGCCACAGGTTCAAGATTTGATTTGATAAATTCCAAATCTTTGATAACTTCTGCTGCTGTTTGATACCTTTCACTCGCTAAATGTTTGAGTAATTTATCTAAAATTTTTCCTAATTCGTCGCTGATAGTAATACCTTTTTTTTGTAACCGTTCGCGCCACAACCACTTAGCATTCATGGCATCATAAATAGGATCGTTAACTTGTCCGGAAACGTCTTGTAAAGGCAAACATTGAGTTAAAAGGCGGACGCAAGTTACACCCAAAGCATATAAATCACTGGCGTGACAAGCAAAACCAGCCATTTGTTCAGTGGGCGCATAACCAAGGGTATAAATTACGGTAGCTTGTCTTCCTAAACTAGTTTGTGTTACCTGTTTAGCACCACCAAAGTCAATTAATACAGGTTTTCCATCGCTTGCACGGCGAATAATATTTTCTGGTTTGATATCCCGATGAATAATGTTACTAGTATGAATAAATTGCAGAACTGGCAATAAATCAGCTAAAAGTTGCCAAATTTGTTCTTCACCATAGATTTGTTCCTGAACTTCTTGTAAAAGAGTTTTTCCTTGGATAAATTCTTGCACGAGATACAAACTAGTACCTTGTTCAAAATAAGCAAGTAATCTGGGAATTTGAGTATGATTTTCTCCCAGTTCATACAATCGAAAAGCCTCTTCTTTGAAAAATTGCGCTGCTTTGGTACGTTGTCCAGTTCCTTGAAATTGTGGGAAAAATTGCTTAATGACACAAGGTGCATTGAGTCTATCTGCATCTTCTGTAGCATAAGTTCTGCTAAACCCACCTTCACCTAACAGTCCCAATACGCGGTAACGGTTTCTGAGAAATTTGCCAAAGTTGCTTTGTCCGCAACTGACGCAAAATCTATTGCTATCGGCGTTGAATGGATTTGAGCAATTGGGATTTTGGCAGATTTGCATAATGAAGTGAAAATAGCATCTTCTCCAAAGTTAGCCCCAATATCATCTTATTGAAAACAGTTATGTAGAGAAGCGAACACGGAATTTTTTATATGTGTTTAAAAATATGTGGGGAGTGGGGAGTGGGGAATTGGTTGGATAATATAGTGCGTTACGGCATTCGCCTAACGCACCCTACTTGGAAATTCTGAATTCTCCTTCAAGATAGTTGTTGTTACTAAATAAAAAAGTTCGCTAATAACTAAATAATGAAGAATTTTTATTGTCAATTATCAGCTTTTATTTTCTCCAGAAATGCGAAGTGATTCCGCTACAAAAGCAACGATCGCGGATACGGAAATCAACATTACACTCAAGGCGTTAATATCAGGCTTGACCCCTGTTCTAATCCTACTAAAAATTTCCATCGGCAGGGTGTTAGAACCGCTACCAGCTGTAAAACTGGCAATCAAAAAATCATCCAAACTGAGGACAAAAGCTAATAAACAACCAGCGATAATACCAGGCATTAATTGAGGTAATAATACTTTGATAAATGCTTGGGTTGGTGTAGCGCCTAAATCTAATGCTGCTTCTTCTAAGTGCGGATCTAAATTTGTCAGTCTGGAAGAAACCACAAGTCCCACGTAAGCCAGACAAAACACCACGTGTGCTGCAACTATCGTCCACAAACTCAAAGGTATTGCAAAGGCCGCTAAACATACTAAGGTAGCTACTGCGATCGCAATATCAGGAATAATTAATGGTAAATAAGCAACGCCACGATACAAACTCTTTCCAGGAAATTGGTAACGCGCTAAACCAACGGCCATCAAGGTTCCCAGCACTGCTGAAATCCCCACTGCACAACTAGCCACTATCAAACTATTTTGTAAAGCTGATAAAATGCGATCGTCGCTGAATAACTTTTGATACCAATCTAAGGTAAATCCTTGCCAAGTCGCACTGTAAGGCGACTGATTAAAGCTATAAAACCCCAGTACCATTATAGGCAGGTACATAAACACAAATATCAGCAGTGAGAAAACCGCCTGCCATGTGACACGCGGTTTTTTAATATGTGGAAAAATATTCACGTTTATATTTGATTTTTCTTAGTAAAAATACAAAATACCATATTTTATGTAAAAAGTCAAACAATTTTAGATTTACGTTAATCCTTAGCACCCCGCGCCCCTTAACCCCAAACCCCATCAAATTTGAGCAGGGGTACGCTTAGAGGGATGCAGGAGCGTCTGAATAAGTGGTGAAACGCCACACCAAATTTTTAATTTGGTGGTCTACAATTAGTGCCGGGTCTAAGAGGATGTTTGAAAAGTCCTCTTCTTTGTAGCAAAACGTTCTAGATCCCCCTTAAAAAGGGGGACTTTGATTCCGGTTCCCCCCTTTTTAAGGTAGGGGGGATCTAAACGTGCCTAAAATCACAGCGAAAAACTTTTCAAACAACCTCTAAATCCCCCACTAAATTGATTCTGAATTCTGTTTTAAAAGCAAAAAAGAGTATTAGTTTTACTTATGGCTTACAGCGACTTTAGTTTAGGTAGAGCAAAACAAGAGTTTAGTTTAACCACATTAGAAAAACGTGATATTTTCGCTGCTGCTCCTGAATTAGCGGCGAGTAATTTACTTGCAGAAACACTTAATTATAACCTGGAAATTGCTTTAGGTAGTAATAGTGAAAAAGCTCGCTCTGAGTTGATTATTGCTCCAATTTTAGTTGACTTACGCCGACAATTACGCGAGCAAGTTAGTTTATTTTCTGGGGTAGATTTCACTGTGGATAATGCCAAAGGATTAAATGGCACTTGCGATTTTATTATTACGAAATCTCCAGAAATTCTAATTTTGACAGCACCAGTAATTACAGTTGTAGAAGCTAAAAAAGAAAATATTAATGCAGGTTTAGGTCAATGTGCAGTGGAAATGATCGCAGCTCAAATTTTTAATCAGCAAGCTGCAACTGAGATTAAAACAATTTACGGTGCAGTGACAACGGGCAGTATTTGGCAATTCCTGAAACTAGAAGAACAAACACTGACCATTGATTTAAGCGAATATTATCTCAAAGATGTAAACAAAATTCTTGGTATTTTAGCCAGTGCTATTTCTCAAGAAAATTAACCCGGATTTGGTGCGTTACGCTGTCGCTAACGCACCCTACAAATACTAAATTGATTCTGAATTCTGAATTCTGAATTCTGTTTTAATATCGGATTCTTGGGTCTACATAAGCATTTAAAATGTCAATTAAAATGCTGGCGCTGACAACGATCGCTCCAAAAAATACCAATACTCCTTGGACTGTGGGATAATCGCGATCGCTAATGGCTTGATAAAGTCGATTGGCTAACCCAGGCCAAGAAAATGTTACCTCTGTCAAAATCGCTCCACCCAACAAAGACGCGAAAGTTAATCCCAAAACTGTAATCACCGGAATTAAAGCATTTTTTAAGGCATGGGAGACTAAAATCTTATTTTCCCCAATCCCTCTAGCTCTAGCTGCTTCTACATAATCTGCTTGTAGGGTTTGCTTTAAATTCACTCGCACAATTCGCTCAAAAATCCCACTCAGCAAAATTCCCAAGGTGATACTCGGTAGAGCAAGATGATGCAAAGATGTGAAAAACTGAGTGAAGTTACCAGCTAGTAGGCTATCAATCGTATACAATCCTGTAATCAGTGTGGGGGCAGGAAGGTTGGGTGGAAACCGGTTAGAATTCGGAAACCAACCGAGTTGCACTGAGAAAATCAACTGCAAAAGCATTCCCGCCCAAAACATCGGGAGTGCGTAGGTGATGATACCAAACAACCGCCCACCCAAGTCAAAAGATGTTCCAGGGCGGGAAGCCGAAAGGGTACCAACTAAAATTCCCACGATAAGTGCAACCGCCATACTACATACTGCTAACTCCACCGTCGCGGGGAAATATTGTGCAATGATGTTCCAAACATTCTCTCCCCGACTCAGCAAAGAAGTTCCCAAATCAAAACGCAACAAATTTCCCAAGTAATTTAGATACTGTAGCCACAAAGGCAGATTTAAACCGAGTTGTTTTCGCAATTCTTCTTTAGCTGCTTCTGGCGCACGTCCACCAAGAATTGCATCTGCGGGATCTCCAGGTGTTGCTCTGAGTAAGAGAAATACAATAGTGATGATAGTTAATAGTTGGAGTGGTGCTAACAGCAACCGGGAAATAATGTAATATTGTAAAGCTTTAGAACGAGACATAAATTTAGTTAAGAGTTAGGAGTTAGGAGTTAAGAGTTAGGAGTTAAGAGTTAGGAGTTAAGAGTTAGGAGTTGGGAGTTGGGATTTAAGAGTTAGGAGTTAAGAGTTGGGAGTTGATAGTTGGGAGTTGATAGTTAGGATTGATGAAAGTTTAGTTGATTGACAAATTGTCAACTAATACTTTAATTGTTCTACTTAGTGAAGTTGGAAATTTTTATATTGTGCATTTTGCTAACAACCTAATTTAAAATTTCCAAACTTCAAACTCCTAACTCCTAACTCCTAACTCCTAACTCCCAACTCCTAACTTCATTTACTTTTTAATTGTCTGATAAACTAAAATTTGGGTTGGATTAAGTTGTACGTTACTAACACCATTTCTGGCAAATACATAGTCTTTGTTTTGCCATAGGGGAACGTAAGGTACATCTGTAATTACTTGGTTTTGAATGTCGGTAAAAATTTTCTGCCGTGTTTGGGGGTTTAGTTCTTGGCGTTGCTGGTCAATCAATTTATTCATGATTTCGCTATAGTAAAACGAACCCTGAGTTTGACTCGCTCCATTTTCACATCCTTTAGCAACTGAACCTTTGTCACAAGACAAAAACGGCTGGACGTAATTATCTGGATCTAAAAAGTCTGGATACCAATCAAGTAAAGCTGCTGGATATAATCCTCTAGAAATGTCTTTAAAGAATGCTGCTGATTCGGCGGTGGTGACTTCAAATTGCAGTATTCCGTCCATTTTGGCATCGACTAGGGATTTCAGTGTCTGTGCTGCCAAACTCCGAGTAGGTGAACTCGAAGGATACCAAACTTGAACTTTTGCCGGATTTTCTTTGGAAAAACCAGCGGTTGTTAATAATTGTTTGGCTTGATTAAAGTTAGCATCACCATATTTATCTTTAAATAATGGTACAGAAACATTAAACGTTGTTGGAATCATGCTATACAAGGGATCTGCTTGACCAAGTAACACTCGTTCATTGATTAATGGACGGTCAATTATGGAAGCGATCGCAGCTCTTACTTCTACTCGATCTAATGGCTTTTGATTCCGATTCAATACCATATAACTGACTACGCTACCTTGAGCAGCGATCGCTTGCCAATCCCCTTTTTTACCACCTTCTTCTAAGCTCCGAGTTTGGTCTGGTTGCAGGGATAAATAAGCTACATCAATAGCACCTGTACGGAAAGCATTAAATAAATTAACTGGACTAGTTTGAATTTGGACGTTAACACCATTGTTAGCTGGTTTTGCGCCCCAATATTTATCAAACACATCAAATCGCAATGAATCAGTACCATATTGAGCTAATTTGTAAGGGCCAGTCCCCACAAAAATATTCGGCTTGAATTTACCCGCACCGACTTCGTAAGCTTTGGGTGAAACTGCACACACTCCAGGAAAAGCTAGCAGTGAAGGAAAAGCTGCAAAGGGCTTTTTCAGCTGAATAGTTAACTCATAATCACCCGTGGTTTTCACCGAATCTACTATATCAGCTAGCAAAAAAGAGGGTTTTCCTTTATTTTCCATAAAGCGCTGGATAGTAAATGCCATTGCTTGGGAGTTGAAGGGAGTCCCATCGTGAAAAACTACTCCCTGACGTAGAGGAATGGTATAAGTTAAACCATCTTGGCTGACCTTCGGTAACGCTGTGGCAAGTTGGGGCTTAATTTCTGTGCTTCCTGGTTCGTAAGTGTAAAGGCGATCGCTCATATTAAACACCAAACCGAGCGCTGCTAACTCATAAGCATCAGCCGGGTCAAGAGTTCTCGGCTTGGCTGTTGTCCCTATAGTAATGCGACCATCACCTGTAGGGCTATTTACAGAACCAGATGGCGGGTTAGTTGTTTGTGGAGGACGAGTGCAACTTACAACTAAAAATAAACATACACAGAACAAAGATAGAAATTGTATAATCCGACTCCAGCGTTTCACGGGCAAGGAAAACCAAGTCATAGCAATAAGATTTTTAGATATCAGCGGTCAGTAATCTTACTACATTTGTGAGTATTGTGCCTTAATTTTTACAAATAATTTTGTTAATTATTGTAGCTAAGTATATACGTATAAATTGGTCATTTGTCCTTGGTCGTTTGTAAATGACTAATGACCAATGACAGTTACTTAAGTAAGGAAAAATTTTTATTTAATTAAGATTTTCAACATTGATGAAATTTGTCGTAAATTCATAGTTAATAGGGAATAGCTTTGTTAAGCTTTGACAATAGCCCAAGCAGTGTACATTAAAACTTTGCCTGTTGCTGCTTGGACATACAAGCACGTAGAGCGATTTTTCCTAGAGAACAGCCGCATGGTTCTACTGAACAAATCAAGTGTTTATACATCAGCGAAAAAAGCGATCGCGATATCACCAACAGCAGATTTAAAGTCTAACAGCGAGACTAATACCGTGAAGTATTTCTTTCTATCTGAGGGATGGACAGTTGCTAGAGTATGGGCATCTGACGGACTCTGGCAAATAACCGCATGGCGACGCCAACCAGATATTCAGCGAATGAATATTTGCTTAGTAGAACAAAACGAATTGCTATGGCTTTATCAAGTTGAAGAAGCCATTTTAACCGTAGAAGTGAAGCCAACAACCCCACTAACTGCCAGTCACACCATTGGTCAAGTAGTACTCAAGCGTTTGATGAGTGCCGAACAAGTAATCGAACGCCTGGGTACAGCCCAGACCAAGTGTCACCTGCAAAACATCCAGTTGGTGGTTCAGTAGGCATGGGGCAGGCAGGAAGTGTGGGGGGGGTGGGGGGGGGGGGGGGTGGGGAGTTGGGGAGGTGGGGAGGTAGGGGAGTAAAGGAAGCAAGCAAACGATTATTATTCTTCCTCATCTCCCCATCTCCCCATCTCCCCATCTCCCCACACTCCCCACCCTCCCCACACCCCCCCATCTCCCTCACCCCCCTCATTCCCCCCCTTCTCCCCCGGCCCAGTCCCCCTGCCCATCTTCCCCCTTACACTAAAAATAATTAAGAAAATGTATAGTAGAGGTGGAGAGTTGGGGGGGGGGGGGGGGGGTGGGCGGGGGGGGGGGGGGGTGGGAAGGGGGGGGGGGGGGGGGGGGAGGGGGGGGAGGGGGGGGATGAGGGAGACAAATAATTCAAAAGCTAAAAGGCAAAAGTAAAAAAAAAGAATATGAGTGTCTTTTGACTTTTGACTTTTTAATGCCCAATGCCCAATGCCCAATGCCCAATGCCCCATTCCGTAAAGAAAAGATAAGCAAATTTAATCCCTGACATGATTGGTAGCGAAAAAACTAAGACATGCTACGCGATCGCATTAATTTACACGCTTGCAAACAGTTCCATCAATAGTTACACTTTTTAAAACATTCTCATTTTTGCTTGGCGATCGCTACCCTACGGGGTAAATCTCAAGGCAGCGAGTCAGCATTGCCAAACCACCTACGCTGTCTAACTTAATCAGACTAAGTTGTGGTCAAGCTCTGGCTCTGGCAATAACAAAAAACAAAAGAGAGTTTTCTGAGTGGCGATTTTCGTTTCTCAGAATCTCAGTAAGAAAATTGCTTTGTAAACTAACTCATCGAGGAGGAGCGTAGTCGATGGGACTACCCTGGTACCGAGTACACACAGTCGTTCTGAATGATCCAGGGCGGCTGATTTCTGTACACCTGATGCATACAGCCTTAGTAGCAGGCTGGGCTGGTTCGATGGCACTATACGAACTGGCTACTTTTGACTCAAGCGATCCGGTTCTTAACCCGATGTGGCGTCAAGGAATGTTCGTGCTGCCCTTCATGTCCCGTTTGGGCGTTACCCAATCTTGGGGTGGTTGGAGTGTTACCGGTGCTTCAACTGGCGATCCTGGCTTCTGGTCATTTGAAGGCGTTGCTGCAGCTCACATCATTCTTTCCGGTCTATTATTCCTAGCCGCCGTTTGGCACTGGGTTTACTGGGATTTGGAACTCTTTAGAGACCCCCGCACAGGTGAACCCGCTTTAGACTTGCCAAAAATGTTTGGCATTCACCTGTTCTTATCCGGTTTACTTTGCTTTGGATTTGGTGCTTTTCACCTCACCGGACTATTTGGCCCGGGGATGTGGGTTTCTGATGCCTACGGTGTCACTGGCAGCATCCAGGCAGTAGCACCAGAATGGGGTCCAGATGGTTTTAACCCATACAACCCTGGCGGTATTGTGGCTCACCACATTGCTGCTGGTGTTGTTGGTATTATTGCAGGCTTATTCCACCTCACAGTCCGACCCCCCGAAAGGCTCTACAAAGCTCTGCGGATGGGGAACATTGAAACAGTACTTTCTAGCAGTATCGCAGCAGTATTCTTCGCTGCTTTCGTCGTAGCTGGTACTATGTGGTACGGTAACGCTACCACCCCCATTGAACTGTTTGGCCCCACCCGTTACCAATGGGATCAAGGCTACTTCCGTCAAGAAATTGAGCGTCGCGTCCAAACCAGTGTTGGTCAAGGTGCAACCCTTGAGCAAGCTTGGTCAGCGATTCCAGAAAAACTGGCTTTCTACGATTACGTCGGCAATAGCCCCGCTAAAGGTGGTCTATTCCGTACAGGACCGATGGTTAAGGGTGATGGCATTGCCCAATCTTGGCAAGGTCACGCTGTATTCAAAGATTCTGAAGGGCGCGAATTGACCGTGCGTCGTCTCCCCAACTTCTTTGAAACCTTCCCAGTAGTCTTGACCGACGCAGATGGAATAGTTCGCGCTGACATTCCCTTCCGTCGGGCAGAATCTAAGTATAGCTTCGAGCAATCTGGTGTCACCGTTAGTTTCTACGGTGGTGACCTCAACGGTAAGACCTTCACAGACCCAGCCGATGTGAAGAAATATGCTCGTAAAGCTCAAGGTGGTGAAATCTTTGAATTTGACCGCGAAACCTTGAACTCTGACGGCGTATTCCGCACCAGTCCTAGAGGTTGGTTTACCTTTGGACACGCTGTGTTTGCTCTCTTATTCTTCTTCGGTCACCTGTGGCATGGCGCTCGTACAATCTACAGAGACGTATTCGCCGGTGTTGAAGCGGATCTAGAAGAACAAGTTGAATGGGGTCTATTCCAGAAAGTGGGTGACAAATCAACCCGCCGGAAGGAAGCCCTCTAAGGGACTGGAGACTGGGGACTGGGGACTAGGAATTAGGGGAAAGTTTTCCCAATACCCAATCTTTAATACCCAGTCCCCAATACCCAATCCCTAATCCCTCATTACTAGCTGGATAGGCAGGAACTCAAAAAATGGAAAGCGTTGCATACATCTTAATTTTTACTCTGTGTATAGGTGTTCTCTTTTTTGCGATCGCATTTCGCGAACCCCCCCGCTTTGAGAAAAAAGAGAAGTAGACCGCTATTAACACAACTTTAAGCGCATTCAATGTTAGTATCCGTTGCTACTAAATATTGTAGTAACGGATATTATTGTTTTTGTCATTTTGTTATTGGGGACTGGGCATTGGGCATTGGGCATTGGGCATTGGGAAAAAGGCAGGGGAGCAGGGGGCAGGGAGCAGAGGGGAAGATTTTCTCCCCTGCCCCTGCACCCCGCCCCTCTTCGTCATCTCCCTCATCTCCCTCATCTCCCCATGCCCAATCGCCAATCCTTTTAATATTGTGATATAATTTCCAATCTTGGGAGTTGATATGTGTTAATACTAGCTTTTCTGCGCTAGGATGAGAAAGGATGTTAAGTGCGGACTGCCCAAAAACAGTTGCATGTACATCGCATTTGTCGCACAACCTTTACGGAGACTAAAACCAGGAATTAAATCAGCATGGTCAATCAGAATTTAACCGCTACAGAAATTGGATTCACCCACGAAGATTTCGCTGCTCTACTTGATAAATACGACTATCATTTTAGCCCTGGAGATATTGTACCAGGAACCGTTTTCAGTATAGAGCCGCGCGGCGCTCTGATTGACATTGGTGCTAAAACAGCAGCATACATACCCATACAGGAAATGTCTATAAACCGGGTCGATGCCCCGGAAGAAGTATTACAGTCAAACGAAACGCGGGAATTTTTCATTCTCACCGATGAAAATGAAGATGGTCAGTTAACTCTTTCCATTCGCCGTATTGAGTATATGCGGGCTTGGGAACGCGTGCGACAACTGCAAGCAGAAGACGCTACAGTTCGTTCTGGCGTATTTGCCACAAATCGCGGTGGTGCATTGGTAAGAATTGAGGGATTACGTGGTTTTATCCCCGGTTCCCACATCAGCACCCGCAAGCCTAAAGAAGAGTTGGTCGGCGAAGAACTACCACTGAAATTCCTAGAGGTGGACGAAGAACGCAACCGCTTAGTTCTATCTCACCGTCGCGCGTTAGTTGAGCGCAAGATGAACCGCCTAGAAGTTGGCGAAGTAGTGATTGGTACAGTTCGTGGCATCAAACCCTACGGTGCATTCATTGACATCGGCGGTGTCAGTGGTCTACTACACATTTCTGAGATTTCTCACGAACATATCGATACACCTCATAGCGTGTTCAATGTCAATGATGAAGTGAAAGTTATGATCATTGATTTGGATGCCGAAAGAGGTCGGATTTCTCTATCTACCAAGCAATTAGAACCAGAACCTGGTGATATGATTAAAAACCGGGATTTGGTCTATGATAAAGCAGAAGAAATGGCTGCTAAGTATCGGGAGCAGCTGCTAGCTAAACAGCAAGGTGCTACAGCTGCGCCTGCTGGAGTTGTGGAAGTTGTAGCAGAGGAAGAAATTCCACCAGCAGCGGAACTTGAAGAGGAAATTCCACCAGCAGCGGAACTTGAAGAGGAAATTCCAGCAGCAACGGAAGTTGAAGAGGAAATTCCAGCAGTGGTGGAAACTGAAGAAGAAATTCCCGCAGCTATTGAAGAGTAATACGTTTATAGTTTTACTGTCTTTAATGAAGAATATCAAAGGATTATTTTAGAGAGGGTTTTTCCCTCTTTTTTTATGTTAGGAATGAGTGAAAGTTAGGAGTTAGGAGTTAGGACAATACTGCTCGGTTAAGCCCAAAAAGCTTAAAATTCGTAGGTTGGGTTGAGGAACGAAACCCAACATTTTTGGGCTTTTGTTGAGTTTCACGACCTTCAACCCAACCTACAAATATTCTTAACCGAGTAGTATTGGGAGTTAGGAGTTAGAAGTTATGAGTTATAATAACTCAAGTCTAATGTGAATTGAGAGACAAAAAGTTTCAGATTTCAATACATGAATTTCATGCCTTGTTTGTGCAACGCCAGATTTTTTAATTCAGAGCAATCCTAATTTTTAACTCCTAACTCTTAACTTCCAACTCCTAACTTTTAAATAAAGATAAATAGAGTGAAATATTTTGGTAACTATTAAATGTAGAAACATCACTTTTTATAATGTTCAAGCAATTTTGTTTGACAAAAATGGTACCCTAGAAGACTCAGAAATATTTTTGCGATCGCTCGCACAAAAAGCAGCGAGGTTGATAGACGCTCAAATACCCGGTGTCGGGGAACCGCTATTAATGGCATTTGGCGTCAATGGTAATATCCTCGACCCAGCAGGTATAGTGTCGGTGGCGAGTCGCCGCGAAACAGAAATTGCGGCTGCGGCCTACATTGCCGAAACTGGAAAAGGATGGTTTGAATGCTTAAAAATAGCTCGTCAAGCTTTAGATGAAGCCGAAAAATATGTTGAACAAAGTCCTTCACCACTGTTTGTGGGCAGTTTGGAGATATTGAAATATCTACACGAAGCTGGTATGAAACTCGGTATACTTTCAGCTGCGACAACTGATGAAGTACAACAGTTTGTAGCCCATCACCAATTAAATGATTACATCCAGTTGGAAATGGGAGTCGATGAAGGACCGAGTAAACCAGACCCAGTGCTATTTTTGCAAGCTTGCCAAGCCTTGGGAGTCGAACCAAGCGCTACGCTGATGGTGGGTGATTCAGTTGGTGATATGCAAATGGGGCGTGATGCTAAAGCCGCAGGTTGTATTGGAATCACTTGGGTGGGTAATTTGGATAATGTTAAAGGTGCAGATGTGGTGATTAATCAACTTGATGAAATTCAGATTTTAGAAGAGTGAGAATTCAGAATTCAGGATTCAGAATTCTGAAGACTTTAATATTCAAGCTAATAACGCTTCAAAAGTCCAAGATGCTAGGATACTAATTACTCTTCACAGTTGCAAAACAAGCTATGCAAAACACAGAACCGACCTTAAAACTTCGCCTGTGGACAGTTGAAGAATACCACCGGATGGCTGAGGCTGGGATTTTTGGTGCAGATGAACGGGTGGAACTCCTAGAAGGAAAAATAATTTGGATGATTGCTAAAGGTACAGCTCATCGGTCAGCAGTGGGTAGAACAGATAGATTGCTGCAAAATCGTTTAAGGAATCGAGCTTTGATATGTGTTCAAGACCCAGTAAAATTAAATGAACGGTCTGAACCAGAACCAGATATTGCTGTAGTGAAAGTAGATCCCCTAGACTACGCAGACCATCATCCCACCCCAACAGAAATTTATCTGATTATTGAAGTAGCAGATAGTAGTTTGAAACTAGATTGCGAAACCAAAGCCAAGGCATATTCTCAAGCAGGAATTACAGATTATTGGGTGTTAGATGTGGTTAGTCGTCAATTGCGTGTCTTTCGAGAACCAACTCAAGATGGCTATCAAAGTGAAGTTATTTTAGTAGAAGATGCGACTATTTCACCTTTAGAGTTTCCTGATTTAAGCATTGTAGTTTTGGAAATGTTGCCACCTGTAAGTCAATTTTGACACTCTCAGGCGTGAACGCACGGAGATTATTAAGAAGTAAGACCTTAGTGTATCTTAATTCGTAATGGCTGCGCCAAACAGCCTCTAGACAGTCCGGTAAGTTCAAAATGCTAGGATACTAATTAATCTTCACAGTTGCAAAACAAGCCATGCAAAACACAGAACCGACCTTAAAACTTCGCCTGTGGACAGTTGAAGAATACCACCGGATGGCTGAGGCTGGGATTTTTGGTGCTGATGAAGTATGATGGGTAGCGATATCTGTGGCAAGCCGCCTAACGTCTACGTCTACACATTAGCCACTACTAAAACAAAAGGTTAAGTTGGGTTTTTAGAAAATATGCGTTGATGCCAAGCTTAATTTCCAGGTTGAATAATCATTATTATATTTTCGTTTTTCCATCTTCCTTGAAAACAAGATTTTTAAGATATTAATGTTGAGTTTTGCTTTGCTCAACCCTACTACGGGAAAGAATTTCTAATACCATTGTCTCAATCTCTGGTAGGACTTCTTGAAGATAGTCATGCTTTGCACCGACATATTGCATTAGTTTAAAATCGGCTTTAATTTTGTGCAGAAAATCTGTAACCTTTTCAGGCTGTATGGCATCTATGACATACCAGTATATACTTTTTAGTAATGGGTATAGCTCGGCTCGATGTTGAAATTGATAAAGTGACAGATTTCTATAGAAAGATTCTTCCGAAGGGTTCACAAAAATGCACGCTGTGACTCTGCTGAAAACAGTTTTCACATTGATATCTACATTAGGTTCAGCTGCTGCAACGAAATGAGTAACTAAGCAATAACCTTGCAAATCTCTTTGATAAGACACCACGTTTTCAGCTATACCTGATGTTCCTTGTGCGATGTATGCTCTTACCTGTTCTCCAGAACATCCGCGTAGCTGCTTTCCAAGGCTATCGATGTATAAACCATTTTTATCCCTGAAAGCCATGCGACTCCCAAACATTGGAGAGTTGTAATCACGCTCTATCTTTCCCATGTGTAACTTACTACAGTAATGAGATTGGTCATTTAATAATATTTTGAAGTGAAACTTATTATTTTCTCTATCAAAAAATATCGAAGTCCCTTCTAAGAAAGATAAATTAAAATCTGAAAATAAATTTTCTGCAAATTCATGATGGGAAAATCCAGCCATATATGTAATGAAATTACTTTCAGATTCAGAAAGTTCTTGTCTGCACAAAAGTGCCTCTCTAAGTAGCTCGATAGTGGGTTTTCTACACAGATCTATTAGTTCCGCGAGTTTTTGATACATAGCTCTATACCCAGAAATGTTCAATGCTGATACAAAACTTTACATAGATAGTTACACTAACTCTAAAAAGCCTAAATTATCAACATAACATCATCTCCTCAAACCAATGAACATAACTGATTTTCTGACACATACAAGATTGAAGATAGCGGAATTTATCTAATAGTGTATGTCCCCATTGTGTGGGAATAGATAAAAGCTGTAAAATCAGATAAGCTATCAAACTAACGTAAATTTGTATGGTGATACCATTGACGTTTTTGGTAATTAATTTGTCAAGTTTCAAGTGCATCTTTAAAAACTTCCACAAGAGTTCAACTCCCCAACGTAATCGATAAATATCCATAATTTCATCATCACTAACGGCTGCATCTCCCAATGAAGGTAAATTAGTTACTAAGCGAAACATTTTTAAAATGGTTGGGTATGTCAGACGGCTTAACCCCATTAGTATGGTCAACAGTTGCCCATTAATAATCAAAGAAAAACTAGGAATAAGCGACAGAGAAACAGTAGAACAAATTAAAGAAAACCCTTATCTACAGTACTTCATAGGGATGTCATTTTATATTAATGAAGCTCCATTTGATGCCTCTATGCTAGTCCATTTTCGTGAAAGAATTAGTGCAGACTTAGTAAACAAAGTAAATCAAAAAACTGTTAAGAGGGTGCTAGAGACAACATCTTCGACTTTAGCAACTGAATCAACTCAAAAAAAAACAGCAAAATTTAGAAAAGAAGATAACACGCCAAAAAATCGGGGAAAATTAATATTAGATGCGACTTGTGCGCCAGCAGACATAAGCTATCCAACAGATTTCGAGCTATTAAATCAAGCAAGAAAACAGACACAACGAATAATAGACCTTCTTTATAAAAAGATAAAAGATACATTAGAGAAAAAACCAAGGACTTATCGGGAAATAGCGAGAAAAAACTACTTAGAAGTCTCTAAAAAGCGTCGTGTATCCCAAAAAGATAGGAAAAAAGTAATTAAAAAGCAGCTTCAATATATCAAAAGAAACTTATCTCATATTGACCAGCTAATCAGATCAGGAGCAACTCTAGAAAAACTAAGTACTAGACAATATAAAATGTTGCTTGTAGTTGTAGAAGTTTATCGTCAACAACTATGGTTGTATGAAAATAAAAAACAGAGTATTGATGACCGAATCGTTAGTTTAAGCCAACCACACATCCGTCCAATTGTCCGTGGAAAAGCCGGGAAAGCCGTGGAATTTGGGGCAAAATTATCAGCTAGTTATTTTGATGGATATGTATTTTTAGACCATATTAGTTGGGATAATTTTAATGAATCAGGAGATTTAAAAGCACAAGTAGAAGCATATAAAAATTATACTGGCTATTATCCAGAATCGGTTCATGTAGATAAAATTTATCGCACAAGAGAGAATAGAGCTTGGTGCAAAGAAAGAGGTATTATCATGAGTGGCCCTCCTTTGGGAAGACCACCTGCCAATATTAGTAAAGAAAAAAAGAAACAAGAATTAGAATCTGAGAAAATTCGTAATTGTATTGAAGGAAAATTTGGGCAAGCTAAAAGAAGGTTTAGCCTCAATCGAGTGATGGCGAAACTGTCCTATACTTCTGAAACTGCAATTGCTATTACTTTTTTAGTGATGAATCTTTCTACTCACCTGTCGCGGGTGTTTTATGCTTTTTTATGTCTATTTTTGAAAACTGCACCTTTTTTGCAGTTCCCTATAACTGAAAGTTATTATTTTGTTAATTAAAAACAACAAAAGCTTATCTTTCATTTTGCTTGAATAACTAGTCAACCCAAAAGAATTGCTTTTTCATACTTTTTCAGCAACCCCTAAGTATAAAGTACTGATTGTAGTTGGAAATAATTGTCAAATGACTTGCTAGTAGTCTTTTTGAAATATCTCAAAAAGATCAATTCTTGTGTAAAATCATATATTTTTTGTAAATAAAATTACTTACCACTTAGATTTGATTTTTAGCGATCGCACTTTTTTTGAGTCGTCTAACAAAATCGCATTGCTCCCAGTCAAGCATTATATTACCTCATCAATGCTTGAAAGCCTGCTTGCAGAAAATGCCGATCAAAGGTCAACGCTTGGGTTACTCCCGCTTGCTTCATGACTACGAAGGAAATACAATCGACCAAACCCCATGCTTTATCTTGGTGAGTTTTATAAAGGTTAAACGCTTGTTTAAATAATTCAGGGGTAAGCCGCACAATTTCCACTTCATCTGAGGCCAAAAACTGTTCGATAATATCAATAGCCTCGTCTTTGTAGTTGCGTGCTAGAGCATTACCGATTTCTAATAATACTGCATCAGTAGTGAGTAAGAGATAGCCTTCAAATCGATCTGCTAATTCTGAGGCTTGTTGGTGATATTGGTCACGTTGGTTAATCAGCGCTACAACAAATAAAGTGTCAACAAATAGCTTATTTGACAACTTTTTCCCCGCCTACATATAAATCAAGATGGGCGGTAAAATCCTCTGGCGCTTCTATTTTTATCTGTTTCAGTTTAGACATGAAGCTAGCCTTTTTAGGCTGTTGTTTAGATTGGGCGAAATCTTTAATTACAAGATATAACTCATCAAGATACTCTTCTTTAAGGCTGTCTATCTCGGCTTGGATTTGTTCTTTTGTAGTCATTTATGCCTCTGCTGTTTTATTGCATCACAATTGTAGGCAATTTTAGCATTGTGAAGCGGGGTAAGACAGTATGGTGGGTTAGTACTAACGCCCATAATGCACCAAAATCTAAATACTATTAGCGTGGCAAGCCTTAAATTGTGCGTTAGATGTAGTAGCGCGGCAAAGCTAAAATAGTGCATAAAATTTAAATTTTGTAGGATGGGCATCTTGCCCGTCCGGTGCGGACAAGATGTCCACACCACAAGAAAATTTATTGCAACGTTTTAGGCTTGTCACGCCAGTACAATTTTTTTGCAACATTTTAGCCTAGACACAAAAAGACTTTTCACCCAGTACCTTGCTATAGCTCAATTTCCGGCGTGTTGCACGACATTGACTGAGATTAAAAACCCAGAATAATAACTGTGGAATTCAGCTATTAGTCTGGGGTTTTAAGTCTTAACAAACTGGCAAAATTCTAAATTGAATAAGACAGTGGAAAGGACTTAGCATCCTTTGGTTTTACATATACCCGCTGTTTTGGTTCTAACTCTAATTGATTAAAGCGATCGCGTGTTAAATGTGCCGTTACTACTTGCCCATCATCGCAAGTTAATTCTACCTGAATTTCCCAACCCAAATGTATTAAGCGACTAACAATAGCAGGTGTAGTGGCACCGTTGGCAGTCGTTTCCAAAATCACATCTTGCGGACGCAAAAATACTTGGGGATGGGCTGTATCAAACCCGCTGCTTTGAAAAATCCTTGAGTTGCTAGGCAATACGTTCACCGGGCCGATAAAGCTCATCACAAATGCAGTGGCAGGATTATCATAAATTTCTGCTGGTGTTCCTACTTGTTCCACCCGTCCTTTGTTCATCACCACAACTTCATCGGAGACTTCCATTGCTTCCTCTTGGTCGTGGGTAACAAAAACCGTGGTCACATGCACTTCATCATGCAGGTTGCGTAACCATGCCCGTAAATCTTTGCGAACTTTAGCGTCAAGTGCCCCGAAGGGTTCATCTAGCAATAAAACTTCCGGTTCCACAGCTAGCGCCCTGGCTAATGCTACCCGTTGTCTTTGACCACCAGAAAGTTGTGATGGATAGCGATCGCCTAATCCACTCAATTGCACCAATTCTAGCAACTGTTCTACCCGCCCTTTTATCTTTTTTGGCTGTACCTTGCGAATTTCTAAGCCAAAAGCAATATTCTGCCTGACAGTCAAATGCTTAAATAAAGCATAGTGCTGAAAGACAAATCCAATATTTCGCTCTTGCACAGTTTGATATGTCGCATCCTTGCCAGTCAGCAGGATTTTGCCACTATCTGGCATTTCTAAACCTGCTATTAACCGCAACAGAGTAGATTTACCCGATCCTGATGGTCCGAGTAACGCAACCAGCGAACCACTCTTAATTTCTAAACTGACCTCATCTACTGCCTTGAAACTCCCGAATTGTTTGGAGACGTTCTCAACTACAATACCCACTGCCGCTGTACCTCTGCAACTAAATCTACAGTTCCTTGCTAGGATTACCGTGTCTTACATATACCATACATAGATATTTTTGGATAAACAAGATTTAGCTCTGACCAGTCCTAACTCCCGATCCCCAATCCCCAGTCCCTTTTATGCCTTTGTTTTTATTTGTTGGAGTTGCCTCAACCAAATTTTCCATTAGCAATTTCGTTTTTTGTATCAAAAAGTTAAGGAATATTGCATTTCACTCAAAACCTGGAGGTAAAGCGCCAAATCAGCCGAAAGACCGTGATAGTATGCTCTCGGTAAATGTGAAGATTGGGAGAAAGACCTTTGACACTACGGGTTGCTGTTATTGGGTCAGGCCCTGCTGGTTCCTCTGCCGCTGAAACATTGGCAAAAGCTGGGATTGAAACCTACCTGTTTGAGCGCAAACTAGACAATGCAAAGCCTTGTGGGGGCGCAATTCCCCTGTGTATGGTGGATGAATTTGACCTACCACCAGAGATTATCGATCGCCGCGTGCGGAAGATGAAAATGATTTCGCCTTCCAACCGCGAGGTTGATATCAATTTGGTAAATGAAGAAGAATATATAGGAATGTGCCGCCGGGAAGTCCTAGATGGCTTTTTGCGGAATCGTGCCGCAAAACTCGGTGCAAATTTAATTAATGCCACTGTTCATAAACTCGATATACCAGCAAACAATACCGATCCCTACACCATCCATTATGTTGACCATACAGAGACTGGTGCAGAAGGTATTGCCAAAACCCTGAAAGTAGATGCCATCATTGGGGCTGATGGAGCGAATTCCCGGGTTGCCAAAGAAATGGATGCCGGGGATTATAATTATGCGATCGCTTTCCAAGAGCGCATTCGCCTACCCGAAGACAAAATGGCATACTACAATGACCTCGCGGAAATGTATGTCGGCAATGATGTTTCCACTGACTTTTACGCGTGGGTTTTCCCCAAATATGACCACGTAGCTGTCGGTACTGGTACAATGCACGTTAACAAAGCCAGCATTAAACAATTACAAGCTGGTATTCGCGCCCGTGCATCTGAGAAACTGGCAGGCGGTAAAATCATCAAAGTAGAAGCACACCCCATTCCCGAACATCCCCGTCCCCGTCGCGTTGTCGGTCGCATCGCTTTGGTGGGAGATGCTGCTGGTTATGTTACTAAGTCCTCTGGCGAGGGTATCTATTTTGCCGCTAAATCTGGGCGGATGTGTGCCGAAACCATTGTCGAAACATCTAACAATGGAAACCGCATTCCCACAGAAGACGATCTCAAGGTTTACTTGAAGCGTTGGGATAAAAAATATGGACTCACTTACAAAGTGTTGGACATTTTGCAAACCGTCTTCTATCGTTCCGACGCCACCCGCGAAGCCTTTGTGGAAATGTGCGATGACCTCGATGTACAGCGGCTGACATTCGATAGCTATCTGTATAAAACCGTTGTCCCAGCTAATCCCATCACCCAATTAAAAATTACTGCCAAAACCATTGCTAGCTTAATTCGCGGTAATGCTCTTGCACCTTAAGTGAATTCAGAATTCAGAATTCCAAAATCAAGAGCAGAGGATTCATAATTCACAACCTTGAATTATGAATCCTCTGCTATTATTTTAGCAAAAAACAACTTGATATTAAATTGACAGTATTTAATAATCAATCTAATTAGTGGTTAAAAATATGTCATCAAAATTACAAAATTATCAAATATTTGCAAAATCCATAAAATAGGTTTAATAAATATAAATTACTCAATAAGATTTAAAAAAATACATATAAACACTTCATGAAAACTACAAAAAGATATTGGCGGATTCTGCGTAAATTTACTACCGTAGACTGAGACTTACTTAAGAGAAGCTCCAGGGTGAGAATTCAAACCTAAGTTTATGAAGCAAAGTTTAGTTGTTGCAACTGCCGTATCTAGTTTTTTTGTGACTGCGACCACAGCATTTGGCTTTTCTGGTCAAGCACAAGCCTTCTCTTTTTCTGGTATCTCCAGCGGTGTATGGGGAGAACCGACTCCAGGAAGCCTTGATACCAACCCCACATTTACAGGTGTGGGAACCAATACATTTACTTGGGGTCAACCCTCTCCACCATCAACACTTCCAAATAAACTGATCTTTAACGGAAGCTCCATTTCAGGAAACACCGACTCTGTATTCAAAATCGGTGAGTTGAGGTACTTTAACGAAACAGTACTCAAAGGCACAAGCGTTGAATTTGTACCTTTAAATCTGAATCTATCCCTCAACTCCCCCGTTGGAATCAACCAAGTTTTTAACTTCGACTTTCGTTTGGTGAATACAGCGAATACCGCAACAAATCCGGCAGAAGAAAATGCAGATTTTGTATTCATAGACACAAACTTAAGTTACAACACTTTTACCTTTGCAGGTGATAAATACACACTTGAACTCACCGGCTTTAATCCAGATGTTCCTCAGTTCAGTATTCAAGCGCTTGAAGGAGGCGCAACTACAACATCTGTTTATGCCAGAATTAAAACAATACCAGAACCTGCAACAATAGCAGGTCTATCTTTGCTAGGAATATACTTGATATCTCGTAAAAAATCCTTACAGAAAAATTAAGTACAGGTTGGCATAAGTAGTGATTGAAAAGTAAAAAGTTAATCGCTATAAATAAATTTAGGTGATTCACAATCTATCTCTGTGTTTTATAAAAAATTAACGTGCGCCTCCGTTAGAGGCGCACGTTAATTTATCTTCCGGAAGTCCCTGCTTACAAAATACGAGTTTTCTAAAGAAAGATGACAAAAAATACCTTATTGGTTTACTAAATTGCCCGAAAGTGATATCAGAAGACTTGAAGAATAAAATCGACTTTTCAGCCGTGTCAGTTAATCAAACTTGCTCATAAACAGTTTTTTGAAAATGTTTTGGTCTAAAGACAACACTGAAGTTGGATGTTGAAATGTCCGTTAATCAAGAGTTTTGAGATTACAGATTAAAAAAAATTACAGTGAGGGTAAAATTTTGCAAGTATTTTCTCATACCCTCCCATTGATATCTGCTGCTTAATAGTTTATATTTGTATTGTAGGATGCAGCTAAAATACGCAAAAAACAGGACACCTTAGAGCGTGTTTTGCTGATTTATCAAATTGCCCATAAATGATATTGAGCCAATCAAAATCTTGCATGGGTCAATCAAATTTTCACTCGTTTGAAACCTTCAGGTTGCCCATAATGTAGTTTTTTGGGAACATTTCAGCCTAAGGAGTCAAAGGAGTAAAGTTAAATTTGGTATTCTAATAAATGTATATCAAGAGTTTCGCTGGATATACATGAGAAAAATTTATAAACTGTGTGATTATGCAGATATACTGCGTAATCTTATAGTTGTGTCAAAATTTTCAGAAAATTAGTGAGTAAATTAGCTGTATTCCTGATACTGCTGAATATTCGCTGATGAATATCAATTTTTAGCTTCGGTATAGCCTTAGTCGTACTTGGTGCTGGGTTGAGTGTGCCTGCGCTAACTCACACTGTACTAGAGTTTCTAGTTTTTTAATTGGTAGGAATACTTATGGTTAACAATGTGAATATTTTAGTCGGACAGTTTATTCTTTGTCAAGCGGAAAATTATATTCCAGAAAATTGGAATATACGCCGTAGCGGCTCCTGGTGGTTAGGATATCATCCAGATTTGCCAGTAATTGAAATTCTGGCGTCTGATTCCTCTTCTATGGGATGGTTACTCGGCTATCCAATTGATACAAACGGTTTATTGCTGAATAAAAGCTTAGAGATGTCAGTGTCTCCAAAGGATAGCAGCGCTGCTTCTCAACTGGAATCATCACTTTATGCCTTTGGTGGACGTTTCCTTGCCATCTTTCTCACAAACAATATCTCGCGTGTTTATTTAGATCCCTTAGGTTCTCTGGCAACAGTTTTCTGTGCTAAACAGCAGATTGTCGCTTCGTCAACAGCCTTAATTCCATATTCGGAAGATTGTAAAGATAATTATGAGTTAATTAATACACTGGATATTCCTAATCAGGATAACTGGTATCCGTTTGGTTTAACCCCAAGACATTCAGTTGAACGACTATTACCCAATCATTTTTTAGATTTGAATAATTGGCAATCAACAAGGCATTGGCCTATTGGCGAAATAACTATAACTCAAGATGTTGAGCGTTCTGTCTATGAAATTGCATCTATTGTAAAGAAGAATATCGCAGCACTTGTTGAAAATTACCCGCTTTATATGTCATTAACAGCTGGAAGAGACTCAAGGATGCTGCTAGCATGTGCGCGAGAACATCTGAAAAATATTGTATTTTTCACAATAAGAATACCTGATAAAGGAGGAAGACTTGATTGCGAAGTCGCTTCTGAAATGGCAAAGAGGTATGGATTAAACCATAGAATTCTAGAATTTGAAGAAGCAACGGAAACAGAACTAAACGAATGGTTGTATAGAACCGGAAATTGTGTTGCTGGAAGGTCATGGAGAAATGTTCGGACACTGAAACAGTTAGATCCGCAACGTGCGTTCTTATTGGGGCTGGGTGGTGAAGTTGGACGTTCTTTTTATTGGCGTGCTTCTGATACAGAATCCACTCCTATCGCTCCAAATGAACTCTTACAAATGATTCACCTGCCAGTTACTCCTGACTTCAAAGAACGAGCAAATCAATGGCTTAAGAATTTAGGAATTAAGAACACTTTTACAGTATTAGACTTTTTACATATCGAACAAAGATTAGGGTGTTGGGCTGGAGCATTACAATATGGTCACATCACAAGTGCTTTCCGAATATATCCCTTGTGTCATCGTAAAATTATTGAATTAATGTTAAGTTTACCGCCTGATTATAAGCGTTCTCAAATGCTTGCTCATGACTTGATTAAAAGTCTTTATCCTGAATTACTTATGTTCCCATTCAATCAACCTATAGGACTAAAAAGATATTTTTGGATATTCAAAAATATAGCTAAATCGTATACCCGTACCTAAATCTTGATTTTCGGTCAGAGGATGTTTTAAAAGTCCTGAGTGATGTATAAAATACTTTTAGATCCCCCTAAATCCCCCTTAAAAAGGGGGACTTTGATTCCAGTTCCCCCCTTTTTTTAAGGGGGTTAGGGGGGATCGAGAAGTGTCTAAAGTCACAGCCAAACACTTTTAAAACAACCTCTCATATCATGTTCGGGTGAAGACTTATCATTAGGACTGACGCGGGGAAGCAAAGACGCGGGGACGCGGAGAAATTGTAATAATAAGTGATTATCCGAACTTGATATCAGATCCCCGACTTCTTGAAGAAGTCGGGGATCTAGCAAATCTAAAATTATTTGACAAAAAATTCCCTCAGAATTTCTGAGGGAAGTTGAGGAGAGAATATTGTTTTTTGAAACAACTATGCAGGGTTGGGTTGGGTTTGGCTTTGCAATAGTCGGATAATTGCAGCTTTTTCTAAGATTCCCACCAGCACACCGTTGTCACGAATTACAGGAAGCACAGATACCTTTTGTTGTTCCAGTAGCTGCATAACTTCTAGCAGAGGTTGGTCTGATTGAACTGTGGTTGATTCTGTAATTGGTCGCATGACTTGTTTGACTTGAGTTTCTGACCACAGTGCTGTAGGAATGGTTCGTAGGTTATCAGTGGCGATCGCACCTACTAATTGTCCATCATCATCAGTCACTAAATACCGATGCCAATTTTGTCCACTTACCACTTGTTCATCGGCAAACTCTCTCAGGGTCAGATTAGCAGATACAATCGGGCTATCAGCAGTTACAGCATCTTCGGCGGTTAAACCTGTGAGTTTTTCTTGCACTCTGGCATATTGAGCCGCATTACCCGCATTTTGTAACAAGAAGAAGCCAATTAACAAATTCCAGAAGTTACCGAAGCTGCCAAATAATAGTAGGGGAAGTATACCTGAAAGAATTGCTACCCAACCAAAGATTTGTCCAACTGCACTAGCAAAAGTTACACCTTTGTAAGGGTTACCTGTAATTTTCCAAACAATGGCTTTGAGGATATTACCACCATCTAAAGGCAAGCCCGGAATCAGATTGAATAGAGCTAATGCCAAGTTAACGGCAGCCAAAACCCCGAGAATTGCAGCTAGCGGCCCGGATGCAGACGTAGTAACACCAACGGCTGTAGCGATGCCGAAGAGTAGTAAGCTAACTAAAGGACCGGCGATCGCTACCCAAAAAGCTTCACCAGGGGTTTTCGATTCTTTTTCTAAGCTTGCCAAACCACCAAATATAAACAATGTGATGGATTTGACATCAATTCCCTGACGAATAGCAACAAAACTGTGTCCGAGTTCATGGGCGACGACAGAGGCAAACAACATCAACGCTGTCATCAATCCCAACAGCAAAGCTAATCCCGCAGATAATTGGGGAAATTGCGCCGCCAGTCCACTGCTATAGCTCCAAGTTACCAAACCTAGAACTAAAAACCACGAGGGATGGATGTAGAAGGGAATTCCGAAGAGATTACCAACGCGAATTGTGCCATTCATGTCGTTCACCTTTGATTTCAACTGCGAGAGGTTTGCTTTGCTCTCGATGTCTTTAGTGTAACGAAATGTTAAGGCGTTTTAATCTTTGCCGCAGTAGTGTTGTCCGTCCGTAGAGGTGCGGTTATTGGTAATATTTGGGAATAATACGAATTTAAAAAGCGATCGCGACACATATGAGTCATCATTTCCAAGGCTTCAAGTTATTGATTTATTCAACTTGTTGCGATCGCTTCATCAGTTTCAATCGCCTGTTCTGCTCCTGTTTTTACAATTTTCTCAGGAGGCTAACAATGCAGTCACAGTTTCATTTGACATAAAGCGTCGAAAGTCCAGTATTTCAACTAGAACTAGCTTAGCATCTTGAGAATAATGCAAAATCACCTGTCCTTCGTCTTCAGCATAGGCAATTGGCTCATTGGAAAGTTCAATTAATAGAGCATCAACATCTTTGCTATAGCTAATCTTTTTCATATCTAGACCTCCTGCCAGGATAAAGGGTGATGATTAAAATGAAAGCATTGAATTCTTTATAAACGACCCGAAGCACTAAATCTGCACTCAAACTTTTTTGTGCAATTAACTTATCTTCCTCACCTGTTTCTATTCTGTCGGGTGAGCGCACTGTCTCTATTACAAAGTTCGGCTCGATACTTATTTCATGATTCGCTAAAACCTCCATTTTTAATTGAGCATGATCGCTAAAGCGAATTTCTTTCATTTTTTATTTCAACACCTCAATTTCTATATTTAATGCTTTAAGCTGTTGATTTATCCAATAGATTGCCGTAGCTTCATCAGTCTCTATCGCTCATAGTCTGTAATGATGCTCCGAATGTCATCTGTGGCAATATCGACTTGTTCCGATTTTGTGTAAATGGTCAGTAAAATGATTCCTGTTGTTGTTTTGACATAATAAATTAAACGATAGCCACCACTTTTACCTTTTTGAGTGTCGCTATTTCGGACTCTCAACTTGAAGACTGTATAACCAACATCAGGTACTCGATCTCCTGGTAACTCTCCCTGCTGAAGTTGTTCGATAACAGGTTGTATGTCATTCCGAATACTGCGATATTTCTTAGCAAGAGCGCGTAGATTTCGGTTGAACGTTAGCGAAGCTTCAACTTGAATCAAAGGCCGATCAACCATTTTCAAGACCTTCCCAAAGTTGAGAGACAGGGGTGGTTTGTCCAGTCATGGCTTCGTGCCAAGCTTGCCGGAAATCTGCTAAGACTTCTGGTTGAGATTGATCGTCCAGAACTTCTTCTTCAGGAATTAGCACAATGACTTCTACTCGACTATTTTTATCAGTTAAAAGCGGATGATCTAAAGTTAGTTGTCCCTGATCGTTAATCGTTGCCATAACTTTAAGTGCTTTCATGATTACTCCCAGATGGTTTAAGTGGTAGCGGTTAGGGTGATGCCTAATGCTTCAAGTTGCTGGTTTATCCAAGTTGTGGCTGTCGCTTCATCAGTCTCTATCGCCCTTTCTACTCCTGTTTTAGCAATTTCTAGCAGTTCTTTGGATTGCTCTCGCGCTTTGCGAGATGCCCTAACCATTTCTGTGATTTTTTGGCGAGTAGATTCTTGCGGTAGCGCGATCGGAATATTTAACAAATCCTCAGTAGAAATTGCTGGATACATACTGGCAGTTGTATGAAGATCAAGGATTTCGCAGACAATGGGCGATACCCGGATTTCTCACGAGTGAAAAATCCAGGAGTACTACTTTCGTCCCACTTTCATCAAATGAGCTAAGTAAATAAGAAATTAGCTCCAAACAAATTAATATTTACATCGGCATTAGTAAAAGCAGATGTACCTGATAACGTCGCTAATAATTGACCTGTAGCAAAGCCTGTATTACCAACAAGACCATCACTGATTCGTAGTTGTGTATTTGTACCTGATTTCACCACATCAATGTTAGCAAGACCTGTGAATTGCAATCGATCGCCGCCAACACCACGAATAAATTGATAAATGGTATCTGTTCCATCACCAGAGGTATATTTAACGGTATCTACTGCATTATCATTTAAGCCCAAATAAAGGCTGTCATTGCCAGTATCGCCGCTGAGGAAATCTATACCAGCACTACCGTAAATGTTATCATTGCCTGCTCTTTATTGACTGTATCTGTAGAACCAACAAAATTAGACATTTTTTATCCTTTATATATACAATTCAAGTAAATTAGTAGTCTGTTTCAGAATTAAAAATTCGCATTATCCAGAACCCCGACTTATTTGAGAAGTCGGGGTTCTAACTTATTCATGAATGATTTATAACCGCTATATTTGCCTCTTTCAAAAAAGCGATCGCCCAAACAAATCCTTGCTTATTACTAAGAGCGATCGCACAAATTTTTAGATATTTCAAAAAAAGTCTTTTCCAAAATTTTATTCTGGTGTTGGACAAACACCTGTATCGCTTAAGCCTTCAGAAATGATTGAAGATGAAGAACTTTGATTGACTCCAAATCTCTGAGCTAACATTGAGTGTAAAGCTGGGGTTGGTATGTGGCAAATCTCTCTACGGGAGTTAATGTACAGTGCTTTCCCTTCATCTGGTGGTTCATAAACTCCTTGAGGCCATAGACAATTACCCCGATAATTATAGGGTGTGAAGAAGCTACTTTGACTAGGTACACCTTTTTCGATAAAGATACTGTGTTGTACTGAATTGACGATGTAACATGTTGAGCGATCGCACGACAAAATCCGGCTGATTCACCAGAGCGATCGCAAAGACATTAGTACTTACATATTTCACAAAGTAAGTAACTTACTAACTAACAGTTAGAACAATTATTTTTTAACACTTTAATATTACTGGTTATTCAGTACAGAGTATGGTAAACCAATAAACTAAGCGCCTATTTAATAAATATTTAACTCGGAAGTTATTAAGATTTATAAATCAGGAACTAGAAATTTTAATACATTTCAGCTTACAAATTTAGAAATGTTTTTCGTGTTTCTACTTACTACATAACTATTTCATATCTCAAGTTAAATTTGTTACGTGAATAATAAATTTATAATTAAATTCAAAAAACTTTATCAAAAAGATACTTAGCTTATTTCAGCTTTCAAATAAGCGATTTGTAACCTTTTCTAACACTTTTAATGCTTTTAACGAACCTCGAATTAGCCGACTAGCAGCTACGGGTTGGCGAATCATTGCCATCGCTAGAGGCAAAGGACGCAGGGAACCATCAGAATCGATCGCTCCTGTGAGGTCTGGGATATCATGCTGACAATCGTCGCTGACAACTCGCAACATTGCCACCGCTACCCCAGTTGCATTGAAAAACTCTAAGGCAGTAAATCCTTCCATATCAACAACATCAACCGCCAAAGTCTCACCCAGTCGCCGTTTTTCAGCAGCAGACCAAATGACGCGATCGCTTGTCAAGGCGTTGACTAAAGTGACTGGGGACTGGGGAGTGGGGAGATAGGGAGATGAGGGAGATGAGGGAGATGGGGAGGTGGGGAGATGGGGAGAACTTACATCAAGTCTTTCTCCTTGTCCCCTTGTCCCCTTGTCTCCTTGTCCTCTTCCTATGCCCCATGCCCAATGCCCCATGCCCAATTGTGCTGTAAAAGAGCGATCGCATTCTTGTTGTTTTCCTTGGTAAAGGCAATTTTGATACAGCACAATATCACCAACAGTGTAGCGATCGCTCAAACTGCCACATAAACCCATAACCAGTACTCTCGATTTTCTAGCCTGAATTTCTCGACTTGCTGCGGATTGTTGCAGGTATTGAAGTAGTGGCTCCATCCCAACAGGTATGGGTAATATCGTTGGGATGGAGCCAGTAACGCCGCGTAATCCACGACATACGGCTTGGTATTCAGCTCCTTGAGGTACAAGAATTGTGTCGCGGGGTAAAAAGTTAGGCACTAGCGATCTCGATATTCTGGAGTTTGCGTTTGGGTATTAACTGGAGGATACCCAAAGCCAGATTAGCAAGTCTGGGCAATAATTGGGGTTGCAGTAATCGCGGGGACTAGGAGACGCGGTGACACGGCGAAAATTCATTCAAAAACATCTCCGCGTCCCCGCGTCTTTGCGTCTCCTCCTCTCCAATTTCGAGTTTGAAAACACGCCCTAGCCCATTCTGAATTCTGTATTCTTCTTCAAAAATTTTGTCATAATTTGAGTGACAATAAGTAATATTGCCATTTGGTGGTGACCAAAACTCGCAAACCGAAGGCGATTGCTGTAGCATGACTAAATAATTGCGTCACCTGCACGATAATTTTCCAAGATGGTAAAGCTTTCTAGCTCCAAATCCGCACGAGAATTCTTCAATATCTCCAAGTTAGCGATTAAATTTTCGTGGCTGACCGTGAGTTTTTGGATTGCCGTCACGGTAGCTGGTATTCTGGCTTTCAGTTCCCTTAAGTATGCATTGTTTCCAGATATTACTTTCCCAGTGGTGGTTGTGAATGCTACAGCTCCGCTGACGAATGCTCTGGATACAGAGGCCAAGCTCACCAAACCCATAGAAGAACGTTTGGGTTCCTTGGCAGGATTGGAGAATATCCGTTCATCCACCTACCCTGGTCAAACAGCCGTTGGTCTATCGTTTGCCGTTGGTACGAATCTAGAAACATCGACTAAAGAAGTTGAAGCTGCCCTCAAGCAGGTGTCTCTCCCTCAGGGAGCGACTTCTAAAATTATTCCCTTAAACTTGAACGAGTCGGCGGCCATTAGCTATGCCATTGAAAGTCCGACACGGAACCTCACCGATTTGACTAAGTTGGCAAAAGATGAGATTGTCAGTGCGATCGCTAAATTACCAGGAGTCCTCAGAGTCTCGCTGCTAGGCGATGCAACTGCAACTCCTTTAGATCCATCAAAGCTCGGTGCAGCGGCTCTTACCCAACAAGGATCTACCTTAGTCCGCTTTAATGGGCAAGATGCACTGGCATTTCAAGTAATCAAACGCGGCGATGCCAACACTTTAGAAGTAGTCAGTCGAGTTGAAAAAGAAGTCCAAAGGCTACGCTCTACACTCAAAGATGTCAACCTCACCTTAGCGGCTACCCAAGCAGAATATATCCGCCAAGCCACCCAGTCAACAATCGATGCTTTAATGGAAGCCGTCGTGTTGTCAATAGTGGTAATTTTTCCATTTTTATGGAATTGGCGGGCAACTCTCATCTCTGCCTTGGCGATTCCCACATCTTTGTTGGCAACGTTCATCGTCATGGCAATTTTTGGCTTCAATCTAGAAACCATTACCTTGCTGGCTTTGGCCTTAGTTATTGGTAGTGTCATTGATGACGCCATTATCGACGTTGAAAACATCATGCGGCACATCGATGAGGGAGAAAGTCCTCGCCAAGCCGCATTTTCAGCCACAGATGAAATTGGCTTAACAGTCGTCGCCACAACTGCTACTGCTGTGGCAGTTTTCTTACCCATTGGTTTGATGGGTGGAGTCATCGGGCAATTCTTCAAACCATTTGGAATTACGGTTTCAGCAGCCATGATTGCTTCCACACTGGTAGCTCGTACACTCTCGCCAGCCTTGGCTACCTACTGGCTAAAACCTGCAACCCCAAATTCCCAACGACGCCGACAAACAAACATCTGGGTGAATTTTACCCAATTTTACAAAAACTTACTCAACTGGTCTTTAAAACATCGCAAAACAGTTATTGCACTAGCCATCCTCAGCTTTGTTGCAGGTATGGCATTAACTCTACTAATTCCCAAAGGATTTATTCCTAAATTAGATCGCGGCGAATTCAATATTACTTACACCGCCCCCTTGCCCAAAATACCTTCAGGGGACACGGAGACACGGAGACGCGGGGACACAGGGAGTTCTTTCTCCGCGTCAGAGCGTCTCCCTGTCACCGCGTCTTTCCCCATCCCCAACCCCTTGAACGATTCTCTTGGAGTTGCCCAGAAATTGGAAGATGTGGTGAGACAATCTCCAGCAGTGGAAACAGTGTTTACTACCGTAGGTTCCCGTGAGGGAGAGCCAAATAAAGGTAATCTTTATGTGAAACTCAAGGAAGACCGCGACATCAAAACTGCGGAAGTACAAGACCAATTACGCTTTGCTTTGCCTAGTCTCCCTGGTGTAACTACCAGTGTCGAAGATATTCAATTTGTTGATACTGGCGGACAAAAACCCTTACAAGTATCACTTCGAGGCGATAATCTCCAAACCCTCAACAAAGCAGCCCAGGCAATCAAAGAGCGCATCGAAAATCTACCGGGATTTGCTGATGTTAGTGTAACAAGTGAAACAAACTCTCAAGGTACGGTTTTTCAAATTGAGCGACTGAACAATCAAAGAGTAGCCTATATCAGTGCGAATTTGGGCAAAGATTTGTCTTTAGGTAAAGCCACAGACCAAATAGTAGCAGAAGCCAAAGCAGTGTTACCTGCTGATGTGACTTTGGATTTGGGAGGAGATTCTGCCCGCCAAGGTGAAGTATTTGCTAGTTTTGGCAGCACTTTGGTATTATCAGCACTCTGCATTGTTGTGGTATTGATTTTGCTGTTCAAAAGCTGGATAGACCCAGTGGTAATTGGTGTTTCTTTGCCCTTGTCAATTGTGGGAGCCATGCTGGCTTTACTTTTTACTAAAAGTGACTTTGGCATGATCTCGCTGATTGGCTTTGTATTTTTGTTAGGACTAGCAAACAAAAATGCCATTTTACTGGTAGATTACATCAATCAACTCCGCCTATCGGGCTTCGATCGCACAGAAGCAATCCTTAGGGCAGGGCCAGTGCGTCTGAGGCCAATTATGATGACCACCGCTTCCACGCTTTTGGGAATGCTACCCATTGCCTTGGGTTTCGGTGCTGGTTCCGAATTGCGATCGCCAATGGCCGTAGCGATCGCCGGTGGACTAGTGACTTCAACGATCCTCAGCTTAATTGTTGTACCAGTGGTTTACAGCATTTTGGATGATTGGTTTCCCAGAAAGAAATTTGAAAATTCAAGCAGAGGGGAATGATCGATCTAAAATCCAAAATCCAAAATCCAAAATCCAAAAGGGTTTTTGTCACAGGAGGCACGGGTTTTATTGGTGCCCACTTGGTGCGATTGCTGCTGCAAGAAGGATACACAGTTAAAGCACTGGTACGCCCCAGCAGCAATCTGCAAAATCTACGCGGTTTGGAGGTAGAAATTGTCAAAGGCGATTTGAACGATGTCAATCTCTGGCAACAAATGAGCGATTGTCAATACCTGTTTCATGTGGCAGCCCATTATTCTCTGTGGCAAGCAGACCGAGAATTACTCCACTGTCACAATGTTTTAGGTACCCGCAATGTCCTAGCAGCAGCCCAAAAAGCAGGCATTGAACGCACCGTTTATACCAGTTCCGTGGCCGCCATTGGGGTGGGGTCATCTGGGGAAATCGTTGATGAAACACATCAGAGTCCCTTAGAAAAGTTGGTGGGTAACTATAAAAAGTCTAAATATCTGGCCGAACAAGAAGCTATACAAGCTACTGCTAAAGGTCAAGAGGTAGTTATTGTCAATCCCAGCAGCCCCATTGGCTCGTTAGATATTAAACCGACCCCCACAGGTGATATAATACTGCGGTTTTTGCGGAAACAAATGCCTTTTTATTTGGATACTGGTTTGAACTTTATCGATGTGCGGGACGTGGCATGGGGGCATTTACTGGCTTTGCAGCGGGGTAAATCTGGCGATCGCTATATCTTGGGTCATCAAAACCTTAGTCTCAAACAACTACTCGAACAACTAGCCGAAATTACAGGTTTGAGGGCACCCCAACGAACTTTACCGCCTTGGTTACCCTTGAGTGTTGCTTGGGTTGATGAAAAAATTCTCGCACGGCTTGGGAAATTACCCTCAGTGCCTATAGATGGGGTTCGCATGGCCAAACAACCCATGTATTACAATGCTACAAAGGCAGTCCAAGAGTTGGGTTTACCCCAATCTCCGATCGATGGCGCACTCCAGGATGCTGTGGATTGGTTTGTGGCTCAGGGTTACGTCAAATGAGTAGGGGCGCACAGCTGTGCGCCCCTACAGTGGTGTTTCTATATTTTAAAGAGGAGCGATCGCAATTATGGCAGTTAATCTACAACAAGCTATAGATATCGGCAAGTATCTTGTAACTCAACGTCTGTTGGGACGCAAACGCTTTCCTTTAGTATTAATGTTGGAACCTCTTTTTCGGTGTAATCTAGCGTGTACAGGTTGTGGTAAAATCCAACATCCAAAGGAAATATTAAAGCAAAATCTGACTCCACAACAGTGCTTTGCCGCAGTGGAAGAGTGTGGCGCACCAGTTGTTTCAATTCCTGGGGGAGAACCTCTGCTACATCCCCAAATTGACGAGATTGTACGGGGATTAGTTGAGCGCAAAAAGTATATTTACTTATGTACCAATGGTTTGTTGTTAGAAAAAAGCCTAGATAAGTTTCAACCTTCCCCTTATCTGACTTTCAGCGTGCATCTAGATGGGATGCGGGAATTGCACGATCGCTGTGTCGATCGCAAAGGTGTTTTTGATATTGCCGTCCAAGCCATTCGCGCCGCTAAAGCTAAAGGCTTTCGTGTCACCACGAATACCACAATTTTTGAGGGAACTGACCCCAAAGATATGCAAGAGTTCTTTGATTTTCTGGAAACCCTTAATACCGACGGGATGATGATTTCTCCCGGCTACAGTTACGAGTGGGCACCAGATCAAGACCATTTTCTCCACCGCGAACAAACACGCGCCCTGTTCCGAGAAATTCTCGCTCCATACAAAACTGGTGCAAAAAACTGGAACTTCAATCACAATCCCCTATTCCTCGATTTTCTTATCGGTGAGAAAGACTACGAATGCACGCCTTGGGGTAGCCCAAGTTATAGCGTTCTTGGTTGGCAAAAACCTTGCTATCTACTGAACGAAGGTTATTACTCTACCTTCCAAGAATTACTAGCTCAAACTGACTGGAGTCAATACGGCCAGAAGAGTGGTAATCCCAAGTGTGCTGATTGCATGGTTCACTGCGGCTATGAGCCTACTGCGGCGATGGATGCAATGCAACCGCAAAATATGGCGCGTGCCCTTACTAGTGTGTTTGGTAAGTAAAGTTATGGATTAGCATCGAGCAGAGCTGAAGAAGCTCTGCTTCTGTAAATCTTGTGTACCAACGCGAATTTTTTGCTTTAGTAATTCATTATAGATATCAAATGCGGCTTCATTAAAATCAAGAATATTAGCTTGACACAAACGATTAAATGTTTCTCTTAACAAAGCGTAAGCTGTAACCAATTCTTGTTTTGATTTTGCTCGTTTAATTACATCTAAACGACCGTACATCTGCTCAACAATAGTTATTACTGTTACTGCAATTTCATCTGGATTTACAGCAGCTATCTTACTAACAACAAGTGGATGGCCTCGTTGTAGTAGCGAAATATGGTCAGTATCAAGCACCCATAGTGTCATTTTACTTATACTAAAGCAAATATTCTTTTACTCTTGCAAAAAATCATCTTCTGTAGGTTTGTCTATTTCATGTCGATAGTTTTCAATAGCTTTGAGCATTTGCTCAAACTGTGGGTCATCTTTAAAAATTCCAGCCATTGCTAACCAGGGGTTTTTCTGTTCAGTAGATGGCAATTTTACAGGTAAAGAAACAATTTCTGCACCAGCTAGATGAGTTTCTAAACGTTGCTGAAGTTGGGCTAATGCAGCATGGCGATCGCTTGCTTCAACTTGTAATTCAGGGAAACCTGGAACAATGGCAACCGTTCTCCCATCAGCTCGTTGCTTGACAATAATATTTACTAAAACTTCGTTATTATTTTCGCTTCTATTTTGTGATGTTGCAGATGAAAAGGAATTCATAATGATTTTATCGTCTGATTATTTTTAATTGTAAATGAAATCGGCAGTGATACCAATTCATCAAAATTGTCCTTTTGAAATAATTTGTTTAACAACACCAATAAATCGCTCCATGTCAGCCTGAGTAATAGCTCCCATTGTTGATACTCGAAAGATAGATTGAGCTAAATTTCCCTGTCCAGAATAAATTACATAATTCTGTGCTTTGAGTTGGTTGTGAAATTCTTCATAGGTGAAATTATCTGGTAAATAGTAAGCATTTAAAACTACAGATGAACTTCCTTCGGGAAGTAAAGGTTTAATTCCTATTGACGCTAACCCGTCTCTGACTAAGTTTGCAAGTTGACTGTAATAGCTGTGTCTAGCACGCCATCCTCCTGCTTCTGCCATTTCTTGCAAAGCTTCTGCTAAAGCATAAAATGTCTGTACTGATTGAGTAAAAGGTGTACCGCCTTTATCTTGCTGCTGGCAATAGGTTGTTAAATCTAAATATAAGGTGCGGGGGATTGTATTTGATGACGGCAGTGCATCCCGTCGCACAATAACAAAAGACGTTCCGGGGACACCATGCAGACATTTATTGGCTGTTGCAGCACAAGCAGTGATTCCCCAATCTTCAAAATTTAGTTCCTCAGCACCAAAGCTGCTGACTGCATCTATTAATATTTGAATGCCGCGTTGCTGGGAAATTGCAGCAATTTCTACCAAATTATTCAGGCGACCAGTAGTAGTTTCGTGATGGACAACAGCGAGATGGGTGATATCGGCGTTTTCATCTAACAGTTTAATTAAAGCTTTGATATCTATTTCAGAATCCCAAGGATGGGTAAGTGTGATGTAATTAATGTCGTGGATTTTGGCAATTTTGGATATTCTTTCGCCATACACGCCATTTTCAATTACTAGTAATTTCCCATTTTTTGGTACTAAAGTGCTGACCATAGCTTCCATCGCTGCTGTACCAGAACCCGTGAGTAGAACTGCTGCCCAGCGATCGCCTTCAAGACCATAAACTTGAAGTAATTGCTCGCGGATTCTACTTTGCAGCTGGGAAAATTCCACTTCCCGATGACACAAATCGGGACTCAAGAGGGCATTTCTCACGCGATCGCTCAAATTAACAGGGCCAGGATTTAGTAAAATCATTTTGTTATTGGGCATTGGGCATGGGGCATGGGGCATTGGGCATTGGGCATTGGGCATTGGGCATTGGGCATTGGGCATGGGGCATTGGGCATGGGGCATTAGGCATTAGTCATTGGTTATTCTCCGCGTCCCCGCGTCCCCGTGTCCCCGCGTCTCCCTCACTCCTTCAATATGTTTCACAAAGCGTTGTAAAACTGCTTCCGGGGTGAGGTTGGGTCGAGGTAACTTCTCTAGGGTTCCGGGACGGATTTTGAGATGACCAAATTTCGGTCTAGTTTTGACATCTGCGGTAAATAAAGCATCTAAAAGCGCGGGGTCATCTCCGGCTAATGTAACGCCGTAACCGCAGGCTTCGGCAATTTTGGCAAAGGAGATTCCCGCTGAGACGGTGGCTTGTGCGCCTGTGGAATCGTGGACTTCATTATCTAAGAGAATATGGACTAAATTAGCACCGCCATAAGTGCCGATGGTCGCAAAATTACCCATTCGCATTAATGCTGCTCCATCACCATCAATGACCACCACCTTGAGGTCTTTCCGTGCTAAAGAAAGTCCCAATCCCAGTGAGGAAGCGCAACCCATCGAACCAACCATATAAAGATGATTGGCGCTGTCTTTACTGGCGAATAGTTCGCGCCCGGTATATCCAGTAGTGGCAATTATTACAGTGTTTTCAGCATCAATGAGTTCCACAATTCGAGCTAAAGCTTGGTTGCGGGAAATCCGTTGTTCTTGGTTACCGTTAAAAAAGCTTTGCTGAATATGAACTTGATTGTTATCTTCGCGTTTGGGGATAGAAGAACGGGTGAGTGCATGGGGCGCAATTGTTCCCTTACGCATAATTAGAGCATAGGGACGGCGTTCTTGTTGCATGTAAGCTGTGGCTCTTTGCAAGACTGGTTCTATTTCTGCTGCATCTGTGGGGAAAAATTCCCAAGGTACAGTCATAGTTTCCAGCAATTTATCTGTGATTTGCCCCATTAATTCATGTTGGGGTTCATCTTGCAAATTGACATCGCCCCTTAACGTACAAATAACTAGCAGGGGAATCCGAAAAATATAATTCAGGGAAGTCAGGGGGTTAACTGCATTCCCCAAACCGGAGTTTTGCATCATCACCACTGCATATTTACCAGCAATTGTAGCTCCAGATGCGATCGCCACAGCATCTCCTTCATTAGCTGCACAAATATAAGTTAGTTGAGTGTCATTAATTACGTAGTTAATAAACGGCGTCAGAAAAGAACAAGGTACGCCAGTATACAAATCAAAACCAAAATTACGAGCAGCTTGTATAAATTCCTTTGCTTCAATCATAAGTAATCTAGGGAGATGGGGAGGTGGGGAGGTGGGGAGGTGGGGAGATGGGGAGGTGGGGAGATGGGGAGGTGGGGAGATGGGGAGGTGGGGAGGTGTGGGGATATTTTTGAATAACTGTTATTGCTACTCATAGTTAAGGGTTTATACGGCTAAAAAGTCAAGACAATTAAGATAGGATTTTTGTACTTGAACAAATGTAATCAGAAATATGGGGATAGAGTTCATTAAGAATCATAGAGATTTAGAAGTTTACAAGATGGCATTTGAGGCGGCAATGCAAATTTTTGAATTGTCCAAAAAGTTTCCAGTTGAAGAACGATATTCTCTAACCGATCAAATTCGTCGATCTTCACGTTCTGTTTGTGCAAATCTCGCTGAGGCATGGCGTAAGCGTCGTTATGAGGCAGCATTTGTCGCTAAGTTAAGCGACTCAGAAACAGAAGCTGCGGAAACTCAAACCTGGATTGAGTTTGCTGTTAAATGTAAATATTTAGATCGTGAAGTGGCGCTAGAACTTTACCAAACTTACAACCAGATTCTAGGTAAACTGGTAAATCTAATCGCTCACTCTTCAACATGGGTCATTCCTCCTAAAAAAAATTAATAAATTTACTAATTTGTATATAGTTATTACAATCAACAAATAAGTTAATTTTTCTCCATCCCCCCACCTCCCCACCTCCCCATCTCCCCATCTCCCCACCTCCCCACCTCCCCATCTCCCCATCTCCCCATCTCCCCACCTCCCCACCTCCCCACCTCCCCACCTCCCCATCTCCCATGCCCCATCCCTATTGTTTCAATTGAAACGCCAAATCAAGGTCATCTAAAGAATTAACATCTAACCAGTTACCGCGAATGTAAAGTACTTTGATTGGTTTGCCTTGTTGGATTAAATAATTGCATAATTCTGGTAGACCCAAATTATTAAATTCCGATCGCGTTTGCAATTCGTTGAGTGCTTCACTTACCCATTGTCTACCTTGACTGCGTAAGCGTAACATGCCTATCCAGCGTCCGCAGGAATTCCCCAGTTGGGTTTCGGTGGCTTTGGAGATGTGCAACAGGTTAACATCTTGTCCGAAGATGGAAAGGTCATCTCGAACTGAACAATAAGCATAGTCAGGGGAACCGCTAACTGATTTTGAGTTGATGACAGAATCAACCACGGCGACAATTTCTCCAGGACATTCTAATAAATCACGCAAGATGTAACTTCTAAATAATAAATCGCCGTAAAGTACTAGCATTTCCTCAGCAAAGCTGGCTTGGGCGCAGGCTAAGGATGCTAATTCTCCGGTTGTTTCATAATCTGGGTTACGAATGACTTTTGTCCCTGCAACGTCAATAGTTTCTGCTTTGTAACCTGCGACAACGGTGATATCGTTAATGCTAAGTTTTTTGAATTTGTCTACCAAAAGTCTGAGCAGGGGTTTACCTCCAAGGGGTAACATGACTTTTGGTTTATCTAAAGTCAATCCTGCTAATTCTTGTCCTCTAGTAGCAGCCAAAACGATCGCTTGAGTATGGTGGCGTCCGTTGCTAAAATAACGTTTTTCGGCTTCTAGGAGTTCATCGGCTCCTTGTAAGCGGAAAATTTCCTTGACTGGGGCGATGTCATCTTCAATGTTGATTAAAGTTTCGCTGGCTTGAACTTCGCGGGCGATCGCTTGCATACTAGCAACAGCAGCTCGAATCATATGGTTTGCCCAAATGACTAAATTAACTTCGGCTTTGCGAAATACGTCGGTAGCAGTGCTGTAATATTTGGTCGGTACAATTACCAATGGAGAGCGTCCCGCCCATTCTTTAGCAAAGGTTAGCACTTGATCGGGACGGGATGATTTACTGTGAATTAGGATAGCGTCTGCTCCTGCTGCATGATAAGCTTCAGCTCGCCGCAATGCTTCCGAAAGATCCCAACCAGCAATCAAAGCTTCCAGTCGGGCGACGATACAGAAATCTGCATGGGTTTGGCTATCTTTACCAGCTTTAATTTTGCCGGAGAATTCATCGATATCAGCCAGGGCTTGGCGACTACCATTAATAAAACTATTGGTTTTGGGAAAAAGTTTATCTTCAATACAAACTCCAGCAATACCGCGTTGTTCTAATTTTCTAACTAGGCGACGCATATTATTAAAGTTGCCGTAACCGGTATCGCCGTCTAATAAAATGGGGATGTTGGTAACATCAGACATGAACTCTAGCATTTCTACAACTTGAGTCCAACTGGCTTCATTATTGTCTCGGACGCCATATTGAGCCGAAAGAGCTAATCCACTCGCCCAAATTCCTTTAAATCCAGCTTCTTCCACAATGCGGGCGCTAATTCCATTGTGAGCTTCCATAATGAATTCGAGTTGGGGCGATTCTAATAATCCCCGCAGTTGGGAACACTTGGTTAATAACATTTTAGATTTTGAATTTTGGATTTTAGATTGAGAATACCGAGTGCGTGTTGGACAAAATAATTGGCTATGAATAGTTCTTTCAAGTAACCAAAAAAGCAGAGGGCAGAGGATTAGAAGGGCTTCTGTTATACATGCCTTCTTTGAATCTAAAAATCTCTGCGCCTGCGATGTAGGGGTTTAGAGGTTGTTTGAAAAGTATTTCGCTGTGACTTTAGGCACTTTTAGATCCCCCCTAACCCCCCTTAAAAAGGGGGGAACCGGAATCAAAGTCTCCCTTTTTAAGGGAGATTTAGAGGGATCTAAAACTTTTGATACCGACAAGAGGACTTTTCAAACATGCTCTTAACATTGCTAAACCCCTACGACATTCGTCTCAAAAATATTTACTTTCTTTGGCAGAATTTGTATTATCTGTTAGTTCAATTTGAGGTAAAGTTTGGTTTTGGGCACGTTGAATATCTTCTGGAAAATCGATTTCAATCCAAGGTAAACCAGTAATGTCTTCGTAACCAAATACTTCTGGAGTTTCTAACAGCAGTTCCCGAATTACTTCTTCATAAGGTTGATTTTGCAGTCCGTCACTAACATATTGTTCTGTGCGGTTGGCGAGACGACTAGCGATCGCATTTTCAAAACGAAAAAATCCCACCGACTCGCCGACAAAATCATAAGCCAGATTCACAGCTAGTTGTTTGCGAAATTCCACTAGATAACCGTCTTTGACACAAAGCTTCACGGGTTCATCCCCTGGTTCAAAATCTCGATCCAGCAAGAAGCAGTTAGAGATATTTGTCTTGATGAGTCGTTCGATAATGTGGCGATCGTACAAAACATCTGCATCCATTAACAATAAATCTTCACTAGTAGCAAGATGTTGACGTAAAGCCCACAAACTGATAACACTACCTTTAGTATAGTCAGGATTGTAAACCGTACTCACCCAATTTTCGGCTCCTAATGCTTTGATTTCATCCTGAATTTTTTCTGCCTGGTAACCCACAGCAATTACTACTTCCTCTATCTGGTAATCACGAAGATAGTTCAAATGGCGCTCTAATAAAGATTTGCCGTTAAACTTCAGTAAACATTTGGGTTGGATTTGCCCATCTTTCCCCAAGCGTTGTCCAACGCCAGCAGCTAATATAATTGCCTTCATGGTCAAGTTACTAACACAGCTACGATATTAAAAAACTGGGAAATTATTTCAATTTTCCCAGTTTTTTATAATGACTGCATTTTGCTCGATTAAACGTTTATTAACTAATTCTTAACATAGAAGAAGTTTCTTACCCTACTCCCTACTCCCTACTCCCTTTTTTCAACTAACTCCTACAGAGACATTGGGCACAACAGAGCCATTATTGAGGATAGGTTGGCGGGTTTTGAGGTCAAATTTAAAGCCATGTGGCAAAATATGTAGCTTGGCTCCGCAAATCGCCAATGGTTCATCCTTCAAAATTTCACCCATGTTGTTATATGTGGCATCTGATTCATCGACAATTGTGACTGCACCTTCACCAATCACTTCAATTTGACTATCGGTGACAACCATTGCGGTATTCTCATCAATACCAAATCCCAAAACAGCAGGCTCTAGTATTAAAGCGGAAATTAAACGTCCCAATCGTCCACGCTGAGAGAAATGTTGGTCGATTACCACTCCTGGGAGAAATCCCATACCAGGACCCATTTCTACAGTTTCCATGCGAGGATTGGTTTGGGAGTCACCTTCGACGATCATTTTATCTGGCATGACGGCAGCTCCGGCGCTGGTACCTGCAATGACTACGCCTTCTGCAAATCGTTTGTGAATTGCCGTATCGATTTCAGTATCTTTAAGAATGCTGGTGATGCGAGCTTGGTCTCCCCCAGTAAAAAATACCCCAGTTGCTTTATCAATAGCTTGCAATGCCGTAGACGAAGATCCATCATCGCGGGTTTCTGTATCAATGATGCGGACATTCTCGGCTCCTAATCGCTCAAACACTCTAATATAATTTTCTCCCACTTCCCTCGGTAGTTCTGTCGCCGCTGTCATAATCACAATGTTGGCTTTTGTACCTCCAGCACGGCGGACAAATTCCCGCAAAATTTGGGAATCTCCGTCTTTGTCTTCAGCTCCGCCAATAATTACTAATTGTTTTTTAGGATTACTTTCTAACATCATGACTCCTGATTTGATGAGATAAATTTCAATAAACCATGACAATTAAAATTATAATATCTTCCTTTAGGTAGATTACTTGAAAAAAATAGTATGAAAAATTGCGATCGCCATGAAACCAAATGATACAATTTTGGATTGGGAGTTGCTTTGTGCATCTCGATTCTGAAAATCCATCCGTAGCATTCTCTTTTCAAATTTGAATGATTTTTGATAGCGGTACAGAAATTTGTAGGGGCGCAAAGCTTTGTACCCTTACCAAGTACCTCACTTGAGTGATTGAATTCTGACTAGATATAGCAATCTATCTGATTTGTGAAAATTCTCAGTGTCCAGATCCCCGACTTCTCAAAGAAGTCGGGGATCTAAGTTTTCAGCGAATTATTTATTTAATGAATGCGGCTTCTATAAAGCAAGTTACTCAAGAAAAAACGTGCTTGTTCCAATGGGAGATGTCTGGGTTTACCTTGATAGACAATTTGATACTCTTTGATGTCCGGCCCATCTCCATGCCCAGAAATCAGCTTCCGGTGAAAAGCTTCCTCAGCCAGTAACCTAACTTCATCTCTTAGAGCAGCTTGTGTGCCATTCATAACTTTGCTGTTTCCTCAAATACCCTTTCTATGGAAATACCATAGTTATTTATACAAAATATCGGTAAATTATCACACCTTTCAAAGGTCGTATCTTTGATTATTCATCAGGATGAATTGAATGTAATTTTTTTTGCTGATGAATAAAAATTGAATTATGCCTTGAGATAGTTGAAGATGCTTCGTAATATCGTTAGGGTAGGTTCGGTTTGATTTAATCAGAATTCAGAATTCAGGAGTCAGAATTCAGGAGTCGGAATTCAGGAGTCAGAATTCAGGAGTCGGAATTTAGAATTAACAAAGCTTGGATAGACGAGCTCTATCGATTAAATGAAATCAAGGAAGCATACAAACATCAATTTTCCAATTATTCTGACTCCTGACTCCTGACAATCAATAAGTCTGAGTAATCGAACTCAGTGTGTCAATTTCAGGGTGTTTAGCCAAAGGTTCGTAATCAATGGTTCAACAAAAAAGTAGTGATTTAGTCCGCATTAATGCTAGAAGAACGGATGTATTCGATATTTTCAACTTCAAGCATTATATTGGAGCCAACCCTTATTTAGATAGAGGGGCACTAGTATTTGATTTTGCTTTAGTTGAGTTGAGAGAGCCTTTGCCTATTGAGGATTATATTTCAAGGATTGGCGATCGCTATCCCCACCTGCGTGACCAAACCTACGAATCCTATGCTCATCTATTTGCCCAAGTGGTGTCACAAGTCGGAAAATTAGACATGGATTTGCACCTCAATCACTGGGGTATCAAGCCATATCCAAAATCTACGCGAATTAGCATTGAATCCCTACACGAACGTACAAACAGAGAAGTAGTTTACTTTGTTTGGGATTGGTTTGAAGCCATTACCCAAGACGAAGACTTCGACTTTGAAGACCAACTGCTGACACTACAAGCCAGATTCCGCGCATCTGTTTACGGTGGCCCCACAGTCTACGCCCTATTGCGAACAGCACACGAAAAAGGTATTCCCGCATTTTATCTGTGGGAAGAAGGATTAATGCAATACGGTTTTGGGAAAAAACATGTCCGGGGGGTAGCAACAACATTTAATTGTGATAGTCATCTAGATTCGGAATTTACTACCCGTAAAGACGACTGTAAGGCATTTTTGAAAACTTTAGGTTTTCCAGTCCCTGAAGGCGATATTGTTTTTTCCGAAAAGGAAGCTTTAGCAGCAGCTAGAGAAATTGGCTACCCAGTTGCAGTTAAGCCAGTGGTCGGTCACAAAGGAATTGGCGTCACCGCTGATGTGCAAGATGCAAAAGAACTGGAATCTGCTTATGGTAGGGCATTAGCAGCGATTCCCGAAGACCATTTACCGCGAATAATTGTCGAAAAAAGCATTTCCGGATTCGATTTTCGTTTGTTGTGTGTCGATGGTAAATTCGTCGCCGCTACAGAACGCCGTCCAGCATCGGTTATTGGTGATGGCCATCTAACCATCGCCGAATTGATTCGTCAAGAAAACCGCAAACCTGCACGTTTAGATTCACCCACCTCGCCCATGAGTAAAATTCTGGTGGATGATGCGATGGAACTCTACCTAAACGAACAGCGTTTGTCATTAAACACTGTGATTGAGAAGGGTAGAACTGTCTACCTACGTAAAGTCGCCAATCTTTCAGCTGGGGGTATGAGCATTAATGCAACCCATAGTGTTCATGATGACAATATCATCCTCGCCCAAGATATTGCCCAACACTTTCAACTGACTTGTTTGGGTATTGATGTCATCACCAAAAGTCTTGCAGAATCTTGGAAATCGAGTAATTTTGCTATCTTGGAAATTAACGCTGCACCAGGAATTTTAATGCATTTGAAACCTTCTGAAGGTGAAAGCGTTGATGTGCCTGCTCATATTTTAGAAACGTTTTTTGAGTCTGGTACTGATGCCAGGATACCGATTATTAGCTTTAATCAAATCTCAGTTGAAGAACTGCAAACAACAATTGACCATATCCTTTCACAACATCCCGACTGGACAATTGGCGCTGTTTGTCGTGACGCAGTTTTTGTAAATCGCTCCAAAAAAGTATTAAGCAAAAAATACAACAACAATATCCAAACTTTGCTGCGTCATCCCAAACTGGATTTGTTAATTGCTGAATATGCAGAAGACATATTAGAGCAAGAAGGTATGTTTTACCAACGTAGCAATATCGTAGTTTTGGATAATCCTACCGAAACTGAGATGATGTTAGCGCGGGATGTTTTTGATGGTTCTACTGTGGTGATTAGAAAAGGCAACGATATTTCTATTCGTCGCAAAGGCTTAATTGAAGATTACACTTTGGGTGAAGATGAACCATTTACACGGGTTTATTTGAAAGAAACTGGAGCGATTTTGTGAGAACAGAAATGGGAAAAATTACAGCCTATTTCAGGTAAATGAAGTACATCCTTTGGGGCACAATATATTGTGCCCCTACGATTATCTGTACCTCACCAACTTGCAATTTGCTGTAAATCACATTAGTTTTAACGTGATTTCGACAAATGTTCATTTTATTAAGTAGACGGACATAATTAAATATAATATGTTCTGTCATTGCGAGCGAAGCGAAGCAATCCCAGAGACTTTGCGATTGCTTCGCTTCGCTCGCAATGACATCTTATATTTAATCATGGCTATCTACTTAGCACTCAGGTAACAAAATAATCCATAGGTGGGAAGAGGAGGGTTCGAGTCAGCTAAACTGAAAGAGACTATTTAATAAGTTGTAATAATTCTGTTATGAGTACGGATTCACCAGTTAATTCTCCCGAAAAGTCTGAATCCAGCTTAGGGAAGCGTTTGAGAAACTTTTTAATTGCGATCGTTGCGATCGCCCTAAGCGTTGCCTTTGTCATCGGATTGCGGACTGAAACTACATCAGCTTCCCTAGCGAAATTAAGTGAAACCTCCACACCGCTTGAAGTCGCAATGACCAACGGCAAACCATCTTTAGTGGAGTTTTATGCTGATTGGTGTACAGTCTGCCAAAAAATGGCACCAGATATTGCTCAACTGGAAACACAATATGCAGACAAACTAAATTTTGTGATGTTGAATGTGGATAATACCAAATGGTTGCCAGAAATGTTGAAATATCGCGTCGATGGGATTCCGCACTTTGTGTTTTTGAAGCCGGGTGGTGAAACTACTGCCCAGGCGATCGGCGATCAACCCCGGACAATCATGGCTAGCAACCTAGAGGCTTTGGTTACTGATTCGCCTCTCCCCTACGGACAATCTAGCGGACAAGTTTCCAAATTCTCAGCCCCAGTAGCACCAACACCAAGTCAAGATGACCCCCGCAGTCATGGCAGCCAAGTGGTAAATTAGCAATTGGGTATGGGGAGTTAGGAGTTAAGAGTTAGGAGTTAGGAGTTAGGAGTTAGGAGTTAGGAGTTAGGAGTTAGGAGTTAGGAGTTAGGAGTTA